>DASVTS010000157.1:0-152607 GCA_036387455.1 Pyrinomonadaceae bacterium | reverse complement strand
GGTCGGCCGCGCCTCCGTGTCGAAGTTTCAGGCCGCCGCGGCGCGCCGACGCCGGAGTCGCCACGCCGCCCAGGCGGCGAGCGAGAGCAGCAGGAGTGCCGCGGCTAAGACGGCGGCCTTCGCGTAGACGGCCGCGGGGTGCGCGGGCGCGGGGCGCAGGACCTGGCGGTACTCGCCTTGGAGCGTGAAGGCCGCCCAGTAGTAGGGCGAGCGCCAGCGCGGCTCCTGCCGGATGCTGTTCTGCGCCGCGCCGAGCGCCGCCGCCGGCGTCATGCCGCGCCGCAGCATGTTCTCGTAGAAGCGCCTCATCAGCTCCGACGTCGCCTCGTCGTTCACCTTCCAGAGGCTCGACACCACGCCCGACGCGCCCGCGTACATGAAGCCGCGCGTGAGCCCGATCATCCCCTCCCCGCGCACCTCCTTGCCGAGCGCCGTGCGGCACGCGCTCAAGACCACCAGCCCGACCGGCGTGCGCAGTGAGTAGATGTCGCGCAGCCCGACGAAGCCCGCGCGCGCCCGCCCCTCCGCGTCCACGGTCGAGAGCAGCAGCCCCGACTTCTCCGGCCGCTTCGGGTCGAGCAGCCCGTGCGTGGCGATGTGGAGGATGGCGAACTCGGAGAGGTCCGTGCCGCGCAGGCGGTCGCTCGTCGCCTCGAAGCCCGACGCGATGAGCGGGTCGCCGCCCGCCGCCGCCTCGCGCAAATTCTCCAGCTCCACCCCGGCGAAGAAGAGCTGCCGCGCCGTCGCGGGGTCGAGCGTGTCGCCGTCCACCTCGACGTCGCGCAGCCGGCTCAGGAAGTCTTCGCCCTCCATCCGCCGCAGCCCGGCGACCTCGACGCCGCCGCCCGCGCCCCTGCGCGCGAGGTAGTTCGACGGGAAGACCGGGTCGCCGAAGGCGGCCAGCGTTTTCGAGGGCGCCCGGCGCCGCTCCGCCTCCTCGCGCAACTGCCCGAGGACGGAGGCCGACGGGGCGTAGACGACTTCGTAGGCGGAGACCAGCGGCCCGTCGCCCTCCGCGGCCGGCGACGAAAGGAGCTGGAACGGGACGTAGTCGAGCGCGCCGTCGGCGACGACCACGACTCGCCGCCGGCCGCGCAGCGCCTCGGCCGCGGGCGCGAGCACCATCCGGCTCAGCTCCCGCGCGACCTCGTCCAGCTCGGCCGCCGCCCGCTCGCCCTCGCCCCCCTCGTCGGGCTTCGCCGCGAGCAGGCGGTAGACCCTCCCGGCCGCGCCCTCTATCTGCGCGCGCGGGGGCAGCTCGTAACTCTGCACGGCGTCGCGCGTCACGGCCCAGACGTAGCTCCGCTCCGCCCCGAGGCTGTACTCCAGCAGCAGCGTCTCGTCGTCGGCGACGACCTGCTGCTGCACGCGCCGCAGCGTCCACCCGCCCGGGCTCCACGCCCGGCTGTAAGCCGTGTGGCGCGCGCGTATCACCTCGTCGAGCGCCTTGTACTCCGCCTCCAAACGCGCCAGCTCGGCGTCGAGCGCCTCCAACTCCTTCTTCTGGTAGCGCCCGCCGAGCAGCGTCACCTTCGCGTCCTCCTTCGCGCGGAGCGACTGACGCAGCGCCGCCTCGCGCTCGGCGAGCGGCGGGTCGAGCCCCGGGATGGTGCCCGTCTCGCGCAGCCGCTCGGCCAGCGAGCGGGCGCGCGCCGACTCGCTGCTCTCGAAGGCGAGCGCGTCGAGCCCGCGCGAGGGGTCGGCGGCGTGCCGGCGCATCAGGCACTCGACGTAAGCCTGGTAGCGGTCGTGGACGGTGGCGGAGAAGGCGGCCGTCAGGTCGCCGCCGGTCGAGACGCGGCGCACGCCCTCCGTGACCTCGATGGAGCGGCGCAGGTAGTCCTCGGCCGCGCCGAGGTTGTCGAGCCGCAGCTCCAGACTCCCGAGCGCGTAGAGCGTCGCCGACTCGTTGAGCCGGTCGGAGAGGGCGCGGAAGGAGTCGAGCGCCGCGCGGTAGTGCGCCCGCGCCGACTCGATTCGCCCCCGTCGCTCGTGGACGCGGCCGGCGAGCGCGCTCACGCGCGCCACCTCCATCGGGTTCGACGCGCGCTCGAAGATGCGCCGCGCCGCGCCGAGGTGCGAGAGCGCGGCCTCGGGGTCGCCCGCCGCCGCCTGTGTGCGCCCGATGTACTCGTGGCACATGGCGACGACGGTGACCTCGCCGATGGCCCCGGCGTCGGCGAGCCCCCGCCGCAGACTCTCAAGCGCCTGCGGGTACTCGCCCAGCAGCAGGTGCGCCTTCCCGATGCCCCAGAACATGACGGCCACCGAGCGCGGGCTCTGCGCCGCGCGGTAGTAGTCGAGCGCGAGGCGGTACTTGTCGAGCCCGAGTTCGGGCGACCCGCTCTCGATGTAGGCTTCGGCGAGGCCGGCGTTGATCTGCCCCATCTTGTAGGGCTCGGCGCGCTCGTCGAGCAGCCCCTGCGCCCGCGTGAGGTAGGAGAAGACGCTCTGCCACGCGCCCTTGCGGTACTCGGTGAAGCCGAGGCTGATGAGCGCGTCGGCCTGCCCCGCGGCCGAGCCCAGCTCGCGCCAGATGGCGAGCGCCGCCTCCTGGTGTCGCTCGGCCTCGGCCAGGTTGTTCTGCGCCAGCTGGTAGTAGGCGGCCGAGGAGTGCGCCTCGGCGGCGCCGCGCCGCCCGCCCGCCGCCTCCCAGAGCGCCAGCGCCTCCTCGGCCGTCCTCAGCGCCAGCGCGTGGTCGTAGTAGTTCTGGCAGCCGCTCCGCAGGAGCAGCGCGCGCGCGCGCGCTTCCGCGTAGCCTTCGCGCTCGCCCAGCTCGGCGGCGCGCGCGAGGTGCGGCTCCGCCTCGGCGCACCTGCCGAGTCGCGTGTAAGCCGCGCCCAGCCCGTTGAGGCTGTCGGCCTCGGCGCGCGCGTCGCGCGCCCGCGCGGCGAGCGCGAGCGCCTCGCGGTGGGCGGAGGCGGCCTCCTCGGGCAGACTGAGTCGGAAACGGAGGCGGCCCGCGCGGTTCAAGGCGCGCGCCGCCCCCGCCCACTCGCCGGCTTGGCGGAGCCGGCGCGCGGCCTCGAGCTGCGACTGGAGCGCGCCGCGCCTCTCCTCGACCGTGGCGGCGCGCTCGTCCGCCTCGCGGCCGTCCGGGTCGGAGTCGGTCTGGGCGCGCGGCGCCCGCGCGGCGAGCGCGAGGCAGAGCGCCGCCGCCGTCAGGAGCAGGCCGAGCCGCTTTAACATCCGCTCACCTTTCCCCCCTCACCCTTTCGCCTCTTTGGCGAGGTTCTTGAAAGCCTTCCGCGCCTCGTGGCTCACGGTGTCGGCCAGCTCCAGCGGGTAGTTCTTGATGGAAGCGCAGTTGCAGCCCCCGCCCCCGCTGTCGGCCGGCGAAGACTTGGACATCGCGGGGGTGGGCTTGCCGTCCGGCACGTCGAGCGCGGTGTCGGCCACCGCCGCGGGGACGAAAATGGCCGCGGGCAGGAACGGCTCGGCCGGCTCGACCTCCGCCACGCCCTCCCCGGGCGCGGGCGGCGCCAGGTCGCGGTCGCCGCGCCGCGGCGCGCGCCGGGTCTTCGTGAAGTACTCGTTGAGGAAGGCCAGCCACGAGTCGTCCTCGCCGTCCTTCGTCTTCAGCGCCTGCGTGAAGAGGTAGGAGTCGTAGGTCTTGAGGATGTCCTCGGTGCCGCTGGGGAGCGGCTTCGACCACGGGAAGTAGACCGACAGGCCGTGCGAGTACTGGTAGGTCGGGCCGATGTACTCCGAGAAGACGACGAACCGCTTGAAGGGGTCGGCCCGGTCGAGGTCCAGCTCGGTGATGACGTCGAGGCACGCCTGTTTGAGCTCGCCCAAACCCTCCTCGCCGCCGCAGCCCCGTTCGAGGCAGCGGCAGAAGTCGTAGAGGTCGGTGTAGCTCTCCTGCCAGTAGCTCTGCGCCTTCAGGTGCGCCAGCAGGATGAGGTCGTTCGCGCGGGGGTCGTCGAGCCCCTTCCTGAGCGCCCGCGTCAGCCGGCGGAGCGCCGTGGTCAGCCCCTCGAACTTGGCGTCGTCGCCGAGGTCGCACATGGCGAGGTCGGCCGAGAAGCCGGCGACGGTGAAGTCGGCGGAGTTGTGGAGGCAGTGGAAGTAGAGCTTCCCCAGCAGCTCCCTGACCTCCTCCGGGCTCGCGGCGCGCTCGCCCGCGCCCTCGGCCGTGTTCAGGAGCTTCTTCGTGAGCTGGCGGTAGGGCAGGCTGCCGACGAAGGAGATGCCCTCCGAGGCCATCATGTACTGCGCCGAGCCCCTGAGCTGGTAGGCCACCTCGACCGCGCTCATCGAGCAGCTGTGCAGCGCGACCAGGTCGAAGGAGCCGCCGGAGTCGCGCGCCCCCTGCGCGAAATCGCGCAGAATCTGGCCGAGCCGGCAGAGCGTGACGCCCGTGGGCGGGTGGTCGTCGGGCAGGAAGGCGTCGTTGCCCACGACCATCCCGTGCCCGACGAGGAAGAGGAGGTAGTGTTTGGCCGGGTGGTTCGAGACGCAGTAGTCGAGGAAGTCGCCGAGCGCCTTGTCCGCCCTGGTCGTGTCGGGCTTCTTCGCCTCGGCGGCGAGCCCTTTGGCGCCCTTCCCCTTCGACTTCTCCAGCTCGTCGAGCGACACCTCGTCCTCCAGCATGTTGCCGACGAACGAGTCGCGGCCGTCGCCGATGGCCGTCACCCTCTTCCTCCTCTGCTCGCGGTTCATCTCGAAGACGCCGGTCCGCACGCCCCGCTCGCTGGGGTCGAAGCGGACGATGACCTTCGTCTTCCTCTGGGAGCCGGCCTCCCTGAGCGCCTTGAGCTGCGGAATCAGGCTGGGCGACAGTGAGTTGTCGCCCGCCAGAAAAAACATCACCGTCCAGTCGTTCTCGTCGGTCGTGTGCACTGCGGACATCATCGTTCTCCTTAGTCTTGGGGCATGGGAATTGAGACTGCCGGGAGTGTGTCGCTGAGCCGCGCGCCGGCCGCGCCGGCGGAAGGACTCCGTGCGCGCGCCGGGCGGCGTCTGAATCCGGAGGCACGACAGGCTAGTCCTAAGGCGGCGCCGTGTCAACAGAAATCAGCGCGCCCGCCTCGCGGCGTGCGGCGGGCGCGGGCCGGGCCCCCGGCGGCACCCGGCCCGGCGCGCAAAGCCGTTTGTTATTGAATGACGAAAAGGGCGGAAATGTTTCGGCGGGCGGCGCGGGCGTGGCCCCGCCCTTCAGTGTCCGAGGTAGCGCTCGCCGGCCTCGACGCGCAGCGGCAGGCGGTTCTGCGGGGGCGGGAGCGGGCAGGTCGCGTAGCGGGTGAAGGCGCAGGGCGGGCTGTAGGCTTTGTTGAAGTCGAGTTTGACGCGGCCGTCGGCGCCCGGCGGGTCGGCGTAGAGGTAGCGCCCCGCGCCGTAGGTCTCCCGCCCGCTCGTCTGGTCGGCGAAGATGATGAAGAACTGCTCCTCGCCCTTCTCCTTCAGGGCTTCGAGTCTGAACTCGCGCCCGCCCACCTCGAAGGCGAGCGCGCCCGGCGAGGTCTCCTCGGTCTCCATGTTGAGGACGTTGACGATGGGCACGCGCTTCGGCGGGTCGTACGGCTCGAAGCGCGCCGAGACGACCCACTTCGCGTCCGCCGGGTAGTAGTCCGTCCCCTTGAACGCGGCGCGCGCGGGGTTCTCGCGGTCCCTGACGCGCAGGCCCAGCCGGTCGCCCCGCCTGACGACGTGGAAGCTGAGCGGGCCGAGGTCGAGCGGCGTCGGCTCGCCGTCCTCGTCCGACTTCAGTTCGAGCGTCGTGACGGGCTGACCTTTGGACGTGATTTTCGCCCCCGGCCCGGCTTCGAGCGTCACCCTGCCCGCGGCGAGCCGGAGCGTGCCCGCGTGCGCCGGGGCTTTGCCCTCGGGCAGCACGATGTCGCCCGCCGGGTCGCTCCCGAACCTGTTCTCGCCCTCCCTGAGCCAGAAGAGGCCGATTAAAGACAGCCAGCCGTCCTCGCTCTTCAGGCTCGCCAGCCGCTTCGCCTTCCACTGCTCCAACTCCTGCTCGTACGGCACGGCGACGCCCGCGGCCTGCTGCGTCGGCGCGGGCGGCGGCGCCTGCGTCGGCGCGCACGCGGCCGACAGCGCGAGCGCGGACGCGAGCACGATAAGCTTACGGATTGACACTCCCGACACTCCTCCCGCCGATGACCTGCGCGGCGAACCGCTCCATCTCTTCGAGCTGCGGGCTGCACTGGAGCAGGAGCAGGCCCACGCCCGCGTCCTCGAACTCCTCGACGCGCGCCGCCACACGCTCGGGCGTCCCCACCAGCCCCGACCGCAGGCCCCGGTTCGAGACCGAGTAGTCTTCGAGCGAGACGCGCTGCTCCAACTGCGTCCCCGCCAGCCACTGCCGGTAGTTGGCGTAACCGGCGGCCGACTGCCGCACGTCCGTGATGCGCGCCAGCTCCTTCCGCGCCTCCTCCTCGGAATCACGGACGACCGCGTACCCGGCCACGCCGAATATCATCGGCGGCAGGCCCAGCCGCTCGCGCCGCGCCGACATGTCCGCCACCTTCTCGCGCACGCGCTCGGGCGGGTCGCCGTGCATCACGTAGGCGTCGCAGCGCGAGGCTATCAACTCCTTCGCCGCCTCCGACTCGCCGCCCGCGTAGATGACGGGCCGCGGCTTCGTCAAGGGCTTCGGCCGCAGCACCGTGTCCTCCACCCGGTAGAACTTCCCCTCGTAGGAGAAGTGGTCCTCCTTCCACGCGCGGTCTACGACTTCGAGCCACTCGGCCGTGCGCGCGTAGCGGTCGTCGTGCTGCTCGAAGTGGACGCCGTACATCGCCGCCTCGGACGCCCACCACGACGAGACGACGTTGAGCGACAGGCGGTTGCCCCCGCCGATGTGGTCGATGTTGGCGGCCTGCTTGGCGAGGAGCGCCGGGTTGTGGAAGGTCGGGCGGACGGCGACCATCAGCTCCAGCCGCTCGGTCACGGCGGCCAGCGCCGCGGCCGTAGACCACGCGTCGAGCGAGGGCGCCTCGACGCCCTTGATGTCGTTCAGGTTCAGCTCGGCGACGAGCGTCAGGTCGTACCCTATCTGCTCGCTGCGCTGCGCGAGGCGTTTGACGTAGTCCCAGCTCGCCTCCATCGCCTCGTCCTCGACGTTCCTCAGCCAGCCGCCGAAGACCGGGAGCCAGTAGCCGTAGCGCATCGCCGCACCTCCTCCTCCAGGTAGTCCACCAGCCGCGCGTGCGGGTCGAAGCCCACCACCCGCGTGGCGTCCGCGACGAAGTTCGACAGCGCGTTGACGTCGTAAAACCTCGGCCGCCCGTCGCGCCCGTCAATCAGGTACTCGACGCCGCCCAAATCGAGCGACGCCGCGGCGGCGATGCGCTCGACGTCGGCGACGACCTCCGCGGGCGGCTCGTAGCGCTCGACCCTGAGCCCCGCCTTCGGCGCGTCGGCCAGGCAGACCTCGCCGGCCGCCGCGATGCCCGCCCGCTCGCCCGCGCGCTCGACGTCGCAGATTTCCGCCGGGCACAGGTTGAAGCTCTCGCCCTCCGTGTAGACCTTCATCGCGTAGAGGAAGCGGCCGGCCAGCGTCTCGACGCGGACGATGTGGCCGCCGCCCGCCGGGATGTACTCCTGCACGAGCGCCGTGCTGTCGACCCCGAGCTCGACGAGGCCCGCGCCGAGCGCGTACTCAAGGTCGTCGGCCGTCTCGAAGCGCACGATGCCGGCGCCGCGCCCGCCGACGTTCGGCTTGAAGACGAGCGGGAAGCTCAAGCCCCGGGCGGCGTCCCTGACTTCGTCCGGGCTGTTGACGACGCGCGTGCGCGGGAACGCGAGCCCGAGCGAGGCGAAGAGCGAGAGCTGCAAAGCCTTCGACGTCTCGTAGTCGAAGGCGCGGCTGCCGTTGACGACGCGCACGCCGAGGCGTTCGAGGTGGCGCAGGTAATGGCGCGTGTAGAAGAGCGCGTTCCCGTGCCCGCGCAGGTACGCGGACGCGCTCATCCGGTTGAAGAGGAGCGCGAAGGGCTCGGACGGCGCCGACGGGTCGAAGCGGTGGCGCGCGGCGTCCACCCGCGCGTAAGGCGTGCCGCGCCGGTCGAGTTCGGCGAACAGCGGGCGGAACCACTCGGGGTGCTCGTAGTAGACGGCAATGGGCGGCCGCTGCTCTGACATCAGGACAACCTCCGGAAATAAAAAGGCCGCCCCGGGAACGGCTGCGGCAATCTCCAGGCTCTCGACTGCAAAACTTAACCGCCGCCCGCGGGCAAGTCAAGCAACCCGCCTACCGCACGCCGTCCAAATCCGTCACCGCCCCGAGGCTGCTCGAAGAGACGAGGCGCGCGTACTTCGCCAGCACGCCGCGCGCGTGGCGAGCGGGGGGCGGGGCCCAGGCGGCGCGCCGCCGCGCCAGTTCCTCGTCGTCGGCGTGGAGGGTGAGCAGGCGGGCCTCGGCGTCCACGGTAATCGAATCGTTCTCCTCGACGAGCGCGAGCGGGCCGCCGACGGCCGCCTCGGGCGCGACGTGGCCGACGACCATGCCGTAGGTGCCGCCCGAGAAGCGGCCGTCCGTGATGAGCGCCACCGCGTCGCCCAGGCCCGCGCCGATGACGGCCGAGGTCGGCGCCAGCATCTCGCGCATGCCGGGGCCGCCGCGCGGCCCCTCGTAGCGGATGACCAGCACGTCGCCCGGCCGTATCGCGCCGCCGAGGATGGCGGACAGGCACGCCTCCTCCGAGTCGAAGACGCGCGCCGGGCCGGTCAGTCTGCGCGTCTTCACGCCGCTGATTTTGGCGACCGAGCCCTCCGGCGCGAGGTTGCCCTTGAGCACGGCGAGGTGCCCTTCGGCGTAGACGGGCCGGTCGAAGGGCCGTATCACCTCCTGCCCGCGCCGCGGGGCGTCGGGCACGCCGGCGAGGACTTCCCTCAAGGTCTGCCCCGTCACCGTCAGCGCGCCGCCGTGCAGGAGCCCGTTGGCGAGCAGCGTCTTCATCACCTGCGGCACGCCGCCGGCCGCGTGCAGGTCGGTCGCCACGTACCGCCCCGAAGGCTTCAGGTCGCACAGCACGGGCGTGCGCGCGCGGACGGCCTCGAAGTCTTCGAGCGCGAGCGGCACCCCCGCGGCGTGCGCGATGGCGAGCAGGTGCAGCACGGCGTTCGTCGAGCCGCCCACGGCCATCACGACCGCGACGGCGTTCTCGAAAGCCTCCCGCGTGAGGATGTCGCGCGGCAGGATTTGCCGCCGCACGGCCGCGGCCAGGACTTCCGCCGAGCGCGCCGCGTCCTCGGCCTTCTCCCCGTCTTCCGCCGCCATCGTCGAAGAGTGGGGCAGGCTCAGCCCCATCGCCTCGATGGCCGCCGACATCGTGTTGGCCGTGTACATCCCGCCGCACGAGCCGGCGCCGGGGCAGGCCCGCCGCTCGACTTCGAGCAGGTCTTCCTCCCTCATCTTCCCCGCGCAGAAGCTCCCGACCGCCTCGAACGCGCTGACGACCGTCAGGTCCTCGCCGCGGAAGTGCCCGGCCTTAATCGTCCCGCCGTAGACGAAGACCGAGGGGATGTTCATGCGCGCGATGGCAATCATCGCGCCCGGCATGTTCTTGTCGCACCCGCCGACGGCCAGCACGCCGTCGAGCGACTGCGCCTGGCACACGGTCTCGATGGAGTCGGCGATGACCTCGCGCGAGACGAGCGAGTACTTCATCCCCTCCGTCCCCATCGAGATGCCGTCGCTGACCGTGATGGTGCCGAAGACCTGCGGCATCGCGCCCGCGGCCCGCAGGGCAGCGACCGCGCGCCCCGCCAGCACGTCGAGCCCCGCGTTGCACGGCGTCAACGTGCTGAAGCCGTTCGCCACGCCGACGATGGGCTCCTCGAAATCGCCGTCGCCGAACCCCACCGCCCGCAGCATCGCCCGGTTCGGCGTCCGCTCCACGCCCCGCGTGACCGCTCTACTCCTGAGGTTGTCCATCAGTTCTTGGCCCTGTCGACCAGCCGGCCGCCGCTGAGCCAGGGCATCATCTCGCGCAGGTGGCGGCCGACCTGTTCGATGGGGTGGTCGGCGGTCTGGCGTTCGAGGCTGCGGAAGCGCTCCTTGCCGTTGCGGTTCTCGCGCATCCACTCGCGGGCGAAGGCGCCCGACTGTATCTCGGCGAGGAGCGCGCGCATGCGCCGCTTCGTCTCGTCGTTGACGACGACGGGGCCGCGCGTCATGTCGCCGTACTGCGCCGTGTTCGAGATGGAGTAGCGCATCTCACTGATGCCGCCCTCGTAGAGCAAGTCCACGATGAGCTTCATCTCGTGCAGGCACTCGAAGTAGGCCATCTCGGGCGCGTAGCCCGCCTCGGTCAGCGTCTCGAAGCCGGCCTTGATGAGCGCCGTCAGCCCGCCGCACAGCACGGCCTGCTCGCCGAAGAGGTCGGTCTCGGTCTCCTCGCGGAACGTGGTCTCGATGACGCCGGCCCGCCCGCCGCCGATGGCCGAGGCGTAGGCCAGCCCCAGCTCCTTCGCGTCGCCCGCCGGGTCCTGGTGGACGGCGAGCAGGCACGGCACGCCCGCGCCGCGCGTGTACTCCGAGCGGACGAGGTGGCCCGGCCCCTTCGGCGCGACCATCAGCACGGAGACGTCCTCGGGCGGCTTGATGAACCCGTAGTGAATCGAGAAGCCGTGCGAGAAGGAGAGGTACTTGCCGGGCGTCATCGACTCGGCCACCTCGCGCGCGTAGACGTCCGACGCGACCTCGTCGGGGACGAGCATCATCACGAGGTCGGCCTCGGCCGCCGCCTCCGCGACGGGCAGCACCTTCAGCCCCGCCGCCTCGGCCTTCGCCCGCGACGCGCTCCCGGCCTTCAGGCCCACGGTCACGTCCACGCCCGAGTCCTTCAGGTTGTTCGCCTGCGCGAACCCCTGGCTCCCGTACCCGATGACGGCCACGCGCCGCTCGCGCAGCGCCCCCGCGTTCGCATCCCTGTCGTAATAAACTTTCATCTCGTGGTTCCTTCTTTGTTTAAGGGAGTCAGGAGTCAGGAGTCAGGAGTCAGAAGAAAGAGGCAGCGACCGCTTTTTAATTCTGGCTCCTGACTTCTGACTCCTGACTCCCTTCTCCGTGAGACACGCGGTTGATGGCGATGTAGCCGGAGCGCGTGATGTCGTTGATGCCGATGGGGCGGAGCATCTCGACGAAGGCGTCCACCTTCTCGCGGTTGCCCGACGCCTCGATGAGCATGCGCGTGTGCGAGATGTCCACGACCTTGGCGCGGAAGACCGAGACGAGGCTCAGGACCTCCTGCCGCGCCGCGCCCGGCGTGGCCGAGACGTCAATCAACGCCATCTCGCGCTCGACGTGCGGCTGGCTCGTCACGTCCACCACCTCGCGCACGCGCGCGAGCCGCTCGCACTGTTTGACGATCTGCTCGACCGTGCGGTCGTCCCCGCAGGTCACCACGGTCACGCGCGACCAGCGCGGGTCGAGCGTCCCGCCCACCGACAGCGTCTCGATGTTGAACCCGCGCGCGCTGAACAGCCCCACGATGCGCGACAACTCGCCCGGCTGGTCGGCGACGACGATGGAGAGCGTGTGTCTCATAAGTGCCGTGAACCGCGAACCGTAAACCGTGACGAGATAAGGCAGCTTTCCACTTGTCACGGTTTACGGTTCACGGTTCACGCTCCAGAATCATGTCGCGCGAGTCGGCGCCCGCGGGGACGATGGGGAAGACGTTCTCCTCTTTGGAGACGAGGACTTCGATGACGGCGACGCCGGGGTGACGGAGCCCGGCGGCCAGCACTTCCGAAAGCTCGTCCGGCGTCGAGGCGCGGAAGGCGGCGGCGCCGTAGGCTTCCGCCAGCTTGACGAAGTCGGGCGCGACCGAGATGTCCACCTCCGAGTAGGCGCGCTCGTAGAACATCTCCTGCCACTGGCGCACCATCCCGAGGTAGCCGTTGTTCATCACGACGACCTTGACGCCTATCCGGTACTGCACGGCCGTCGCCAGCTCCTGGTTCGTCATCTGGAAGCCGCCGTCGCCGACGACCGCGACGACGAGCTGGTCGGGGCGCGCCAGCTTCGCGCCGATGGCCGACGGCAGGCCGAAGCCCATCGTGCCGAGCCCGCCGCTCGTAATCCACCGGCGCTCGCCGTCGAGCGGGTAGAACTGCGCGGCCCACATCTGGTGCTGGCCGACGTCGGTCGTCAGCACCGCGCGCCCGGCCGTCAGGCGGTGCAGCTCGCGGATGACCGACTGCGGCTTAATCTTGTCGGACGAGCCCGCGTAGCGGAGCGGCTGCTCGCGCTGCCAGCCGCGTATGCGCTCCCGCCACGCGGCGCGGCGCGCGACGCCCGCGGCCCCGCCGGACGCCTCGCGCGCCTCGACCTCCGCGCTCAGGGCGGCGAGCGCCTCGCGCGCGTCGGCGGCGATGGAGAGCGTGGGCGCGACGTTCTTGCCGATGTTGGCGGGGTCTATGTCGATGTGGATGACGCGCGCGCGCGGGGCGAAGGTGGCGAGCTTGCCCGTCACGCGGTCGTCGAAGCGCACTCCGACGGCGACGAGCAGATCGCTCTCGGCCACGGCCATGTTGGCGGCGTAGGTGCCGTGCATCCCGAGCATCCCCATGCAGAGCGGGTGCGCCGAGGGGAAGCCGCCCAGGCCCATCAGCGTCGGCGTGACCGGAATCTGCGAGCGCTCGGCCAGCGCGAGCAGCTCTCCGGAGGCGCCCGAGTTGACGACGCCGCCCCCGACGTAGAGCACGGGCCGCTCGGACTTAACAACCTCCTCCGCCGCGCGCGCGACGGCCGCGGGGTCGGGCGCGGCCTTCTTCTCGCGGAAGGGGAAGGCGACGTGGTCGAGGCGCGAATGCGTGCAGCGCGCGGCCGAGACGTCCTTCGGGATGTCGATGACGACGGGGCCGGGGCGCCCGGTGCGCGCGAGGAAGAACGCCTCGCGCACGACGCCCGCGAGGTCGCGCACGTCGCGGACGAGGTAGTTGTGCTTGACGCACGGGCGCGTGATGCCGACCGTGTCCACCTCCTGGAAGGCGTCGGTGCCGATGAGCGGCAGCGGCACCTGCCCCGTGATGACGACGATGGGCGTCGAGTCCATGTAGGCGTTGGCGATGCCGGTCACCGCGTTGGTCGCGCCGGGGCCGGAGGTGACCAGCGCCACGCCGACTCTGCCGCTCGCCCGCGCGTACCCCTCGGCCATGTGCACCGCGCCCTGCTCGTGCCGGACGAGGTAGTGCGTGACGCGCTCGCGGTAGCGCCACAGCTCGTCGTAGATGTGCAGCACCGCGCCCCCGGGGTAGCCGAAGATGGTGTCCACGCCCTCGTGCACCAGCGCCTCCAGCAACACCTCCGCGCCCCGCGGCAGGGCCTCGGCCGCGGCCGCCGCGGCGGGCGGCGCCGGCCTGACTTTTGTCATCCGCTGCTCTGCAATCATGGCTACTTCTTCGGCTCCGCCTTGACGAAACGCTCGCGCCAGTCTTCGGCGAGGCGGGCGACCTCCTCGGCCTCGGCGTGGTGCTGGCCTTCGGCGAGGGCGGCGCGGTAGCGGCCGAGCAGCTCGCGCAGGTGTGGCCCGTCGCCGTCTTCGACCGGCCCGAGGCGAACCTTCGCGCCGGCGGCGAGGCGGCGGGCGAGCGCGTCCTCGTCGAGCCCGAGTTCCCTCTCCAGCAGCAGGTAGACGACGCCGCCCGTCATCCCCGAGCAGAGCCAGGGACCGGGGTCGCCGAGGACGAGCCCGCGCCCCGAGGTCATGTACTCGAAGGCGAAGCCCTTGAGGTTGGCGCGCGCGGCGATGTTGCCCAGCTCGTCGCGCAGGGGCGCGCGCAGGCGGCCGCCGAAGATGACGTCGGCGCCCGAGAGCCGTATCCCTGCGCGCGAGTCGGCGTCGCCCTGCACGACGAGCAGGCCCGCCTGCGCGCCGTAGGCGAAGCACTTCCCGACCGAGCCGTCCACCGGCACGCCGTCGTGCGTGACGCCCTTAAGTATGCGGATGCTGCCGCCCGACGCGCCTTTGGCCGCGCCGTCCTGCACGCCGCCGTGGACGACGATGTCCACGCCCTCCGAGTTGAACGCGCCGAGCCCGTTGCCCGGCACGCTCCCTTCGAGGAAGTTGAGCACCGCGCGCCTCAGCCCGACCGCCCCGGCCTTCGCGCCGTCGCCGCCGCCGCCGACGTTGCCGTTGCCGCCGCCGCCGAAGTGGTGGCTCAGGCGCGCCCGCGTCAGCCGCCCGGCGAGGTGCGTGCCGAGCGCGCGGTCGCCGCTCGACACGTTGGAGTCGTCGTAGTAGACGACCTCCTTGCCGGCCTCGGCCAGCTCCGCGACCGAGCGCGAGATGACTCGCGTGAGCGAGGTGAGCGAGCGGCGCGCGCGCCCCACGGTCGGCTCCTGCGCCGACGCGCAGAGCGCGCACGGCTCCTCCGGTTCGAGCAGCCGCGCGAGGTCGAGCCGCCCGTGCCCGCGAACCTGTTCGAGCAGTTCGACGCGCCCCACCAGCTCGCGCATGCTGCGAAGCCCTGCGCGCGCCGTCTCGCGGGCTATCTCCTCCCTGACTTCCGAGAAGAAGCGGACGAGGTGTTCGACGGCCAGCTCGTACTCGCGCGGCTTGAAGTGCTTCTGCCCGGCCGAGAGCGCTTCGGCCGCGTCCCTCAACTGGCTCGTGATGCCGACGTGGCAGGTGCCCGTGTTGCACTCGCGGCAGCTCGTGCAGCCTATCGCCGCCATCGCCATCGTGGCGAAGCCCACGCGGTCGGCGCCGAGGAGCATCAGCCGCACCACGTCGCGCCCCGACTTCACGCCGCCGTCGGCCCACAGCTCGACGCGCTTTCTCAGGCCCGCGCGCACCAGCGCCCGGTGCGCCTCGCGCAGGCCGATTTCGACCGGCAGCCCCGTGTGGCGCAAGCTATGTTTGCGCGCGGCGCCCGTCCCGCCGTCGTAGCCCGAGACGGCGATGACGTCGGCGCGCGCCTTGGCGACGCCGGTGGCGATGGGGCCGAGGTGCGGCACCGA
The DNA here is from genome assembly GCA_036387455.1 of Pyrinomonadaceae bacterium. GTDB lineage: Bacteria > Acidobacteriota > Blastocatellia > Pyrinomonadales > Pyrinomonadaceae > QHXN01. Next base: position 137,678 of record DASVTS010000157.1, on the reverse strand, counting down.
GGGAATCTTGACCGAGATGCGCGCGCGCGGGTTGACCGTCTTCAGCTCCTCGACGACCTGCGCGAGGTCTTCGATGGAGTAGATGTCGTGGTTGTTCGACGGCGAGATGAGGTCTATGCCGGCGGGCGTGTGGCGCGTCTCGGCGATGCGCGCCGTGACCTTGAAGCCGGGGAGCAGCCCGCCCTCGCCGGGCTTCGCGCCCTGCCCGACCTTGATTTCGAGCAGGTCGCACGAGTTGAGCAGCCGCGCGTTGACGCCGAAGCGCCCCGACGCGACCTGCTGCCCGCGGTGCTCGCGGTAGCGGCCGAGCATGTCGGGAATCTCGCCGCCCTCGCCGTTGACGCAGATGACGTCGAGCTGCTTCGCGGCCTCCGCGTAGGCGCGGAACGACGCCTCGCCCTGCGAGCCGAAGCTCATCGCGGAGAAGTAGAAGGGCGCGGCGTGCCGCCCGGCGCGCGTGTCCACTTCCGCGCCCGCGGAAGCGTCTGACTCGTGACCTTCCGCCGCGCGGACTTCGAGCAGTTGCCGGAGCGCGACGGGGCGCGTCTCCTCTATCTCGCGCAGGCGCGCCGCGAACTCCTCGTAAGGCTTCTCGCCGCGCGCGACCCGGCCCGCGACGTTCCAGAGCGACGGCTGCTCGCGGAACTCGCCCGGCAGCGCCGCCGGCCTCTTCCTCCGGCCCTCCTCTTCCGCCTCGCCGCGCGCGGCGGCGAGGCGAGAGCGCGCGTCGCGCTCAAGGTCGCAGAGCGAGAGGCCGGCGAAGGCCGAGCCGCAGTAGTTGGCGACGCCGAAGAACTCCTCCACGTCGGGCGCGAGGCCGACGGAGGCGAACAGACGCCCGTAGCCGTCCAGCTCGTGGATGCCCATCGTCGAGAGCACCTTCTCGACGCCGACCGAGAGCGCCGCGGCGCAGTTGACGAGACGCCGCACGCGCTCGTCCGCCGTCTCGGCGCCGCGCGCGGCCACCGCGAAGAGGGCGTAAGGGTTGACGGCGTCGGCGCCGCAGCCCAAAGCGAAGACCACGTCGTGGACGTTGCGCAGGGCCGCGGCGCGCAGGACCAGCCCCGCGTGACGGCGGAGGCTCACGCCCTCCGCGTCGCGCTCGTCGCGCAGGCGCGCGTCCACGGCGGCGAGCGCGAGGTGCGGGTCGACCCACGGGCGCGCGCGTCGGTGCGAGCGCGCGTCGTCGAGGACGAGGACGGACGCCCCCGACTCCCGCACCAGCCGCGCCGCCTCCCCGCAGAGTCGCGCGAGCGCCTGTCCGAGCGTCTCACCCTCGCCGAAAGTCGTGTCCAACGTCGCGGCGCGCAGCCCGCTTTCAGAGTCCGCGCGCTCTGATGTCCCGCCGCCGACGCCCTCAAATTCCTTCTCGCAGAGCGCGAGGACTTCGGCGAGCGTGCGCCGCCCCGACGCGCGCGCGGCCGCGGCGTGCGCGGCTTCGTCGCCGGCCCCGAGCCCGCCGAACAGGAGCGGCGACGGTAGCTCGACCTGCTCGGCCTCCGAGGGCCGCGCGGGCGAGGGGCGCGCGCCGAGGAAGACGCGCGTCGAGAAGTGGTCGGCCTCGCGCTCGCGGTCTATCGAAGGGTTCGTCACCACCGCCACGCGCTCGTGGAAGTAGTCCGAGACGTTGCGCCGCTGCTGCGAGAGCGCCGCGAGCGGCCCGTCCCAGCCGAGCCCGCTGATGGGCTCCTTGCCCGCCGCGGCCATCTCGCGCGCGTCCGCCTCTTCGAGCCGGCCCCAGCCGAAGGCGGCCAGCAGGCGCTCGTCGAGCCCCGCTTCGAAATCCGTGGGGGGCACCACACTCGCCCCCCCCGGAGTGGGGGCGCCCGGGGGAACGTGAGGCCCGGCGCCCGCCCACTTCACACGGCCGTTGAGCGCCCGCGAGGCGAAGCGGGCGCGCGCGTCTTCGAGCCCGCGGCGTTGCAGCTCGTGGTACTCGAAGACCTCGACGCCCTCGCCGCGCTTCAGCAGGAAGCCCATCTTCTCGCCCGGCGCCAGCGGCCGCGGGTCGCGCACCATCTGTTCGAGCGGCACGACGCCCTTCTCCGAAGAGGCGAAGAACTCCTTCTCGGTCTCGCCGCACCAGAGCGGGCGCAGGCCCAGCGCGTCGGAGCTGAAGACTATCTCGTCGGCCTGCCGCGCGATGATGGCCGCCGGCCCCTGCGCGTGCGCGCCGAAGGCGCGGCGCCAGTAGCGGTACAGCTCGCGCACCTCCGTGGGGAAGCGCGCGATCTCGCTCCACACCGGCGGGAAGACGATCTCCAGCGCGTTCATCAGGCTCAGCCCGTACTCGAACATGAAGCTCTCGACGACGCGGTCTAAGACCTGCGAGTCGCTGGCGCGGGGCGGCAGTTGGAAGCCGAGCGCGAGCGCCTCGCGGCCGAGCCGGTCTACCGAGTTGATTTCGCCGTTGTGGCCGAGCGTGGAGAACATCTGCGCGCGCTCGGGGCGCGAGTCGGTGTTGGTCGAGTAGCGGCCGTGGCCGAGCGTGATGGCCGACTTGAAGTCCGGGTGCGAGAGTTCGGGGAAGTAGCGGCGCAGGGTGTCGGCGTCGCCGCGCACCTTGTAGATGACGCTGTTGGGGCTCAAGGAGGCGACGTGGACGGGCAGCTCGCGTTCGAGCCTGAGCGTGATGTGGAAGATGTCGCGGTCTTCGACGCCGCGCGCCGTGCGCGGCAGCGCGGCCACCTGCCAGAAGGCGGGCTCGGTGGCGCGGCCCTGCGCCCCGAGCGCGTCGGGGCGCACGCGCGCCCGCTCCGAGACGAGCACCTCGAAGCGCGAGTCCTCGAAGACGGCGAGCGCGCGGGCCATGACGGCGTCGGCCTCGGCGCGCAAGTCGTGGGGCACCATGACGTGCGCGACGGTGAACTGCGCGCGGCCGGCGAGCGTGCCGCGCGAGGAAGCCGCCTCCAGACGCTTCGCCCAGCGCTCGCGCGGGATGTCGGTCTGGAGCCCGGCGCCGTCGCCCTCGCCCTCGACCTCGCCCGTGCGGTGGCCCATGCGCGCCAAGGCTTCGAGCGTGCGCTTGACGTTGCCGTGCGAGGGGCGCCCGTCCTTCTTCACGTTGGCGATGATTGCGCAGGCGTCGTGCTCCGACTCGTCGTGACGCCAGAGCGAGGCGGGGCCCCCGGCCCGCGCCGTAACGCGCGCCCGGCGTGCGCCGCCTCTGTTCGTCGCCTCAGACATTCTTCGTCGTCGCGCGGGGCCGGGGGAAAAAACAGGCCATCAACTTCTCTGGCGTTGATGGCCTGCCGCAAGAATCGGAGTTTGCAGGTGCAAGCCGTCAGGTCGGGCGCTTCGACGCGCCGACACGCTTGAGCGCGCGCGCCGGGAGGGCGGCGGCCGGCGACGTGCGGCGGCGGAAGTGCGACTCGACGGAAGTGAACGGACGTGGTTCGGACAACATTTCAGACTCGCCTCGGAGTGCGGGGACGCCGAACGCATGCCTCACGAGGCCGCGCCGGGCCCGACACTCTCTCCCCACAGTGCGCGGGATGCTACAACCTTCGCGCGCGTTTGTATAATTGATAATTTTTACAACTCTATAAATCGTGGTTGCCCCGCGCCTGACACATTCGTCGGCGCCTCCGGCCGCTGCGACAAAATCGTCGCCCTCGCCCGCGGACGTCCCGGTTCGCTTGAGCATGGCGCTTCGCGTATTTAACCACGGAGACACGGAGACGCGGCTCGGAGACGGCTGAAGACAAAGCCGTGTCTCCGTGTCTCCTTTGGTTAATTCTCCCGGCGTTCACACCCGGCCGAACGAGCGCGACATTTTTGCAGCCGCCGCGGGGTCGGACGACAATCTCGTCGCGCGCGTCGGCGTCCGCCGTAATCAACTGAAAGGGGCGACAGTCGAGGAAACCTGCGGAGAATGTCGTCAAAGCTCTCCTTCACGGCGCGCGCGCCGCGGCGGTACGGGCTTTGCCAAAGGCGGAGGGCACGAGCGTCTAGGCGCCCCCGGCCGGGCGGCGCGGCGGCCGAACACTTCGGGAGGTGAGAAGCGGATGTCCCTTACCCTGAGCGGCAAAGAATTCATCGCGGCCGCGCCGCTGGGCGCGGGCGTGCTGTCGGGGCTTTCGGCGCTGGCGCAGCGGAGGCCCGTGCTCGTCAACGGCCTCCGCCTGACCGCGCAGGATTTGGCCGAGCTGGCCGAGGAGGCGCGCCGCACCGAGCGCGCCGTCTGGGTCGGCGCGCGGCCCGCCGAGGCGCTTGACTAACCGCGCGGGGCTGTGGCTATTGTCACCGGACGTCTCTCGTTGAGGTGACACTTCGGCCATGGAAATGACCCAGCTCGAATTCTTCCTCCAGGTCATCGCGGAGGGCAGCTTCTCGAAGGCGGCGGACGCGGTCGGGCGCACGCAGCCGGCGGTGAGCATCGCCGTGCGCCGGCTCGAAGAGGAGGTCGGCGCCCCGCTCTTCGACCGCTCGCAGAAGACGCCGACGCTGACCGAGGCCGGGGCCGTCATCCAGGACTACGCGCAGAGGATTCTCTCCCTGCGCGACCAGGCGCGCGGCGCCGTCGCCGAGCTGCGCACGCTGCGGCGCGGGCTGGTGCGCGTCGGCGCCAACGAGAGCACCTCGCTCTACCTGCTGCCGCAGGTCATCCTCGCCTTCCGCGAGCGCCACCCCGAGGTCAAGGTCGAAATCTACCGCCACGTCTCCGAGCGCCTGCCGCGCGAGGTGCTGGAGCGCAACGTGGACTTCGCCGTCCTCGCCTTCGAGCCGACCGACCGCGACCTCGAATCCTTCCTCGTGCTGCGCGACGAGCTCGCCCTCATCCTCAACCCCGCGCACCCGCTGGCCTCGCGCGACGAGGTGACCGTCGAAGAGCTGGGCGGCGAGCCCTTCCTCGCGCACAACGTCCGCACGGGGTCGCGCAACAAGGTGGTCGAGGCGTTCGCCGAGCACCACACGCCGCTCAACATCACCCTCGAGCTGGCGACGGTCGAGACCATCAAGCGCTTCGTCCAGCTCAACGTCGGCCTCGCCTTCGTCCCGCGCATGTGCGTGCGCGAGGAGCTGGAGCGCGGCACGCTCGCCTCCGTCCCCGTGCGCGGGCTCTCCTACGCGCGCACGCTCTGGGTCACGCACAGGCGCAACGCGACCTTCTCGCACGCGGCGGCAGCCTTCCTCTCCGTGCTCCGCCAGCACGCCCGGCTGCCCTCATAAACCTTTCCTATGCGGCCATAAAAATTTTCAAAGGCCGCGCGCCCGGCCCGGTCTTGACAGCCCGCGGAGCCACTACCTACTATTGCCACGTGCCCCTTCCGGCGGGGCGAACCGGCGGGCGAATTCTCGGCCACGATGCGACACACGCGCTTTTATCCTTACGGCTTTACCTACCGCTTCCTCTACGGGGGGCGGCGGGCCGGGCGAACTTCGCGCGCGTGGGGCTTGACGAGAGAAGGCTGAGACGCCGCGCATAAAAGTTTCAAACCGGGCCGGCCGCGACACCCCACGGAGGAAGTCGCGGCCGGCCCTTTTACGTGCCGGGACCGCCCGCGGCGGCGGGCGGCTCCGGCGGGAGTCGGGCGTATGACCATCGAAGACTGGCGGGTCGAGATAGACAAGATTGACGGCGAGCTGCTGCGGCTGCTGAACGCGCGGGCGGAGCTGGCCGTCCGCGTGGGCGAGTCGAAGCGCGTGGCGGGGCTCTCGGTCTGCGACCGCGGGCGCGAGCGCGAGGTGGTCGAGCGCGCGCGGCGCGACAACCGCGGGCCGCTCGACGGCGACGCGGTCGAGCGACTCTTCCGCGCCGTCATCCGCGAGTCGCGGCGGCTCCAGACGCGCGCCGCCGACGCCGCGGCGCCCGGCGCGGTGGAGGCCGTCCGATGAGCGCACCCGCGGGCCGGGCCGCGCCCCGCGTCGCCTTCCAGGGCGAGCGCGGCGCCTTCAGCGAGGAGGCCGCCGTCAGGCTCCTCGGCGGCGGGGCGACGCTCGTCCCGCGCCCGACCTTCGAGTCGCTCTTCGCGGCCGTGGGCGAGGGCGCGGCCGACCTCGCGCTCGCGCCCGCCGAGAACACTCTGGCCGGCTCCGTCCACAGGGTCTACGACCTTCTGCTCGACAGCCCGCTCCACGTCACGGCCGAGGTCGTCATCCCCATCCGCCACTTCCTCGTCGGCTGCCCCGGCGCGGCCGACGGGGAAGTCCGCACGGTCGAGTCGCACCCGGTCGCGCTCGCGCAGTGCGAGCGCTTCTTCGCCTCGCGCCCGGACATCCGCCGCGTCGCCGCGGAGGACACCGCCGGGAGCGTCGCCGCAATCCTCAGGCGCGGCGACCCCACGCGCGCGGCCGTCGCCGGGCGGCGGGCGGCGGAAATCTACGGCGGCGCAATCCTGCGCGCCGGGCTCGAAGACCACGCCGAGAACTACACGCGCTTCCTCCTGCTCGCGCCCGAGCCCGCCGCGGCCGACGGCGCCGACAAGCTCTCGCTCGTCGTCAGACTCGCGCACCGCCCCGGCGCGCTCCACCACGCGCTTGAGCCCTTCGCGCGCCGACGGATTGACCTGCTCAAGATCGAGAGCCGCCCCCTGCGCGGCCGGCCCTGGGAATACCACTTCTACCTCGACCTCGGGGCCTCGCCCTTAGACGCCGCGGCCGACGCCGCGCTCGCCGAGCTGCGCGGGCGCGCGGCCAGCGTGCGCGTGCTCGGCTACTACCCTTCCGCCGCCGAGTTGAAGCCATGAGCGGGCCTCTGTGGGACAGGGTGACGGTGGTCGGGTGCGGGCTCATCGGCGCGTCGTTCGCGCTGGCGCTCAAGGGGGCGGGCGCCTGCGCGCGCGTCGCCGGGTGGGACACGAACCCTTCGGCGCTCGGCGAGGCGCTGAGACTCGGCGCCGTCGAAGAAGTTGACGGGGCGTTCGCCTCGGGCGGCGTCTCGCGCGCAGACCTCGTCTACCTCGCGGCGCCCGTCGGGCAGATTGTGGAGCTTCTGAGGGAGGGCGCGCACCGGTTCAAGCCCGGCGCGGTCGTCACCGACGCCGGGAGCACGAAGGCGGAGGTGTGCCGCGCGGCGCGCGCGGCGCGGCCGAGGGCGTGGCGCTTCGTCGGCGGCCACCCCGTCGCCGGCAGCCACCTCGGCGGCGCGGCCAACGCGCGCGCGAGTCTCTTCGACGGCGCGCCCTACGTGCTCGCGGAGGCGGAAGACGAAGGCGACGCGGAAGCCCTCGGCGCGCTGGCCGAGACGCTCGGGCGCGTCGGGGCGCGCGTCAGCGTCATGGCGGCGGACGAACACGACCGCGCGCTGGCGCTGCTGAGCCACGTGCCGCAACTCGTCTCGTGCGCGCTGGCGGCGGCGGTCGAGGAACGCCCCGACGCCGGCACGCTCTACCGACTCGCGGGCGCGGGCTACCGCGACATGACGCGGCTCGCCGCGAGCCCCTGGAACGTCTGGCGCGACATCCTCGCCACCAACTCCTCGGAGGTGGCCGACGCGCTCGACCCGCTCATCGCCCGGCTCGCGGCCGTGCGCGACGAGCTGCGCGCGCGCCCGGCGGGCGGCGAACTCGCGGCGGCGCGCTCGCTGTTCCGGCGCGGCCGGTCTTAAATCAAGTAAGGGAAGTTATAAAAACCATGATTCTCATCCTCGAACAGAACGTCGCCGCGGGCGGCAGGACTTACGAACAGTTGATGGAACACCTCTCGCGGCTGCCCGGCATCGAGCTGCGCGTCCACCACGAGCAGGGCGCCGAGAAGGCCCTGACCGAAATCTACCTCATCGGCAACACGGCCGGCCTCCAGGTCGAAGACATGCGGCAGCTCCCCGGCGTCGGGCACGTCGTCCGCGTCTCGGAGGAGTACCGCGTCGTCGGCCGCCACCGGAACGACGAGCGCCCCACGCACTTCGACTACAAGGGCGTCCGCTTCGGCCAGGACACGCTCCACGTCTTCGCCGGCCTCTGCGCCGTGGACATGCCCGGGCACGTCGAGCAGATGATGAGGGCGCTGAAGGAGGCCGGTCAGGTCTGCACCCGCATGGGCGCCTACAAGCCGCGCACCTCGCCCTACTCGTTCCAGGGGCACGGCCGCGACTGCCTGCCTTACGTCTTCGAGCTGGCGGGCAAGTACGGCGTCCGCGTCATCGCCATGGAGGTCACGCACGAGTCGCACATCGACGAGATACGCGCCGCGCTCGAAGCGACGGGGAGCCCGGCCGGCGTCATGCTCCAGATAGGCACGCGCAACACGCAGAACTTCGAGCTGCTCAAGATAGTCGGCCGCCAGCGCGAGTTCCCCGTCCTCCTCAAGCGCGGCTTCGGCATCACGCTCGACGAGTCGCTCCACGCGGCCGAGTACCTGGCGAGCGGGGGCAACCACAAGGTCGTCTTCGGCCTGCGCGGGATGAAGACCTCAATCGGCGACCCGCACCGCAACTTCGTGGACTTCGCGCACGTCCCCGTCGTCCGGCGCCTGACGCGGATGCCCGTCTGCATCGACCCCTCGCACTCGACGGGGACGCGCGCCGCCGCGCCCGACGGGCTCCTCGACATCCTCCACGTCACCGCGCAGGGCGTCGTCGCCGGGGCGAACATGATTCTCGTGGACTTCCACCCCGAGCCGGGCCGCGCGCTCGTGGACGGCCCGCAGGCGCTCACGCTCTCGGAGCTGGGGCACTTCCTCGAAGACGTCGCGCTCGTGCGAGAGGCGTACGAGCGGCGCGTCGCGCTGGCCGCGCGCGCCGCCGCGCGCGCTTCCGGCTTGCCAGAGGTGCCCGTCCCCGCTCTATAATGCCCGCGCCCCTTGAAACTCAGGCAGCCGCTTCTTCACCTCGCTTCCAGGGCGGCAGTGTGACGACGCGGCCCGCGAGCGCGGGGCGCGGACTCTCCCCCGTCACGAGTGATGAAAGCCCTCGTCATAGACGACAACGAACTGGTGCGCGACAACGTCGCCGAGGTGCTGCGCGGCGAAGGCTGGGACGTGTCCGAGGCCGACTCGGCCGCGCGCGCCTTCGAGCTGCTGGCCGACGGCACGTGGCAGCTCGTCTTCTGCGACGTCAAGCTCAGCGACACGCACGAGGCCGAGGGCTACGCCGTGCTCCGCCGCTTCGTCGAGGAGCAGCCCGACGCGCAGATCGTCCTGATGACCGGCCACGGCTCGGCCGCGGGCGCCCTGGACGCCGTCAGCTCGGGCGCCTACGACTACCTGATGAAGCCGTTCGAGGTGGACGACGTGCTGCGCATCGCGCAGGACGTGCGCCGCGCCTTCGAGAAGAGGGAGCGGCCGGGGACGACGGGCGAGCTGCCGCCCGCGCCCGTCTACACCTCGGACATAGACCTGGTCGGCGTCAGCTCCGGCTTCGTCGGCGTGATGAAGATGGTGGGGCGCGTGGCGGCGACGACGCTGCCCGTGCTCATCACGGGCGAGTCGGGGACGGGCAAGGAGGTCGTCGCGCGCGCCATCCACTGCCGCAGCCCGCGCGCCGAGGGCGCCTTCGTCGCCGTCAACTGCGGCGCCGTGCCGTCGGAGCTGATCGAGTCGGAGCTGTTCGGCCACGTCCGCGGCGCCTTCACCGGCGCCGAGCGCGACCGGCGCGGCCTGCTCCAGGAGGCGGACGGCGGCACCATCCTCCTCGACGAAATCACCGAGACGACGCCCGCCTTTCAGGTCAAGCTCCTGCGCGCGTTGCAGGAGGGGGAGATTCGCCGCGTCGGGTCGAACCACACCATCCGCGTGGACGTGCGCGTCATCGCCGCGACCAACCGCGACGTGGAGCGCGAGGTGCGCGAGGGGCGCTTCCGGCAGGACCTGTTCTACCGCCTCAACGCGGTGACGCTGCACCTGCCCCCCCTGCGCGAGCGGCGCGAGGACGTGATGCCGCTGGCGCGACACTTCGCCGAGCGCTCCTGCCCGGGCGGCGGGAGCCCCGTCAGCTTCTCGCGCGACGCCGTGCGCGCGCTCGTCTCCTACGACTGGCCCGGCAACATCCGCGAGCTGGAGAACGCCGTCATCCGCGCCGTCGCGCTCTGCGACCGGCTCGTGCGCCCCGAGGACGTGCCCGAGCGCGTGCGCGAGGCCGCCGCCGCGCGCGAGGCCGAGGGCTCGGGGCACGCGCACGAGGAGGCCGAGGCCGCGGCCGCCGCCGCCGCCGCGCCGGGCGAGGAGGAGGAGCCGCTCGTCTCGCTCTCGGAGCTTGAGGGCCGGCACATCGCGCGCGCGCTCCGCCACACGGGCGGCAACAAGCAGGCCGCCGCGCGCCTGCTCGGCATCGACCGCACCACGCTCCAGCGCATGATTAAGCGCCACGGCCTCGACGCCGGCGGCGCCCGCGAGAACGCCGAAGACGACGGTCGCCCGCACGCCTGAGCGGTAGAACGAGGGACGGCGTAAAGACGAAAAGGCCCGCGTTAAGACGCGGGCCTTTCCCTTTCCCCGGTTTGAAAACTTCAGGCGGCGGCGACGCCTTTGGCGCGCGCCTCGCCGCGGCGGGCGACCTCGCGCGCGATGGCGAGCACCTGCGCCGTGTCGAAGGGCTTGGTCACGACCCAGTCCACCTGCGCGGCCGTGCGCTCGCCCGAGCCGACGGCCTCGCCCCAGCCGGTGACGACCGCCACCGGAATCCGCCCGTCCCTCTCGCGGACGGCGTGCGCCAGCTCCCACCCGCTCATGCCCTGCATCCCGAGGTCGGTGAAGAGCGCGTCGAACCCGCCGCCGTCGCCGAACACCTCCAGCGCCTCGCGCCCGCCCGAGGCGAGCGTCACCTGATAGCCCTCGCTCTCAAGGATGTCGCGCAGCAGCTCGCGCACGTTCTCCTCGTCGTCCACGACAAGGATGCGCGTCGCCGCCGGGCGCTGCGGGACGAGCGCGATGGCCGGCGCCTCCGCGGCGGCCGGCTCCCGCTTCGCCGCGGCGCGCGCCGCCGGGAGCCTCATGCGGAAGGTCGTCCCCTTCCCCAGCTCACTCTCGACCTCGATGCCGCCCTCGTGGCGGCGGATGATGCCGTACGAGACGGCGAGCCCGAGCCCCATCCCGGCGTTGCCCTTCGTCGTGAAGAACGGGTCGAAGACGCGCGAGCGCACCTCCTCGGCCATGCCGACGCCCGTGTCGGAGACGGCTATCTCGACCGCGCCGTTCGACTCGCGCGTCGAGAGCGTGAGCGTCCCGCCCTGCGGCATCGCGTCCACGGCGTTGAAGACGAGGTTGACCAGGACCTCGCGCAGCTCCGACTCGTCGCCCATCACGCGCGGCTCGTCCGAGCCGAGCTGGAGTTCGAGGCTGATGTGGACGCCCTCGGACTCGGCGCGGCTCTTCCAGCGCGGGCGCGTGATCTCGCGCACGTCGAGCAGGAGCTGGTCCACGGAGACCGGCTGGAAGTCGTGGTCGCGCCGCTGGCGGGCGAAGTCCTGAATGCGCTTGATGGTCTTCGCGCCGTCCTTCGCCGTCTTGATGATGAGCCGGAGGCCCGACTCCACCTTCTCCGGGTCGTGCGTCGTCAGCAGAAGCTGCGCGCGGCCGAGGATGCCGGCGAGGGTGTTGTTGAAGTCGTGCGCCACGCCCGACGCCAGCTCGCCCAAAGCCGACAGCTTCTCGATCTGCGCGTACTGCTCCCGTATCCGCTCCTGCTCCGCGATGTAGTGCGACAGCTCCTCGACGTGGCGCCGCGCCTGCTCGGCCTGCGCGGCGGCCGACTCGGCGCGCGCCTCGGCGGCGGCCTCGGCCTTGGCGGCGGCCGACATCGCTTCGAGGTTGTCGAGGTAGGTGCGGTAGGTCAGGTAGACGATGACGATGATGGGCGCGGCGGCCACCAGCGCGTAGAAGCCCGCGGTCGAGGCCAGCTTGACCGTGATGCCGGCGGCCGACGCCCCGGCGAAGTAGGTGATGGAGGTCCAGAGGTACTTGTTGCGCCAGGTGACCCAGAGCGGCTCGCCCGCCTTGAAGGAGGTGTGGACGGCCGCCATCCCGGAGTTGGCGACGTACTGCACGAACGCCATCACGCAGAGCCCGACGACGAAGGCGGCCGAGAAGTCGCCGCGGGCGAACTCGGTGACCGGGCCGAAGAGCCACCGCATGACGTGGACGGTGAGGAACGTCGCGCAGGCCATCATCGCCGCGTTGAAGAGGCAGGTGAAGAGGCTGAACGGGTGCTTGCCGAAGCGGGAGGCGGCGAAGTTCTCGGCCGCGCCGAGGATGACGGCGACCTCGCCGCCGTAGAGCAGCAGCGTCAGGAAGATGAAGGTGTCGGAGAAGGAAATCTGCCCCGTCGTGCGCGGGATGGGGATGCAGAAGCGCGAGCTGACGAGCAGCGTCACGGCGACGAGCGGCACCAGCCGCAGGTCGAGTCGCGCCACGGGCAGGTTCAGCGCCGCGTGCGCCATCACGCACGCGCCCGCCGCGATGAACGCCCACATGTAGGGCCTGACCAGACGCTGCTTCTCCACCCAACCCTCCGATTGGCTCATTCGCTCACCCGCCCGCCGATTCAGTCGCCCGCCGTTTAAACGGGCGACTGAATCGGCGAATCAACGAATCAGTTATTTCTGTTCGAGGAAGATGGTGTCGTAGTAGCCGCGCAGGCGGTAGCCCGCCTTGAGGAAGAGCGACTGCGCGACGAGGTTCTGCTCGTTGACGAGCGCGCAGAGCGTCACGCTGCGCTCGAGCAGCGTCCGGCCGAGCTGCGAGAGGCAGCGCAGGCCGACGCCCTGCTGCCGGCTCGCCGGGTCCACGTAGACGCCCTCGACGTAGGTGCACTCGGGCGTCTCGGAGGCGACGTCGGCCTTGAAGATGAGCTCGCCGCGCTCGACCAACACCCACACGCGCCCGTTCTCGATGCGGCGCGCGCAGCGCAGGCGGAAGCCCGGCAGGTCCACGTCGAGCGGGTTGACGCCGCTCTCCTCGTAGGCCATCGCGGCGTGGACGGGCATGACGAGCATCAGGTCTTCGAGCGTCGCCGGCCGCAAGCCCGGGACGGCCTCGCAGGCGCGCACCGGCCACCGCTGCTCGAAGAGCAGCTCGCGGCAGAAGATGCGCGGCGCCTGACCCGCCGGCGCGTAGTGCGCCCAGAAGCCGCGAATCATCTCCTGCTCGCCGAGGATCATGTGCGCGCCGCGCTCGGCCTGCGCCAGCGCGGCGAAGGCGCGGAGCGCGCCCTCGGTGCGCGCCTCGACGAACGTGGCGTGGCCGACGAGGGCGACGCCTTCGAGGCGCCCCGCGCGGTCGCGGCAGGCGTAGAACGTGCCGCGGTTGAACGGGCTCTCGAAGCCGTTGTCGCGGATGAGCCCGCGCATGACGACCGTCGGGGCCGGGCGCTCGGCCAGGAAGTCGAGCACCTCCGCCTCGCCGTCCTTTTCGGTCAGGGGGTGGACGCGAAAGGGTGTCTCGGGGCTCGGCGGCGGCACGTGCGCCGCGTTGGCCTTTCTCGATTCGCTGAACTGGGGCATCACGTCACTCCTTCGGTGGACTCCGGGGTCGGGTTGTTTTGACCGGGAGGCTAACGTTGCGGACGGGCGGTTCAATACTCCGTGTCCGGCACGACGGGGGCGGCGGCGGTGGCGTCCCCCCTCGTCGCCGCCGAGAGCGCCTGCACGGCGGCGTCGGCGCCGAGCGCCTTCGCGTCGGTGACGAGCACGCCGTCGTTCAGGACGGTCTCGTCGGTGACGAGCACGCCGTCGGTGACCAGCACGCCCGAGCCCGCGAGCGCGAAGCGGTCGGTGACGAGCACGCCCGCGCCGACGAAGAGCGAGCCGTTGCCGAGCGTGCCGCCGCTGCTCACCAGAATCTTGTCGGTGACGAGCACGCCCGACGAGAGCAGCATCCGGTCGGTGACGAGCACGCCGTCGGTGACGAGCACGCCCTCGCCCGCGACGGTCTTGTCCGTCACCAGCACGCCGTCGGTGACGAGCACGCCGAGGCCGTAGATTTTCTGGTACGAGGTGATGAGCTGCGAGCCGGTCAGGAGGCCGTGCTTGAGGACGAGGCCCTGCGACCACGCGAAGGTCTCGCCCGCGATGGTGCTCTGCGGCAGCGGCGCCGCGCCCACGAGCATCGGCGCCCCGAGCGGCGTCAGCGCCGAGAGGTCGGTGCGGACGAGCTTCGCCAGCCGCACCGCGCCCTCCACGTTCACCTCGCCCGCGCCCTGCTCCAGCGTGTTGAAGCCGGCGAGCGGCTGCGCCGTGTACATCAGGAGCGCCTTGACGAGGTTGGGCGTCAGCTTCGGGTTGGCCTGGAGCATGAGCGCCGCGGCGCCCGCCACGACCGGCGTCGCCATCGAGCTGCCGTTGAGGTACATCATCCGGCGCTTGTCGGAACCGCTCACGCCCGCGTCGAGCTGCGGGTTGTTGGTGATGAGGTAGTTGCCCTCGGCCGCGGCGTCGATGATCTTGTTGCCGGGGGCGACGAGGTCGGGCTTGATGAAGTTGTCGTGGCGGCGCACGCCCGCCGCGTCCACCCACGAGCCGCGGGTCGGCCCGCGCGAGCTGTAGGTCGTCACGCCGTCGTCCGAGCGCCAGTCGGTGCCGAAGCTGTTCGCGGCGCCGACGGTGATGGCCGAGGGCTCGTCGCCCGGCGAGTGGATGGCGCCGTAGAGCTTCCGCCCGTCGGCGCCCTTGCCGTTGTTGCCCGCGGCGGCGGCGACGACGACGCCGGCGTCGACCAGCTTGCGCACGGCCTTGCAGACGGGGTCGTTCTTGTAAGACTCGACGGCGGCCGTGCCGAGGGAGAGGTTGACGACGCGGATGTTGTAGGCGGCGCGGTTCGTCAGCACCCATTCGAGCGCGCTCAGGATGTTCGAGACGCGCCCCGTGCCCTGCGAGTTGAGCACGCGCAGGTTGACGATGTTCGCGTTCGGCGCGACGCCGACGTAAGCGCCGTTCGAGATGCGCCCGTTGCCGGCGACGATGGAGGCGACGTGCGTCCCGTGCCCGTGCGGGTCGTCGGTGCGCCCCTCGCCCGTGAAGTCCACGGACGCGACGACGCGCAGGCCGTTGCTCCTGTCGAGGAAGGTCGCGTGGTTGGTGTCGATGCCCGAGTCTATGACGGCGACGCCCACGCCCGTCCCGTCGAGCCCCGTGAAGTTGTTGCCGCCCGTCATCGTCCGCACGTCGTCCGCGCCGCTCGTGCGCGAGACGTGGCCGAAGGCCGTCGTCTCGCGGTCGAGCGAGACGAAGCGGACGCCCTCGCGCTCGGCCAGCCGCTCGACGAGGCGCGCGGGGAGTTCCAGCACGCGCGCGTCCAGCGTGTCGAAGCTGGCGCGGGTCTTCACCTCGCGGCGCAGCGCCGAAGGGAGCGCCGCGCCGTCGTCCTGGAGGATGACGCGGACCTTGCGCGCGGCCATCTCCGGGTCGCGGGTGAGTTCCAGCAGGTCGGGCGAGAGCCTGCGGGCGGCCACCTCCGCCCGGCGCGCGTCCTGCGCGGAAGCCGCGCCCGAGCGTCTGACCTTGAGCCCGGCGCGGGTCACTCCGCCGGGCGCGAGGCCGGTGTAGGACGCGAGGGCGAGCAGCGCGAGCAGAGATAGGGACGCCGCCGCCTTCTTGTGACTTCTAACCTGTTTCACCTTGATCCCTCCAGCCGGCGCCGCAAGACTTCGCGCCGGACGAGACCGTTATGCCGGGAGAGCGTTCGGCGGTGCGGCGGTTTAAAGGCCGCACCGGCAAAAGACATTGTCAGGGGATGCGCCCCCGCACGGGCGCAAATGTTCACCAGCGAGGTTTTCTTCAAGCGGCCGGGGGAGAGAGAGTCAACCGGAAGGGGCATCCGAGTATCGGGCGAACCCGCCCCCGCCGTCAACCCTCGGGCGCTCACTTCATACACGGCGTCTCGTCCCCCCCCAGCATGGACGACTGCGCCTGCGCGGCCGTGTCGCCGACCATGATGCCGTCGCCCACCTGTATCCCGTCGCCGACCATGATGCCGTCGCCGACCATGATGCCGTCGGCCAGCGTGTCGCCCGCGAGCGAGCGCACGTCGAGCAGGGGCGTCCCGCCCGCCAGCGTCGAGCCGTCGCTCGTCAGCAGCCACGGCCCGAGCGCCACGCCCCCCGTCATCATCGAAGCGTCCCTCACCTGCCCGCCCGCCCCCACGGCGACGCCCGCGCCCAGCGCCACGCCCTGCCCGTAGACCTTCTGGTAGAGCGTGTAGAGGTCCGGGCCGGTCGCGGCCGTCCGGTCGAGCACGAGCCCCTGCGACCACCAGAACGTCTCGCCCGCGAGCGTCGTCTGCGGCGTCGGGGCCGCGGCCGTCAGCAGCGGGGCGCCGAGCGGCGTGGAGTTCGACAGGTCGGTGCGGACGAGTCTCGCCAGCCGCACGGCGCCCTCGACGTTCAACTGCCCGGCGCCCTGCTCCAAAACGTTGTGCCCGGCCGCCGTCTGCGCCGTCAGCATCAGGAGCGCCTTGACGAGGTTGGGCGTGAGCGTCGGGTTGGCCTGGAGCAGGAGCGCCGCCGCGCCCGCGACGACCGGCGCCGCCATCGAGGTGCCCGAAAGGTACATCATGCGGCGCGAGGCGGGCTGCCCCGGGTCGGCGTTCAGCTCCGAGTGCTCGGCGAGGAGGCGGCCGTTCGCCGACGCCGCCCCGATGACGCGGTTGCCCGGCGCCGTCAGGTCGGGCTTAATCAGGTTGTCGTGCCGGGTCGCGCCCGAGTCGTCCGTCCAGCGGCCGCGCGTCGGGCCGCGCGAGCTGAAAGTAGTCACGCGGTCGTCCCGGCGGCCGTCGGAGCCGAAGGTGTTGGCCGCGCCGACCGTGACGGCCGCGGGCTCGACGCCCGGCGAGTGAATCTGCCCGTAAATCTTGTTGCCGAGCCCGTCCTTCCCGTTGTTGCCCGCCGCCGCGACGACCACCACGCCCGCGTCAACGAGCCTGCGCACCGCCGCGCACGCCGGGTCGTTGGCGTAGCTGTCCACGGCGTCGGTGCCGAGTGAGAGGTTGACGACGCGTATCTTGTAGAGCGTCCGGTTCTGCAAGACCCATTCGAGCGCCGCGAGCAGCGCCGAGGTCGTCCCGCGCCCCTCGGCGCCGAGCACGCGGAGGTTGACTATCTTCGCCGCCGGCGCGATTCCGGCGTAGGCGCCGTTCGAGGGCTTGCCCGAGCCGGCCGCGATGGAGGCGACGTGCGTGCCGTGCCCGTAAGGGTCGTCGGTGCGCCCCTCGCCCGTGAAGTCAACGCTCGCGGCGACGCGGCTCAGGCCGAACGAGTCGCGGAAGACCTCGTGCCCCGCGTCCACGCCCGAGTCGATGACGGCGACCGAGAGCCCCGCGCCGTCGAGCGTCGTCGTCGTCCTGACGAGCCCGAGCAAAGAGATTCCCGTCTGCGTCCGCACCGACTCAGCCCCCGTCGTCGTCTCGATGTGGCCGCCGGCGCCGAGCGTCCTGTCGGGCGAGACGTAGCGCACCTCGGGGCGCGCGGCCAGCGACGCCAGTTCCCCCTCGGGCACACGCGCCGCCACCGCGCCCAGCCTCCCGAAGGTGCGCGTGACGCGGCCCCCGACGAGGTTGACGAGGTTGAAGACGGCGCCCAGGCTGATGCCGCGCGCCGCCTCCGGGTTCTCCTGGATGATGACGTTCACAGACCTTCCGCGCGCCTCCCCGGCCTGCGCGCGCAGGTCGGGCGAGAGCTTCGACACAGCCCCGCCTGCGCGCGCGGGCCGCGCGCCCCCGCCCGTCGCGCAGACAGAAAGCGCCACCGCCACACAGGCCGTCGAGAGCCACCCGCGGAGACGGTAATGCTTCCGAGATTTCAACTCAGCCTCCTCAAAGTTCGGTTCCGTGTACTGCGTGAATGCTTCAGTAGGGGTGCCGTCGGGGCCGCCGACTATTGATAAAGCACTGGAACGCGAGCAACCGCCGTTCCAGCCTCCCGCGCCGCCCGCGCGCGCGCCGTCGCCGCTTTCACTCTGACCGATTCGGGCGAGCCGACCGGCGGGCGGCAATTCGATTTTCGTAGAAAAGACCCGGAAATTCGCGGCCGGCAGATTCGCCGGCGGCCCGACTCGCCGGCGCGTGGCGGGCGCGTGCGCCGCTTCTGCCGTCGCGGCACGCCCGGGCCGCGCGCCGAACGTACGCCGCCGGACGCGGCATTGTGCAGCAGAGCAGGGAATCCCGCCGCTGCAAATTACAGCCTCGGGCGGAAGGCGGAGGTAAAAGGGCGAAGGGCGAAGGCGAAGACGAAAGGCTGCGCGCCTTCAATCCTGCGACGACGAAAAGCACGCCCCGTCCGTTTCTTCGCTCCCGCCCCCTGCCCTTTTACCTCTGCCTTCCCGGCGCTGGCACGGCCCTTGATGGCGCGAGCGTCGCCCTGAAGTGTTACCCCCTGACAGTTAAACATTTCGGTTCGGCCGGCCGGCCGTGCGCCGAACGCCGCGGCGGGCGTTGTTTGCCCCGGCGGCCCCGACGACGCCCGAACCGGGCACGAAAGGGTGCGAATGTCTCTGCCAATGAACCCGATGTCCATGAGGATGAGTTGCAGCCCGCTGCCGTCGAACGGCGCGCGTCTGCTCATCGCCGACGACGACCCGGCCGTGAGGAGCGTCCTCGAAGAGTTCCTCTGCCACGAACACGACTGCGAGTCGGTCGGCTCGGCCGAGGAGGCGCTGCGGCTGCTCGGCGGGGGCGACTTCCAACTCGTCCTGAGCGACATCTCGATGGAGGGCATGAGCGGGCTGGAACTGATCCCGCACGTCTCCGCCGTCTCGCCCGACACGCTCGTCATCCTCGTCAGCGGCTCGCACGACATCGACAGCGCCATCGACGCCATGCGCGCCGGCGCCTTCGACTACATCGTCAAGCCGTTCGACCTCGAACACGTGCGGCTCTCGGTGCGCCGCGCGCTCGAACACCAGCGCCTGCTGGCCGACAAGCGCGGCTACGAGAACTACCTCGAACGGATGATTGAGCGGCGGACGCGGGAGCTGGACAGCGCCCTGCGCTCGCTCGGCGACGCCTACCGCACGACGCTCAAGGCGCTCGTCGCCGCGCTGGAGGCGCGCGACTCCGAGACGCACGGCCACTCGGAGCGCGTCGTCGCCTTCAGCCTCCGGCTCGGCCGCGAGTGCGGCCTCGGCGACGACCAGATGCGTTCGCTGGAGTTCGGCGCGCTGCTGCACGACATCGGGAAGATAGGCGTCCCCGACGCCATCCTGCGCAAGCCCGCGCGGCTGACCGAGGACGAGTGGCGCGAGATGCGGCTCCACCCCGAGCACGGCCGGCAGATTCTGCGCGGCATCACCTTCCTCGAAGGCGCCTCGCACGTCGTCGCCCAGCACCACGAGCGCTGGGACGGCTCGGGCTACCCCTCGGGCTTGAAGGGCGAGGAGATAGATTTGAACGCGCGCATCTTCGCCGTCGCCGACGCCTTCGACGCCATCACGAGCGACCGCGTCTACCGCGTGGGGCGGACGTACGAGGACGCGCTCGCCGAGCTGGGGCGTTGCGCGGGCCGGCAGTTCGACCCGCGCGTGGTCGAGGCTTTCGGGCGCGTCCCCGCCGAGGAGTGGGAGCGCCTGCGCCGCCGCAAGCACGCCGCGGCGGCCGGGGACGGCGGCACCTCTCGCACGCGCGCCGCGGCCACGACGTCCCCGGCCGCCGCCGCCCCGCCGCGCCGCCGCATCCGGCTCGGAAATTTCGGCAACCGCGCCCGCATTAGACGTTTCTAAATCTTGACCCGGCCGGGGGCGGCGCCGCACGACAAATCCCAAGCACCGCGCGGGCGGCCGGCGGCGCTGTCACCGGCGGCCCGAGTTCGTTTATGATTCGGGCGGGGGGATTCCGGACGCGGGAGGCTTTTGAGATGCAGAGCGAGTTGGCTACGGGGTCGCCGGTGGTGATGCTCGTCGAGGACTTTCACGACACGCGCCAGATGATGCGGCACATGCTTGAGCTTCAGGGGTGCCGCGTGGTCGAGGCGGCCAACGGGCAGGAGGCCATCGAGATTTCGCAGCGCGGCGGGCTCGACCTCGTCCTGATGGACTTGAACATGCCCGTGCTCGACGGCTACAACGCGACGCTGCGGATACGCGAGTACGAGCGCACGCGCGACGTCCCCGTCGTGGCCGTCACCGCCTACGACTCGGCCGAGGCGCGCGCGGCGGCCGGCGCCGTCGGCTGCTGCGACTACGTCGTCAAGCCGCTCGACGTCGAGAACCTCGCCACGCTCCTCCGGCGCCTGCTCCCGCGGCGCGACTCTCACTAAAAATCTTAGCCACAGAGACACAGAGGCACAGAGGTTAGGAAGGGTTAAGACAGTCCCTTTTAGCCTCTGTGCCTCTGTGGCTAACTGAGGCTCGCTTTGAACCGCGAGCCGGACTAGAAGGGCCAGATGCCGCCGAGGATGCGGCCGCCGGCGTCGCGCGCGCCCGCGCCGCGGCTGGCGCGCAGAATCGTCGCGGCGTCGACGAGCGAGCGCAGGGGGACTTCGCCCTGGAAGCTCTGGTCGAAGCGCCGCTCGGTGACGAAGAGGGGGACGGTGAAGGCGCTGTCCAGCTCGTAGCCGACGCGCCCCTGGTTGCGGAACGCCGACCAGACGACGTTCGGTATCGAGCGCAGGTGGACGACGACGGGCAGGTTCACGCGCGAGCCCTTGCGCATCTTCAGCGCGCCGTCGTACGTGCCCTCGACGGCGTCCTGGCCCGCCAGCCGCAGCCGGTAGTCGAAGTCCTTCAGCGTGACGGGGACCAGGCTGTTCGAGACCTCCAGCCCGAGGCTGAGGCGCGCGGTCTGGTCGCGGAAGTCGATGGACTCCAGCGTCAGCTCGCCGACCTTGACGTCAACGATCTTGCTGCCCCAGCGCTCGATGGTCGAGCGCCCCTGCGCCTGCGCCGACACGCCCAGCGCCAGCACGAAGAGGAGCAGCGCGGCCGCCCTGCCCGCCGGCACGAAATTCAAGAGAGCTTTCTTCGACATCCTTACTTCCTCCGCCCTTTCCCGAAATCTTACGGCCCGGCGACACACGCCCGCCGCCCGCCTTCAAGGTAACAACCCGCGTGCCGCAACCGGGGCGTTAAAAGGCCCGAAGACGGAGCCGTTTGACGAGATTTTCGGCCGGAACCTACACGAAAAGGGAGCGCCCCGGCGGGTATCGTGTGGCGGAAGCCCTCCCTGACGGCCGGGCTTCTGCCATTCACTCGGTCGGCGCGGTGCCGGTGCCGCCGGTGTTGCCGAAGTTGCCGCCGGCGCCGGCGTGGGTCGAGGTGGCGCCGGAGACGTCGCCGGTCTCGCGGACGCCCGTCGTGCCGCCCTTGTCGGGCATGTCGCCTTCGGCGAGGCCGCCGCGTTCGGCCTTGTCCGTGCCGCCCGTGATGCCGCCCGCCGCCGTCTCCCCGGTTCTGCTTTCGTCCGCCATTTGGTTTTCGTCACCTCCCGCCGTAAACGTCGCGCGGCGCCGCTGAGGCTTGCCACGCCGAACCTCAGCGGCGACAATAAACCACCCCTGCGCCTTTTTTAAAATGCGTGCTGACCGTCGCCCTCCCCGGCGCCGGCGTCACAGGCGTGCCGGCGGCGCTCGGCAGGCGGCGCCCCGCTTTCGTCTTCGCCAACTTCGAGGACTACGGCTACGGCCGCTTCCTGCTCGACGACGCGAGCCGCGCCTACGTCGGCGCGAACCTCGGCGCGGTGTCGGACGACTTCCTGCGCGCGCTCCTCTGGGGCACGCTCTGGGAGTCGGTGCGCGAGGCCGAGGTGGCGCCCGCCGACTTCGTCGAGTTGGCCGTCAGACACGCGCCGGCCGAGGCGGACGAGGTGATGCTCGCCTTCGTCCTCTCGCGCGCGCAGACGGCGTTCACGCGCTACCTCACAGAGGCGCAGCAGAAGGCGCTGGCGCCGCGGCTTGAGGGCGCGCTCTACGAGGGCATGACGCGCGGCGCGACGCCGGGGCAGCGCATCACCTACTTCCGCACCTACCGCGAGGTGGCGACGACGGGCGGGGCGCTGGCGAGGCTCCGGGACATCATGACGGGCAAGGCGCAGGTGCCGGGCATGACGCTGCGTTCGCGCGACCGCTTCGACATCGCGCGCGTGCTGGCGGCCGCCACGACCCCGCCCGCGCGGTCAGGCGCGCCGGCCGCCGCCGAGCAGTACGCGCTCTCCCCGGTTGACTACGCCGCCCGCCAGGACGCGAGCGACGACGGGCGGCGCTACGCCTACGCCGCGGGCGCGGCCGTCCCGTCCGCCGAGGTGAAGAAGCGGTACTTCGAGCAGTACCTCCGCGACCGGGGGCTGGCCGAGAGATGGGTCGAGGCGGGCCTCGGCCCCTTCAACACGCCGCGGCAGTCGGCGCTCACGCTCCCCTACCTCGAAGCCGCGCTCAGGGAGCTGCCCGTGCTCAAGCGCACGCGCAAGATTTTCTTCGTCAACGGCTGGCTCGCCGCCTTCATCGGCGGCCAGTGCGACGCGCGCGCCGCCGCCGCCGGCGACTTCCTCGCGCGCCACCCCTCGCTCGACCGCGACCTGCGCCTTAAGGTGCTCGAAGCGGCCGACGGCCTTGAGCGCTGCGTGGGAGTCCGCGCGAAGTTCGCCGGCGAAGGCGCGGGCGCCGCCCGGCGCGCGCCGTGATAAAATCCGGCCGCGACACAATTAACCTTTGACGGGGCGCCGCCACGACCCCGGGGAGTTGCGAAAGATGGCCACGGAAGTTTTAGAGCAGGCGACCGAAGAACGCCTCATCCGCCGCCGAGCGCCCATCGAAGAGTTCTGGTCGCTCCCCGAGTCCGTTCTTCCCACCGAATACATCGACGGGGAGATCATCATGGCACCAACACCGACCGTTTCGCACCAGACCGTCCTGGCGAATATTTTCGTCTCGCTTAACGCCTTCGTTAAGGAGAAGGCTCTCGGCAGAATGTTCCTGTCGCCGCTGGACGTCGTCCTGCCGACGGGTGAGGTCGTCCAGCCGGACATCTTCTTTCTTAACGCTAAACAGGCGGAGCGCGTGTCCGCCGCGAAAAGGGTCGAAGAAGTCCCGCCGTTCCTCGTGGAAATTCTCTCCCCCGGCTCTGTGAAGCACGACACGCTCAGAAAGCGTGAGTTGTACGAGCAGAACGGCGTGCGTGAATACTGGATTGTCAGCCCCATGGCGAGAGACATCGCGCAGCTCGTGCTCAGGAAGAAGCATTACGTGCTGAAGGAGCTGGGCGAGGCCGACGTCGTCAAGGCGTCGGTGCTGGCGGGGTTCGAGAAGTCGGTCGGCGAGCTGCTCGGCAGTTGAGCCGGCGCACGAATTCAAGCGAGCTAAACTTCCCCCGCGCTTTCCCCCGTTCTTAAAACGTCTTTCAGGAGTGGCGGGCTTTTAGAGTGGACTATCCGACCTGGTTCGACGTCATCGCCGTCGGCTCCGTCGCCGTCGTGGCCTTCCTGCTGGTGCTGGCGCTGTTCACGCCGGGCATCGCCTACAAGGTCTCCGGCGCCGGCTCGCTCGACATCGGCTCCGAGGGCTTCCTCCGCGTGGTCGAGGCCATCACCGACGCGCAGGTGCGCCGCCCGAGCCGCGTCGAGGTGCTCACCAACGGCGAGGTCTACTTCGAGGCGGAGCTTGAGGCCATCGCGCGCGCCGAGCGGAGCGTCAACCTCGAAGCCTACATCTTCCAGCGCGGCGAGGTGGCCGGGCGCTTCGTGCGCGCGCTCGCCGAGAGGGCGCGCGCCGGCTGCGAGGTCAGGCTCGTGCTCGACGCCGTCGGGAGCTTCGCCTCGTGGGAGGGCTACTTCAAAGAGCTGACCGACGCGGGCGGGCGCGTCGCGTGGTATCACCCGCTCAGGTGGCACACGTGGCCGCGCTACAACAACCGCACGCACCGCGAGCTGATCGTGGTGGACGGCCGCGTCGGCTTCGTCGGCGGCTCGGGCGTGGCCGACCACTGGCTCCTGCCGCAGAAGGGGCAGCGGCGCTGGCGCGACACGATGTTCCGCGTCGAGGGCGATTTAGTCCTGGGGCTCCAGGCGACCTTCGTCGAGAACTGGCTCGAAGCCTCGGGCGAGGTGCTGTCGGGCGAGGACTTCTTCCCCGACCTGCCCGCGGTCGGGGGCGAGGGGACGAGCGCCTTCGTCGTCAACAGCTCGCCCGGCTCGGGCGGCTCGACGCGCGCGCGGATACTCTTCCAGACGCTTTTGGCCGCGGCGCGCGAGAGCGTGCTGATTACGACGCCCTACTTCCTGCCCGACCGCAGCGCGCGCCGCGAGATGGTGCGCGCGCTCGGGCGCGGCGTCCGGATAGAGATCGTCACGCCCGGCGTCCACAGCGACCACCTGCTGACGCGCACTTCGAGCCGCAGGCTCTACGGCGACCTGCTCAAGGCCGGCGCGCGCGTCTACGAGTACCAGCCGGGCATGATTCACGCGAAGACGATGGTGGTGGACGGCGCGTGGTCGGTCGTCGGCACGTCGAACTTCGACAACCGCTCGTTCGGCCTGAACGACGAGGTGAACGTCGTCGCCCGCGACCGCCGGCTCGCGGCGCGCGTCGCCGAGGACTTCGCGCGCGACCGCGCGGAGAGCCGCGAGATGAGCTACGAGGAGTGGCGCGGTCGCCCGCTCTGGGAGCGCGCCTACGAGCAGCTCGGCCGCCTGCTCGAACGCCAGCAGTGAGACTTTCGAGACGAAGACGGGGAGTTGACGAGCGATGCTGAAGGACGGTCGGCTGAGGGTCGTCACGTACAACGTGCACAAGTGCGTCGGGCTCGACCGGCGCGAGCGCCCCGGCCGCATCGCGGCCGTGCTGCGCGAGGTCGGGGCGGACGTCGTCGCCCTGCAGGAGGTCGTGAGCGTGGACTCCGACTCCTCGCGCGAGGCGCACCAGGCGCGCTTCATCGCGGAGGAGCTGGGCTGCCGCTTCTACCTCGGCGAGAACCGCAAGCACCGCGGCGGCGCCTACGGCAACGTGGTGCTCACCCCGCTCCCCGTCTCGCACTGCCACAACTACGACATCACCTGGAAGTGGCAGGAGCCGCGCGGCGCGCTGCGCGTAGACCTGAGGCTCGACGAGCCGGGCGCCGCGGTCGTCCACCTCTTCAACGTCCACCTCGGCACCGCCTTCGTCGAGCGCCGCCACCAGGGGCGCAAGCTGTGCAGCGACGCCGTCCTGCACGACGCGAGGCTCGCGGGGCCGCGCGTCGTCCTCGGCGACTTCAACGAGTGGACGCACGGGCTGGCCTCGCGCCTGCTCTCGCAGGAGCTGCGCAGCGCCGACCTCCGCCAGCACCTCCGCACGCGTCGCACGTACCCCGGCGCGCTCCCCTTCCTCCACCTCGACCACATCTACTACGACCACGCGCTCCGGCTCGAACGGCTCTCGCTCCATCGCAGCCGCCTCTCGCTCGTCGCCTCCGACCACCTGCCCCTCGTCGCCGACTTCAAGCTGGCGGCCCTGTAGAAAGCAGTAGGCGGTAGTCGGCGGGTAGAAAGAGAGGCGGCGCGCACGGCTTATGGCCGGGACGCGCCGCCTTCGTTTTATCTACCTGCCGCTGCCTTCGCCTTACTTGCGCGCCAGCACGACGGGCGCGTCCTCGCTGGCGCGGACGCGGCCGAAGAAGGCGCGGACGTCCGCGTACTTGTCGGCCGGGATGGTCGCGGCGCGCTGGACGAGCTTGCGCGTGTAGAGCAGTTGGCCCTCGCGCACCTCGTAGCTGGCGGCGTAGCTGCCGAAGTCGGAGTCGATTTTGACGGGTTCGGGCACCTCGTCGACGTCGAAGCCGGCGGGGAGTTTGAAGCGCGCGGTCTCGGTGAACGCGTTCGCCTCCAGGACGACCGGGTACTTGCGGGTCGCGCCCGAGAGTCGCGGGTCGCCGCCGCGCGAGAAGACCGCCGGCTTGAAGACGAGCAGGCGGCCCTGCATCGACTGACCGTACCGCGCCGCGGTGAACTCCACGTCGAGCGCGAAGCGCCCCTCGGCGTGCGCGTCCTTCGGCTCGATGCGGTTGAACTTCGCGCCCGTCGCGCCGCCCGAGACCCAGTACTCGACGACGCGCGTGTAGTCCGACGACGCGAGCCCCTTAAAGATGCCGCGCGCCCTGGCGGCCGACTGGCCCTCCCTGCGCTCGTGCAGCGTCGCGGTCAGCGAGCCGTCCGCCGCGAGCCCGGCCTCGACCTCGCGCCGCACCATGTTCTCCTCGGGCGTGGTCACGGGCATGCGCACGAGCGAGCCCTCGCCGCCCGCGGCCACGAGCGCGAAGCTGCCCTGTTCGTCGTCGGGCAAATCGCCGACGGGGGTCGTGGGGTCGGTCGCGTCGAAGACGAGGAGGCGGCCGAGGGTCGGGTGCCTGACGACCGAGGCGGCCCGCGTCTCGTCCGAGACGCGGACGGCGACGATGCAGTGGTTGAACTGTCCGGGCGAGACCCACTCCTCGCGCACGCGCGTGCGGTCGCCCGTGAAGATGAGCACGGGGTAGGAGTCGAGCTTGACCGAGCGCAGCATCGCGCGCATCAGCGTCGCCTTATCCTTGCAGTCGCCGTACTGCTTGGCGAAGGTCTGCGCGGCGGCGTGCGGGCGGAAGCCGCCGATGCCGATCTGGATGGAGACGTACTGGAGGTTCTGGACGTAAGCGCCGATGGCGCGAATCTTCTCCAGCTCGGTCCTGGCCGAGGCGGTAAGCTCGCGCGCCTTGAGCGCCAGCGGGTCGTCGGGCGCGGCCTGCGGGTCGGCCAGCTCCGTGTACCACCTGGACACGTCGGCCCAGGTCTCGAAGCCGCGGAGCGCGGCCGCCGCGGAGGCCGTCGGCGGGCCGTACTTGACGGCGACGTGCGCGGCCAGCGAGCGGGCGCTCGGGCTCGAAGGCTCGGCCTCGAAGCGCGGCAGGTCGCGCATCTCCCAGGTGTAGGAGTTGCCGCTCACGGCCGGGTCGATCTTCGGCGCGTTGAAGACCGTCCCCGAGGCGCGCCAGCCCGCAGGCAGCACGAGCGTGAAGCGCGAGACGAGCGAGGGCATCTCGGCCTGGAACCACCACTCGGCCTGCGGGAACCAGGGGCGCCCCTCGACCGTGGACTGGAAGCCGAAGACCGAGCCGACCTCCGCGTCGCGCTCGGCGTCGATGACCTTGACGCGCGACTCGTCGTAGAGGTTGTCGGTGTCGGCGATGCGGTCGAGCGTCTCGCCCTTGCCGTACTTCTTGACCGAGCCGTCGGGGCGGACGAGCCACGCGCGCAGCTCGACGACCTTGCCGCCGTTGTCGGTGTCGTAGTGGGCCAGGGCCTTGGCGCGCTCGAAGGCGGCGCGCGTGAGCAGGCGGACGGCGAAGGTGGTCGCGGTCGTGGCGCGCCCGTCCTCGCCGATGGTGACGACCGACTCGTCCCTGACGACGACGCCCGGGACGTCCTTCAGGACGGCGGGTGCGGGCGCGGCGGCCGCGGCCCTGAGCCACGCGGGTACATCGTCGCCGCCGCCGGGCGTGGCGGCCGCCGCCGCCGTCGCCGCCGCGAAGAGCGCGAGGAGGAGGGTGAAGAGGTTCAAATGTCGAGGCATCTTTTCGTTTCCTTTGTCCGCGGGAGGAAGAGAGGGCCGAGTGCCGGGGGCCGGGTGATAAGAAGCTTCCTGTCTTAACTCGGCCCCCGGCCCCGGCACTTTTATTTCGTGGCCGCCGCGCCCTGCTTGAGGGCGATGGTGTGCGCGTCACCCTTGCTGACCAGGTCGAAGTAGCTCTTGAGCGCCGGGTAGGTGGTGACGGGGAAGCGGAGCACCTGGTCGCCGGCCCTGCCGAAGTAGAACTTGCGCTTGTAGACCAGCGTGCGGCCGTTGTTGCCGAGGCCCGCGCTGGGGTCGTACTTGCTCAGCTCGCCGCCCGAGGCGGGCACGGGCGACTCGGCGTTGTCGAGCACGAAGCCCTCGGGCAGCTCGATCTCGACGTGGTCGTCCTCCGACCAGGGGAAGTGGAAGTAGACCTCGTGGCGGCGCTGCGCCGTCTGGAAGCGTGCCGCCTGCCCCTTCTGGAAGAAGGCGGGCTGGAAGAAGAGGCGCTTGCCCGTGCGTTGCGCGTAGCCGGGCACGCGCACGTGGAAGGCGTAGACGAAGGGCTTCGAGGGGTCGGTCACGTTCTCGATGCGGACGTTCGACAGCTCGGCCCCCATCTGCGACTTGAACATCTCCTGCAAGGTCTTCTCGCGCTCGTCGGGCGTGTCGTCGTCGTTGTACTCCTTCTTCTCGAAGGCGAGGTGCCCCGTGTATTCGAGCCGCACGTCTCCTTCGAGCGTGCCGTCTTCCGCGAGGCGGAACTTGCCGACGCGCCGCTCGACGGACTTGTCGGGGCCGGCCACGGGCGCGTGCGCCCAGACGGGCTCCTTCGGGTCGGTGACGAGCACGTCCTGCCCCTCCTCGGGCCAGCCGAGCATCCCGTAGGGCGTGTACGTCTCGGCCGGGCTGAAGAACCGCCACGCGTCGCCGACGCGCACCGCGATGAAGGAGGAGCCGAGGAATTCAAGGTGCGCGAGCCCGCGGTCGAAGAAGAGGTCGTCGTTGTTGCCCGAGAACGCGAGGCGCGCGTCGAAGCCCGCCGCCCTCGCCAGCGCGGCGAAGAGCAGGTCCACGTCGCCGCCCGTCCCCGACCCGCGCTTGAGCGTGTCGGCGGCCGACTTGTTCCCCTTGAGCCGGGCGCGCTCGTCGGCCGTCAGCCCCGAGGCGTCGTCGCTGACGTTCTTGACCTTGGTGCGGCAGTAGTCGTAGATGCGCCGGAGCTTCTCCTCGTCGGACTCGGCGCCGGCCACCACCTCCGCCGCCGCGGCCTTGACCTCGTCGTTGGCCTTCATCGCGTCCTTGGCCGACTCGTAGAACAGGCGGCCTACGTTCTTCCAGTACTTCTCGGGGTCGGGCTTGTCCTCCTCCGAGTAGAAGAGGAAGACCCACGAGCGGACGGAGTTCTCGGGCGGCATCCGCGCCTCCTCGCGGAAGGCGGGCACGTTCGTCATCGTCATCCTTGAGAAGCCGTCCCTGTCCTTCTCGAAGCGGGCGCCGCCCATGTTGAAGGGGCGGTACTGCATCCCGCGGTAGGGGCGGAGGTAGTAGGTGACGCTGCGGACGGGGATGTCGCGCTGGAAATGGAGGCGCAGCCTGTTGGCGCTGCCGTAGGGGTGCACCTCGCGCCAGCGGTACTCGATGACCGCGCCCGGCTCGACGCCCGGCAGCGCGAACGACTTGACCTTGACCTTGACGCCGCTCGTCCTGACGACGGTGCGGTCGAAGACGTCGTCCTTCTTCAGCTCGATGACCGCCCCGTCCGACTTGATGACGCGCGCCGCGACGTCCTTGATCTGCTGGTCGCCGACGTAGGGCAGGTCGATCTTGCCCTGCGAGTCGCGGCCGCGCTCGTTGAAGACCTTGATGCGGACGTAATGCTTGAGCGAAAGCTCGTTGGGCCTGCTGTCGTCAACGTAGACGTCCCAGAAGAGCGCCTCGGCGTCGGCGTCCTTCTCGACCGCCGGGGCGCTGAGCGCGACGTCGGCCGGGTCGAGCGGCTTCCAGTCCTTGTCGCCGCGCGCGGACGACGCGGGGGGCGTCGCCAGGTAGGCGAGCGTGGTGAGGCACACGAGCGCGCAGCACGCTGCGGAGCGCAGAGGGGTGAAGGGAAACTTCATTTTTTAGAACCTTTCGTGAAGAAGATCCTGTGCGAAGCGGCCGGGGTGGTCGTCACAGGCGCCTACGGGTGAGACGGGCGGCACTCGGAGAGGTGTCGCCGGGCTCAGCGAACCGACGCCGGATTTTACGACGGGAAGCCGAGTTGGGCAAGAAATATCCGTCGCCCTCGCGTGCGGCGGCCCGGCGCACGGGTTTGCGTTGCGCGGCGGCGGCTGGTAAGTTTTCGGCCGTGCAGGAGACGAGTTTCAAGACGATTACGCCGAGGGAGTTCGGTGAGCGGACGAGGGGCGGCGAGAGCCTGCTCCTCGTGGACGTGCGCGAGCCGGAGGAGTACGAGCTGGCGCGGGTCGAGGGCGCGCGGCTCCTCCCCCTGAGCCTCTTCAACGAGTGGGCGCCCACGCTCGACCCCGACCGCGAGACGGTCTTCATCTGCCACCACGGCATCCGCAGCGCGCAGGTCTGCGCCTTCCTCGCGCGCCAGGGCTTCGGGAAAGTCTACAACCTCGCCGGCGGCATCGACCGCTGGTCCGCCGAAGTAGACCCCACCGTCCCGCGCTACTGAAATGAGTACTGAGTGCTGAGGACTGAGGACTGAGGACTGAGGACTGAGGACTGAGTTGAAGACAAGGCCCGCTCTTCCACTCAGTCCTCAGTCCTCAGCACTCAGTACTTCTTTTATGGACGCCTACACCGAAGAGCACGCGCGCGCCTACCCGGCGGAGTACCTGGCCGGGATAGACCTCTACAACGCGGGCGAGTTCCACGCGGCGCACGACGCGTGGGAGGAGCGCTGGCGCGACGACTGCGGCCCGCGCGAAAAGCTGTTCCTCCAGGCGCTCATCCAGTCGGCCGTCGTCTTCCACCACATCCAGATCGGGCGGCGCGGCGCCGCGCGCAGGATGTACGGGATGGCGCTGGAGAAGTTCGCGCGCCTCGGCGCCGAACGCTTCATGTCGCTCGACGTCCCGGACTACCTCGCGCGGCTCGCGCTCTCGCTCTCGTGGCTCGCCGGGGCCGAAGACCCGCGCGACGCCGTCGCGCCCGCCGACCTCGCCGCCCCGCCCATCCGCCTGCGGCCCGGGGCGGACGACTACGACTGACGCGCGCGGTGCTGTTTGGACGGCGCG
The DNA here is from genome assembly GCA_036387455.1 of Pyrinomonadaceae bacterium. Classification (GTDB taxonomy): domain Bacteria; phylum Acidobacteriota; class Blastocatellia; order Pyrinomonadales; family Pyrinomonadaceae; genus QHXN01. The sequence goes on along the minus strand of DASVTS010000157.1, from coordinate 107,081 downwards.
GGGTTGTGATTTAGAATCGGCGCGAGCTATCCAAGCACAGCCGGGAGGGGACGATGTCTCAAGTGGAGATACTTGAAGGCGCCGAGGAGTGGCGCGACCGCTACGCGCGCTGGAAGCAGATCAACGAGCTGCGCGGCGACGAGGTGGGCGCGCACTACCCGTGGGTCGAGAACCGGCGCGCGCCCTTCCGCCCGGCGCGGCGCGCGCTCCCCATGCTCAACCTCGCGCTCGTCACCTCGGCCGGCGCCTACATCGACGGCACCGAGCCCTTCGACACCGGGACCTTCGGCGGCGACGTTTCGTTCCGCGAAATCCCCATCGAGGTCGGCCCCGACGACCTGAAGTGGACGTCGCGCGGCTACGACCCGGCGGCCGTCCGGGCCGACATGAACTCGCAGGTGCCCCTCGACCGGCTGAAAGAGTTCGAGGGCAACGGCATCATCGGCCAGCTCAACCCCGTCTTCTGGAGCCTCTGCGGCTTCATCCCCAACGCCGCGCGCTTCGCCGCGACGGGCCTGCCCGAACTCGTCGAGCGCGTCCGCCGCTACGAGGTGCAGGCCGTCCTGCTCGTCCCCGCCTCGCGCCTCTGCCACCAGACGATGTCGCTCGCCGCCCGCGGCATCGAGGCCGCCGGCATCCCGACGATGATGCTCGCCGTGGACCGCGCGGCGGTCGAGCGAGCGCGCGCGCCGCGCGCCGCCTACTACGCGGGCGAGTTCGGCTGCGTCGTCGGCAAGCCCGAGTGGCCCGAGCACCAGCGCCGCGTCCTCGACGAGGCCCTGCGCCTCGTCGAGCCCATCGACCAGCCCAGCGTCCGCAACCTCGTCGTCTCCCTCGAAACCGAGGTCGAGATGCAGCGCGGCGAGAGGTAGTCGCGGCACTCGCTCAAACCGCCCGCCCCGGAAGGCTGACCTCAGGTCGGGGCGAGGGCCTGTGCGAAGGACGGTGCAGGGGCCGTCGGTTGATTCAGCTCGCCTGCTTCAAAAGGAAAAGTGAGTACGCGTCAAAGTCGAATGGGAAATCTTTCTCCATCAACCTCTTTTTAAGAAGCGTCTGCCTCTCCCTGGACAAGATGGCGCTGACCGGCGGCGCGTCGGGTTTGGCCCGCCTGACGCCGATGATGATAATGAGGCGCTGGCTATCGGCGTCGGGAGCATCCTGGTAGTGTCCGAGGTTCAATTTATATAGCGGAGGCGATAACTGGCCGTCCCCCTTTATGTCGCCGAAGACCTGCCTCATCCAGTCTACAAGGACTGCGCTCCGGTCTTCGGCTCTTAGCTCCTCAGCCTCATCGCCCTGCTTGGCGAGGTACGACGCGGCGCCGACACAAATGATGGCCTCCTCCGTTCTGAGGTCACCATGAATGCTTTTCAGGTGGGCGACCATTTCCGCGTCCGGGACGTCTCTACGGAGGAACTTCGCCTTGTAGCTTCCCAGCCCCCAGTAATAATCGGTGAGGAATGAATACAGCCTGAACTCGGAGCCGTCCACTTCCACGGGCTCGTGTTTAACGATGGGAGGTCTCGGGGAAGCCTCCGGGGTCGGGGGCGCCGTCGGGGTGGGCGACGGCCGCGGGGTCGGGGTGTCTGTCGGGGGAGGCTGATTATCGTTCCCTGACTGCCCGGAGATCGGGAGGGGGCATAGGAGGAACCAGGCCGTCACCGCCACGCCGGTGGCGACCATCAGCAGCAGGCACAACCCCAACAATCCCTCGATGATGCTGGTCCTTACGGCGCCCAGGTCTAACTCTAATTGTCTTCTGACTTCCGGCGTGCTCAGAGAGTGTGTGATGAAGACGGCAACCGTAATGAACAGCGTAAGGATGGCAAGAAACTCGGAGAGGGACAGGCATCTCATACTTGTCTGGTCTGTGAGATCACTTCTTTTTAATTATTAACCGTCTGGAACTCGGTGTTTATAAGCCAACTCCTCCGTCTTTACAACTCTTTTCCGGCCCCGCGCCCCAGTGAAAGTGACGAGCACCCGACCGTCCCTTCAACCCTCACCCGCCGAGCCGGTTCAAGACCTCTTCCACCTGAGCGAAGTCGAAAGGCTTGCCGATGACCGTGTCGGCGGGGGCGTCGCCCTGCGTGCGGGCGGCGTCCTTGCCGTAGCCGGTGACGACGGCGATGCGCGTGCGGGGCGAGCGGCGGCGCACCTCGCGCGCCACCTCCCAGCCGTCCATCCCGGGCATCGAGAGGTCGGTGAAGACGAGGTCGAACTGCCCTTCGGCCAGCGCGGCGAGCGCGGCGCGGCCGCCGTCGGCGCGCCGGACGGCGTGCCCCAGCACCTCGACCATCTCGGCCAGCGTCTCGCGCACGTGCTCCTCGTCGTCCACCACGAGGACGGAGAGCGTGCGCGCCCCCTCGCGCGGCGCGGGCGCCGCCGCCCCCTCCGTCTCGCGCGGCGCGGGCTCGACGTGCGGGAGGTCTACGGTGAAGGTCGTGCCGCGCCCGGGCGCCGAAACGGCCGCGATGTGCCCGCCGTGGCGCTCGACGATGCCGTAGGAGACGAAGAGGCCGAGCCCCGTCCCGTGCACGCCCTTCGTCGTGAAGACGGGCTCGAAGATGCGCTCGCGCACGCCCTCGGCCATCCCCGTGCCGGTGTCGGCGAAGAGCAGCCGCAGGCGCTCGCCGCGGCGGCGGCAGTTGATCGAGAGGCGCCCGCCCGCGGGCATCGCGTCGATGGCGTTGACGACGAGGTTGACGAAGACCTCGCGCAGCTCCGAGGCGTTGCCGCGCGTGTGGAGCTGCGCGTCGCCCTCGACCGTCACCTCGTAGCTCAGGCCGCGGGCGCGGGCGTCGTTCTCCCAGCGCGTGCGCGTGATCTCGACGGCGTCGCGCAGGAGTTCGAGCACCGCGACCTCGGCGCGCCCCTCGCCCGGGAGCTGGCGCGCGAACGAGCGGATGCGGCGGACGGTGGCGGCGGCGTCCTCGGCGGCCGTGAGGATGATGTCGAGCCCGCGCGTCAGCCGCTCGTCGGCCGCGCCCGAGCGGCGCAGGAGCTGCGCGCGGCCGAGGATGGCGGCCAGCGCGTTGTTGAAGTCGTGCGCCACGCCCGAGGCGAGCTGCCCCAGCGCGCGCAGCTTGTCGGCCTGCGCGGCGCGCTCGCGCTCGAGGCGCTGCTCGGTCACGTCGCGGGTGATGGAGAGCACGCCCGTCGTGCGCCCGTCGATGACGAGCGGCGTCGCGTCGGTCACCGTGTGGCGCACCTCGCCGTCGCTGCGCAACAGCCGCAGCTCGACCGTCTGCGGCTCGCCCGCGAGCGTGCGGCGGAAGCGCTCCTCGGCCGCGGCGCGCTCCGACTCCTCGACCAGCACGCTGAAGTGCAGGCCGATGAGCGACTCCTTCGCGTAGCCGCACATCTCGGCGCCCGCGCTGTTGATCCAGAGCATCCGCCCCTCGGGGTCGGTGGCGGCGATGTTCTCGCGCGCGCTCTCGAGGACGTGCTCCAGAAGCGACTGGCGCTCGCGCGCGACGGCCTCTATCTGTCGCAGCTCCGAGAGGTCGCGGACGGTGCAGACCGTGCCGAGCTGGCCCGACTCTTCGACCACGGGCTCGGCCGTGACGAGCAGCGTGCGGCCCAGCAGCTCGGGCACGTACTCGATGGTCACGGGGCGGCGCTCGGCCGTCGCGCGCTCGACGATGCAGCCCTCGCCGCGCACCGGGCGCAGGATGTCGCAGCACAGGCGGCCCAGAAGCTCCTGCGGCTCGGCCGCCTCCAGCCCCGCGCCCGCGCGGTTGACGCGCATCAGGCGGCGGTCGTTGCCGAAGATGAAGACGCCGTCCGACATCGCGTCGAAGGTCGTCTCCCACGTGCGCTTGGCGCGCTCGACCATCTCGAACAGCTCGGCCTGCGCGATGCCCGTGGCGAGCTGCGCGGCGACCGACTCGACGAGCGCCACCTCGTCGCGCGTCCAGCGGCGCAGGCGGTCGGTCTGGTGGATGCAGAGCGCGCCGCGGAAGCTCCCCTGCACGACGAGCGGGCAGATGATCTTCGAGAGCCCGCCGTTCTGCCGCGCCAGCTTCCGCACCTGCGCGTTCACCTCCTCGGTGCCGTCGCCGTAGTTGGCGGCGTCGTGGATGACGAGCGTCTGGTGCGTCTCGATGAGGTGGCGGCCGACGGGGCGGTGGAAGCTGATGCCGGCGGCGGGCGTCGCGCCGGCCACGGGGCCGGGGGCGCGGTACTCGTACATGAGGGGCGAGTCGGCGGGCCGCTCCGGGTCGTAGGGGCGCAGGTAGACGCGCGAGGCGCGCAGCGCCTGCCCCAGCTCGTGCGTGGCGGCGCGCAGCACGTCGGGCAGGTTGAGCGAGGCGCGGATGGCGTGGCCCAGGCGGTTGACGAGCGCCTCGCGCGCCGAGGTCGCCTCGGCCCTCTGGTAAAGCTCGGCCTGGCGCACGGCGATGCCCGTCTGGTCGGCGACGGCGCGGGCGAGCGCCACGTCTTCGGGGCGCCAGCGGCGCGTCGCGCCGACGGCCGAGATGACGAAGCAGCCGGGGATGTCCTCGCCCACCCGTATCGCCACGAACATGATGGAGCGCGTGTCCAGGCCCTTGAGGATGTTTTCGTAGACGTGGCGCGCGGCCGGGTCGCGCGCGGGGTCTTCGAAGGCGATGACGCCGTCGCCGCGGATGGCCTCGATGAGGCCGGAGATGAGCGAGACGGGGTACTGGCTGGCGGCCGGCCTGACGCCCGGCGCGACGTACTCGGCCGCGGCGCGCGCCACGCCGGCCTCCGGGTCGAGCAGGTAGATGGAGCAGCGGTCCACGCCCAGCTGGACGCCCAGCTCGCGCGTGGCGGCGCGGAAGACCTCGTCGGCGTCGAGCGACTGGCGGACGGCGCGCGTGATGCGGTTAATCAGCGCCTCGCGCTCGGCCTGCGCGGCCAGCTTCTCGGCGTCGCGCTGGCGCGCGATGAGCTGCGCCGTCTGGCGCGCGAAGGCGACGGCCGGCAGGACGCTGCGGCGGTCGGGCGCGCGCCCCGAGCGCGGGTCGTCGAGCGCGATGAGGCCCACCAGCTCGCCGTCGTGCGCGGCGAGCGGGACGAACAGCTCGTCGCCGTCGTGCCACGCCTCGGCGCCGTAGACGGGGACGGGGCGCGGCAGGCCCGCCTTGAAGCGGCGCCCGTCGAACTCGTCGAGCAGGTGGTAGTGGCTCGGCGGGTAGTAGGCGGCGTAGCCCAGCTCGCCGACCTCGATGCGGACGCCGCGGGCGACGAGGCGCGCGACCGCCTCGCGCGCGTAGGGGCGCGAGTTCGCCTGCTCGACGTAGTCGGCGGGGATGTTCGGGGAGTGGGAGATGATGCGGCGGCCGCGCCCGTCCTCGTCGAAGAGGAGGACGAGGCAGGTGCGGTAGTCCGTCAGGCGCGTGATGGTGTCGGCGAGGCCGGCGAACAGCTCTTCGAGCGCGCGGCCTTCGAGCGGCGCGGCCGCCAGCGCCGTCAGGGCTTCGAGCTGGCGCACCGACGCGCTCAGGTACTCCTCGGCGGCGGGGCGCTCGGCGGGGCGGATGTCGGGCACGGGCTCGGACACGGGCATGGCTTTCTCTCTTCGCGTGAGATGAGAAGACCTGACAAAGTCCCGCGCCCCCGGAGGCGTCTTCCCGGCGGGGCGGCGGCGCTGCTGTAGATTTCGAGAGGGGGGCTTCGGACCTTACTTAAAGGGGTGAGGCGACGGCACCTCTGGTTCCGGCCGGCGGCCGCCCCACACGGGGCGGCGCGGACACGGGGCAAGTACGAATATAACAAGCTTTAGCGGCCTTGTCACCAGTAAATCCGGGGCGCCCGCGTGCGCCGGCGCGGCCCTCTGAAAAAAGCGCGCCGGCCGTGGGCTCTACCTCCCGGCCGGCGCGGATTGAAGACGGCGACCGCTTCACGCTCGGGCGGACGACCCGGACGATTCCCGGGCGGGGTGACGGGGCCCGCCTTTCAGGAGACGGGCGCGTCCGGCGGCCCGATGTAGATGGTCGGCGGTTCCGGCGAGACGTCCGCGACGCCGGGCACCGCCCGCACCTTCTCGGCGACGGCCTCGGTGGCCTCGCCCGTGATGCACCCGATGGCGTCGAGCACCTCGCCGATGGCGAAGCCCTTCTCGACCAGCTTCTTCTTCACTTCCTTGAGCGGGCGGTCGCCGGAAGTCGTGATGACCCATTTTCTGTTTTCTGGCATGGAGTACCCCTTTAAAGAGAGCGTGCCGGCCGGGAGGCGCCCCCCGGCTGGCACGCACGGGGCGACCGCTTCCGGCTTACGCCGGCGCCTGGACGAGCCCGGCGCCGACCCTCGTCGCCGGGAACGGCAGCGGCCGGGCCGAAGACCGCAGCCTCTGCCACAGCGCCGTGCCGCGCAAACTCGCCGACGTCTGCGCCCACAGCGCCGCGCACCCGGCGACGTGCGGGGCGGCCATGCTGGTGCCGCTCTTGACGCCGTAGCGCGTCGGGCGCGGGACGGAGGAGAAGACGTCTCTGCCCGGCGCGGCGATCTCAATCTTACCAAAGTTGGAGAAGGATGACGGAGTCAGGTTCTGGTCGAGCGAGGCGACCGACATGATGGTCGGCGAGTTCGCGGGCTGCCCCGTGAGCGCGGCCCTGTTGCCCGCCGCGGCTATCATCAGGAGCCCGTTGCTGAGCGCGGCCTGGCCCGCCGCCGTGTAGGACGGAATCGGCCCGCCCGGCCCCTCCAGCGACATCGAGATGACCTGGCAGCGGTTGGCGACGGCCCAGTTCATCCCGGCGAGGACGCTGCCGTCCACGCTGAACCCCGAGTTGGTCAGCACCTTGCCGACGAAGATGGTCGTCTGGTGGCCGACGCCGTAGCGCGGCGTCGTGCCGGCCGGCGCCTTCGGGCCGCACGCCGTGCCGATGCAGTGCGTGCCGTGGCTGTGGAGGTCCTGCACCGGCTGCCCGACGAACGTCCGGCTCTGCGCGACCGGCAGGCGGCCGACGAAGTCCGGGTGGCCGAAGTCCACGCCCGTGTCGAGCACGGCCACCTTGATGCCCGCGCCGCTGCGCGTGCTCTGCGGCACCTTGCAGGCCGTCAGGCCCCAGGTCGCGCCCAGCACGGCCGCGCCCGGCTCCGACTCCACTTCCGGCGCCTGCCGCGTCCCGTAGACCTCCCGCGCGATGGCCTCAAGGATGCGCGCGGCGCTCCGCAGCTGCTCGCCCGGGCCCGACGGGCCGCCCTCGGCCTCGCCCGCCGACCCGAAGAGCCCGGCCGCGAGCCGGTCGTATTCGCCCGTGGCGAAGACGAAACGCTCCGGGTCGATGGACTCGTAGGGGCTGTCGGCGGCGACCTCGGCCGCGCCCGACATGGCCCGCTCCTCGGCGGCGGCGGCGCCGATGACGGCCACCCCGATCTCGGGCATGACGAAGGCGTCGGCGTCGCCCGCCGCCTCCAGCGAGGCGGCCTGCCCGTCGAAGTCGCGCGCGTCCGCGACCCGCATCCCCTGCGCGCCCAGAGACTCCAGCCCGGCCGCGCCCGCCCCCTCCTTGAACGTCACCAGGAAGCGCCCGGTCTCGAACCCCTCGCCGCCGCGCTCCAGCGCCGCCAGCAGCAACTCCTCCACGGGGGACGACACGCCCGACGCCGCCGCGCCGCCTCCGCCCGCGCCCGCCGCCGCGCGCGCCCCGCCGCCACCGCCTCCGCCCGCCGCCGCCCTGCCGCGACCTTTCTTCGTTGCCATAACAGTTCCTCCTGTCTTTCGTTGCCTCGAACGTCCCCTTGCGCAGGCGGGGCCTCGGCCGGAACCGATTTTCGGCCGCCGCCCTGCATACTGATATGAGGTTTCGGCGGGAACGTTTCGGGCGCGGGGGCGTAACGAGAAGGCCGCGGGAGTTTAACTCCCGCGGCCTTCACTCTCTCTCTCTCTGCGCGCGTCCGGCGTGAATCGAATCCGCTACTTCCGGGGTCTGGCGTCCACGGCGCTGCGGGCGAAGTAGCCCTGGCGGTAGGTGAGCCGGAGGTTCTGCTTCTTCAGCTCGGGGTTGGCGACCTCTATCTGCACCTTGCGGAAGCCGCCGTCCTTCGACTTGTTCGAGGGCGAGTAGGCGATGAGGTACTGCGAGCGCAGCTCCTCCTGAATCTGCGCGAAGGCGACGCGGAGGTCGTCCTCGTTGCGCGGGAAGTAGGCGCGGCCGCCCGTGCGCTCGGCTATCTTGCGCATCGAGCCCTCGTCCACGCCGTCGAAGCTGAAGCTGTCGCCGATGCCGACGGCGTAGATGATGGCGTCGGCCTTGAGGGCCGAGTCCACGGCCTCGCTCGGCTTGAGCCGGCTGCTGGTGTCCACGCCGTCGGAGAGGAGGATGATGGCGCGGCGCGTCTTGTCGGAGCTTTCGCCGAGCACCTCGCGCGAGGTGACCCAGATGGCGTCCCAGATGGCGGTCGAGGCGGCGCGCGCCTGGTTGTCGCCCGAGATCGGCGGCGTGCCGACGAGGACGCCCCCGCCGACGTAGCCCGACGGCGGCGTGAACTCGACGCGGTCGATGGCGCGGCGCACGCGCGCGACGCTGCCCGTCAGGCCCTGTTCGAGCGTGGCGTCGCCGGTGAAGGTGAGCACGGCCACCTCGTCCTTCTGCTGGCGGATGACGGTGTCCACGAAGCGCTGCGCGGCGCTCTTCTCCTCGGGGAGCGTGCGCTCCTGCGAGGCCGAGACGTCGATGAGGATGGCGAGCGAGAGCGGGCGGTCGGTCTCGCGCTGGAAGGTGAAGACCTGCTGCGGCACGCCGTCTTCGAGGACGCGGATGTCCTCCTGCTTGAGCGTGGTGACGAAGCGCTTGTTCTTGTCCACGGCGGTGAAGAGGACGTTGGTCAGGTCGGTCTCGACCCGCTCCACGTCCTCGTCGTCGAGCGGCACGTCCGGCCTCTGCGGCGTCGGCGTGGGGCGCTGCGGCGCCTGCGCCTGCGGCTGCTGCGGCTGCTGCGCGCCCGCGCCCGCCGCCGCGAACAGCGCGGCCGCCGCGAGCGCCAGTGCCAGAACGAAGACGAACCTCTTTAGACTTAACATCTCTTCCCCCGTAAACCGTGAACCGTGAACCGTGACAAGTGCGTGAATCGTAAATCGTAGCCCGTGACGGGTGAGGGCGGTCTTTATCTCGTCACGGTTTACGGTTCACGGTTTACTTGCTTATCAAATCCCTGTCCGCCGTGTAGCCCTGCTTGGCGTTGACCTTGTACTTGCTGCCGGGGGCGGCGACCTTGACCTCGATGCGGCGGTAGCGGCCGTCGAAGGGCGGGTCGGGGCGGTAGGTGAGGAGGTACTGCGACCGCAGCTCCTCGCCTATCTTCGTGAACGCCCGTTCGAGCGCGAGCATGTCGCCGGTGTAGAAGGCGCGCCCGCCCGTCTCGCTCGCCAGCCGCTGCAACTCCTTGTCGCCCGAGTCCTTGACCGTGCCGGCCTCGACGCCGGGGACGGCGCTGCCGATGAAGCCGCCTTTGGTCGAGATGGAGAAGATGATGGTGTCGGTCTTCTGCGCCATGGCGATGGCGTCCTCGATGCGCGCGCGGCTGTAGGTGTCGTCGCCGTCGGTGATGATGACGAGGGCGCGGCGCGGGCTCGGCACGCCGCGCATCTTCTCGTCGCAGAACTGCCAGACGGCGTCGAAGAGCGCGGTCTGCGTCCCCGGCTTCTTCACGCCGTCCACGGCCTTCCTGAGCAGGTCGAGGTTGCGCGTGAAGTCCTGCCGCAGCTTGACCTCGTCGTCGAAGGTGACGAAGGCGCCCCAGTCCTTGCGCGTGCGCGTGACGGTGTCGAGGAAGTTCATGGCCGCCTCCTTCTCGAACCCGAGCTTGCCCGCGGTCGAGCTGGAGGTGTCCATCAGGACGCCGATGTAGATGGGGAGCTTCTCCAGTTCTTTAATCTCGCCGAGGAAGTCGAACTGGACGGGGCGCTTGTCCTCGAAGACGAGGAAGTCGCCGCGCGTGAGGCCCGTGACGGGCGCCCCCTTCTTGTCGAGCACGGTGACGGGGACGCGCACGACGCGCGCCGTGACCGCGCCCTCGACCTCGTCCTGCGGCGTCGGCGTCTGGCGCGGGGCGGCGGCCGGGGCGGCCGGCTGCTGCTGCGGCTGCTGCTGCCGCGCGCCGGACGGGCGCGCCGAGGCGGCCGCGCCGAAGACGGCGCAGGCGAGTGCGGCGAACGAAATCCAGAATCTCGCGGTGTTCATAGACGGATGAAGGGGAGCGCGGGTGAAACCTCGGGGTTTTGCGACCGATTCAAGCACCACGTTCGATGCCCCCGGCCGTCACGGTCGTTGCTTCCCTCTTGCCCGACAGTATAAAGCAAGTGGGCGGCGCGCGGTAAGGCGGTCGCGGCCCGCGCCCTCACCCGAGCGCGTCCAAAAACTCGGACAGCTCGGGCGGCAGCGGCGCCGTGAAGCCGAGCCACTCGCCGGTCGCGGGGTGGTGAAAGCCGAGGCGCTCGGCGTGGAGGAACTGGCGGCCGAGCGCCCTGATGCGCGCGCGCAGGGCGGGGTCGGCGGCCGTCTTGTCGCGCCCCGCGCCGTAGGTCTCGTCGCCGACTACGGGGTGGTTGAGCCACGCGAGGTGGACGCGTATCTGGTGCGTGCGGCCGGTCTTAATCTGCACGTCGAGGAGCGTCAGGCGCTCGTAGCGCCGGCGCACGCGCCAGAGCGAGAGGGCGGCCCGCCCGCCGCGCGAGACGGCCATCCGCGTGCGGTTGCGCGGGTCGCGCCCCAGCGGCTCCTCGACCTTGCCCTTCTCCTCGCGCGTCGTGCCGTGGACGAGCGCGACGTAGGACTTGAAGACCGTGCGCGCGCGGAACTGGTCCGAGAGGTTCTCGTGCGCGCGGGCCGTCTTGGCGACGACGATGGCGCCCGAGGTGTCGCGGTCGAGCCGGTGGACCAGCCCCGGCCGCATCGCCCCGCCCCCCGCGGGCAGTCGCGCGAAGTGGAAGGCGAGCGCGTTGGCGAGCGTGCCCCCGGGGACGCCGGCCGCCGGGTGGACGACGAGGCCCGCCGGCTTGTTGACGACGACGACCTCCTCGTCCTCGTGCAGGATGTCGAGCGGCATCTCCTCCGCCTCTATCTCGGAGGGCGGCGGCGCGGGCAGCTCGACCTCGACGCGCTCGCCGGCCCGCAGCTTGTGCGAAGGCTTCGCCGCGCGGCCGCCGACGAGCACGTCGCCGTCGTCGATGGCGCGCTTGAGCGTCGAGCGGCTCACGCCCCCGACGCGCGCCGCGAGGAAGGCGTCGAGCCGCGCGCCCGCGTCCTCCGCCGAAGCCTCGAACGCGAGCGCCTCGGCCCCCGGCTCGGGCGGCGCGTCTCCCTCAAGGTTGGCCCGCTCGTCACTCATGCTTTGGCGGTGTCCGTGGCGGCCGTCGCCGCGCCGGCGGCGCGGGCGGCGCGGCGGCGCAGGAGGAGGAAGGCGACGCCGCCGGCGACGACGACGAGGCTGATGAGCTGCGAGGTCGAGAGCCCCGTCAGCGTCGTCAGGCCCAGGATGTCGCCGCGCGGGTCGTCGCGGAAGGACTCGATGCTGAACCGCGTCAGGCCGTAGAGCACGGCGTAGGCGGCGATGATCTGCCCGTCGAAACCTTTACGCCGGTGGAGCCGGTACAGGAAGGCGAAGATGAGGAGCGCCGCCGCCGACTCGTAGAGCTGCGTCGGGTGGAGGTGGACGCCGACGGGCACGCCCGTGATGCGGTGCGCCTCCTCGCCGAACTCGACGCCCCACGGCACGCCGGTCGGGCGCCCCCAGCAGCAGCCGGCCGCGAAGCAGCCCTGCCGCCCCACGGCCTGCCCCAGCGCCACGGCCGGCGCGAAGGCGTCGAGCACCTTCCAGAACGGCAGCCGGTAGCGCCTGATGAGCAGCACGCCCGTCAGGAGCCCGCCGAGGAAGCCGCCGTACCAGACGCCGCCCGAGCGCAGGAAGTCTATCGAGAGCAGGTTGCGCCAGTTCGCGCCGTACTCCGGCTCGGCCACCATCAGCAGCAGCTTCGAGCCGACGAGCCCGCCGAGGAGCATCCACAGGCCCAGGTCGAAGACGCGCTCGCGCGGCAGCCCGTCGCGCGCGCCCAGGCGCGACGCCGCGAACAGCGCCCCCATGAAGGCCAGCGCCAGCAGCACGCCGTACGTGTTGACGGGAAACCCGCCGATGCGGAAAAGCTCAGGGTACATTTTACTGAGGACTGAGTGCTGAGGACTGAGGGCTGAGTGTAAGACAAGATTCTTCTCTTCACTCAGTCCTCAGTCCTCAGCACTCATCACTTTTTCTCCACCCCCTTGACGAAGGCGACGACCTCCGCGAGAAACTTGGGCGCGAGGGGCAGCGTGGGGTCGCTGTAGGAGGCGAGCTGCTGCCGCACGTCGGCGGGCGTCAGCTTGAGCACGTGGTTCATGCCCTCGACGAACACGAGCCGCGCGCCGGGCCGGGCCGCCGCGAGCGCCCTCGCGTCGTCGGGCTTCGCTTGGAAGTCGTGCGTCCCCTGGATGACGAGGACGGGCGCCGAGAGCTTCGCCGCCTCGCGGGCCGGGTCGTACTTGAGCCAGGAGATGAGGTAGGGCTGGACGCTCGGGCGGAAGAGGATGTCCGTGGCCGGCACTTCGGGAATGGTCTTCCCTTCCAGCAGCGTCTTGAGCGCCGCCTCGGTCTTCGCGTACTGCTCGGGCGTGAACTGCGGCTTCACCTGTTCGAGGATGACCACGTCGGCGCGCCGCCCCGCGCCGGCGACGGAGATGAAGCCGTCGGCGGCGAGCCTCTGCGCCGCGACCATGCCGATGAGCGAGCCCTCGCTGTGGCCCGCGACGACGAGCTGGGAGAGGCGGCGGTCGGCGCGCAGCTTCCGCCCCCACAGCACCGCGTCCTCGATGTAGGTGTCGAAGCGCAGGTCGGCCTCCGACTTCATCGCCGCCCGGCTCTCGCCGATGCCCCGCTTGTCGTAGCGCAGGGAGGCGACGCCCGCGGCGGCCAGCCCCTCGGCCAGATACCTGAGGCTGTTGTTTGGGCCGGGGAGCGCGGCCGAGTTGCCGTCGCGGTCGGTCGGCCCCGAACCCGAGATGAGGAGCACGAAGGTGCAGGGCGAGCACACGGCGGCGGCGGGCAGTTCCAGCGTCCCGTGGAGCCTGCCGCCCGGCGTGTCGAGCACGACTGGCTCCGACTTAGAAGCCGCCTTCGCCGCGCCCGCGGGAGTCTGCTTCGGCGCGGGGGTCTGCGCGGGCGCGGGCGTGCCGCCCTGCGCGAAGGCCGCGACGGTCGTCATGATGAGAAAGGAGATAAGGACGAGCCCGCGAATCGAATTTCTCATGTGCCCTCCCGTCAAGCGCGGCGCTCAGCCGCCGCCGGTCACGGCCTCCGTGCCGCCCCCGGCCTTCGCCTTCGCCTCGCGCCCCTCGCGCCGCCCCTCAAGGATGAGGTCGAGCGCGAGCAGCGCCGCGCCCGTGCAGATGGCCGCGTCGGCGACGTTGAAGGTCGGCCACTGGTACGAGCCGATGAAGACTTCGATGAAGTCGACGACGTGGCCGAAGCGCACGCGGTCGGTCAGGTTGCCGGCCACGCCCGCGAGCAGCAGCGCCAGCGCCCCGAGCAGCCGGTCGTCCGTCCGCCGCGTGCGGAAGAAGTAGGCCAGCAGCCCCACGACGGCCAGCGCCGCCAGCGCCGAGAGCATCCAGCGCCCGAACTGCCCGCCGTCCTGCAAGCGCCCGAACGCGATGCCGGGGTTCTCCGCGTAGCCGAAGTGCAGGAGGTTGTCGAAGACCCTCACCACCTCGCCGCCGCGCAGGCGCCGCACGGCCCACGCCTTCGAAGCCTGGTCGGCCAGGTAGACGACCCCCGCCGCGAACAGGTACGCCGTGCGCCAGCCGGCGCCGCGCCCGCCCCCCGCGCGGTGACTCCCGACGCTCACGCCGCGCCCCCCTCGGCCTCTATCTCGGCCAGCGCCTCGACGCAGCGCTCGCACGCCGCCGGGTAGCGCGTGAACTCGCCGACGAAGGTCGAGTAGTTCCAGCAGCGCTCGCACTTCTGCCCCGCCGCGCGCTCGACCGTGACGCGTGCCTCCCCGGCCGCCTCGTCTTCGAGGAGCGCCAGCGAGACCTGCGAGACGATGAAGAGGTAGCGCAGCTCGTCCCGGTAGCTCTGGAGCAGCTCGAACGTCTTCCGCTTCGCCTCCAGGCGGACGTGAGCTTCGAGGCTGCTCCCGATGAGCTTCGCCGTCCGCGCCTCCTCCAACGCCCCGAGCACCACGTCGCGCACCTCGAAGAGACGCGCCCAGCGTTCGAGCAGCCCCGCGTCGCGCTCTACGCTCAGGGCCACGGGGAACTCCGCCGCGTGGACTGACGGCGGGACGGCGTTGTCCTCATCCACCCCCGCGCCGTCGCCCGCGCCCACCTCGACCGCGCCCCGCCTCAGTCTGACTTCGGGCAGGTTCTCCCAGATTTCGTCGGCCGTGAACGAGAGCACCGGCGCGAGCAGCCGCGCGAGCGCGTCGGCGATGTGGTTGAGCGCGGTCTGCGCCGAGCGCCGCGCCGCCGACTTCGGCGCGTAGGTGTAGAGCCTGTCCTTGATGATGTCGAAGTAGCGCGCCGACAACGTCACGGTGCAGAAGAAGTCGAGCGCGCGGTAGACCTCGTGGAAGTCGAACTCGCGGTAGCCCTCGGTGACGCGCGCGACGAGCAGGTCGAGTTCCGCGAGCGCCCAACGGTCGACCTCGTGCATCTCGCCGAGGGCCACCGAGTCGGCGGCCGGGTCGAAGCCGTCGAGGTTGCCGAGCGCGAAGCGCGCCGTGTTGCGTATCTTGCGGTACGAGTCGGCCACCCGCTTCAGGATTTCGTCCGAGCAGCGCATGTCCTCGCGGTAGTCCGAGGACGTGACCCACAGCCGCAGGATGTCGGCGCCCGACTCCTTGACGAACTCCTCGGGCGCGACGGCGTTGCCCGCCGACTTGTGCATCGCGCGCCCCTGCGCGTCGAGCGTCCAGCCGTGCGTGACGACGTGGCGGTACGGCGCGCGGCCGTGCGCGGCCAGTCCCACCATCAGGCTTGAGTTGAACCACCCGCGGAACTGGTCGCCGCCTTCGAGGTAGACGTCCGCCGGCCAGCGCAGGCCCTCGTAGTGTTCGAGCACCGCCACGGACGAGACGCCGCTGTCGAACCACACGTCGAGGATGTCGGTCTCCTTCGTGAACTCCGCCCCGCCGCACTCCGCGCAGCGGAAGCCCTCGGGCAGAAGCTCGCGGGCCTCGCGCGTGTACCAGGCGTCGGTCGTCTCGCGCTCGAAGACGTCGGCGACGTGGTCGATGGTGCGGCGCGTGGCGACGGGCTCGCCGCAGGAGCAGTAGAAGACGGGGATGGGCACGCCCCACACCCTCTGGCGCGAGACGCACCAGTCGGGCCTGCCCTTCTGCATGTTGCGCATGCGGTCGGCGCCCCACGCCGGCACCCAGCGCACGCGCTCGACCTCGCGCAGCGCGCCCGCCCGAAGCGACGCCGGCGCCTCCTCCTCGTTCTCCGTGTAGTTGGCGCGCGGGCGCCCGTCGTCGTCGGTCTCGGGCGCGGCCCCGCCGCCCGCCGCGGCGTCGAGCGAGATGAACCACTGCGGCGTGGCGCGGAAGATGACCGGGTTCTTGCAGCGCCAGCAGTGCGGGTAGCGGTGCGCGTACTCCTCCGCGAAGAGCAGCGCGCCGCGCTCGCGCGCGAACTCGACTATCGCCGGGTTCGCCTCGAAGACGCTCCGGCCGGCGAAGTGCTCCACCTCGGGGGTGAAGCGGCCGGCGTTGTCCACGGGGCAGTAGATGTCGAGGCCGTAAGCCTTGCCGATGACGAAGTCGTCGTGGCCGTGCCCCGGCGCGGTGTGGACGAGCCCCGTGCCCGCCTTCGCCGTCGCCTTCCTGTCGCGCGCGTCCTTCACGTCGAGCTCCGTCTCGCCGTCGGCCTCGCCGCCGAGCGTGACGTGGTCGCCGAGCATCAGCAGGGAAGGGCGGTCGAGCCACGGGTGGCGCGCTTCCAGGCGGTCGAGCCGCGAGCCGGGGAAGCGCGCGAGCACCTTCGGCGGCCAGACGACGGCCGAGGGGTCCGGCCCCGCCTCCGGCGGCCCGGGCGCGGCGCCGCTTTCGAGTCCCGCGGGGCGGCCGACGCCGCACTTCTTCATGACGTGCGTGAGCAGCTCGCCGGCGACGACGTAGACCTCGCCGCTCCGCTCGTCCTCGAAGGCCGCGTACTCGAACTGCGGGTTGACGGCGATGCCGAGGTTCGACGGGAGCGTCCACGGCGTCGTCGTCCAGATGAGGAAGAAGATGCGGCGCGGGTCGTCGTCGTCGCCCAGCACCTCGCGCTTGAAGGCTTTGGCTTCGAGCGAGTCCTCGGCGAGCGGGAACTTGACGTAGACGGAGGGGGAGGTGTGCTCGCGGTACTCGACCTCGGCCTCGGCCAGCGCCGTCTGGTCGTGGATGCACCAGTAGACGGGGCGCGCGCCCTTGTAGACGTAGCCGCGCTCGACGAAGCGGCCGAACTGGCGGGCCGTCTCCGCCTCGTAGTGGTTCGACATCGTCAGGTAGGGGTCCTCCCACAGCCCGAGGATGCCGAGCCGCTGGAAGTCGCGCGTCTGACTCTTGAGGGCCGCGGCGGCGTGCTCGCGGCAGGCGCGGCGGAAGCTCTCGGTCGAGAGGTCGCTCTTCTTCTTGCCCTTCTTGTCGAGCGCGCGCTCGACGTGCTGCTCGATGGGCAGGCCGTGGCAGTCGTAGCCGGGCACGTAGGGGCTGTCGTAGCCCATCATCGTGCGCGACTTGACGACGATGTCCTTGAGTATCTTGTTCATCGCCGTGCCGAGGTGGATGTCGGCGTTGGCGTAGGGCGGCCCGTCGTGGAGGATGAAGCGCTCGCGCCCGCGCCGCGAGCGGCGGATTAGCTCGTAGAGCCCCAGCTCGGCCCAGCGCTTGAGGCGCGCGGGCTCCGTCTGGCCCAGGTTGGCCTTCTGCGCGAAGCCGGTCTTCGGCAGGTTGACTGTCTTCTTCAGCTCAAGCGGTGCCTGTGTTGACATGAAAGGTCACATCCTTCCCGGAATTTCGATAGTAGCGCAGCCAAACGGCAAAACAAAACTGCGGAAAAAAGCGCCCGGGCCGTCTCCCCGCCGGAGGGGGATGGCCCGGGCGCCTGACAGCGCCGCCGAGATGTTTCGGGTCAGCCGATGAACATCTCCTCCTCCGCGTAGGACTCGTTAATCTGCTTCGGGGCGGGAGCCAGCATGACCTCAAGGCCGCGCCTGACCCCCGCCATAATCGCGGCGATTTCGCGCGCCGGGTTGATGATGCGCGAGGTGACGTAGTTCGTGGTGACCATGAGCTGCCCGTGCGTCTCGTCTATCGAGCGGCTGATCTGCTCCACCTTGTCGCGCGCCGTCTCGGCCGAGAGGCTGATGACGTCTTTGAGTTCGGCGACCTCGCCGCGGATGAGCGCCATCGACTCGGAGAAGTGGAGCGTCGCCGTCGAGAGGTGCCCCGACATGACCGTCACCTGCTCGGCCACCTCGCGCCCCTGCGCGGCGATGGCGTGCGCCTGCTCGGCCAGCGCGCCGACGCGCTCGACCAGCGGGCCGACGCGCTCGACCAGCGGGCCGACGCGCCCCTCGACGCTGCGCACCGCCCGCACCGCGCGCCCGACCAGCACCGCCACCGACACCGTCGCCGCGGCGATGACCACGAACGACACCGCCACGACCACCAGCACCCAGAACGCCGGGTCGTTCGTGCTCATTTGTAGGGCCGGGAAGGGCATAAGGAAGTAGTCGGCGTCAGCGCCCGCGGGGCGGAGCCCTGCCGGCTGCTGACTGGTGTCTACTGTCTACTCAAGCGTTGCCGCCTTCGAGGGCGCGGGGCTCGTTCTCCGTGAGCGCCGAGGACTCGGTGCGGCGCTTCTCCTCGCGGTACGCCTCGCGCCCGGCCTCGACGGCCGAGGTGAAGCGCTCGCCGCGTCGCGCGACCGCGTCGCGCGCGCCCGAAGCCAGCTCGCCGGCGCGCGCCGTCGCCGACTCGTAATACTCGCCCGCGCGCGTGGAGAGCTGCGAGCCCGTCTCGCGCGCGCGGTCGACGCCCTTGCGCGTCGCGTCGGCGAGGTCTTCGCGCAGCTCGCGCCCCGACTTCGGCGCGAACAGCAGCGCCACCACCGCGCCGAGGGTCGCGCCGATGGCGAAGCAGGTCAGTTGCGTGCCCAGCCCCGCGTCGTCACCGCGCCCGTCACCGCGCCCGCGCCCGTAGTTCTCTGACATAAAGACCCTCCTCTGAAGGGGAAGCGACAGACTTTTTGGAAACCTTTGACCTTCGCCGCACTATAGCAAAAGCGCCCAAAGCGGCGCAACGGAGAAGGGGCCGGAGGCTAGGGGCTAGAGGCTAGAGGCTAGTTAAAACCTTTATTCGGCGTAGGGCGCGAGCCCCATTATGAACCAACTAGCCTCTAGCCTCTAGCCCCTAGTCTCTCCTTCGTCGTACTGGCGGAGCTTGCGGTAGAGGGTCTTGCGGCCGATGCCGAGGGCGCGCGCCGTCGCCGTCTTGTCGCCGCCGGTGTAGTCGAGCGTGGCCTCGATGGCGCGGCGCTCTATCTCGTCGAGCGGGGCGGGGACGTCGAGTTCGAGCGTGACGCTGCGGCCCTCGGAGGCGGCGCGCTCGCGCTCGCCGCGGGCGCGCGTCCGCTCCTCGCGCGCGGCGCGCGCTATCTGCTCGGGCAGGTC
The DNA here is from genome assembly GCA_036387455.1 of Pyrinomonadaceae bacterium. Lineage (GTDB taxonomy): Bacteria > Acidobacteriota > Blastocatellia > Pyrinomonadales > Pyrinomonadaceae > QHXN01. Next base: position 88,421 of record DASVTS010000157.1, on the reverse strand, counting down.
GTCCGGCTCTATCTGGCGCCCGGAGGCGATGATGACGGCGCGCTCCACGGCGTTCTCCAGCTCGCGCACGTTCCCCGGCCAGTCGTAGGAGACGAGCGCGCGCACCGCCGCCGCCGAGATGCCCGAGATGAAGCGCCCGGTCTTCTGCTTGTAGTGTTCGAGGAAGTGGATGACGAGCGTGTGCACGTCCTCGCGCCGTTCGCGCAGCGGCGGGAGCTGGATGGGGAAGACCGAGAGGCGGTAGTAGAGGTCGCGCCGGAAGGTGCCCTGCTCGACGGCGCGTTCGAGGTCCACGTTCGTCGCGGCGATGACGCGCGCGTCCGAGCGCAAGACCTCGTTCGCGCCCACGCGCGCGAACTCGCCGTCCTGAAGGACGCGCAGCAGCCGCACCTGCGCCGATAGGCTCATCTCGCCGATCTCGTCGAGGAAGAGCGTGCCGCCGTCGGCCTCCTCGAAGCGCCCGCGCCGCCGCTGGCGCGCGTCGGTGAAGGCGCCGCGCTCGTGCCCGAACAGTTCCGACTCCAGCAGCGACTCGGGGATGGCGCCGCAGTTGAGCTTGACGTACGGCCCCTCCTTGCGGCGCGAGTTGTAGTGGATGAGGTTGGCGAGCAGCTCCTTGCCCGTCCCCGACTCGCCCTGGATGAGCACGGAGGTCTGCGTGTCGGCGACGTTCAAGGCCAGCTCTCGCGCGCGCAGGATGGCCGGCGACTGGCCGATGATGCGGTCTTCGGCGTGGCGCTCGTGCAGCGCGCTCCGCAGGCGCATCACCTCGGCCGAGAGCTGGTCGCGCTCAAGCGCCGTCCCTATCTGCCGCGCGATGCCCTCCACGAGGGCGACCTCGTGCCCGTCGAACTCGTCGCGCGGCTCGCCCCAGACGAAGCCGAGCAGGCCGAAGGTCTGGCTGCGGATGGTGACGGGCGTGACGAGCGCGGCGCGCCCGCCGAGCGTGGCGTTGAAGGCGAAGCGGACGGGCTCGGGCAAGGAAGTGTCGATGACGCGCAGCGTCCGCGGCTCGGCCAGCAGCTCGACGACCGCCGGGAAGGCCGAGATGTCGATGGACTTGCCGTGCGACTCGATCAGCTCGCGCACGCGCAGCGTCGTCGCGTGCGGCGCGGCCTTAAACGCCGCGAGGCTGATGGAGTTCCCCGACGGCTCGACGACGCCGAGCGCGCAGTAGTCGGCGCCGACCATCTCGTTCGCCCGCTCGAGCACGTGCGAGGTCAGCTCGCCGAAGTCCGAGCGCGAGTTGAGCAGGTTGGCGATTTCGAGCAGGGCGCGCGTGCGGCTCGCCTCGCGCTGCTTGTCGGTGTAGAGGCGCGCGTACTGGTAGCCGACCGCTATCTGGCGCGCGATGGACTGGATGAGCGCGACCTCCTCGTCGTCCCAGCGGCGCAGGCCCCGCGTCATGTGCAGGCCCAGCAGGCCGAGGACGTTGCCGTCGAGGACGACGGGGACGATGAGGAGCGAGCGCGTCCCGAGGCTCGGCGGCAGGAGCGACGCGCGCGGGTCGAGCCCCGAGGCGGAGGCGTCGTCGAGGCGGATGGGGCGCGCGAAGTCGATGCGCTCGGCGAGCTGGCCGAAGTCCACGGGGAAGTGCGTGCCGAGGGAGGAGGGCACGTCGGCGCCCGCCCGCCACTCGTGGCTGATGCGCAGCTCGCCGCCGCGGACGAGCTGCACGACGTCGCAGCGGTCCACGTCCATCATGCGCCCCAGCTCGGCGACGACGGCGTGGAGGAACTTGTCGAGGTCAATCTCGGAGTGGATGTTGGGCGCGAGGCGGTCGATGATGGCCTCGCGCGCCTCGTGCATGCGCGCCTTGCGCTCGCGCGTGAGCGACTGCACGTTCGAGCCCGGGATCGGTCTTTGGGCTGACAACTGCTTGGGGGTACTCCTTCGGCCGAGGTTTTGATTCGCCGCCGCCGGGCGCCGCGCCCCATCCGGGTGAGGAGAGGCTTCGCCACGCGCTCCTGCGGCTCGACGCCCCGTGGAATTTTGTCGGGCGCAAATCATAGCAAGGCGGGTTTGCTAAGGCAAAAGTAAAAAGCCGTAAACCGTAAACCGTGAACCGTGACGAGAGAAGACCGGCTTTCTCTCGTCACGGTTCACGGTTCACGGTTTACGGCTTTTGCCTTACTCCGCGGAGGCGGGCAGGAGCTCGAAGTAGGAGGAGGCCTCCTCGGGGGTGAGGACGGGGTGGTAGTTCTTGCCGTAGCGGCCGGTGATGATGCGGACGTAAGCCTGGGTCTCGCCGAAGGGCGGGACGCCCTCGTACTTGTCCACGTTGCCCTCGCCGGCGTTGTAGGCCGCGAGCGCGAGCGTGACGTTGCCGTCGAAGCGCTTGAGGAGCCAGCGCAGGTACTTCGTGCCGGCCTTGACGTTCTGCTCGGCGTCGTTGCGGTCCTCGCAGCCGAAGCGCTGCGCGGCGGCGGGCATCAGCTGCATCAGCCCCTGCGCGCCGGCGTGCGACTCGGCGCTGGGCTTGTACTTCGACTCCTGCCAGATGACGGCGTGGATGAGGCGCGGGTCGACGCCGAGGTTGCGGCCCGTGCGCGCGATGACGAGGTCGAGGTCGTGGTCGCCCGACGTGGGCACGTCCGAGGGGATGTAGTCCTCGACGGAGACGGCGGCCTCGGCGGTCATGGCCGAGACGGGCGCGAACACGCGGGTGAAGGAGCTGTCGGCGAAGTTCGAGACGACGAAGAGGGCGATGACGGCGAAAACAACGTTCTTAAAAGAGCGGAGGGGCTTACGCGGGGTAAAGTGCATTCTCGGTCGTTCTCCATGTGAGCTAGTGACCTCTGCATTCGCTCAAGGGCCAGCGAGGTCGGCGATTCCTAACTTGCACATCGCCTGCGATGCACGGGGTTGGGGGCTACGCATGGTGGAAACGGTCGGGCTTGCAACTCTCAAACGAGCACAGCCTGTCGAAACCGTAAACTTAGAAGAATGAGATTGCATTCCAGTTGCATTAGACCGGACGAAAGCTTTACATCTAAGTGGTTGAATTGTATGCCTTTAGGTCACCAGTCTCTAAGTCGCTGAGGGGTTACGATTTGCGCCGCCCGCCCGGCGGTCTGAAACTGTGATTGACGGAGGCATGGCCCTTTTGCGTACCGAAGGCAGACAAAACGTTTCGATTTTTGGCAGATAATTTTTGGCGTCAGTTTGATGTAGTAGACGCGAACGCACGGACGCGCATCGAAGGTTGAAAGGCGTTTGCAAGCGAAACATTTGTCCGTATAATTTCGGCGGGACGTCTGAAGAAAACAGCTTCTATATAAGGTCAGGAACGGAGGGTCGGGGGGAAGGATGCCCATTTACGAATACTCCTGTCAGAAGTGCGGCGCGCACATGGAAGTAATGCAGAAGATTACCGACAAGCCGCGCGCGCGCCACGCCAGGTGCGGCGGCAAGCTCACGAAGGAGTGGTCGCGCACGGGCTTTCAGTTCAAGGGGTCGGGCTGGTACGTGACCGACTACGCGGGCAAAAAGGCGGACGCGAAGGAGGGCGGCGAGTCGAAGGAGGCGAAGGAGTCGAAGTCGGACGCGCCGGCCGAGACGAAGCCGGCCGCCGCCGAGCCGAAGGGCGAGGCGAAGACGAAGGGCGGGAAGAAGACGGCGGGCGCGCCCACCTCGGGCGGCGACTGAGCAAGGTTTAAAAGGATGCGCGCACCCTTCAAGTCCGCGGCGGCGCCGCTGGCGCTCTGCCTCCTGCTCGCGGGCCTCGCGGCGGGGCAGGCCGGCCGGCGCGCGGGCGGCGGCGACACCGACATCAACAAAGAGCGCGGGATGTACCTCAACGTCACGGCCGCTCGCGAGGACGGCTCGGAGGAGCGCGTCACGTCGAAGGAGATCGCGCTCTACGACGGCGGGATGGAGCAGTCCATCCAGAGCTTCGCGCCCGACCCGACGCCGGCGCGCATCGTCATCCTCGTGGACAACAGCCTGGGCCTGCGCGCCGACGTCGAGAAGTTGCAGAAGGCGACGCGCGAGTTCGCCTACGAGATTTACGAGGGCGACCAGGTGATGGTCGTCGGCTACGACCAGCAGCCAGAGATCGTCGCGGACTGGACGGACGACGCGAAGAAGATTGAGGCGGCGCTGCCGCAGTTCCGCAAGCGCGGCGAGCCGCACCTCTTCGACGCGCTCTCGGCGGTCATCAGCGACGCCTTCGGCCCCTTCGTCGGGCGCACGCGCAAGCGCGTCATCGTGCTCGTCGCCGACGGGCTCGACCGCGGCAGCCGCACGCACTTCGAGAAGGTCTACGCCGAGCTGCTCCGGCAGGACATCACGGTCTACGCGCTCCAGATTCCCGACCGGACGGGCGGGGCGCTGCGGCGCGACCGCCTGAAGCCGGCGCAGGCCATCCAGAAATTGACGGCCGACACGGGCGGGCGCGTGCTCTCGGTCAACGACTCGCGCGACGCCGCCAAGACCATCTGCGACGAGCTGCGCCGGAACCGCTACGTGCTCGCCTACACGCCGACCAGCCTCCCGCTCTACGACGCGCGCCGCATCCTCATCGTCCCCAACGACGGCATCGCCGTCCGCCACAAGACGCAACAGCCGGGGAATTAAAAGCCGTAAACCGTAAACCGTGAACCGTGACAAGAAGGAGTTGTCTTCCTCTTGTCACGGTTCACGGTTTACGGTTTACGGCTGTAGAAGTAGAACATGACGCAGATGACGACGACGAGGAGGACTTCGAGCTGGGCGAAGTATTGCGGGTCGAAGCGGCCGGCGTCGTCGCGGGCGACGGGGTAGAGCGAGAAGGTGCCGAAGAGGAGGCCGACCGCGAGCCAGATGATTTGGCGCTTCCTGTCCCACATCCCGCGTCGGCCTCAAAACGCCCGGAGCTTGCGGAGGCGGTCGGCCGCCGCTTCGAGCGTCTCATCCTTCTTGCAGAAGCAGAAGCGCACCTGGCGCGCGCCCAGCTCGGGGCGGCTGTAGAAGCTGGAGCCGGGGACGCAGGCGACGCCGATTTCCTGGATGAGGTGGCGCGTGAACTCGAGGTCGTCGCGGAAGCCGAAGCGGCCGATGTCCGCCATCACGTAGTAGGCGCCGTCGGGGCGGAAGACCTTGAAGCCCACCTCTTCGAGCGCGGGCAGGAGCATGTCGCGGCGGCGCAGGTACTCGCGCTGAAGCGCCCCGTAATACTCGGGCGGCATCCGCAGGGCGTAAGCGCCCGCGCGCTGCAAGGGGGCGGCGGCGCCGACGGTGAGGAAGTCGTGAACCTTGCGCACGGCGTCGGCGATTTCGGGCGGCGCGAGGACGTAGCCGACCCTCCAGCCCGTGACCGAGTAGGTCTTCGACATCGAGTTGACGACGACGGTGCGCTCGCGCATCCCTTCGAGCTGCGCCACCGAGATGTGCTCGACCTCGCGGTCTTCGCGCGGGTAGACGATGTGCTCGTAAATCTCGTCGGTGAAGCAGAGCGCGTCGAACTCGCGGCACAGGCCCGCGACGAACTCCAGCTCCTCGCGCGTGAAGACCTTCCCCGTCGGGTTGTTAGGGTTGCAGATGATGACGGCCTTCGTGCGCTCGTTGAAGGCGGCGCGCAGCTCGTCGGGGTCGAACGTCCAGTCGGGGGCGCGCAAAGGGACGTAGCGCGGCGTGGCGCCGGAGAGCACCGCGTCGGGCGCGTAGTTCTCGTAGAAGGGCTCGAAGACGACGACCTCCTCGCCCGGGTCCACGGTCGCCATCATCGAGGCGATCATGCCCTCGGTCGAGCCGCAGGTGACGGTTATCTCGCGCTCGGGGTCGTAGGAGAGGCCGAGGAACCACTGGGTCTTGTCGGCGATGGCCTCCCGAAAATCCTTCGCGCCCCAGGTGACGGCGTACTGGTTGACGTCGTCGTTGATGGCGGCGGCGGCGGCGCGCTTGAGGTCTTCGGGCGCGGGGAAGTCGGGGAAGCCCTGCGAGAGGTTGACGGCGCCGTGCTTGAGCGCCTCGCGCGTCATCTCGCGGATGACGGACTCGGTGAACCGGCCCGCCTTCTGCGAGACGTGCCGGCGCTTTCCCGCCTCGGGTGCTGACATCCTTCCCCACTCCCTCCGTCAAAGGCTCTGGCGTTTCCGGCGGCGATGCTCTCACAGGGCGCGCGCGCGAGGCAAACGCCGGGCGGCGCGGCGGCGTTGACTCCCGGCGCGCCGCGTTGTAGAAGCTTTCGTTGCTTTCGCCTCGCCGACAAACACGCCCGGATACGTTCGACGGCCGCGCGCCGTCAGGGGGGTCTGTAAAAAGAATGAGTTCAAACGTTGAGGCCGGACAGATAGACCAGCAGAAGCTGGAGGCATTCCTGGGCAAGGTGGTCACGGACTTCGGGGCGGCGCTCAGCTCGTCGCTCGTCTACGTCGGCCAGAGGCTCGGGCTCTACAAGGCGCTGGCCGCGGGCGGCGCCGCGACGCCGGCCGAGCTGGCCACGCGCACGGGGACGCAGGAGCGCTACGTGCGCGAGTGGCTCATCAACCAGGCGTCGGGCGGCTACGTCGAGTACGACCCGGCGGGCGGCCGCTTCTCGCTCTCGCCCGAGCAGGCGGCGGCGCTCGCCGACGAGGAGAGCCCCGCCTTCGTCGGCGGCGGCTTCTACCTCGTCAAGGCGCTGGCGGCGGCCGCGCCGCGCATCGCCGAAGCGTTCCAGAAGGGCGGCGGCATCCTCTGGGGCGACCACGACCCCGACCTCTTCGTCGGCGTCGAGCGCTTCTTCCGCCCCGGCTACCGCACGCACTTGGTCAACGACTGGATTCCGGCGCTGACCGGCATCGAGGAGAAGCTGAGGGCGGGCGGCACGGCGGCCGACGTCGGCTGCGGCCACGGCGCCTCGACCATCATCATGGCGCAGGCTTACCCCGCCTCGCGCTTCCACGGCTTCGACAACCACGCCCCTTCAATCGAGCACGCGCGGCGCGCGGCCCGCGAGGCGGGCGTCGCCGACCGCACGACGTTCGAGGCCGCGTCGGCCGACGCGATACCCGAAGGCCCTTACGACCTCGTCTGCTTCTTCGACTGTCTGCACGACATGGGCGACCCGGCGGGCGCGGCGCGGCGCGCGGCCGAGGTGCTGGCCGAGGGCGGCAGCGCCCTCATCGTCGAGCCGATGGCGGGCAACAGCGTCGAGGAGAATCTGAACATCATCGGGCGGACGTTCTCGGCGGCCTCGACGCTCTGCTGCACCGCGAACTCGCTCGCGCTCGGCGGCCCCGCCCTCGGCGCCGTCGCCACCGACGACGCGCTCCGCGAGGTGGTCACCGGCGCCGGCTTCAAAGAGTTCCGCCGCGCCACCGAGACGCCCTTCAACCGCGTCTTCGAGGCGCGAAAATAAAGGGGGCGGGGGACGGAGTTTAGGGGTTGGGGGAAAGCGTCTGCTCTCCCCCAACCCCTAAAACCCCGTCCCCCACGCAAAGCCCCAACCCCCGACCCCCGGCGAGCATCAAAGCGGAGTTATGAGCGAACACGGCAAGTGCCCGATGGGCAAGCACCCCTGGCTGGCGACCTTCTTCGTCCTCACCTTCCTGCTGGTCTTCCTGGCGCACAAGCTCGGGCTGCTCTAGGCGCGGGTCAGGGCAGCGGCGGCGTCTGCCGCCGCTCGGCCTCGGCCTCGGCCGCCTGCTTGCGGAGCTGGTCGATGATGGAGTTGATGGCCGAGGCGTGCGAGCCCTGCGGCGCCAGTTCGAGGTACTTCTCGTAGGCGGCGACCGCCTCCTTCCAGCGTTCCAGCTTTTCGAGGTTGCGCGCCAGAAGCTCGTAGAGCACGGGCTCCGTGTCGGAGAGCTGCGCGACGGCCTTGCGGAAGGACTCGACCGCCTCCTCGTGCCGCCCCTTGTCCTCGTGGACGATGCCCATCCCGGCGTGCGCCTCGGGCTGGAAGCCGCGGGCCTCGCGCAGCGCGCGGCGGTAGGCGTCGAGCGCGGCGTCGTGGTCGGCGAGCGAGCGCAGGATGCGGCCCTCGACCGCCCACGACTCGGGGTAGACGGGGCGGTCGCGGCGCGCCGCCTGAAGCTCTTCGAGCGCCTCGTCGAAGTTCTCCTGCGATTCGAGCGCGCGCGCCAGCCCGAGGTGCGCCGCCGCGTAGCGCGGGCGCTTCGTTAGCGCCTGCCGGTAGAGGTCCACGGCCGCCGCGTTACTCCCCTTCTCGCGCGCCTCCTCCGCCTGCTGGAACAGCAGCTCGGCCTCGTCCGCCGTCTGCGTGAGCGCCACGTCGAGCGCGCCGCGCTGCGTGGCCGCGAGCGCGAGCGTGCGCTCGGCGAACCCCTTCGCGCGCACGCGCAGGGCGTGGCGGCCGGGCGCGAGCTTGAGCGTCAACTTCCCCCCCGCGTCGGCCGCGCCGCGCCGCACCTCGTCCACCCAGACGACGGCGCCCGGCTGCGTGCTGATGGAGAGCGAGCCCGCGGGGGTCTTCGCCCGAGACTTTGCCGGAGACTTCGCCGGAGACTGGGCCGCAGACTTCGCGGCGGGCTTCGGCTGCGCGGCCGTCTTCGCCGCGGGCTTCCTGACGGCGGGCGTCGTCTTCGTCTTCGCCGCCGTCGCGGTCTTACGCGCCTGCGCCGCCGCGCCGTGCGCGCAGGGCGCGGCGGCGCAGAGCGCGAGCACGAAACGGAGTGCGTGCCGTGTCCGACTCCCGGCGGCGCCTGTCACTTCCCTCTTCACTTCCGCACTCACCTCACTCTTCATCTTCGTTCGACACGCGGCGTGGGCGCGAGTTGGCGTCGGCGGGCGGCTGGCCTTGCGCCTGCGAGATGTCGCGGCGCGCGGCCCGCGTGCCGACCTCGGGGCGGAAGCGCCCCTGCTCGTCGTAGAGCCGCTTGTACTGGAGCATGTTGCGCGTGACGCCCTGCACGTAGCCGCGCGTCTCGCGGAACGGGATGGCCTCGGCCCACTCGTCCATCTGGAGCGGCAGGCTCGCGCGCCACTGGACGACGCGGCCCGGCCCCGCGTTGTAGGCCGCGGCGAGGTATTCGAGCCGCCCGTACTTGTCGAGCTGCTCGCGCATGTAGGACGTGCCGAGCCGGATGTTCAGCCGCGGGTCGCTCAGGAGCGTCTCGGTCGTGACGGGGCCTTCGACGCCCCTGAGCCTCGCCATCATCCTCGCGGTCGGGACGAGGAGCTGCATCAGCCCGTAGGCGTCCGCGTGCGAGACGGCGCGCGGGTTGAAGACCGACTCCTGTCGGATGAGCCCGGCGACGGCGTAGGGGTCGAGGTCGCGCGCGGCGGCCTCCTGCTTGATGGCGTCCCAGAAGGCGAGCGGGTAGAAGACGTCCCACTCCTCCTTCGTCAGCTCCTCGGGCTGCATCTGCGAGTAGTCGGGGAAGCTGCGGCGGAGCACGTTGAACGCCTGCACGTTGTCGTTGCGCGCGCGGTGGAGCTGCGCCTTGGCGAGGTTGAGGCGCGGGCTCAGCGGGTGCGCTTCGAGCGCCTTGTCCAGCTCGGCGTGCGCCGCCTCGTCCCACGCGGCGGCCGCCAGCTGCTCGGCGCGCGCGACCCGCGCGGCCTCGGCCGGCCCGGCCGTCTCTTCCGCGACGGTGACGGGCTTCAGGTTCTCGACCGCGCGGCCGAGCGTCGCGGCGTCGGCCCTTGCGGCCTGCCTCCCGAGCTGCCCGGCGTTCTTCATGGCGTCGAGCCGCTGCCGGGAGAGGTATCCGTACCAGTTGGCGCCGTAGCGCAACTGCATCGCCTCGTAGAGCGCCTGCGCCTCGCCGAGCAGCCCGGCGCGCTCCGAGTCGCGCGCCGCCCAGTAGCCGGCCTTGCCGCGGTTGTCCGTGTTGCGGCCGGCGTAGTCGGCGAGGTGCTGTGTGAGCAGGCGCGACGACTCCGCGAAGTTCTTCGCGTCGTGCGCCGCCCACGCCAGCTCGAACTGCGCGCCGGCTACTTCGGGCTCGCCGGGGAACTGCTCGACGGCCGCGCGCGAGAAGTAGAGCGCGTCGGCCGTGTTCTTCGCCTCCTTCGCCGCCGCCCCCGCGGCCGCGAGCGCGCGCACGGTGAAGGGACTCTTCGGGTAAGCGCGGCGCATCTCTTCGAGCGTCGTGCGCGCCTGCGGCCACTGCTTCGAGCGCGCGTGGTGCTGCGCGAGGTAGCCGAGCGCCTCGGCGCGCGCCTCGCCCGCGGAAGCCGGGACCGCGCTCAGCGACTCGACCATCTCGGGCGCGCGGCGCGCGTTGAAGGCGGCCGTGCCGCGGCGGAGCAGGGCCTGCGGCGTGCGCGTCTCGGGGAAGCGCGCGAAGGCTTCGCCGTAGGCGACCGCCGCGTCGGCGTAGCGCCTGGCCTTATTCAACCTCTCGGCGCGCGCCGCGGCCTCTTCGGCGTTGGCGGGCGCCGCGGTTGAGCCCAGCCGCGCGAAGGCCGACGCGGCCTCCGCCTCCTTGTCGGCCGTCGTCGGCGCGTAGAAGTAGAGGCGGCGGTAGGCGGCGAGCGCCTTGGGCCGGTCGCCCGACTGCTCGTAAGCCTTCGCCGTCAGGAGCAGCGCGTCGGGGTCGTCGGCGTCGGCCAGGCGCTTGACCGCGACGGGGACGCCCGCGCCCTGCCCGTCCTGCATCATCAGCGCCGCGGCGCGGACGGCGGCGTCGCGCGCGCGCAGCGCCTCGGGGTAGTCGCGTGCCAGCTCCTCGAAGGCCGCCCGCGCCTCGGCGCGACGGCCGGCCTTCTCCAGCGCGTCGCCGCGCAGCCACAGCGCGTAGTCGCCCACGCGCGTCGCGTCTTTGAAGTCGGACGGGCGCAGCAGCTCGGCCGCGCCCGCGTAGTCGCGCGCCTCGTGGCGTATGCGCGCGCGCGTGAGCTGCGCCAGCGCGCCGGTGCGCGTGCCGGCGTGCGCCGAAGCGAGCTGCGCCACGGCCTGCTCCGCGGGGAGCGCGCCGCCGCGCGTGAGCAGCCGCAGGCGTTCGTAGGCGGCCGTGTCGTCGGCGCGCGCCGTCTGCGTGCGGCAGCTCGCCACCGTGAGCGGCAGCGCCGAGGCGAGCAGCAGCGACGCGCAGAGCGCGAGCGTACAGGTCGCGCGGCGGTTCCTGAGCTTGTTCGTGGTCGGGGTCATACTTCCTCGTTTGATGACGCGGAGCGTGCGCGCGGTTCACAAAAAACGGCGCGCCTGAATTTTAGGGGAGGGCGCCGGCATTATAACCGGAGCGGAAGCCCGACCGTGAGGGAGGGCTGAGAGAAGGCAGAAGGCAGAAGTGAAGACGAGGGGACTGCCCCCCTTTCTTCAGTTCTGCCTTCTGCCTTCTTACTTATCAGAGCCCTCCCTCGCGGTCGGGCTTCCGCCTCGCTAGGCGCTGACGGTCGCGCCGGGGTAGTCGGCGCCGAGCTTGTTGCGGTCGCCTTCGGCGAGCATGTTGACGAGTTCGTGGTCGAAGTAGTCGTAGCGGCTCGACACCTCGGGCCGCACGCGCTTGTCGTACATCTGGCGCGAGCGGTCGATGTCCTCGCGCAGCCGCTCGTAGAGGTCGGAGGCGTCGCGCCCCTCGCGCACCTTCTGCTCGTTGTAGAGCTTGATCTCCGAGACGAGCAGGCGCGCGAAGCGTCGCGCCTCGTTGTGGAAGCGCTTCTCGTCTTCGGCGACCTCGACGGGAAAGTCCATGTCCATCGAGCCGTAGCGGCGCGCGGCGCCGAGGGGCGAGGCGGGCGGCGCCTCGGCCGCGGGCTGCGCCTCGGCCGCGGCCGGCGAGTCGTGCGCGGCCTCAGGGCGCACGCCGAAGAGCGCGGGCGGCTCGGGCTCGGCCGCGGCGGCGGGCTCGGGCCGGGACGAGAAGGAGGGCGCGGGCTCGCGCCGCGCCTCGGCGGCGATGGGCTGGGGCTCGAAGCCGAACACGGACGGTTGCGGCTCCGCCGGCCGGGCCTGCGGGCGCTCGGGCTCCTCGCGGCGCGGCTCCTCGCGCGCGGGCTGCGGCGCGGCGGCCCTCGGGGCGGGGGGCGGCTGCGGGGCGGCGGCGGGGCGCGCGGCCGGCGCCTCGCCCGTCGCGCGGCGCGCGCCCTGTAGCTCGACCGCCATGCCGGCGACGCGCACCAGCGTCTCGATGGCTTCGAGGTTGACGGCGTCGGCGTCCTGGCCGGCGCTGTCGGCGTAGAGCACGGCCACGGCCTTCTCGCGCGCGACGAGGGGGACGGCGACCATGCGGTGCGGCGGCTCGCCGCCGAAGTGCTGGTAGATGGTGTGGTCTTCGGCGTGCGAGCCCGGCTCGCCGGCCCACGTCGAGCGCGTGCGCGCGGCCTCGCCGAGCAGCGTGTCGGACTGGACGGAGAGCGAGAGCTCGCGCACCGCGTCGTCGCCCACGGTGCCGGCCAGGCCGCGCGCGCGCCAGCCCGTCGCGCGCTCGTTCTTCAGGACGAAGAAGGCGACGCGGGGGGCGAAGGCGGCGGCGCGGTTGACCAGCGCGCTGAGGATGTCGGCCTGCGTGTGCTGGCCGTCGAGTTCGTCCACGGCGGCCTTGATGAGCGCGATGTCGGAGGAGGCGCGGGCGCGCGTGGACTCGGCGGCGGCGGCCTCGATGCCGAGGTTGCGCGCGTTGCGCAGGTGTTCGGCGACGGCGACGGCGAGCGGGGCGTCCGCGGAGGCCGCGGGCTCATCGAGCCGCTCGCCCATCCGGGAGAGCGCGTCGTTGAGCTGCGAGCGCAGCCGCTCCAGCTCCTCCTTCAGGCCGCTCGTGCGCTGGGCGACGTACGACTCGACGTCTGCGCGCAAGCTCTTTTCCAAGTCAACGCTGGACACGTGCACTGTCTCCTTTATGGGCGGGTTGGCTCCGGCGCGGGGTTCGAGGCGCCGCGGGACCGGCTTCAAGAGGGGGGCGAGTCTCACGCCGTGCGCCGGTCGGGTTCGCTCTCTGCGGCCCGCCGCGCCCGCCGAAAACGCCCGGGCCGCGGGCACTCCGGATTATGGACGCCGCGCCCGAACAGTGTCAAGAGACTCGTTTTTTGGCCGTTTCGGATTTGCGATTTTCGTTTTTCGATTTATCATCTGAGGCCGAAACAGCGGCGGGCGGGGCCGGGGCCCCGGCCGGCTCTCCCCGCGGACGACTCCTGACGGATTCCCGACGATGCCCGACAGCATTCTCATCGCCGACGACTACGACGACAACCGGGAACTCCTGCGCCTGATGCTGGAGGGCGAGGGCTACCACATCCGCGAGGCGCGCAACGGGCGCGAGGCGCTCGACGCCGCGCTGGCCGAGGCGCCGGTCGTGGCGCTGATAGACCTCTCGATGCCCGCGCTCGACGGCTGGGGCCTCCTGCGCGAGATGCGCGCCGACGAGCGGACGCGCTCCGTCCCCTGCGTCGCCGTCACGGCGTTCGCCGCCAACCAGGACCGCCTGCGCGCGCTCGAAGCCGGCTTCGACGCCTACATCTCGAAGCCCTTCCGCGCCAAGGAACTGATCGAGCTGGTCAACAGCTTCGCGCGCCGCCACGGCCGCGGCGCGGACGACGGCGGCGGCGGCCCCACCGGCGCCGGCCAGCCTTCCTGAGACTTTCAAGGACACGCGAACGGCATGGCGGACGAGGAGAGGGCGGGCGCGGAAGAACTGCCGGCGGCGGGCGTCATCCTCGTCGCCTTCGAGAAGCTCTTCTCGGGCGGGCGCGGCGTCCGGCGCTTCCGCCAGTCGGGCCTGCGCCACACGGGGCTGCCGCACGACTGCGTCCTCATCGAACAGAACCCGAAGAAGTCGAGCGAGTGGGCCGAACTCGCGCGCGCCGGGCGCCGCGTCGCCTGGGTCATGCGCGACGGCCGCTTCCTCGCCCGCGTCGTGGACGGCGAAGTCACCTTTTTGTAAAGCGGTAGACAGTAGACCGTAGTCAGCAGGTAAATAACGGCGGCGGCGCTCTCGTCATCGAACGACGGGGGCGACGCCGCCTTTCTTCTTCCTGCTGTCTACTTCTTTAAGTGCGTCGTTCGAGGACGAGGCGGGCGAGGCCGCGGAGCATCGGGGTCGGCCGCCCGAGGGTGTCGAGCGCGGCCGTCGCGCGGCCGAAGACGTCGCGGGCGCGGCGGCGCGCGGCTTCGAGGCCGTAGAGCGCGGGGTAGGTGGCCTTGCTGGCGCGCGCGTCCTTGCCGGGCGTCTTGCCGAGGTCGGAGGCCGTGGCCGTCACGTCGAGCAGGTCGTCCGTAATCTGGAAGAGCAGGCCGAGTTCGTGCGCGTAGGCCGCGACTGCCCCGACCTCGGCCGCGGAGGCGCCCGCGACGAGCGCGCCGGCGCGCGCGGCCGCCGCGATGAGCGCGCCGGTCTTGCGGCGGTGTATCAGCTCAAGCTCCTCGCCCGAGACGTCCGCGCGCGCCTCGGCCGAGAGGTCGTGCGCCTGTCCGGCGACCATCCCCGCGGGCGTGCCCGCGGCGCGCGCCAGCTCCGAGACGAGCCGGACGCGCAGGGGCGCTTCGAGCGTCTCGTCCTCTGCGAGCGTCTGGAAGGCGAGCGTCTGGAGGGCGTCGCCGGCGAGGATGGCGGTCGCCTCGCCGAACCTGACGTGGCAGGTGGGGCGGCCACGCCGCAGGTCGTCGTCGTCCATCGCGGGCAGGTCGTCGTGGACGAGCGAGTAGGTGTGAATCAGCTCGAAGGCGCAGGCGGTCCTGATTAATTTCTCGCGCCGCGCGCCGAAGGTCTCGCCCGCGGCCGTGACGAGCAGCGGGCGGAAGCGCTTGGCCGGCGCGAACAGGCTCCAGCGGACGGCGGCGTGCATCGTCGGCGGGTCTACCGACTCGCCGGGGACGAGGCCGTCCAGTTCCGCCTCGACGTCCGCGCGGACGCGCGCGGCGTAGGCGCGCACCTCTTTGGCCGGAGCCTCTTCGCGCCCGTCCGCGCCGGCCGCGGCGACGGCTTCGTCAGAAGACGGTCTCGTCATCCGCCCCGCCTTCGTCCTCTATCAGCTCGTCCGTCTCGAAGGGGACGGGGATGGTCGAGCCGTCGCCGCCGCGCAGCAGCACCTCGATGCGCCGCTCGGCCTCGTTCAGACGCTCCTGGCACTCGCGCGAGAGCTTGACGCCCTGCTCGAACAGCTCAAGGCTCTGCTCCAGCGGCAAATCGCCGCGCTCCAACTCCCTCACGATACGCTCCAGAGACGCGAGCTGCCCCTCGAAGTTCGTCGCGGCGGCCGCGCCCTTCTGTTCCCGTTTGGCCATCTCTATCTGGTTCTCCTGCGGCGCGGCTGGTTCTGCGGCGGCTGCTGCTGCGGCTGCTGGCCGCCGGCGGGCAGGCTCGTGGCGAGGCGCGCGGCTATCTCGGAGGCGAGCTGCGCGTCCCTGACCGTGACGACCTTCCAGCGCTCGCCGTCGCGCCGCATCGAGAGTTCGACGGGGCGCTCGCCCGCCTTGAGCTTGACGTCGGCCGCGTCGCCGCGCTCCTCGACGTCGGCCGCCCGCTTCACGCCGAGCGCCTTGACGAAGAAGGGCAGGCTCGACGCCTCGTTCTGCGGGAGGCCCTTCAGCGAGCGCGCGATCTCGTCGCGCATCGTCTCGCGCACGCGCGGCAGCAGCGCCGGCAGCGCCGCCGTCAGGGACGCGCGCGCCTGCGGCGGGAGCGGCGAGCCGGCGCCCGCGAGGTTCTCGATGACCTGCGGGACGAACCCCTGCGCTATCTGGTCGGCGTCTATCAGAGTCTCGACCGCGCGCACGTCGTCTTGCTGCGCCGCGTCGAACAGGAGCGCGAGGCTGTAGGGCGGCGACTTCCTGAAGCCCTGCCACCACGCGTAGGAGCCGACGAGCAGCGCGACGAGGAGGCCGAGGACGACCAGGCCCGTCACGCCCAGCACGCGCCCCGCGCGCCCGAAGCGACCCGCGCGCTTCCGGTCGGCCTCGGCGCGCACGCGGTCAACGTCAATCACGATGCGGCTCTTGCGTCCGCGCGGCTGCGTCATGCTTCTACTCCCCCGCCCCCTCCTCGATTCCTTCCACGCGGCAGCGCAGCGCGCCCGCCGCCAACCGCACGCGCACCGCCTGCCCTTCGGCCACGCCGCGCGCCGCGCGCAGCACGCGCCCCCGCTCGTCCTGCGCCAGGGCGTAGCCGCGACCCAGCACCGCGAGCGGCGACAGCGCGTCGAGCGACGCCGCGGCCGCCACGAGGCGCGAGCGCGCGTCTTCGAGGCGCGAGCGCGCCGCCGCTTCGAGCGCGGCGCCGCCCACCGTCAGGCGCACGCGCGAGCGCGACGCGGCCGAGGCCATCCGCGCGGGCGAGAATTTCTGCGTGACCGCGTCGAGCCGGCGGCGGGCGGCGCGGCTCAGGTCGCCCGCGCGGTTCTCCAGGCGGCAGCGCGCGTCCGCCAGCTCCTCGCGCGCGACGCGCAGGCGCATCCTGACCTCGTCGAAGCCGGGCGACATCGCCGCCTCCTGCACGCGCGCGCGCTCGGCCAGCACGCGGTAGCGCGCCGCGTTGACGAGGCCGTGCGTCAGGCGCTCGACGTAGCCGCCTATCTCGTCCTCGCGCTCGGCGACTATCTCGGCGGCGGCCGTCGGCGTCGCGGCGCGCACGTCGGCCGCGAAGTCGGCGATGGTGAAGTCCGTCTCGTGCCCCACGGCCGAGATGACGGGCACGGCCGACGCGCGGATGGCGCGCGCCACCTCCTCGGCGTTGAAGGCCCAGAGGTCTTCGCTCGACCCGCCGCCGCGGCCGACGATGATGACGTCCAGCTGCCCCTCCGTCCGCCCTTCGGCCGCGGCGCGCAGGTGGTGCTCGTTGAGCGACCGGATGGCGCGCGCGATTTCGGCGGCGGCGCCCTCGCCCTGCACGCGCGTCGGGGCGAGGAGGATGCTGACGGTGCGCGTGCGGCGCTCGACCGTGCGGATGATGTCGCGGACGGCGGCGCCCGTCGGGCTCGTCACCACGCCGACGCGGCGCGGCAGGACGGGCAGCTCGCGCTTGAGCGCCTCGTCGAACAGCCCCTCGGCCGCGAGCCTCTCCTTCAACTGCTCGAAGGCGACGCGCAGCGCGCCCGCGCCCACGGGGTCGAGCGCCTCGACTATCAGCTCGTACTCGCCGCGCGGCTCGTAGACGGTCAAACGCCCGCGCACGCGCACGAGCAGGCCGTCGGACGGGCGGAAGCGGATGCGGCTGTTGACGCCGCGGAAGCAGGTCGCGCGCAGCTGCGCCGCCTCGTCGCGCACGTTGAAGTACCAGTGGCCCGACGCCGCCTGCCGGAAGTTCGAAATCTCGCCCTCGACCCACGCGGACGCGAAACGGCTCTCCAGCGCGCCGCGCACCTGCGACGTCAGCTCCGAGACGGTCAGCGGCCGGCGCTCCGCCTCGTCGAATAAGGACATCAGAATGGGGCGAGTCATGACAGGACGGAAGGATGAAGGATGAGGGGGGAAAAGGCAAGAGAACAGTAGGCGGCAGGCGGCAGGCGGCAGGCGGCCGCTCCGCGTCGCGAACCTTGAGAGATTAAATCGGCCTTCCCGACGGCGGCGCTCTCAACTGCCTACTGCCTCGCGAAGTAGCCCTGGCGGTAGAGGAGGCGGAGGTTCTGCTTCCTGAGGGCGGGGTCGGTGATTTCTATCCGGAGTTTGCGGAAGGAGCCGTCGCGGGCGCGGTTGGTGGGGGCGTAGGTGATGAGGTACTGCGAGCGCAGCTCCTGCTCGATCTGGGCGAAGGCGTTGGCGAGGTCGGCGGGCTTTTTGGGGAAGAAGGCGCGGCCGCCCGTCTGGTCGGAGAGCGACTGGAGGAAGTCGCGGCGCATCTCGCCGAAGCCGAAATCCTTATCGCGGATGCCGACGGAGTAGACGACCGTGTTGTGGCGGACGGCGTACTCGGCGGCCTGGTAGAGGCGGACGCGGCTGCTGGTGTCGTCGCCGTCGGAGAGGAGGATGACGGCGCGGCGCGTGCGCTCGGGCGTCCGCGTGAGCACCTCGCGGACGGAGAGGACGACCGCGTCCCAGACGCCCGTCAGGCAGCGCAGGCGGACGTCGGGCGGCGCTTCGAGGTCCTGACACTCGGGCGTCTTGTTGGTGTAGCGCACCCTGAGCGAGTCGATGGCTTTGAGGAGGAGCGCGGAGTCGGAGGTCGGCGCCACTTCGAGGCGCGTGAGGCCGGTGAAGGAGAGGACGGCGGCCGTGTCGCGCGCGGGCCGCAGCACGGAGCGGACGAAGGCGGAGGCGGCCGCCTGCTCGTCCTGTAAAACCTTCTCCTGCGAGGCCGAGGTGTCCACGAGCAGGACGAGCGAGAGCGGCGCGTCCGTCTCGCGCTCGAAGGAGGAGATTTGCTGCGGGACGCCGTCTTCGAGCACGCGCACGTCCTCGGCGCGGAGCGTGTTGACGAAGCGGCGCCGCTTGTCGGTCGCCGACAGCAGCACGCTCGTCAGGTCGGTGTTGATGCGCTCGACCGGCTCGTCGTCAACGGGCGCCGGGGTGGGCGTCTGCTCCGGCGTGGGCGCGGGCGTCGGCGTCGGCGTCTCGGCGGGCGTGGGCGTGGGAGTCGGAGTCGGCGTCTGTGTGGGCGCGGGCTCCTCCTGCGTGCGCGCGGCGGGCGCGGGCGTCAGGACGAGGAGCGCGAGCAGCGGCGCCAGCAGCAGCAGCCCACGGCGGCGCGCGGCGGAGAAAGGTAAAAACATCTCACCCCTTGTTCGTCGGAAAGCTACGGCGCGGGCGCGACGGCCGTCGTCGCCGAGACGCCGACCGCCGGGCTCAGTTTCACCGACGCGCCCTCGCGCGAGACGCGCACGCGCACGCGCGAGTCGGGGCGGGCCGCCGCGTCCGTCTCGTAGGTGACGGTGTAGGCCGTGCGAAGCTGCGCGGCCACGTCGTCGTAGGCGCGCTGCAACTGTTCGAGGCGCGTGATGGGGAAGTACTGGCCGCCCGAGACTTCGGCGAGGCGCCGCCCCTCCTCGTCGGCGCGCGAGGTCAGCTCAAGGAAGCGGGCGCGCGTCGGGTCGAGAGACGTCACCGCGTCGCCGCCGCCCGACGCCGGGATGAGCCCCGAGGGGACGTAGAGCGGGTAGACGATGGCGCCCGTCTCGTAGACCGCCTCCAGGATGTCGGGGAAGGTCAGGAACGAGCGGTTGTCGTCGCCGTCGGAGAGGACGACGACGCCCGTGCGCTCGCCGCGCAGCGGGCGCAGCACGTGGACGAGCGAGTAGCCGAGCGCGTCGTAGAGCGAGGTGGCGCCGCCCGCCTGAATGTCCTTGATGCGCTCGGTGAGCAGCCGCCGGTCGGACGTGAACTCGGAGACGAGCTGCACGTCGTCGCGGAACGAGACGATGGCGATGCGATCCTGCGGGCCGGCGGTGTTGAGGAAGGCGAGCGCGGCCTTGCGGATGAAGTCCATCCGCTCCTCGACGCTGCCCGAGACGTCCAAGAGGAGGACGAGGTTGAAGGGCGCGTTGGTCGGCACGACTTCGCGCACGGCGCGCTCGACGCCGCCCTCGTTGACGGCGAAGTCCTTCGCCGTGAGCCCGGCGATGGCGCGGCCCGCGCGGTCGGTGACGCGCGCCTGCACGCGCGCGAGCGAGGGGCCGGCGGCGGCGCGGACGTCGAAGGGCGAGGCGGCGCGCGTGCCGAGCGTGGGGCCGCCCTCGCGGCGCCCGAGCGTCTCGGCGTAGTCGCCGACGAGGCGGGGCGCGACCTTGCGGATGGCGTCGATCAGTCCCGTGTCGCCGCTGCGGATGATGGCGCGCGCCGCCTCCGTGAGCGTGCGCTCGCGCAGGTCCGAGGGG
The DNA here is from genome assembly GCA_036387455.1 of Pyrinomonadaceae bacterium. Classification (GTDB taxonomy): domain Bacteria; phylum Acidobacteriota; class Blastocatellia; order Pyrinomonadales; family Pyrinomonadaceae; genus QHXN01. The sequence goes on along the minus strand of DASVTS010000157.1, from coordinate 68,813 downwards.
ACGCGCGACTCGTCCTTGACGCCGAAGAGGACGACGCCGCGCGCCGTCTCAAGGCTCAGCCTGACGCGCCTATCGTCCTCGGCCTTCTTCGCCTCCGCCCTCTCGGCGGCGGCACGCTTCTTCGCTTCCGCCTTCGCCGCCTCCTCCTTCTTCTTCGCCTCTTCCCTCCTGCGCTCCTCCTCCTTCTTCGCGGCCTCGGCCTGCGCGCGCGCGGCCTTCCTGTCGGCGGGCGTGGCGGCGGGCGCGGGCTTCACTTCGGGCGCGGCGTCCGCGGCCGTCTCCGTCGGCGCGTCGCCCGCGGGGTCTTCCGCGGCCGCCTCTTCCCTTTCCTTCCTGCCCTTCTTCTCGTCCTTCGCTTCCTTCTCGGCGGGGAAGCGGCCGGCGATTTCGAAGAAGCCGCCGCGCTTGTGCTTCGCCTCGGGCAGCTCGACCTCGCTGAAGAAGCGCGGGCGGCTGAGCGTCCAGCGGAAGCTGTAGCGCAGGGCGTCGAGCGGCACGTCGGCGCGGATGGTGCCCGTGTCGGTCTTCGCCTCGGCTTCGGCCAGGTTGCCGACGACGTCCACCGCGCCCGCCTCCGTCTCGACGTAGACGCGTGAGCGCGCGGGCACGCGCAGGACGACGTCTATCCGCTCGCGCTCGATTTGCGCGGGCGAGGCGACGACCTTCCGGCCGTCGGCGGGGCGCGCCGCGGCGCCCTCGCGCTCGACCTCGACCGCGACCGACCCGCCGCCGTGCGTGACGCGCACGTCCCTTTCGCCCACGCCCAGCCCCGCCGCCGACGTGGCGCGCAGCGCCACCTGCTTGAGCCCCTCTTCGGCCGTCACGGTCACGCGCCCCGTGCGGTTCTTCACCCTCAGCTCCACGGGGCCGGGCGCGTCCAGCTCGCGCTCGAAGACGCCGGCCGGCGCCTGCGCCCACGCGCACAGCGAGAGCCCCGCCACCGCGGCGGCGAAGAGGGCGATTCCTCTCATCCGTTCCTCTTGTGTATGTACTCGCCGATGGCGTCGCGCAGCTCGGCGGCCTGCTCCTCGGAGAGCGTGCCGGTGACGGCGCGGCCGTCCTGAAAGCCGATGACGGTGACGCGGCCGTCCATCTGGAAGTTGAAGGTGAAGTTGCTGCCGTTCTCCAGCTCGAAGACGAGGGCGGGCGAGACGCTCGCCGCGCTGTTGGACTCAAGTGGCATCTTTTGCCTTCTCCGTCTGTTTCCGGAAGATTGGTGTCGGGAACCGGCGCGCGCGCCGCGTCAGGTAAAAGTCCGCGAAGCCCGCCCCGGCGGCGCCATTTTAACAGAGTCGCGCCGGCCACGCAGTCTGACCGTCAACTTTACGGACTCGCCCGCGCGTCTCAATTGCTGTGCGCGGGAGGCTTACCTCCCCGCGGTTTTCGGGCTATAATCCTCCACAGTTCGGCCGGGCGGTTTCGAGTTCAAGGATGAAGCAGCAGAAGACCAAACTCGCCGTGTTCGCCGTCGTGGTCGCGGTGCTCGTGACCTTCCCCTTGCTGCTCGCGGTCGGCGGCCGCGGCCAGTCGCAGGCGGGGGCGCGCTCGGCCGTGGGCGCCGTCGTGCAGCCCCTCGTCGTCGAGAAGAGGGCGGCCGACGACGCCCCCGCCCCCGAGAAGAAGGACGCCTCGCCCTTCGCCGAGGCGGCCGCGCGCAACACGGCCCTGAAGTACGAGCTGGGCTGGGCCTTCGGCGGGAAGCAGCAGCGCGGCTGGTACCTCTACACGCCGCTCATCTCGCGCACGCTCGGGACGACGGAGGCCGAGGCCGCGGGCACGGGGTTCGCCTCGGCGCTCGCGCGCTGGCAGAAGGCGGCCGGCCTCCGGCCTTCGGGTGTGCTCGACGGCGACACGCTCTACCGCATGGTCGCCGAGTGGCAGGGCGCGCGCCTGAAGAACAAGGCGCACGCGCGCGCCGAAGATTTGCTGCTGGCGCCCGCGTCCGACTTCTACGACCCCTCGCGCCCCGAGGCCCTGCGCCAGGTCGAGCGCGAGACCTACGCGGCCTACAAGCGGATGCTGGGGGCGGCGGCCGCCGACCCGTCGCTCGGGCTCAGGCTGACGGCCGCGGGCGAGCTGGCGCCCGAGGAGCGCTACCTGAAGATAGTCTCGTCCTTCCGCTCGCCCGAGTACCAGGCGCGGCTGCGGGCGCAGTCGCCCAACTCGGGCCGCGCCGGCCTCGCCGTCAACAGCCCGCACTTCACGGGCCGCGCCCTCGACCTCTACGTCGGCGGCGAGCCGGTCGAGACCAGAGACTCCAACCGCGCCCTACAGGTGCAGACCCCCGCCTACCGCTGGCTCGTCCGCAACGCCGAGCGCTTCGGCTTCCGCCCCTACTACTACGAGCCGTGGCACTGGGAGTACGTCGGCAATTTACCTGTTGAAAACGAATAGGTCGCCGGCCCCGGGCCGGCGTGCCCTTTCCGTCGCAAAATAAGAGGGGGAAGTCAGGTGACTTCCCCCTCTTATTTTTATCACGTCATCGCCCACAACATTCCTCTTGAAGCCGTGCCCCTTTAGGGGTATCTTTCGGGGTCGCTAGTCCGTTTCCTCAACCGGAGTAGTCCTCATGTCAAACGCTGTCGGGCCTCACAGAGTCGAAGGGCTGGATTTAATGCGCGGCGTCGCCTCGCTGTCGGTATGCGTCTTCCACCTGACCACCTTTCCATTCCCCACCCCCAACGGCGCCCTCTACACATCGCTCGCGGATTGGACGCGCTACGGGTGGCTGGGCGTCGAGGTCTTCTTCGTCGTCTCGGGCTTCGTCATCCCGTGGTCGCTCAGGCGCGCGGGCTATCGGCTACGTGACTACCCCACCTTCATCCTTAAACGACTCGTGAGGCTCGACCCGCCCTACCTTCTGAGTATCGCGCTCGTCCTCGCCGTCGCCTTCGTCTACACGCGACACGCCGGACTCCCTTTTCTTGTCGAAGGCTCCCAGGTCACGTGGCGCCGTCTGCTCCTGCACCTCGGCTATCTGAACGCGTTCGGGGGAGGGCCGTGGCTGAACCCGGTCTACTGGACGCTCGCCGTCGAGTTCCAGTTCTACCTTATGATCGGCCTCTGCTTCCCGCCACTCTCCAGCCGCCGCCGGCGGCTGCGACTCGGCTCCTCCCTCTGTCTCGCGCTGGCGTTTCTCGTCTTCGGCGGGGCCGTGTCGTCGCCGGCCGCCGGGGGGAGTTCCGTCTTCAGTTTCGGGTTTCTCTTTCTAATGGGGATTCTGCTTTTTCAGCACATGGCGGGACTGTCGGGGAGGGCGGAGTGCGTCACGATGCTCGCCCTCTCGACCGCGGGGTGCTATCTCACCCTGGGCCTACCTCCGACACTCGCGGGAGACCTGACCTCCGCAGTCATCTTTACCCGGAAGCGGGAGAGTAAGGTGGGCACGTTTTTCGGGGAGATTTCCTACTCACTCTACCTGCTGCACTGGCTCGTCGGCCCCGTCGTGCTCAGCGTCGCGTCAAGTAAGTTGTTCGACACGCAGGAGGACTCCGGCAAGTTACTGGTTTTGTTCTGCGCGCTCGCGGCCTGTGTCGTCGCCTCCGCCGCGTTCTATGCGGCGGTAGAGAGGCCGTCCCGCCGCATCTCTTCCAAAATGAGATACGGCGGGAAAGGCGAGCCACGGGTGCCGGTAAAGTGCTAAGCGCTTTTCGGGTCTGCCTAGTCGAGCTCGATGCCGAGGCGGTCGGCCGATTTGAAGAGGGAGAGGCCGAGGACGCAGGCGATGACGAGGCTGGTGTAGAAGGCGACGACGCCGCCGAGGAAGGTGCCGGGCAGGTTCCCGACGAGCGGCATGTTGAAGGGCGCGGTGACGAGGCCCACGACCCACGCGAGCAGGAACGAGACGGCCTGCACGGCGAGGTACATGGCGAAGGCTTTGAAGTAGGTGAGCCCCATGTGGCGCATCGTGTCGAGCCCGACGAGCGGGTTCAAGACCGACTTCAGGCTCTCCGTCCACCCGGCGACGAGCAGCGCCATCGGGTGGTAGAAGGCCGCCCAGCCGAGCGCCAGCAGGCCGAGCACGAGGACGAGCCCGGGGTGCTCCAAAAGCCGCGCGGCGAGGCCGAAGGTCGCGTCCTCGCGCTTCGTCTCTTCGAGCTGGCGCGCCATCTGCGCGCCCGGCCGCATCGAGTTGACCTTCTTCTCCAGCTCGGCCTCCTGCTCGGCCGTCCCGCCGTTGATGAGCGTGCCCATGTCGTCGCCCGTGACGCCCTGCCGCGCCGCCTCCTTCTGCGCCTGTTCGACGGCCGCCTGCGGCGGCAGCGCCAGGCGCGAGGGCGACTGCGGCCCGTTGAGCCAGCCGAAGAGGAGCGCGCCGACGAGCAGGAGCGTCGGGCCGAGCGTGACGACCGTGACGCCGACGCCGAGCGCGCAGGGGACGACGACGTCGTCCCAGAAGGAGAACTCGCTGAAGTCGGGCAGGAAGTCGCGCCCGAGGTTGCCGTAGGCGACGCGCCTGACGACGAGCGAGATGCAGCCGAAGACGAGGGCCGTGGCGAGCAGTTGGCCGCGCGCCCCCGCCAGCAGCAGGAAGCCGTAGAGCAGCGCGCCGCCGAGGAGGCTCCCCAGGTGGCGGAAGGGGTAGGCGAGCGCCTGCTGGAAGTCGGAGAGGCCGAAGCCCTCGCCCTGCCGCGCGTAGAGCGCGAGCCGCTCGGTCAGGCGTTCGAGCGGGTCGCAGAAGCCGCCGCACAGCGAGCAGAGCAGGACGCTGCTCGTCCCGACGCGGTTCGGGCAGGCGCGGCAGAAGGTCTCGCCGCACGTGCGGCAGACGAGCGCCGCCGCCTGCTCGGGGTGGAAGTGGCACGAGTAGGCGAGCGGGTGCGCGCCGGCCGCCGGGGGCCGCTCGGCCCACCGCGCGTCCGCCTCGTGCGCGGGGCCGGGCGCGGCGCCGTCGGCGTCGTCGCCCGCGAGGCCGAGGTCCGAAGGGGAGTGCGGCGCGGGCGCTTCGACGCTCTCCTCGCCCGAGAAGACGCGGCGCAGCATGGGCGCGCGCCCGGCGTCTATCCACTTGAGCGAGCCCTTGCGCACCCGGTCGGTCGGCAGCACGACGCCCTCCGCGACCCACTGCTTGAGCGTCGGCAGGTCGGCCTGAAAGACGCCGTCGGGCGTCGAGACCTCCCAGATTTCCGTCTCGGCTTTCATCCGCTGTTCTCCGTGGGAACCGCCGGGAAGTGGGCGCGCGTTCAAAGCCGAACGCCGGGCGGCGCGCGACGCACGTCCCCCGGGTCCCTTGCCTCAAGCTCTCCCTGTCGCGGTTTCGTGAGTATTCAGGAGCGACGCCGGCGGGGCCAAGGTCTTGGGCGTCGTCCAAAAAGAAACTGCTTACGCGGCCCCCGAAAAGGCCGCCTAAGCAGTATGGGAAAGCGGCACGCGGGCTGTCAACAAAAAACTGGCCGGCGCGCCGGGCGCTTGAGCGTCGGCCCTACTGCGTGACGCCCATCTGGGTGAGCATGAAGGCGTAGTCAAAGGCAGTCTCGCGGAGCGCGTCGTAGCGGCCGGAGGCGCCGCCGTGGCCGGCGCCCATGTTGATTTTGAAGAGGAGCGGGTTCTTGTCGGTCTTCATCGAGCGGAGCTTGGCGACCCACTTGGCCGGCTCGTGGAAGAGCACCTGGCTGTCGTTGAGCGAGGTCTTGACGAGCATGGCCGGGTAGGCTTTGGCCTCGACGTTGTCGTAAGGGCTGTAGGAGAGCATGTAGAGGAAGTTCTCCTTGCTCTTGACGGGGTTGCCCCACTCCTCCCACTCGCCGGCGGTGAGCGGGAGCGTCTCGTCCAGCTCGGTGTTGATGACGTCCACGAAGGGGACGTAGGCGACGACCGCCTTGAAGAGGTCGGGGCGCATGTTCGTGACCGCGCCCATCAGGAGCCCGCCCGCCGAGCCGCCCGTAATCACCAGCCGCTCCTTCGACGTGTAGCCCGCCTTGACGAGGTGCTCGGCCGCCGCGATGAAGTCGGTGAAGGTGTTCTTCTTCGCCATCATCTTGCCGGCGTCGTGCCACTCCTTGCCGAGGTCGCCGCCGCCGCGGATGTGCGCCGTGGCGACGACCACGCCGCGGTCGAGCAACGAGAGCCGGTTCGAGTTGAACGTCACGTTCGATGGGATGCCGTAGGAGCCGTAGGCGCTCAGGAGCATCGGCCGGCCGCCGTCGAGCTTCAAGTCCTTCTTGTAGACGAGCGAGACGGGCACCTTCGTCCCGTCGGCCGCCGTCGCGTAGACGCGCTCCGACTTGTAGAGCGCCGGGTCGTAGCCGCCGAGCACCGGCTGCTGCTTGAGCAGCTCGCTCCTGCCCGCCTTCACGTCGTAGTCGTAGACGGACGCGGGCGTGATGAAGGACTGGTAGCTGTAGCGCACCTTGTCGGCCGCGTACTCGCGGTTGGCGCCGAACGCGATGGTGTAGACCGGCTCGGGGACGGCGATGTCCACGGCCCCGTTCGTCTTGAAGTCGAGGACGCGCAGGGTCGGCGTGGCGTTGCCGCGCTCGGAGACGACGTAGAAGTCGCGGAACATCTCGACGCCGCCGAGCATCACGCCGGGGCGGTGCGGGATGACCTCCTTCCATTCGGCGCGGCGCGGGTCGGCGGCGGGCGCCGAGACGAGCTTGAAGTTGCGCGCCCCCTTCTCGTTCGTGCGGATGTAGAAGCGGTCGCCGTGGTGGTCGGCGTAATACTCGTGGCCGGCCTCGCGCGGGAGGATGAGGCGGAAGGCTTCGGCGGGCTTGTCGGCCGGGACGTAGCGCACCTCGCTCGTCGTGTGGCTCGCCGCGGTGAGGAAGACGTAGCCGCGCGAGCGCGAGCGCTCGACGCCGAGGCCGAACATCTCGTCGGCCTCCTCGTAGACCAGCTCGTCGGCCCCGCCCTTGCCGAGCGCGTGGCGGTAGAGGCGGTAGGGGTTCTTCGTCGTCGGGTGGTCCACGACGTAGAAGAGCGTCCGGTCGTCGGCCGCCCACGCCGCGCTCGACACGCGCTCGGCGATTTTCGCGGACTCGCCGGTGCGGAGGTCCTTGACGTGCAGCGTGTACTCGCGGAAGCCGGTCGTGTCGGTCGAGTAGGCGAGCAGGTTCGAGTCCGAGGTCACGTCGAAGTCGCCGACCGACATGAAGGTGTGCCCCTTCGCCATCTCGTTGAGGTCGAGGAGCACCTGCTCGGGCGCGTCCATCGCCCCCTTGCGGCGCGCGAAGACGGGGTACTGCTTGCCCTGCTCGGTGCGCGTGTAGTAGAGGTGGCCGGCGTACCGGTAGGGGACGTTCGTGTCCGTCTCCTTGATGCGCGCGAGCATCTCCCCGTAGAGCCGCTCGCGCAGCTCGGCCGTCCCCTTCGTCATCGCGTCCGTGTAGGCGTTCTCGGCCTCAAGGTAGGAGATGACCTCGGGGTTCTTCTTGTCGCGCATCCAGAAGTAGTCGTCCGAGAGCTTGGTGCCGTGGACTTCGGTCGTGCGCGGCACCTTCTTCGCCGCCGGCGGCGCGGGCGGCGGCGCGGCGGAGCCGCTGCCGGTCTGGGTCTGTGCCATAGTCAAAATACTCGTCGGGATGAGCGCCGCCAGCGCGAGCGCCAGCGGCAGGGTCAGCCTTTTCATCTTGAGCCCCTTCGTCATTCGCCTGTGCGCGTCCGGGAATTCTTGCGGGAGAGCGTATCGGCCGAGTCGGCGGCGGATTATAAAGAGCCGCCGCGCGGAAGGCAAAGGGGTTGCGCGCGCCGCCGCGGTGGTTGTAGGCTGCTCACGCTCCCCGATGGGGTTTTCCGACCGCACGCCCGAAGGACTTCACTGACGATGTCGAAAAGCTCAAGGCACAGGCTCAGGCCGACGGCGGCGCGCGGCGCGCTCGCCGTGTTCGCGGCCACGCTCTCCCTTCTGCTCACGACACACGCCCCGGCGGCGCGCGCGCAGAAGGAGGCGCCGGCCTCCGTCTCGGGGCGCGTGACGGACGGCGAGCGCGGCGTCCCCGGCGTCACGGTCGCGCTCGTCTCGGCCGAGCCCGCCCAGCGCTTCCGCACGGCGGCGCGCGCCAAGACCGACGTGGACGGGCGCTTCCTCCTCCCGAACGTCCCGCCCGGCCGCTACCAGCTCGTGCCCTTCGCGCCCGCCTTCATCGTGCAGGGGCTGGCCGAGAACTTCCCGCCGGGCCGCCCGCTCACGCTGATGGCGGGCGACGAGGTCAAGGACATGGACTTCCGCGCCGAGCGCGGCGGCGTCGTCACGGGGCGCGTCACCGACGGCGACGGCAACCCGGTCGTCGCCGAGGTGGTCGCGGTCACGCCCGTCGCCCCCGACGCGCAGCCGCCGCGCGCCACCTTCGACCAGCGCGACCAGATGACCGACGACCGCGGCGTCTACCGCGTCTACGGGCTCGCGCCCGGGCGCTACCGCGTCAGCGTCGGGCAGGGCGGCGACGACGGCGGCGCGGTCAGCTTCTTCGGCCGGCGCAGAATCTTCCAGCGCACGTATTACCCCGGCGTGACCGAGCAGGCGCAGGCGCGCGTCGTCGAGGTCAAGGCGGGCGACGTGTCGGAGAACGTGGACATCACGCTCGGCCGCCCGCTCAAGACCTACAAGGCGTCGGGGCGCTTCGTCAGCGCGGAGACGGGCGAGCCCGTCCCGAACCTCGGCTACGGCTACGGCGCGCTCGACGCGGCGGGGCGCCGCGTCGGCCCCTTCGGCTCCGGGCAGGCGACGAACGCGCGCGGCGAGTTCCAGACCGAGGGCCTGGCGCCCGGCCGCTACGTGGTCTTCAACATGCCGGCGCAGGAGAATACGGACTACTACAGCGAGCCCGTGGCGTTCGAGGTCGCGGACGCGGACGTGGCGGGGCTCGTCGTGAGGGTCAAGCGCGGCGCGACCGTCTCGGGCGTCGTCGTCGTCGAGGGCCTGAGCGACCGCGCGGCCGCCGCGCGCCTCGCCGCGCAGGTGCGCGTCTTCGGCTTCGTCGAGTCGAGCAACCGGCTGGCGCCTCCCTTCTCGCAGCGCCCGACGCCCGTCAACCCCGACGGCACCTTCGTGATAGCGGGTCTGCGCCCCGGCAAGCTGCGGGTCAGCCCCCTGACCGAAGCGGTGAAGGGGCTCTCGCTGGCGCGCGTCGAGCTGAACGGCGCCAACGTCACCGGCGGCATAGAGGTCGCCGAGGGGGCGCAGATCGCGGGCGTCCGCGTCGTGCTCGCCTACGGGAGCGCGGTCGTCACGGGCCAGACCACCTTCCTCAACGGGGCGCCGCCGCCGGGCTCGCGCATGATTGCGCAGGCGCGGCGGCCGGGCGCGTCGCCGTCCGCCGCGCCCGGCAACCTCGGGCGCACGGTCGAGGTGGACGCGCGCGGCTTCTTCCGCATCGAGGGGCTCCCGGCGGGCGACTACGAAATCAGCGTCCGCGTCTTCGGCGCCGGGCGCATGCACCAGAGCGAGCCGCTGACCGTCACGCTCGGCGAAGGCGGCGAGACGCGCGTGTCGCCCGTCATAGACTTCGGCAAGCAGTAACGCCCCCGGCCCCGGAAGACTTTGGAGAGGAGACACGTTTTGAAAGCGCCCCGCACGAACCCCGCCGCGCTTCCCCCCTCCGCCGCGCTCGCCCTCGCGCTCCTCCTCGCGCCGGCGCCGGCGCGGGCGCAGGCGCGGCCGGCGCCGACGCCCGCGCCGCAGAAGCCGGCCGCGGGTCAGGCGCCGAAGACGGGCGTCGCGGCGCCCGTCGCCCCCGCGCCGAAGGCGGCGAGGCCGAAGCCCGCGCCGCTCGCGGGCCGCGTCGTCGGCGAGGGGGGCGAGCCCATCACGAACGCCCCCGTCTACGCCAGCCCGCGCGCGCAGGGCGGCGGCGTGCGCCCGCAGAGCAACGTCGTCACCTCCGACGAGGCGGGCAACTTCGTCTTCCCCGCGCTCGAACCCGGCCTCTACTCCGTCGGCGCCACCGTGCCCGGCTACGTCCCCGACGTAGACCCTCTGACGGGGCGCGCGAACAGCACCTTCCGCCCCGGCGACAACGCCACCGTGCGGCTCGTCAGGGGCGGCGTCGTCACCGGCTCGGTCACCGACCAGCAGGGCGAGCCGCTCGTGGCGATAAGCGTCCGCGCCCTGCGCGTGCGCGACCTCGACGGGCGCGCGCCGCAGACGCCCTACCCCTTCACGGGCGACGACCGCACCGACGACCGCGGCGTCTACCGCATCTACGGGCTCGCGCCCGGCATCTACGTCGTCTACGCGGGCGGGTCGTCCGTCGCGTCCTTCGGCCCCGTCTCGCCCTACGGCGGCGAAGTCTCGACCTTCTACCCCTCGGGCACGCGCGACACGGCGGCCGAGGTCGCCGTCCGCGCCGGGCAGGAGACCGGCGGCATAGACATCCGCTACCGCGAGGAGTGGGGGCGCCGCGTCACCGGCACGGTCGAGTCGCCCGCGGGGTTCCCCGCGGACTTCGGCGTCAGCGTCTCCCTCGCCTACGCGGGGACGTCGATGCCCGCCGGCTCGGCGGGCGTCAGCTCCGCCGGCGCCGCCCCCGGCCCGGGCGAGCGGCCCTTCTCCATCGAGGGCATCGCCGACGGCGACTACGAGTTGACGGCGCAGGGCGGCGGGCGCGACGGGCTGAGCCTGACGGCCGCGCCGCAGCGCGTCTCGGTGCGCGGCGGCGACGTGACGGGCCTGCGCGTGACGCTCGTCCCGCTCGCCTCCGCCTCGGGCACGCTCCGCATCGAACCGCTCGCGCAGGCCGAGCGCGGGCGCGAGCCGTGCAAGGAGGCGCGCCCTTCGCCGCTGCTCCCGCAGGAGACGCTCGTCACGGCCACGGCCGAGCGCCCACGCGGCGCCGCCCCGCGCGCCGTCTCGCGCCTCGACGTGCCGCGCGAGGCGGCGCCCGAAGAGAGCGGCGACTTCACCCTCCGCGCGCTCGAACCCGCGCGCTACCGGCTCTCCTTCCGCCCCTTCGACGAGTCGCTCTACGTCCGCTCCGTCCAACTGCCCGGCGCGGCGCCGAATACAGCGCCGAACACAGCGCCGAACACAGCGCCGAACAGGGCGCCGAGCGCCGCCGCCGCGGCGCGCGACGTCTTCGAGGTCAGGTCGGGGCAGCAGCTCAAGGGCATAGAAGTCCGACTCGCCGAGGGCGCCGCCTCCTTCGGCGGACGCGTCGCGCCGGCCGAAGGGGCGACGCCGCAGACGCCCCCGCCGACGCGCCTCTACCTCGTGCCGCAGGAGCGCGAGCGCGCCGAAGACCTGCTCCGCTACTACGAGTCCGCGGTCGCGCCGGGCGACGGCGCGTTCTCCTTCCGGAACGTCGCGCCCGGCCGTTACCTCCTGCTCGCGCGCGCCGAGGCCGACGCCGCGGACGCCGCGCAACGCCCCGCCGCCTGGGACGCCGACGCGCGCGCCCGCCTCCGCCGCGAGGCCGAAGCCGCCTCCGCCCCCGTCCAGCTTCAGCCCTGCCAGCGCACCCCCGACTTCGTCCTCAGATACCCGCAGACGAAGTAAGGCCCGGGGTTTTCGAGCCCCGGGCCTTATTCCGTCGTCGGCCGCCGCGGGCGGCTTTACAGCTCGCGCACGACGAGGCCGTCGCGGGCGAAGTTCCACTTGAGGACTTCCGTGCCCTCCTCGGCGGCCAGGGCGCGCTCGACCGACTCGCGCGCGCCCGTGTCGCAGAGGAAGGCGATGCAGCCGCCGCCGCCCGCGCCGCAGACCTTCGCGGCCAGGGCGCCGCTCCGGAGCGCGGCCTCGACGAGCCGCTCCATGTGCGGCGTCGTGATGTTGGGCGCGAGCCGCTTGCGGTTCGGGTAGGCCGCGCGCATCACCTCGGCCACGCGCCCCCAGTCGCCCGCCGTGAGCGCCGCGCGCACCTCGCGCGCCGCGTCGCGTATCTTCTCGAAGATGTCGAAGACCTCGGCGTCGCCGTCGATGTGGCGCTTGAACATCTCCCAGTTGTTGATGCCCGAGAGCCGCGGCTCGCCCGTGTAGCAGACGACGACGCGCCGCTCCAGCTCCGCGGGCTCGACGTGGATGGGCTCTCGCCGGATGCCGTCGGGGTTGAACCGGACGTAGTTGGCGCCGCCGTAGAAGGCGCCGTAGTAGTCCTGAAAGCCCGCCGGCACGCGGATGACGGTCGTCTCGACGTTGGCGGCGATGACGATGAACTTCGACGCCGGGTAGCGGTCGCCGACGAGGCGGTTCAAGGCGCCGATGCAGGCGATGGCGAGCGCGCTCGACCCGCCGAGGCCCGCGCCGGCCGGCGCCTTCGACTCGGCCGTCAGGTGGAAGCCGGTCTCGGGCTTGAAGAAGTGGACGAGCTTGGCGATCAGCTCCAGCCGCTCCTCGCGCGCGAGCGCCTCGACGTCGGCGAGCCGCGTCTCGAAGGCGACGCCGCGGTCGCGCGACTCAAGGATGATCTGGTCGTCGTCGCGCGTCTCGATGCGGCAGGTGGCGTCGAGCGAGACGGCGAAGTTGACGGTGGCGGCGCCGGGGTGGAAGAGGTAGAGCGGCCAGATGTCGATGGTGCCCCCGGCCAGGTCCACCCTCGTCGGGGCTTTTGCTTCGATAATCATGACGGGTGAGTGACGGGCGGCGAGTGACGGGCGGCGAGAAAGAAGAAGCGGGCCTCGTCCTTTCTCACCGCTCATCACTCGTCGCTTATCACGGCTTTGTTCTCCTTACTCTTCTGCTTTACGGGCGCGTCCTTGTGGCGCGCGAGCGGGTGCGGGATCAACTCCTGTATCTCGCCCTTGATCTCGTGGAGCTTGACCTCGGCGGCCTGCTCGAACTTCTGGATGGCCTCGGGGCTCGCCTCCTCGACCTTCTTCGAGAGCCAGTACTTCTCCGCGACGTAGAAGCCCACGACGCCGAGCGCGATGACGGCGACCACCACGCCGAGCAGGACGTAGCTGAGGTCGTGGATGTCGCCGATGAGGTTGTAGATGGCGCTGTGGAAGACGTAGCCCGTGCCCGCCAGCGAGGCCACCCACACGAAGCAGCTGGCGAACGAGAGCAGCAGGAAGCGCGGGTAGGGCATCTTCGCCACGCCGTAGAAGGCGCACGAGCCCCAGCGCAGCCCGTAGGTGAACTTCGAGATGAAGATGGACATCACCCCGAACTTGTTCGTCAGCCGCTCCAGGCGGGGCCGCGCCGCGCGGTAGAAGCGGTACTTCTTCACGCTCGAACGCCCCGCGCGCCCGAGCGCGTAGGCCACGTTGTCGCTCGCCGAGCCCGCCACCGTCCCCACCGCCAGCACCAGCGGGAAGCTGTAAGGGCCGAACGCCTGCCCGTGCGCCAGCACGCCCGCCAGCAGCAGCGTGATGTCGCCCTCCGCCATCGTCAGGAAGAAGATGGCCGGCAGCCCGAACTTCCAGAGCAGGTCGTTGACGGCGTTTAAGTCCATAAAAGGCGTAAACCGTGAACCGTAAACCGTGAAGAGATAAAGCCCGCCTTCTTCCTGTCACGGTTTACGGTTCACGGTTTACGTTCCTCCGGTTTGACGACCAGCACGGGGCAGTGCGCGTGGCGGACGACCGACTCGGCGGTCGAGCCGAACAGGATGCGGCCGAGCCCCGTGCGCCCGTGCGAAGAGATGACGATGAGGCCGGCGCCCCGCTCCTCGGCCGCGCGCACGATCTCGGAGGCCGGGTCGCCGCGCACTATCAAATCCTCGACGTCGAGCCCCTCGAACTCCGCGCTCTTGGAGAAGGCCGGCAGGTCGCGCGCCGCCGACTCCTCCAGGTGCCCGCCCAGCTCGGCGGCCGGCAGCGGCTCGGCCAGCGGCGTCCACCCCACGGGCTGCGCCACCGGCTCGACGACGTGCAGGCAGACGACCCGCGCCCCGAGGAGCCGCGCGAACTCCGCCGCCACGGGGACGGCGTGGCGCGCGCACTCGCTGAAGTCCGTCGGCAGCAGGATGGAGCGAACGTTCATAAACCAGGGGCTAGAGGCCAGGGGCCGGAGGCTTGTAAGGGCTCGTTTTTAAACCGGCCCCCGGCCTCTGCGCGACAGCGCGCACATTCTACACGCAGAGGGACTTGTTTGACAGCCCCCCGACCCTTTGTTACCATCACGCCGTTTCAAACCGGACGCCCAAACCCGTTTTCAATCTCCTGACCCAGAAGGCTTTGAGATGAGCGCCCCGCCGGCAAACGAACAGCATTACGTTGGCGTGGAACTCTGCGCCGGCTCGGCGCGCGCCGCCCTCGTCACGGGCGAGGGGCGCGTCGTCGCCAGCCGCGAGGGCGCGCTCTCGGGCGCGGACCTCGGCGCGCAGGTCGCGCGCCTCGTCGCGGAGCTGCGCGACGCGAGCCCCGCCCGCGTCTCCGCGCTCGGCGTCGGCGTCCCCGGCCTCGTCAACCCGCAGACGGGCCGCGTCGTCATCTCCTCCGACCTCCCCTCGGCCGTGCGCGAAGACCTGCGCGAGGCGCTGGGTCAGGCTGCGGGCGTCCCCGTCGTCCTCGACAACGACGCCAACGCGGGCGCCTACGGCGAGTACGCGGCGGGCGCCGGGCGCGGCAGCCGCAACCTGTTCTACGTCACCATCGGTACCGGCATCGGCGGCGCGCTCATCCTCGACGGCCGGCTCTGGCGCGGGGCCTCGGGCTTCGCCGGCGAGTTCGGCCACATCACCATCGACCCCGAGGGCGTGGACTGCGCCTGCGGCAACGTCGGCTGCCTGGAGACGGTGGCGTCGGCGCCCAACATCGTCCGCCGCACGCACGAGCGCCTGATGCGCGACTCGACCTCGTCGCTCTCGCGGCTGGGCTTGAACAAGAATTTCACCGCCGCCGACATCGCGCACGAGGCGCGCGGCGGCGACGACTTCGCCGCGATGATGATGGCGCGCACCGGCCGCTACATCGGCACCGCCATCGCCTCCGTCATCAACCTCCTCAACACCGAGCGCGTCGTCCTCGGCGGCGGCGTGATGGACGCCGGCGAGCTCATCCTCAACCCCGTCATCCAGGAGGCGCGCCGCCGCTCCTTCCAGCCCAACTTCGAGTCCACCCAGATCGTCGCCGCCACCCTCGGCCCCGACGCCGTCCCCATCGGCGCGGCCCTCCTCGCCCGCGACGCCGCGCAGCACGGCGGCTGAGGCCCCGCGCCGGAGTCGCGCGCGCCGACACCTTCTCTAACCCGGCAGGATAACGCCGAGGAGCCGCCGATGCCTTTCATCACCGCGACGCGAGAGGACGGGGCGACGCTGCTCCTGAACGTGGACAGGATTCAGTACGTCGCCTACCAGGACGCGGCCGGGGGGCAGGAGGTGTTGAGCGTCGTCTTCGACACGAACCCGCCCGCGCAGGGCCGCCCCGGCACCAACGAGGTCGTCGTCCACGGCGAGGAGGCCCGCCGCGTGTGGGCCGCGCTCGGGGCCGTCCTCGGGCTCTAGCCGGCCGCGCGCCCGGGGCTTGTCTTGGCGCGGCGCGGTTTGAGATGATACGCGCGTTATGAAGTTGTTCGACGCGGAGGCGGACGGCGGCGTGGGTTTGCGCGGGCAGCGCTGGGCGCGGCTCGCCTTCCTGTGGGGCGTCTGGGCGCTGGTCGGGCTCTTCTTCTCCAGCCAGATTTACTTCTACTTCTACGGGACGGCCAAGCAGGTGCCGTTCCCGCGGGCGCTGGCGTGGCAGATGAGCGCCGTGGTGATTAACGCGCTCTCGACCCCGCTCGTGCTCCGCCTCGCGCGGCGCTACCGCGTCGAGCGCCAGACCTGGCGGCGCACGCTCCCGCTGCACCTGCTCGCCGGCGCCGTCGTCTCGGTCACCTGGTCGGCCTACCACATCGTCCTCGACTCGGCCTTCTTCGGCAACCTCGCCACCTTCAAGTGGTCGGGACTCCCGCGCCTCATCTTCGTCAACATCGACAAGGAGCTGCTGGTCTACGCCATCATCGTCGTCATCAGCCACGCCGCCGACTACTACCAGCGCTACCGCGAGGGCGAGCTGCGCGCCTCGCAGGCGCAGCTCCAGGCGTTGAAGATGCAGCTCCACCCGCACTTCCTCTTCAACGCCCTGCACTCCATCTCCGCCCTCGTCCACACCGACCCCGAGGCGGCCGACAAGATGATCGCGCGGCTCGGCGACTTCCTGCGCCTGACGCTCGAATCCTCGGCCGCGCAGGTCGTCCCCGTCCGGCAGGAGATAGAGTTCCTCAACTGCTACCTCGAGATCGAGCGCATACGCTTCCGCGACCGCCTGACGACGCGCATCGAGGTCGAGCCGCAGGTCCTCGACTGCCGCGTGCCCAACCTCATCCTCCAGCCCATCGTCGAGAACGCCATCCGCCACGGCGTCTCGCAGCGCTCGGCGCCCGGCCACGTCGAGGTGCGCGCGGCGCGCGCCGGGTCGCTGCTCCGGCTCGAAGTCAGGGACAACGGGCGGGGCCTGCCCGAGGGCGCCCCGGCCTCCGCCGCGCACGGCCCGAAGGGCGGCGGCGTCGGGCTCGCCAACACGCGCGCGCGCCTCCAGAGGCTCTACGGCGCGGCCTACCGCTTCGACCTCTCCAACTCGCCCGCGGGCGGCGCCGTCGTCACGATAGAGATTCCGCTCCAAGGCCCCGCGCCCGAGGGCGAGCGGCGCCCCGGCCTCGCCGGGGAGGCGGCCGCGCCCGCCGGCACGCCCCGCCCCGCCGACGCGCGCGCCGTCTCCTCCCGCGCCTGAGCCGCGGCGGCCCGCGGGCGGCCGCGCGGTTTACGGCCCGAGGCGCGCGGCCTTATGCTCTCGTCCGTGCGGGACGTCGTCAAACTTTTCCGGCTCGACTACAGGTCGCTCGCGCTCTACAGGGTTCTGCTCGGCTGCGTGCTGCTCTACGACACGGCCGCGCGGCTCTCGGAGACGGCGGCCTTCTACACCGACCGGGGCGTGCTCCCGCGCGGGCCTTACGTCGAGCAGTTCCAGGGGCGCTGGAGCTGGAGCCTGCACCTCCTGAGCGGCGAGGCGTCCGTGCAGTACGTGCTCTTCGCGCTCGCCGCCGCGTGCGCCGCCGCCTTCCTCGTCGGCTACCGGACGCGCCTCGCCACGCTCGGCTCGCTGCTGCTCCTCGTCTCGCTCCACAACCGGAACCCCTTCGTCACCAGCGCGAGCGACCAGCTGATGCGCGTCCTCATGTTCTGGACGCTCTTCCTGCCCGCGGGCGCGGCCTACTCCGTCGACCGCGCGCTGGCCGTGAGGGGGGCCGCGGGGGGCGAGACGGCCCCGCCCGCGGGCGGCGCCGCCGTCTCCGCCGGCACGGCCGCCTTCACGCTGCAAGTCTGCCTCGTCTACTGGTTCACGGCCGTGCTCAAGTCGGACCCCGAGTGGTGGCAGGACGGGAGCGCGCTCTACTACACGCTGAACCTCGACTACCTGACGACCGACTGGGGGCGCCTCCTGCTCTCGCTCCCCGGGCTGCTCACCGCGCTCTCCTTCTTCACCATCGCGTTCGAGGTCGTCGGCCCGGCGCTCATCTTCCTGCCGCGCCGCAACGGCCCCGTCCGCACGGCCGTCGCCGTCGCCTTCGCCCTCTTTCACTTGGGGATGACGCCGCTGCTCACGCTCGGCACCTTCCCCTTCGTCTGCGCCGCGATGTGGGGCGCGCTGCTCCCCCCGTGGTTCTGGGAGCGCGCGGCGAGGCTACGGGGCCGCGCGCCCGAAGTCGCGCCAGGGCCCGACTCGCCGGACGAGCGGCGCGCGCCCGCGTGGCAGAACGCGCTGGCCGCGCTCTTCTTCGCCTACGCGCTCCTGTGGAACTTCTCGACCGTGACGGCGAACCGCGTCGGCGTGCCCGACCGCCTGGCGTGGGTCGCGCACGCGACGGGGCTCGCGCAAATCTGGAACATGTTCACCCCGCACCCGAAGAAGGACGACGGCTGGTACGTCGCCCCCGCGCGGCTCGCGAGCGGCGCCGAGGTTGACCTCTTCCGCGGCGGCGCGCCGGTCAACTGGGCGAAGCCCGCCGACGCCTCCTCGCTCTACCCCAGCGCCTACTGGCAGAAGTACCTCGAATACATCTGGCTGCGCGACTTCGCGGGGCTGCGCCCACACTACGCGCGCTACCTCTGCCGCGAGTGGAACGACTCGCACGAGGGCGGCGAGAGGCTGCTGACGTTCGACCTCGTCTACATGCGCGAAGACACGCCCCCGCCGGGCGAGCCCGCGCGGCCCGCCGAGCCGGCCGTCGTCCTGCGGCACGAGTGTCAGCCGTAGGCCCGCGGGGGCGCGAGGCGTGCGCATCGGCGGGGGTTTTGCCATAATGCAGAGGCTAGGGTTTAGAGGCCAGGGGCTAGTCGGCATTGCGCTTGATGAAAATCGCGCTCTCCGGCGATAAAGTTTTTAACTAGCCCCTAGCCTCTAAACCCTGGCCTCTAACAAATGAACCCTGAACGCATCAGAAACTTCTCGATCATCGCGCACATCGACCACGGCAAGTCCACCCTGGCCGACCGCCTCCTCGAACTCACCGGCGCCGTCGCCGGGCGCGACATGGAGGCGCAGGTCTTGGACAACATGGACCTGGAGCGCGAGCGCGGCATCACCATCAAGGCGCACGCCGTCCGCCTCGACTACCGCGCACGCGACGGCCAAGCCTACGTCCTCAACCTCATCGACACGCCCGGTCACGTGGACTTCTCCTACGAGGTCTCGCGCAGCCTTTCGGCCTGTGAGGGCGCGCTCCTCGTCGTGGACGCGTCGCAGGGCGTCGAGGCGCAGACGCTCGCCAACACCTACCTCGCCATCGGCGAGAACCTCGAACTCATCCCCATCCTCAACAAGATTGACCTGCCCGGCGCGGAGCCCGACAAGGTCCTGGAGCAGATAGAGCACGTCATCGGGTTGGACACGCACAACGCGGTGCTGGCCTCCGCGAAGACGGGCGTCGGCGTCCCCGACATCCTCGAAGCCATCGTCCGCGACATTCCCGCGCCGAAAGGCTCCGCGGACGCGCCGCTCAAGGCGCTCATCTTCGACTCGTGGTACGACTCCTACCGCGGCGTCATCGTCCTCTTCCGCGTCATCGACGGCACCATCAAGCCGGGGATGAAGATTCGCTTCTTCAACACGGGCCGCGACTACCAGGTCGAGACCATCGGCGTGAACCGCCCGCGCGCGACGCCGATTGACAGCCTCTCGGTCGGCGAGGTCGGCTTCCTGACCGCCTCGATTAAGACCGTGGCCGACGTCCAGATCGGCGACACCATCACCGAGGCCGCGCGCCCGACACGCGAGCCCTTCCCCGGCTTCCAGGAGATTAAGCCGATGGTCTTCGCCGGGCTCTACCCCGTCGAGGCCAACCAGTACGAGGAGCTGCGCGACGCCCTCGACAAGCTGCGCCTCAACGACGCCTCCTTCTTCTACGAGCCCGAAAGCTCGGTCGCGCTCGGCTTCGGCTTCCGCTGCGGCTTCCTCGGCCTCCTCCACATGGAGATCGTGCAGGAGCGGCTCGAGCGCGAGTTCGACCTCGACCTCATCACGACCGCGCCCGGCGTCCGCTACCGCGTGACGACGACCGACGGCGAGGTGGTCGAGGTGGACTCGCCCGCGAAGATGCCCGACACCGTGCGCATCTCGAAAATCGAGGAGCCCGTCATCGAGGCGACGATACTTTCGTCCGACGATTACCTCGGCGGCATCCTCCCGCTGCTCGAAGAGAAGCGCGGCGTGCAGAAGAAGTTCGAGTACATCACCGACAAGCGCGTGATGCTCGTCTACGAGCTGCCGCTCAACGAGATCGTCCTCGACTTCTACGACCGCCTGAAGTCGGTCTCGCGCGGCTACGCGTCGCTCGACTACCACCTCGCGGGCTACATCGAGAGCGACCTCGTCAAGCTCGACCTGATGGTCGCGGGCGAGCCGGTGGACGCGCTCTCCATCATCGTCCACCGCCAGAACTCGCAGGCGCGCGGCCGCCTCCTCGCCGAGAAGATGCGCCAGCTCATCCCCCGCCAGCTCTTCGAGGTGCCCATCCAGGCCGCCATCGGCAACAAGATCATCGCCCGCGAGACCGTCAAGTCGCTCGGCAAAAACGTCATCGCCAAGTGCTACGGCGGCGACATCACCCGCAAGCGCAAGCTGCTGGAGAAGCAGAAAGAGGGCAAGAAGCGCATGAAGCGCGTCGGCAAAGTCGAAATCCCGCAGGAAGCCTTCCTCGCAGTTTTGAAAGTCAACGAATAAGTACCGGGCAAGCGCCGCCACGCTAGTCCCGGAGGGACGCGATGGTAAACTGGCGACGCTTCAGACCGGCCAAATTCGAGTACGACTTTGAGAAGGACAAACTCGCCGCCCATCGCGTCACTTTGCAGTAGGCGGTCGAATGTTTCAACTCGGATTTTGAAGTGCGCAAGAACAAGTCCTACAGCGACCGTTATCAACTCTTCGGCCGCACGCTCGGCGGGCGTCAGCTAAAGATTATCTTCCAACTCAAGCCCGGCAACGTCGTCAGAATCATTACAGGGTGGCAAGTGTGAGCAAGAAAAAAAGAACCCTCTCTGAGGAAGAGATTGACGAACGGGTGATAGGCCAAGCCGACGACGATTCCGCCTGGGGGAAGCCCATCAAGGTCAGGCCCCCGTGCGCCGCCGTGCTCATATTTAACGAGGAGCAGATCGCGCGGCTGCCCATAACTGCCGACCCGGAGACGCCGGGCGGCGCGCCCGTCTTCCGCGGGACGCGCGTGCCCGTGGCGTCACTGCTCGACAATCTCGCCGACGGGATTACGCTCGACGAATTCCTCGACAACTTTCCGACCGTCCGCCGGGAGCAGGCCGTCCAGGTGTTGGAGTTTTATAAAGAAACACTCGCGCGCCTCGGCCGCGCGGCATAAAAATCCTTCCCAACCCGGCAGCGCGTAAAGCTAAAGACTTGCGGCGGGGCGGGTGAACGCCCGGCCGCTTTAATCCACGCCGTACACGGGAGCGTTTGAGATGAGATTTCCCCTGCTTGTCGCCGCTCTGCTCTTGGCCTGCCCAGTCGCCTTCGCGCAGCATCAGCACGGGGCGGCGGCGCCCGCGGGCGACGTCCGGCTGATGGAGGGCCTGGGCGAATTCCACATGCCGGTGAAGACTTCGGCGGCCGAGGCGCAGAGGTTCTTCGACCAGGGCTTGATCCTCGTCTACGGGTTCAACCACGACGAGGCGGCGCGGGCGTTCCGCCGGGCGGCGGAACTCGACCCGAGGATGGCGATGGCGCACTGGGGCCTCGCGCTGGCGCTCGGGCCGAACTACAACGAGACCTCGATTCCGCCGGAGCGGATGAAGGAGGCGCGCGAGGCCGCCCGGAAGGGCCTCGCGCTCGCCGCCGAGGGGCCGGCGCACGAGCGCGCCTACCTCGAAGCGCTGGCGAAGCGTTTCTCCGCCGACCCCGCGGCCGACCAGAAGGCGCTCTGGGTCGCGTACCGCGACGCGATGGCCGAGCTCGTGCGGCGCTACCCGGACGACACGGAGGCGGCGACGCTTTGGGCCGACGCCGC
The DNA here is from genome assembly GCA_036387455.1 of Pyrinomonadaceae bacterium. Lineage (GTDB taxonomy): Bacteria > Acidobacteriota > Blastocatellia > Pyrinomonadales > Pyrinomonadaceae > QHXN01. Next base: position 47,443 of record DASVTS010000157.1, on the reverse strand, counting down.
GATGATTCTCAACGCGTGGCGCCTCTTCGACCACGAGCGCAGGCCCGCCGCCGGCACCGACGAAATCATCTCCGCGCTCGAAGCCGTGCTCCGCCGCGCGCCCGAGCACATCGGCGCGCACCACCTCTACATCCACGCCGTCGAGGCCTCCCCCGCGCCCGAGCGCGGCCTCCTGAGCGCCGACCGCCTCGCCGCGCTCTCGCCCGCCGCCGGCCACCTCGTCCACATGCCCGCGCACATCTACATGCGCACCGGCGACTACGAGCACGCCGCCAAGAGCAACGAGTGGGCGGCGAAGGCCGACCAGGAGTACATCGAACGCGGCGGCCGGCGCGGCATCTACACGGCCGCCTACTACAGCCACAACCTCCACTTCCTCGCCGCCGCCTACGGCATGCAGGGCAACTACGCCGGGGCCGTGCGCGCCGCCCGCCGCCTCGAAGCGAACGTCTCGCCGTACCTCAAGGAGATGCCCTTCTTCGAGAGCTTCATGCCCACGGGCGTGCTCATCTCCGTCCGCTTCGGCCGCTGGGACGACGTGCTGAAGGCGCCGGAGCCGCCCGCGTCGGCGCCCGTCAGCAACGCCTTCTGGCACTGGGGCCGCGGGATGGCGCTGGCCGCGACGGGGAAGACCGCCGCGGCGGAGGCCGCGCTCAGGACTTTCCTCTCGAAGGCCGCGGCCATCCCGGCCGAGACCGGCTACGGCCAGAACACGACGGGCGCCGTCTTCAAGATCGGCGAGCACTTCCTCAACGCGCGGCTCGCCTCCGCGCGCGGCGACCGCAAGGCGGCGGTCGAGCACCTGCGCCGCGCGGTCGCCGCCGAGGACGCGCTCGCCTACGACGAGCCGCCCGGCTGGTATCACCCGCTCTCGCGCGAGTCCCTGGGCGGCGCGCTCCTGCTCGACGGGCGCCCCGCCGAGGCCGAGGCGGTCTTCCGCGAAGACCTCCGCCGCAACCGCCGCAACGGCCGCTCGCTCTACGGCCTCTCGCAGAGCCTCCGCGCGCAGGGCAAGGCGCGCGAGGCCGAACTCGTCGCCCGCGAGTTCGAGCGCGCCTGGAAGTCCGCCGACACGCAGCTCAAAGTCGAAGATTTGTGACCGCGGGCGGCCGGGGGATTTTAGATTTCAGGTTGGGCGGCGGGCACCCGGCCCTCCGGCCGGAAATCTAAAATCTAAATCCCCTTCCCACCGCCTCCTTCTTTCCCACCACCCAACAGAAAGGAACGACCATGAAGAAGCTCCTCGCGCTGGCCCTCCTCCTCCTGCCGCTCGCGGCGGCGGCCGGCGCGCAGATACACCACGGCCACTCCTTCCGGCCGAGCGAGAAGAAGTTCCCGCTCATCCCCGGCATGGGCGAGCTGAACCACAAGGTCACCACCACCAACCCGACGGCGCAGGCCTACTTCAACCAGGGGCTCACGCTCGTCTACGGCTTCAACTACGACGGCGCCTTCGCCTCGTTCCGCGAGGCGCTCGCGGCCGACCCGGGCCTCGCCATGGCGCAGTGGGGCATGGCGCTCGCCAAGGGCGCCAACATCAACATCGACATTGACGCCGAGCGCATGAAGGAGGCGGCCCAGCACGTCGCCCTGGCGCGCACGCTCTCGGCCCGCGCGACGCAGCAGGAGCGCAACTACATCGAGGCGCTCTCCACGCGCTACTCGCCCGACCCCGCGACGGCCGACAAGATGCAGCTCGCCGCCGACTACAGCCGCGCCATGGCGCAGCTCGCGCGCAAATACCCCTCCGACCCCGACGCCTCCACGCTCTACGCCGAGAGCCTGATGGACCTGCGGCCGTGGCGGCTCTGGACGCGGGACGGCAAGCCCTACGAGGGGACGCAAGCCGTCGTCGACGTGCTCAAGGCGACCATCGCCGCGCACCCCAGGCACGCCGGCGCGGTGCACTACCACCTGCACGCGCTGGAGCCTTCGCCGCTCTGGGCGCAGGCGGCGGGCGACGCCGCCCTCCTCCAGACGCTCGTCCCCGCCTCCGGCCACCTCGTCCACATGCCCTCGCACATCTTCTACCTTCAGGGCGACTACGAGCGCGCCTCGCAGAGCAACCTGCAAGCCATCAAGGTTGACCTCGACTACAAGAAGAACGTCGCCGACGACGGCTACGTCGGCCACTACCTCAGCCACAACATGCACTTCCTCGCCGTCGCGCGCTCCATGCAGGGGCGCTTCGCCGACGCCCTCGCCGCGGCGCGCCAGGCCGAGGCCAACGTCCTCGAACACGTCGCGGAGGAGCCGGGGCTCGAACACTACCTGACGACCCCGACGCTCGTCCTCGCGCGCTTCGAGCAGTGGGACGGACTGCTCACGGCGCGCGAGCCGGAGCGCGCCCGCCTCATCGCGCACGCGATGTGGACGTGGGGCCGGGCCGCGGGCTTCGCGGGCAAGCGCGACGTGGCGCGCGCGCGGGCGGCGCAGCGCGAGTTCAAGCGGGAGGCGGCCGCCGCCGGCTGCTACCTGTCGTGGGGCAACAACCCGACCGGCGCCCTGCTCAACGTGGCCGACCTCGACCTCAGCGCGCGCATCTCGGCCGCGGCCGGCGACGACTACGCGGCCGCGCAGATTCTCAAAATCGCCGCCGACGCGGTGAAAGACCTGCTCTACGACGAGCCGCCGCCCTGGTTCATCCCGCCCTACGAGGCGATGGGCCGCGCGCTCCTGCGCGCCGGGCGCCCCGCCGAGGCCGAGCGCGCCTTCCGCGAAGACCTGAAGCTCAACCGCCGCAACGGCCGCTCGCTCTACGGCCTCGCCGAGAGCCTCAGGGCGCAGCGCAGGTCGCGCGAGGCCGCCGCCGCCGGCCGCGAGTTCGAGCGCGCCTGGAAATCCGCCGACACGAGGCTCGACACCGGAGCCCTTTGACAGAAAGACGGTAGTCAGTAGACAGTAGTCGGCAGACAGCAGAAGGGCCCCCGCGGGCTTAATCGTTCGCGCGTCAACGGCCGCGACGCCGGGGGTTTTCCTGCCGTCTGCCGACTGCCGTCTACTGACTACTTTTCTATGCACGTCACAAGGGTCGAGCTGGAGAACATCAAGTCGTTCGAGCGCGGGGCGTTCGCGTTCGAGCGCGGGACGACGGCCATCGTCGGGCCGAACGGCGCGGGCAAGACCACCATTCTGGAGGCCATCGCCTGGGCGCTCTTCGACGTGCTCGACTACAGCAAGGACGACTTCCTCCGCCGCGGCGCCAAGCGCGGCTCGGTGCGCGTCACCTTCCGCAGCGACCTCGACGAGCGCCCCTACACCGTCTACCGCGACACCGGCTCGGGCTACTACGTCTACGACGTGGAGCTGAAGATGAAGCTCCAGCAGGGCAAGGCCGACGTGCGCAAGTGGCTCGACCAGCACCTCGGCGTCGAGCCGGGCACCGACCTGCGCTCCCTCTTCCGCTCGGCCATCGGCGTCCCGCAGGGCCTCTTCACCACCGACTTCCTCCGCCCGGGCGCCGAGCGCAAGGCCGCCTTCGACCGCCTGCTGAAAGTCGAGGAGTACCGCGAGTCGTCCGACCGCCTGCGCGACACCACCAACCTCATCAACGAGCGCATCACCGAGGCGCGCGTCCGCATCGGGGCGGCCGAGACGCAGCTCGCGCGCTACGAGGCGGCGGTCGAGGAGCACAGGGCCGCGGGCGCGCGCGTCGGTGAGCTGGCCGGCTCGCTCGAAGCCTTCCGGCGCGACGCCGAGGCGCGCGCGGCGGCCGTCGCCGCGCTGGACGAGGCCGAGCGGCGCGTCTCGGAGTCGCGCGCGGCGGCCGACCGGCTCGAAGTCGAGCGCGACTCGGCCGCGCGCCGCCTGCGCGACTTGCAGGGCGGGCTCGCCGACGCGCGCCGCGCCGCCGAGCGCCAGCGGGCGACGGCCGAAGACTCGCGCGCGCACCTCGCGGCGCTCGAAACCCTGCGCGGGCTCGAAGCCGAGCGCGCCGAGCGCGACCGCCTGCGCGACGAGGCCGGCGACGCCGCCCGCCTCGTCGCCTCGGCCGAGGCGGACGCGCGCCGCCTCGAAGACGCGCTCCGGCGCGCGCGCGAGGCCGCCGGCTCGCTCGCCGAGATGGAGAAGGACGTGGCCACGCAGGCCGAGCTCGAGCGCGAGCGCGAACGCCTGCGCGACCTGCTCGCGCAGGCCCGCGCCGCCTCCGACCGGCTCACGCGCCTCGACCGCGAGCTGGCGGCGCTGCGCAAGTCGCACTCCGAACTCTCGAAGCGCGTGCGCGCGGCCGAGGGCTTCGCCGGGGCGCAGGAGCGCGCCGACAAGCTCGAAAGCGAAAGGCTCGGCGTCGAGACGCGCCTGAGCCGGCTCGAACAGGCGCTCACCTCGCGCGGCCACCTCGTGCGCCAGCGGCGCGAGGCCGCGCGCGAGGCCGAACGCCTGCGCCGCAGCGTCACCGCGCTCGAACGCGAGGCGCGCGAGTTCGAGCAGGCGGGCGCGGCGGCCGCGCGCCTCGGCGCGCTGGAGGAACGCGACCGCGAGCTGAACGACCAGCTCGCCGTCCTGCGCGCGACCATCAAGCGGGACGAGAAGGCGAGCGAGCGCATCGGCGGCGGCATCCTCTGCCCCATCCTCGACCAGCCGTGTAAGAACCTCGCCGAAGAAGGCCGCACCTTTGACGAATACCTCGGCGGGCAACTCAGGCAGAACCGCGCGCGGCTCTCCAAAGTCGAGCGCGAGGCCGGCGCGCTGGCCGGGGAAGTCCGCGAGGCGCGCGACGCCGAGAAGGCCGCCGCCCGCTCGGAGACGACGCGCGCGCGCCTCGCGCACGAGCGCGAGCTGCTCGCGGAGCGCGAGTCGGCGCTCGCCGCCCTCGACGCCGAGCTGGGGAAGCTCTCGGACGCGAGCGAGGCGCTGCGCGACGAGTTGCAGGCCGAGCTGTCCGGCATCGACATGGTCTGGCGCACGGCGCGCGAGGAGGCTTTGCGCTACGCGGAGCTTGAGCCGTTGCGCGCGCGCCTCGCCGAGATAGAGGAGGAGGGCAAGGCCCGGCGCGAGGAGCGCGAGCTGGAGGCGGCCGCCGCCGGCGCCGAAAGCTCGCTCGCGGAGGACGCCGCGGGCGTCGAGCGCCGCCTGCTCGACCTGGGCGACCCGCGCTCGCGCGCCGCCGCGCTCCGGCTCGAAGCCGCGCGCGAGCCGGAGCTGCTGCTCGAATCGAAGGGCGCGCGCGACGCGCTCGAAGCCTTGCAGGGCCGGGCGCGCGCGCTCGACGAGAGGCTCAAGAAGTTCGAGCGGCTGGACGCGGCGTGGGCCGAGGCGGCGGCGCGGCGCGAGCAGACGGCGCAGGCGCACCGCGAGCATCTGGAGTCGGCCTCGCTCGCCTCGACGCTCCCCGAGCGCGAGCGTGAGGCGGCCGAGGCCGAGGCGCGCGCGGCCGAGGCCGCGAGGCTGGCGGAGTCGGCGCGCGCCGGTCACGAGCGCGCCCTCTCGCTTTACGACCGCGAGCGCCACGCCTCGGAGCGCGGCGCCCTGGCCCTCGCGCGCGAGCGGGCGGCGGCCACCGCGGCGCAGCTCGAAGCCGCGCGCGAGCGCGAGGAGTCTCTGGCCGCGGAGGTCGCCCGGCTCGACGAGGTGCGCCGGGACGTGCGCGACAGCCTGGCCGCGCTCGAACGCCTGCGGGGCCTGCACGACGCGACCGACTTCATCCGCGACACGCTGCGCAAGGCCGGGCCGCTCGTCACGGAGAGCTACCTCTACAACATCTCCATCGAGGCCAACCAGCTCTTCCGCGAAATCACGGGCGAGGGCGGGCGGGCGCTCCGCTGGACGAAGGACTACGACATCCTGCTCGAAGAGGAGGGGCACGAGCGCTCCTTCGTGAGCCTCTCGGGCGGCGAGCAGATGGTGGCGGCGCTCTCCGTCAGGCTCGCGCTCCTCAAGCAGCTCTCCGACATCCGCGTCGCCTTCTTCGACGAGCCGACGGTCAACATGGACGCCGAGCGGCGCGAGCGCCTCGCCCAGCAGATAGGGCAGGTCAGGGACTTCGACCAGCTCTTCGTCATCTCGCACGACGACACCTTCGAGCAGAGCGTCGACCACGTCGTCCCCGTCTCGCGCGAGGCGGCCGGTGAGGCCGCGTGAAGGAGGTCGTCATCTACTGCGACGGGTCGAGCCTCGGGAACGGGCGCGGGGAGCCGAGGGCGGCGGCCGTGGCGCTGCTGGGGTTCCGCGGCGTGTGGCGCGCGTTCGGCGAGTACCTGGGCGAGGCGACGAACCAGCAGGCGGAGGTGGCGGCCGCCGCCCTCGGCCTCGAACAGTTGCGCGAGCCGTGCAAGGTGACCGTGCTGTCGGATTCGCGCTACGTCGTCGAGACGATGTCGGGCCGCTTCCGCCGCAAGTCGAACCACGAGTGGTGGGCGCGGCTCGACAAGGCTTCCGCGCGGCACCAGATCAAATGGCAGTGGCTCAAAGGCCACGCCGGCCACGTCGCGCAGGAGGCCGTGGACAAGGCCGCCCGCACCATCGCCGCCGCCGGCCACGCCGACGAGTCCGCGCTCAGCGACGCCGCCACGCAGGTGGCCGGGAACCTCGACCCGGCCGTCTAGCGCCCCTGCGATTAGGAAGCCCCGCCCGTTCGGGCTAGAATCTCCTCCCCGGCCGCCCCGGCAGTTTTCCGATGAGTATCAGCACCCGAAAGACGGCGCGCGTGCTCGCGTGGCTCCTGTGCCTCGCGGCGGCGGCGGCGTGCGCGTGGGCGGCGGGCGCCGTGGCGGCGCAGGCCGAGCGCGCCTGGGTCTGGCAGAACCCCCTGCCGCAGGGGAACGCCATCTACGCCGTGCGCTTCGCCGCCGACAAGCTGACGGGCTGGGCCGTGGGCGCCGACGGCGTCATCCTCCACACCGCGGACGGGGGCTTCCGCTGGGAGGAGCAGCACGCGCCGGCGCCCGTCCCGCTCTACGGGCTCTACGTGCGCGACGCGCGGCGGGCCGTGGCGGTCGGCTCGCGCGGGCTGGTGCTGACGACCGACGACGGGGGGCGCCGCTGGGCCCTGCGCCCGACGGGCCCGAAGGAGCCCGGCGCGAAGGGCGGCGCGGCGACGAAGGAGGGCGCGAACCACCTCTTCAGCGTGGCCTTCGCGCCGGACGGGCTGCACGGCTGGGCGGTGGGGAGCTACGGCGAGGTGGTCAGGACCGCGGACGGCGGGCGCACGTGGGCGCCGCAGGTCTCGGGCGTGAGGGCGCACCTCTACTCGGTCGCCTTCGCCGACGCCTCGAACGGCGTCGCCGCGGGCGCCGACGGGACGCTCGTCGTCACGCACGACGGCGGCGCGACGTGGCGCGACCGCTCGACGAAGACGGGGCTGCCGTTCACCTCGGTCGCCTTCGCGGGCGGCGGGAAGGTGGCCGTGGCGGTCGGGCTCGGGGGCGTCATCCTGCGCAGCGCCGACGGCGGCGACACCTGGGCCGCGGTCGAAAACCTTCTGCGCACAGACCTGCTCTCGGTCTTCTTCTCCGACGAGCGTCACGGCTGGGTGACGGGCGACGAGGGGCAGGTTTTGACGACCGGCAACGGCGGCGAGACGTGGTTCCCCGTCAGCGTCAAGACCGGCCCGCGCCTCACCTCCGTCCACTTCGCCGACGAGACGACGGGCTGGGCCGCCGGGCGCGACGGGCTGATTCTGCGCACCGACGACGGCGGCATCGACTGGCGCCGCCTGACCGAGGGCGGGCGCGACGACCTCGCCGACATCTACTTCCTCGACGCCGAGCGCGGGTGGGCGGTCGGCTCGCGCGGGCGCGTCCTCTACACCGCCTCGGGCGGCAAGCGCTGGACGCTCCGGCTCTCGGGGACGACGGCGCGGCTCTTCGGCGTCTTCTTCGCCGACGAGGCGCACGGCTTCGTCGTCGGCGAGAAGGGGACGCTGCTCAGCACCGCCGACGGCGGGCTCACCTGGGCGAAGGTGCCGACCGACGTCGGCGAAGACCTCTTCGGCGTCCGCCTCTTCGACGCGAAGCGCGGCCTCGCGGTCGGGGCGCGCGGCCGGATTCTGAGGACCGCGGACGGCGGCGAGACGTGGGACGCCGTGCGCTCCGGCACGCAGAGCTGGCTGGAGGCGGTGGCCTACGCCGACGAGAAGACGGCCGTCGCGGTCGGCTCGTCGGGGACGCTGCTGCGCTCGGCCGACGGCGGCGACAGCTGGTCGCGCGTCGAGCTGAACGCGAAGGAGTGGCTCTACGGGCTCGCGTTCGCCGACGCCTCGCGCGGCTACGTCGTCGGCGAGCGCGGGCTGATACTCCGCACGGACGACGGCGGGAAGACGTGGAAGGATCAGGAGGCGGGGCTCAGGATAAACCTCTTCTCGGTGGCGGCGGCCTCGCGCGACGACGTGCTGGTGGTCGGCGACCAGGGGCGCGTGCTCCAGACGCGCAACGGCGGCCTGGCGTGGGAGTTGACGCCGACGGCGACGAGCGCGACGCTCTTCGGCGCGGCCTACCACGGCGGCACGGCGGCCTGGGTCGCCGGGCGCGGAGGCACCATCCTCCGCCGCGCCGACTCGGTCGCCACCGTCAAAATCCCGCGCCCCAAACTCCCGCCCGCGCTGCGCGGCGCGCCGCCCAAACTCAGGCCCGGCGACGCGGACGGGGCCGCCGCGCCCGCCTTCGACGACGACATCCCGCGCGCCGCGCCCCCGACGCTCAAGCCCGCGCCGAAGCCTTAATTCGGGGCCATCATTCAAGGCCCTCTTCGAACCATTAACGGAGGAAACATTTGTTGAGAAGCAGAACCCTTGCACGTTTTACCGTCGGACTCCTTACCCCGTGCGTCTTCGCGGCGTGCCTCGTCGAGGTCAACGCACGGCGGCCTTCAAGCGTCGCCGCGCGACGCCCGGCGCCCCCGGCGCGCGCCGGCCTTCAGGAGGACGGCGCGTTCGACAGTTTAGAGAAGGCGCTCCGGTCGCCCGAGAAGGTGCGGCGCCTCACGCTCCAGAGCGAAGACCAGAAGATGAAGCACCTGCCGGCGGGGCTCGGGACGCTGGTCAACCTTGAGGCGCTGGAACTCGCCTGTCTGGAGGACCTCGAAGACCTGCCGGAGGAGATGGGGAAGCTGAGTAAGCTGGAATCGCTCGTCATCGACAACGGCAACGGTTGCTCGATGAACGTCACGCTCCCGCGCTCGATAGGCCAACTGTCTAGCCTCCGCGTGCTGAGACTCTACGGCGCGCTCGACGGCCGCGAGGTCGGCGACGACGCTAAGGGGCGTCCAAGCAAGCTGCTGCCGGACACGCTCGCCGACCTCCAGAAGTTGGAGGAGTTGGATTTGGGTAGGAACGGCATCCGTTCGGTGCCGCCGCAGGTGGCCTCGCTGCGGGGGCTGAAGAAGCTGTCGCTGGACTACAACGAGATACGCGAGGTGCCGGCCTTCGTCGGCGAGCTGAAGAACCTCGAAGAGTTGTCGCTGAACGCGAACGGCGGGGTGAGCCTGCCGCAGTCCCTGTCGGGGGTGAAGGGGCTGAAGGTCTTCATGGGGAACAACAGGCTGACGCTGGCGGCGCAGAAGAGTCTGCGCACCCGCTTCCCCGACGCCGTCTTCAACTTCGAGAACGAGTACGACGACGACGCGGCGAACCAGGAGCCGCCCAAGCCGCGGGCGCGTCGCGGGCGCAAGTAACCGCCCGAGGAAAACTAAGGGAGCCCCGGAGGGGCGGCCGACGTCCGAGCTTCTGCTCAAGTCCGCCGCCCCTCCGGGGCTCCCTTAGTTTTGCCGAAGGCGCGGGGCTCAGTAGCGAACCGGGTGCTCTTTCGCGTAGACGTAAGCGAAGTAGGCCGCGAGCAGGTGCGCGACCCAGCCGAGCAGGCCGGCGCTGCCTATCCAGGAGAAGCCCGTCAGGACGAGCCAGAGGATGCCCCACAGGACCTGGCCGTTGTAAATCTGGCCGAGCCCGGGGACGAGAAGACTGAGGATGCCTGCGATTAAGGGGTCGCGCATGTTTCGGTGTACCTCCGCGCTCCTATACGCCCCCCCGCGCGCGTTTGTTCGGGCGAATGGCGCGGGCCTTACTGCTGCTGCGGCGGCGGCGGCGCGGGCGGCGCGGCGTCGGTGCGGCGCACGTCCACGATTTCGGCGCGGAAGGTCTTGAGCACCTTCTGCACGACGGGGTGACCTTCGGCGCGCTCGCGCAGGAGACGCTGCTCGCGCCGCGCCTCGTCCTCCGCCGTGACCTGCTCGTCCTCCTCCTCGCCCGGCGCGCGCGTGCGGACCGCGACGCCGACCTCGCGGCCCAACGCTTCGCAGCAGACCTCGCGCAGCAGCCTCATGTTCTCGGGCTTCATCAGCGTGTCGCGCAGGTGCCTGGACTCGGGCGCGAACTCGACGCGCACCTCCTCGCCCTCCACCCACACGCGCCGCGCGCCGTCGAGCGCCACGGCCAGCAAAGGCTTCCCGCGACCTTCGAGTCCGCGCTTGAAGCGCGAGGCGTCGTCGTCCGGCCCGAAGCCCATGCCGCCGGACTCCGCCGCCCCGGCGCGCGAGTCGGGCGCCGGGGCCGAAGTATGGGTGGCGGCCGCCGCCGGCGCCGGCGCCGCGACGAGCGAGACGGGCGCGCCCACGCGGTCTTCGCCGGCGCGCGCGCCCTCGACGAACGGGCGCGGCTGCTCGAAGAGACCGTTCGCCGGAGACGCGGGCGAGCCGTCCGAGACGGGGAAAGGCGCGTCGGCCGCGGACGCGGCGGCGCCGGAGGCGAAGGAGGCCGCGCCGCCCGACTGGACGGGCGGCGGGACGAGCTTCAAACCCGGCGCCGCGGCGGTCGGACGCGCGGCCGTCGCGTCGGCCTCGGCGGGCTTCGCCGCGGGGGCCTCGGCGGGCTTCGCGGCGGGCTTCGCGGCGGGCCGCTCGGCGACGGGCGCGGCCGAAGCCGAACTGTCGGGTGCGGAGAAGGAGGAACTGCCGCCGCCGGCCATCCCGCGGCGCGGCGGCGCGGAACTCGGCGGCGCGGAGGGCGCGGGCGGCGAGCCCGCGCCGCCCGCGGGCGCGCGCCCCGTGCGCAGGGCCTCTTCGAGCGCGTTCAGGCGCTCGACTATCCGGCCGAGCGGCGCGAGCCTGCGCATCTCGACCAGCTTCACCAGGCCGACCTCCAACTGGTAGCGCGGGTGCCCGCCCGCGCCGAGCCGCGCCTCCGTGTCGGACAGGCTGTGGAAGAAGCGCACGAGGTCGGACTCGGAGAAGTTCGCCGCCTCGCTTATCAGCTCCTTCCGCTCGGCCTCGGTCGCGTCGGGCATCGCCGACTCGCCCGCCACCTTCGCCACGAGCAGGTCGCGCAGGTGCGCCAGCAGGTCGCGGCAGAAGTTGCGCAGCTCGTGGCCGCGCGCCGAAAGCTCCTCGACCACGCCCAGCACCTCGGCCGGCTGCTGCTCGGCCACGGCGCGCATCACGCGCGACAGCAGCTCGCGGCCCGCGATCCCGAGCGCGGCCTCGACCTCGGCGGTGCCGATCTTCCCCTCGCTGAAACTGATGACCTGGTCGAAGGCCGACTGCGCGTCGCGCATCGAGCCCTCGCCGGCGCGCGCCACCTCGCGCAGCGCCTCGTCCGTGACCTTAATCTTCTCGGCGTCGGCGATGAGGCGCAGGCGCTCGGCAATCCGGCCGACCGAGATGGTGCGGAACTCGAACTGCTGGCTGCGCGAGAGAATCGTCTCGGGCACCTTGTGCGCGTGCGTCGTCGCCATGATGAAGAGGACGCGGGAGGGCGGCTCCTCCAACGTCTTCAGCAGCGCGTTGAAGGCCGGCGTCGAGAGCATGTGGACTTCGTCCACGATGAAGACCTTGTAGCGGTCGCGCGCGGGCCGGATGCCGACCGTGTTGATGATGGCCTCGCGCACGTTGTCCACGCCGGTGTTCGAGGCGGCGTCTATTTCGAGCACGTCAATCGAACGGCCCTCGGCGACCTCGCGGCAGGAGGGGCAGGCGTCGGGGTCGGTCGTGCGGCAGGGCGTCGGCGTCGGCCTGTCGGACTTGTGGCAGTTGACGGCCTTCGCGAGCAGCCGCGCCGTCGTCGTCTTCCCCACCCCGCGCGCGCCCGAGAAGAGGTAGGCGTGGTGCAGGCGCTCGTGCTCGACGGCGTTGCGGAGCGTCCGCGTGATGTGCTCCTGCCCCGTGACCTCGTCGAAGGTCTGCGGGCGCCACTTGCGTGCGATGACTTGGTAAGACATTTGGAAGCCGTGAGCCCTCAGCCGTTAGCTTTTCGTCTTCTCTAAAAACTCGATGCGGTTGCCGAAGGGGTCGAAGAGGGAGAAGCGGTGGACGACGCCGGGGATGTCGGGCTCGTCCTTGGTGCGCACGCCGCTCCGTTCGAGGTAGGCGCGGACGCCCTTCGCGTCCTCGACCTCGAAGCCCGGGTGGCGCTTCGACGGCGCGACGGCGTCCTCGACGCCGACGTGGAGCTGGATGTCGGCGACGCCGTACCACATCCCGCCGTTCGCCCTGAGCGCCTCGGGCTTCTCCAACTCTTCGAGGCCGAGGAGCCCGCCGTAGAACTCGCGCGCGCGCGCCTCGGCCCCGCGGGGGACGCAGACCTGCACGTGGTCGAGCCTCTTGAAATTGACCTTCATCGTTTCGGCCCGCGCGCCGCTCAGCGCGCCCTCCTGTAGGCGTAGAGTAGCACGCCGAGCGGGTCTCCGACCTTGAGTTCCGCGCCCTTCCGCTCGAACCGAGTAAAGAGCCGGCCGTCGGGCGCCGGCAGGTATTCGACCCTGACGTCCGGGCTGTGGCACTTCAGGCACGACTCGCCGCCGGCGCGCACGGCGCGCGCCTCGACCTCCCACGGGCCGGCGCTGAAGCCGTAGCGCTCGCCGCCCGCGGCGAAGGACTCCAGCGCGCGGCGCGTCTCGTCCCACAGCACGGCCCCGCCGGGCAGCCCCTTCACGCCGGGCGAGCTGACGAAGATGGGGCCGCTCATCCCGGGCACGCCCGGCCCGATGCCGAAATGCTTTTTGGCGGCGCGGGCCTCCGCGGGCGCGTCCGCGAGGACGGCGCGGCCGGCGAGGTAGAGCGCGACCCTGTAGCCGTCGCGCTTGAGCGCGCCGACGGCCGCCCTCTCCTCCTCGGTCGTGGGCTCGAACTTCTTCTCGGTGGCGATGCGCGCCATGCCGAAGCCGACGACTTGGTGGAAGCGCTTCTGGACGGCGCGGTCGAGCGCGTCGAGCGGGTGCGGGTCGCGTGCGGGCAGCCCGGCCTGCGGGGGGGCGGCGGGCGTTTGCCGCCGCGCGTCGGCGTGCGAGGCCAGGGCTCCGGCGGCGAGCGCGGACGCGAGCGCGAGCGCCGTCAGCAGCCTCAGTCTCTCGGAGGGGTTCTTCATCTCGCGGGCGTGGGCGGGGCCGAAACGGGAAAAGAGTCGCCGCGGGGGGCTCGACCGAACGGACGCGCACGCGGCGGATTGTGCTCCAACGCGGCGCGGTTCGGCAAGCCTCGGCCCGCGGCGACTCTCTTCTGAAAGTGGCCAGGCTCCGGACCGACCCGCAACACACGCCGCCGCCACTACCGTTGCTCCGTTCCCGGCCTGGCGGGGTTCGCGGGGCAAGCGTTGTGCGGAGCCCGAAGCCTGATAAGTTGTCAAAAAGCCTTCGGCCGTCGGCCTTCAGCTTTCGGCTTAGACTTTAACCCGCGCCGCCCGAGTTGGCAAACGCGCAGGGGCGCGGGTTGAAGGGGCGCGCGAGCCCCCTAGTTTCGGGCCTCAGGTTCCGTTAAAGCCGGCGTTCATGCGTCGGAGGTTGGCGCCGGGGAAGCGCCCCGTCGCCCTGACCTTCTCCAGCATGGCGTTCGCCTCGGCGCGCGTCCGCCCGGCGTAGACGGCCATGAACTGCGCGTCCCCGGAGACCTCCGTGTAGAAGACTTCGCCGGCCTCGGCGCAGCGCGAGGAGAAGACCTTGTTGCGCGGGAAGAGCGCCTGCGCCGCCTCGCGCTCGGCCTCGGGGATGAAGACGTCGCAGTCGCCGCGGGGGTTCTCGTCGCGCACGCTCTTGAGGATGACGGCGTAGAACTTCTCCGTCTCCCAGATGATGCCGTTCGCCGGCACGCGGAACGGCAACTGGTACGGCTGGAACTCGACGGTCGTCCGGCAGCGCACGGTCGGGTCGGGGCAGACGGCCGCCGGGCGCGGCACCGAACGCCTGCGCTGCGCCGATGCGCGGCCCGACACGGCGGCGCACGCCAGCAGCCCGAGCGCGACGACGAAGAGGAGGAGATGTGCTTTACGCATGAAGCTTCAGACTCCGTTGGAAGTAGATTCTGACGGCAAGGTCGTACGGCCGAGACTTTACAACCCGCCGCGGCGACGCCGCAAACGGCGCCACGAGACGGGCGACAATCAGCACGGCAGTTCTGACTTGAAGGTTGACCGAATCTTTCACTCTGACCGACCGAACCCGCTCAACCTGACCGGCCGCTGACCGGCCCGCCGCGCCGGCCGTCGCCGCCTGTCTCGCTTTTCCTTAAAAATCCATGCGAGGCGAGGCGGGCACGCGCTTTGCCACGGCGAAGCCGCCTCCCCCAATAATTTGGCCGCGCAGCCGTGCGCCTTTTGGGACAAGGGTCTGGAGTTTTCGTATGAAGGTTTTTCAGCGCCTCGCCACGAAGACGCGACTCACTTCCGTCGCGCTCCTGCTCTCGCTCTGCCCCGGCCTCGGCGGCGCCCCCGCCGCGCGCGCGCAAACCCTCCCCGGTCTCACGCAGACGACGCAGGCCCTTGCGCAGGCGGTCAAAGTCTCGCCCGACCTGCTCCAGCTCGTCGGCGGCGTGCCCGCGGGCCGGCGCGTGCGCGTGCTGGTGCAGTCGAGCGGGCTCTGGGGCCTGACGCTCGACCTGTTGCTGTTCTCGCTCGGCGCGCGCACGACGCGCGCCTACCAGAACTTTCAGGTGCGCGCGGTGGACATCCCGGCGGGCAACGTCCTCACGCTCGCCGCCAGCTCGCTCGTCTCCTTCGTCTCGAACGACCGCGCGGTGCTGAAGCTCGGCCACCTCTCGGCCGCGACCGGCGCGGACGCCGCGCGCGAGGCTTCGCCCGACTCCGCCCCGGCGCCCGACGGCGCGGGGGTCGGCGTCGCCGTCGTAGACTCCGGCGTCTACGCCGGCCACAGGTCTTTCCTCGACAGGTCGAACCGCGCGCGCGTCGTCGTCAGCCGCGACTTCACGGGCGAGGGCCGCACCGACGACCCGTTCGGGCACGGCTCGCACGTCGCGGGTGTGGCGGCCGGCAACGGGCGCGTCTCGAACGGCGCCTACGAGGGCGTCGCGCCGGGCGCCCACGTCGTCAACCTGCGCGCGCTCGACTCGCGCGGCGCGGGCACGGCCTCGGGGCTGCTCGCCGCGCTCGACTGGGTGCTGACCAACCGCAGGGCCTACAACGTCCGCGTCGTCAACCTCTCCCTCGGCACGGCCGCCGTCGACTCGTACCGCGACGACCCGCTGTGCAAGGCCGCGCGCAAGCTGGTCGACGCGGGCGTCGTCGTCGTGGCCGCCGCCGGCAACGAGGGCAAGGACGCCGCGGGGAACAAGGTCTACGGCCGCGTCCACTCGCCCGGCATCGAGCCTTCGGTGATTACGGTCGGCGCCGCGAACACCTTCGGCACCGACGCGCGCTCGGACGACGGCGTGGCGACCTACAGCTCGCGCGGGCCCACGCGCGGCTTCCGCGTTGACGCCTACGGCGCGCGCCACTACGACAACCTCGTCAAGCCGGAGCTGGTCGCGCCGGGCAACAAGCTCGTCGCGGCCGAGTCGCCCGACAACCTGCTCGTCACCGAGCACCCGGAGCTGGACGCGGGCGTGAGCCCGGTCGAGTCGCGCCGGATGATGCGGCTGAGCGGCACCTCGATGGCGACGCCGGCCGTGGCGGGCGCGGCCGCCCTCGTGCTCCAGGCCAACCCGTCGCTCACGCCGAACATGGTGAAGATGATTCTCATGTACACGGCGCAGCCGCTCGCCGGCTTCAACTACTTCGAGCAGGGCATGGGGCAGCTGAACGTCGAGGGCGCCGTCCGGCTGGCGCGGCTCGTGCGGACGGATTTGACGGCGGGAACGCCCGTCGGCTCGCCCCTCCTGACGGGGGCCGCGCCCGACCCGCGCACGACCGTCGCCTTCCACACCTTCGCGTGGTCGCGCGGCCTCCTCTTCAACTACGCCTACGCGACCGGCCAGAGCCTCGTCACCAGGTATCAGAAGGTCTACGGCCTCGGCGTCCTCTTCGGCGACGGCGTCATCACGGGCGACGGCGTGATTACGGGCGACGCGCGCTGGCTCTCGGACGGCGTCCTCTTCGGCGACCACGTCATGACGAGCGCGGGCGTCATCGCGGGCGACGGCGACCCCTTCTGCGACGCGGCCGACCTCTTCGGCGACGGCGGGGCGCGCGTCCGGGGCGGCCGGGTCTTCGGCGACGGCGTCATCGCGGGCGACGGCGTCATCACCGGCGACGGGGTCATCACGGGCGACGCCATGCTGCGCGGCGACGACACCGCCGGCATGGACGCGCCGCGCGACGGCGGCGCGAACTTCTGACCCGACGACTCACACGATGAAGCTCCACGAACTACCCGGCCCGGACGGGGCGGGGGCGGGGGCGGCCGACAGCGGCCGGAGCCGCCCGTTCCGCCTGCTGGTCATCTCGCTCGCCCCGGCGGCCGTCGTCCCTTCGGCGTGGCTGCTGCCGGCCGGGCGCCTGGACGTGGGCTTCCTGCTGCTGGCGCTCCTCACGGTCGCCGTCAGCTCGCGCGTCGGCGTCGGGATTCCGCGCACGACGGGGCGCATCACCGTCTCGGACACCTTCATCCTCCTCGCCCTGCTGCTCTACGGCGGCGAGGCGGCGGTGCTCCTCGCCGTCGCCGAGGGCGTCTGCTCGTCGCTGCGCATCAGCCGCAAGGCCCTGACCGTCCTCTTCAACGGCGCGGTGATGGGCTGCTCGACCTGCGCGACGGCGTGGGCGCTGCGCCTCTCCTTCGGCCCGCCGGAGGAGGCGCTGCGCTCGGGCCGCGCCGCGACGCTCGTCACGCTGGTCTGCGTGATGGGGCTCGCGCAGTACGTCTTCAACTCCGGCCTCGTCGCCTTCGACAAGGCGCTCAAGCTCGGCCGCGGCTTCGCGCGGACGTGGCGCGAGTTCTACCTCTGGGCGTCGCTCACCTACTTCGCGGGCGCGGCCGCCGCGGGCGTGCTGGCGCGCCTCGTCGTCACCTTCGGCTTCTACCCCGTGGCGGCGGCGGCGCCCGTCGCGGCCATCGTCTACCTGACCTACCAGACCTACCTCAAGAGCGTCGAGGCGGCGGCGACGCAGGCGGCGATGGCCGAGCGCCACGTGCAGGAGCTGAACCGCTACCTCGCCGAGCAGGAGCGCATCAGCCGCGAGCTCGAAGAGAGCCGCGAGCACTTCCGCAACGCCGCGCTCCACGACGCGCTGACGGGCCTGCCGAACCGGACGCTGCTGACGAACCACCTCAAGCTCGCCGTCGAGCACGCGAAGCGGCGGCCCGGCTACCTCTTCGCCGTCCTCTTCCTCGACCTCGACCGCTTCAAGGTCGTCAACGACTCCCTCGGCCACCTCGCCGGCGACCAGCTCCTCGTCCAGCTCGCGCGCCGGCTCGAAGAGTGCATCCGCGGCGCGGACACCGTCGCGCGCCTCGGCGGCGACGAGTTCGCCGTCCTCGTCAGCGACATCGAGGACTACGCCGACGCCGCGCGCGTGGCCGAGCGCATCCAGGCGGCGCTCGGGCGCCCCTTCCGCCTCGGCGGCCACGAGGTCTACACCTCCGCGAGCATCGGCATCACGCTCAGCGCCACCGGCTACGAAGACCCCGAGTCCATCCTCCGCGACGCCGACACCGTGATGTACCGCGCCAAGGCCAACGGCAAGGCGCGCCACGAGCTGTTCGACGAGGCGATGCACGCGCGCGCCGTCGCCCTGCTCCGGACGGAGACCGACCTGCGCCGCGCCGTCGAGCGCGACGAGTTCCGCGTCGTCTACCAGCCCATCCTCTCGCTCGTGACGGGCGAGGTCGCGGGCTTCGAGGCGCTGGTGCGCTGGCTGCACCCCGAGCGCGGGCTCGTCCCGCCCTCCGAGTTCATCCCCGTCGCCGAGGAGACCGGCCTCATCGTCGAAATCGGCCGCCGCGTCCTCTTCGAGTCGTGCCGCCAGCTCCGCGAGTGGCAGGCGCGCGGGCTCGCGCGTGAAGGGCTCCACGTCAGCGTCAACCTCTCGGGCAAGCAGTTCGCGCAGGCCGGGCTCGC
The DNA here is from genome assembly GCA_036387455.1 of Pyrinomonadaceae bacterium. Classification (GTDB taxonomy): domain Bacteria; phylum Acidobacteriota; class Blastocatellia; order Pyrinomonadales; family Pyrinomonadaceae; genus QHXN01. The sequence continues at coordinate 29,236 of DASVTS010000157.1, read as the reverse complement.
CGCCTCGGTCGCGGGGGCGCTCGCCGACGCCGGGCTCGACCCGCGCTGCCTGCGCCTCGAAATCACCGAGAGCGTCATCATGGGGAACGCCGAGGCGACGTGCGCCACGCTCGAACGCCTGCGCGCGCTGGGCACGGGCGTCAGCATCGACGACTTCGGCACGGGCTACTCTTCGCTCTCCTACCTGCACCGCTTCCCCGTGGACACGCTCAAGGTGGACCGCTCCTTCGTCAGCCGCATGGGCGAGCCGGACGAGAACGGCGAGATAGTCCGCACCATCGTCACGCTCGCCTGCAACCTCGGGATGGGCGTCGTCGCCGAGGGCGTCGAGACGGCGCAGCAGGCCGAGCTGCTGCGCGGCCTCGGCTGCGAGTACGCGCAGGGCTACCTCTTCTCCCGCCCGCTCGACGCCGAGGCGGCCGCCCTCTGGCTCCAAGGCGTAGAGGCGGAAGCCCGACCGTGAGGGAGGGCGCCGGAGAAACACGAAAGGCGGGATGATGTGGGGCCGCCTGCCTCCCGTCATCCCACCTTAATTTGTCAGTCCGACGCCCTCCCTCACGGTCGGGCTTCCGCCTCGCTTCGTCTCAGATGTTATCTGGCGGAGAGGGTGGGATTCGAACCCACGGTACGGTTCCCCGTACACAGCATTTCCAGTGCTGCCAGTTCAACCACTCCTGCACCTCTCCGCGGGAGCTTGCTCAGCAAGAGCGGCCAGCGCCCGGCCGGAGCCGAAAGCTGACCGCTGAACCCGCCAAAGGATACCCCATCCCGGCGACGCCTGTCACGCGCGCGCCCCCCGCGCCGGGCTTGACCGCGCCCGCCGTGATACATTAAGAGCATCGGACAGTTTGACGCACCCGCGGCGTCCGTTTCTTCGTACTGTACTCAAGGTCTAACTAAACCACTCAGGCGCGCTCCCGACGCGTTCCCCGTTTATGCGAGTCATCCCCGAGACCGGCACCGTCGCCCACTACCGCATCATGGAGGCGCTCGGCGCCGGCGGCATGGGCGCGGTCTTCAAGGCGTACGACGAGAAGCTGCACCGCGTCGTCGCGCTCAAGCTCCTGCCGCCCGAGTTCACCTCGCACGAAGACCGCCGCCGCCGCTTCCTGCAAGAGGCCCGCGCCGCCTCGGCCCTCAACCACCCGCACATCCTCACCGTCTACGAGTTCGGCGAGGACGGCGGGCGCCCCTACATGGCGACCGAGTACGTCGAGGGCGAGACGCTGCGGCAGAAGATTGCGGCGCGCGCCCTCCCGCTCGGCGACGCGCTCGGCGTGGCGATACAGATTGCCGAAGGGCTCTCGAAGGCGCACGAGGCCGGCATCGTCCACCGCGACCTCAAGCCCGAGAACGTGATGCTCAGCCGCGACGGCTACGTCAAGATTCTCGACTTCGGCATCGCCAAGCTCCTCCCCCGCAAAACGCGCGCGGCCGGCGCCGACAGCGCGCAGAAGACGCTCGTCCGCGTCAGGACCGACCCCGGCACGGTCCTCGGGACGGTCAACTACATGTCGCCCGAGCAACTGCTCGGCCAGCGCGTGGACCTGCGCTGCGACGTCTTCTCCTTCGGCGTCGTCCTCTGCGAGATGCTGACCGGCTCCTGCCCCTTCGCGGCCGACAACCACATCGACACGATGCACGCCATCCTCCACGAGGAGCCCCGCCTGCGCGACTCACTGCGCTCGAAGCTCCCGCCCGGCCTCGCGGGCGTGCTGACGAAGGCGCTCGACCGCGCGCCCGGGCACCGCCACCGGACGATGAAGGAGCTGGCCGACGAGCTCAAAGCCTTCAAGCGCGCCTTCGAGCTCGGGCAGGCGGCGACGACGCAGACCGTCAAGCCGCGGCTCGTCTTAAGGCGCGTCGGCACCATGCCGCGCTCGTCCGGGATAGATTACGAGAGGGAGCTGAACGAGGCGCAGTTCCGGGCGGTGACGACGACCGAAGGCCCGCTGCTCGTCGTCGCGGGCGCGGGCACGGGGAAGACGCGGACGCTCGTCTACCGCGTCGCGCGCCTCGTCGAGTCGGGCGCGGCGCCCGAGTCCGTCCTGCTCCTGACCTTCACGCGGCGGGCGGCGTCGGGGATGCTCGCGCGCGCGGCGGGGCTGGCCGACGCGCGCTGCCAGCGCGTCTCGGGCGGCACCTTCCACAGCCTCGGGCACGGCGTCCTGCGGCGGTTCCCCGAGCCGGCCGGCGTGGCGCGCAACTTCACCGTGCTCGACCCCTCCGACACCGAAGACCTGATAGACATGCTGCGCCGGCAGATGCGCCTCACGCGCGAACGCCACTTCCCGCGCAAGCGCACCATCTGCTCCATCTTCAGCACGCTCGTCAACAAGGTCGTCACGCTGGAGGAGGCGCTCAAGGCGTCCTACCCGCACTTCCTCGGCGAGCGCGCGGCGCTCGAAGAACTCTACCGCTCCTTCGAGGAGTTCAAGCGCGCGCGCCACCTCCTGACCTACGACGACCTGCTCGTCCGCTTCCGCGAGGCGCTCGAAGCGAGCGAGGGGCTGCGCCGCCAGCTCTCCGACCAGTACCGCTACATCATGGTGGACGAGTACCAGGACACCAACAGGCTCCAGGCGCAGATAGTGCGCCTCCTGACGGCGACGCACGACAACGTGGCGGTCGTGGGCGACGAATGCCAGTCCATCTACTCGTTCCGCGGGGCGAGCCACCGGAACATGCTGGAGTTCCCCGAACTCTTCCCCGGCGCGCAGGTCATCAAGCTGGAGGAGAACTTCCGCAGCACCCAGCCCATCCTCGACGTGGCGAACGCCATCATCTCGGACGCCGAGGAGGGCTACTCGAAGCACCTCTTCTCGCGCGTGGACGACCGGGGCGAGCCGCCCGTGCTCGTGGCCGCGCGCGACGAGCACGAGCAGTCGCGCTTCGTCGCCGAGCGCGTCGAGGAGCTGCGCGAGGCGGGCGTCCCCGCCAACGAGGTCGCCGTCCTCTTCCGCGCCGGCTCGCACTCGTTCGACCTTGAGATTGAGCTGACCAAGCACGCCATCCCGTTCCGCAAGTACGGCGGCATCAAGTTCGCCGAGTCGGCGCACGTCAAGGACGCGCTGGCCTTCCTGCGCGTCGTCTCGAACCCCTCGGACACGCTCGCGTGGTTCCGCGCGCTGAAGCTGCTCGACCACGTCGGCGACGCGACGGTCAACCAGATACTCGACCACCTCGGCGTCGAGCGGAAGGAGTTCCGCGCGGCGCGCACGAAGGAGGCGCTCTTCAGGAAGCTGCACCGCTTCCCGGCGCGCGCCGCCTACAGGGAGCAGTTGGGCCGCCTGACGCGCCTGCTCCTCGCCCTCGTCGAGACGAAGACGCCGGGCGCGCAGCTCTCGGCCGTGCTGCGCTTCTACCGCCCCATCCTGCGCGCGCGCTACGACGACCACCCGCGGCGCGGGCGCGACCTCGAACACCTACAGGCCATCGCCAAGCGCTACAAGGGGGCGGCGGAGCTGCTGGCCGACGTGGCGCTCGACCCCTCGGACGCGACCCGCGCGGACGGGCGCGCGCGCGGCGGAGGCGCCGTGACGCTCTCGACCGTCCACTCGGCGAAGGGGTTGGAGTGGGACGCGGTCTTCGTCATCTGGGTGGCGGACGGCTGGTTCCCCTCTTCGCGCACCTACGACGAGTTCGAGGACCTGGAGGAGGAGCGGCGGCTGCTCTACGTCGCCGCGACGCGCGCGCGCCGCCACCTCTACTTCGTCTACCCGCTCGGCGCCTACCGCGGCGCGGCCGACGGCGACCCGCTCCCCTCCGTCTCGCGGTTCCTGGACGGCGTCCCGCACACCGTCCTCCCGCGCGCCTCGCTCTCGGGCGGGGAGTGAAGCGCCCGCCCGCCGTCCCGGGCGGCGCCCCTTTGCGCTTAAAAAATGGGTGGCGGAGAGGGTAGGATTCCGTCTCGATTCGCAGACTGTCCGGACGGAGGAGGACGCCGACGGTGACCGACCAGATACGCTTCGACGACGGGGCCGCCTACGAGCGATACATGGGGGAGTGGAGCCGGCTCGCGGGCGAGACTTTCCTCGACTGGCTGGCCCCGGAATCGGGCCTGCGGTGGCTCGACGTCGGCTGCGGCAACGGCGCCTTCACCGAGATGCTCGTCGGGCGGTGCGCGCCCGCCTCGGTGCACGGGGTGGACCCGTCCGAGGGGCAGCTCGCCTACGCCCGCACGCGGCCCGCGGCGCGCGTCGCACAGTTTAGCCGGGGCGACGCGATGGCGCTGCCCTTCCCCGACGACGCGTTCGACGCGGCCGTCATGCCGCTCGTAATCTTCTTCGTCCCCGACCCGGCCCGGGGCGTGGCCGAGATGGCGCGCGTGGTCTCGCCGGGCGGCGCCGTCACGGCCTACGCGTGGGACATGGAAGGCGGCGGTTTCCCTTACGAGGCGTTGCACGCCGAGATGCGCGGGATGGGCGTCGCGGTCCCGACGCCGCCGAGCGCCGGCGCGTCGCGCACGGACGCGATGCGTGACCTGTGGGCCGGCGCGGGCCTGGACTCGGTCGAGACGCGGGAGATTACCGTGCGGCGGACGTTCGACGACTTCGACGACTACTGGGCGACCGTCCTCGGCGGGCCGAGCGTCGGCCCGCAGCTCGCGGCGATGGCGCCCGAAGAACTCTCACTTCTCAAAGGGAGGATGCGCGCGCACCTGCCGGCAGATGCCGGCGGCCGCATCACCTACGGCGCCCGTGCTAACGCCGTCAAGGGTCGCGTGCGGAAGTGAGCGGGGGCGATGACAATTCAGACTTCGGGGGCGCCCGGCGCGACCCAACGGCTGAAGTTGCCGGAGAACTCGCCCTCCCATTCGTAGACGTTTCATCGCTCTCACGTAATCACCGACGCCGGGGCGGAAAGTGTGCCCCGGGGTCAATTTTTTTGTTCCGGGGGTAGACAAAGCCTTATCATGTGTCCTCGTCGGTCTCCCTTTCTCTCCGACGGACGGTTAGATACTCTACGTGCGGACGAAGCAGGCGGGAAGTGACGTCATGCCGGGTCGGGGACTCCCCTTGAGGCCCGGGCGCCGACGCCGTCCGCGGCCGTCGGGGCGGCGTGACGGGGCGCCACGTCTAAGAAAGGCGGCTTCGGATGGAACACTCGTCAAAGCCAGTTCTCGGCGCGGCGGCGGCCCTCCTCCTGGCGGCCTGCGCCGCGTGGGCGCAGGAGGGGCAACAGCGTAGGAACGACGAGCGGGCCACGCGCGAGCTGATGACCCGCGAGGCCGCCGAGAGCGCGGAGCGCGAGATGATGCTCGAACTGACCGAGCGCTATCACCGTTCGGGCGAGCAGCGCGAGCCGCGGCTGGCCTTCGCGCAAATCAGGGAAGACTTCGTGCGCCTACAGGTCGTCAACAACGACCTGGCGCGGGCGGTCTCGGGCGGCGGAGAACTGGACTTCAAGCTCGTCGCCAGGTCCGCCTCGGAGATAAAGAAGCGGGCCGAGCGCCTTAAGGAGAACCTTGCGCTGCCCGAGGCGCCCGAGGGCGAAAAGCTCCCCCCGTCCCTGCCCCCGTCAGACCCGGGGCAGTTGCGGGCGGCGCTCTCCCGCCTCGACGGAATCGTCCTCAGGTTCACGAACGCCCTCCACGCGAAAGGGGTCAGGCGCTTCGACGCCCAGTCGTCTACGAGGCTGCGGCTCGACCTGGAGGCCATCATCGGGCTGAGCGGGCGCGTGAAGAAGGGCAGCGAGAAGCTGGGCGAGGCCGCCCGCTGAAACAACTCGCAGTTTCGGAATCACGGCGTCACCGGGCGCCGCCCTCCCCGGCGGAAATGCGCACGGCCGGGTCGCCGAAGACGATGTGGTTACGGGCGTCACTGAGATTCATCCACAGTCCGGCCAGGGTGGAAGTTTCCGGGGCCTTGCCGAAGCTGATGCCCTCCAGCTCGGCGGAGATTAAGGAAGCCAGCTCGGCGGTGCGCTCGTTAAAAAGCTCCACGGCCCAGCCGAGCGTGCTGCCTTCGAACAGGCGTTTCAAGACCTGGCTGTAGAGTTGCCAGTCGGGCGCGGCCTTCTCGTCGGCCCCGGCGTAGCCCCAGAGGCGGTCCAGCTGGCCGACGACCGCGAGGGCGCCGCCGTCCGGGTGAGACAGGAGGCGTTGGGGGAGCTGCGAGAGGAAGGACTCTTCGGCGGCGCTGAAGTGCCGGTGCATGGCGCGGAAGGCGAACTCGTCGTGGTGCGAAGTGCCGACGCTGTAGGAGGCGATGAGGAAGGCCACCAGCCCCGACAGGTTCGCGCCGCCGGGCACGTCGTCGGCCGAAAAGTAGAACTCGGGGGGGATGGCCCGGTCCCACTGCCGGGGGCCGGGCCAGTCGCGGCAGACGAGCGCCCCCTGGCGCGCGCGTTGCTCCGGGTACGAGTAAGAGCGGGGAAACCCGAGGCCGTGGCCGGCGGCGAAGAGAAGGTCGGGCGTCTCCGCGCCGCGGAGCAGGCCGCGCAAAGAGGCTTTGGTCGTCTTGTCCTTACCCAGGAGCCTGACCCGCCAGCCGCCCGACGCCCCCGCCAGCTCCTCATACAACGGCCTCATCAGGTTCCGCTGGGTTTGGCGGGTGACCTGGTCGCTGGAGTTTTCGACGCCGAACAGGACGGCGTCGCGCGGCGACTTCGGCGGGGCGGACTCGGCGGCGACCACCCCGCGCGCGTAACGCTCGTACTCCGCCGGGGTGTCGAAGTGGATGCGCCCGACGGCGTAGGTCGCGTCCATCTCGACCTGAAAGCGGAAGGGGATGGCCGCGGGGCTGCCGACGAGCAGAAGGTAATAAGGCACCTTGTCGGGGTCGGCCGCTTCGGGGCCGACCCCGTAACGCGCCCGGAACTGGATGCCCGTCTCGCCCGCGCGGTAAGCTTCTTCGCCGCCGAACTCGCGGTAGCGGCCCTCGCGCAGCCTGCCCGCCTGCCCGCGCCGGTGTTCGAGCAGCCCGCCCAGGGCCTCGCGGATGGCCGGGTCCGCGTCCTCTGCGAACACGACCCCCCAGCCGGCCTGGGACAGGTCCACCGCATCGACTCCTTCTATGACGGCCATGACAATTTAACCCCCGGTCGGTCCCGACTGGAGAACCTCCTCGTACCAGACCTTTAACTCCTCCATGTCCGGCTCCTGAAGACCGCCCTGCGCGATGGCCGAAATCTGTTCGACGCTCATGTGGGGCAGCAGGTAGTCGCCCGTCGCCCCGTTGAGGCCGTTGCACAACACCTTCTCCGCGCGCCTCGGGGCCGGCGGGGCCTTCGGCCTGCCGGCCGGGGCGAAGTCCTCGCGGGGCGGCTTCAGAGGCTTTTGCTCGCGCCGCCGCCCGGGGCTCTCGGCCCGGATGCGGGGGCGCTCGGTGATGACGGTGCCGCCGCCGACGGGCAGGCGCGCCGCCGGGTCTCCGAGGATGACGTAGTTGCGCGCGTCGAGGGTGGTGAGCAACTTCCTGTCGAGTTCGCGTGTGCGGGCCTTGTTGCGGAAGACCACCTCCCGCAGGTCTTCGGCGAGCTGCGAGGCGTGCGCCATGTAACGCTGGCTGAAAGGCTCCATCGCCGAGCCGACCGTGTGCCCCCTCATCAGCCGGTTGAGGGTGGTCAGAAAGGTGGAGATCACCTGAACCTCAAGGCCGGTGGAGACATGCTCAAGAAACGAGGTGACCCAGGCCAGGCCGACGTGCCCGATGACGGCGAGGGCGCCGCCGTTGGGATGACCGAGCAGACGCTGCGGGAGGCTGCTGATGAAGGCGCGCGGCGCCTCCTGACGCGGCTCGGGGGCCTCTAGAGAGAAGTCCTGAAAGCGCGGCGTGCCGGCGCTGTACTCCGCGAAAAAAAAGGCCATCGTCCCCACCAGGCGCGCGTCGTCCCCGACGTCGTCGGCGGCGAAGTAGAAGTCTTCCGGGATGCGCCCGGCCCAGTGTTCAAGGCCCGGCCAGTCCTGACACAGCAGCGCCCCCTGATGTCCGAGCTGCTGGGGGTGGCCGCTGGGGAAGCCCATCCCGTGGCTCGCCGTGAAGAGGAGCGCCGGCGTCGCCTCGCCGCCGAGCAGCCGGCGCAGGCGGGCCTTCGTCGCCTCCTCCTTGAGCGCCGGCTTGACGTCCCAGTCCTGTAACTCCTCCAGACGCATGACGAGGGGGTTGACCATCTTCTCGAAGGCCAGTTTCGTGGCCGTGTCGCCGGGCGCCACGGGGCTGAAGACGGCCACCTCGCGCGGCAGGGAGAACTCGCCGCTCTCGGAAAGGACGATGCTGCGGGAGTAGGCCGCGTACTCGTCCGGCGTGTCGAAGTGGATGCGGCCGACGGCGTACTGCGTCGAGAGGGCGTACTGGAACTCGAAGGGGATGGCCTCGGGGTCGCCGACGATGAGCAGGTAGTAGGGCACCTTCTCGGGGCTGGGCGAGCTGGCCCCCGCGCCGTGGCGCGCAAGGAACTCCTGCGCCGTCTCGCCCCCCCTGTAACCGTCCTTCCCCGTGAACTCCTTGTAATAGTCCTTCGACAGCCGCGCCGCCTGCCCGCGGCGGTGCGCGAGCAGCTCGCCCAGCGCCCCGCACAGCGCGGCCGCGTTCGGGTCGTCGGCCGCGAAGACCACGCCCCAGCCGAGGTCGGCGAGGTTCGTCCGCCGGTCCGACTCCTCCTTGCGCGCGAGCTCGTCGGCCCGGCGGGCCTTGAGCGATTCTTCGAGGAAGTCGCGCTCGACCGAGGTCACTTCGCCGGCGTACTCCTCCGCCCAGCGCTCGGCCTCCGCCAGCTCGGCGTCGCGCAGGAGCGCGTCCTTCGGCCTGCCGTCCTTCAGCCAGGTGGCCGCCTTCCGCTGGAGCGGGGTCAGGTTCTCTTCGGCCCACCGCTCGTTGTTGCGCAGGATGGGCTTGACCATGCGGTCGTGCACCAGCTCGAACCAGGCGACGTTGCGGCGCTTCTCCTGGCGCACGAGGTAGGTGTTGGTCAGTTCGCGGATGACCGCGAGCTTCAACCCCTGCTCCGCCTCCGTCCCCTGCTGCACCTGCCCGCGGAACCCCTGTTCGGTGATGAGGCGCTTGCCGAACCAGTCGCGGAGCGCCCTCTCGCCGACGCCGGTCTTGCGCGCCACGGCCTGCACCTGCTCCTCGTAGTAGAGCGCGAGCGCCTGATCCACGTCGCCGATCTGGTCGAGGTGCCTCTCGTTTATCTCCCCCTCGCCCTCCCCGAGCTTCTCCCAGATGCGCTTACACGTCACCTGAAGTTGCACGGGCTCGACGTAGGGGCCGGGCTGGCGGTCGGGCGTGCCGTCGGGCAGTTGGACGAGCACCTGCCGGAGGTCGTCGACGAGTTTGCGCGCGGCGCTGTCGGTGAAGGTCACGCCGGCCGCCTTCGCCGGCTCCTGGATGGCCCGCAGCGCCGCGTCGGCCGTCAGCAGGTCGATGCGGAAGCGGCGGCTGAGCTGGCCGGGGATGAAGCGGAGGTACGGTTCGAGGCTGGCGACGTACTCCTCGCGCATGGCGAAGAGCGCGTACAGGCTCGGGTCGCGCAGCACCTCACAGAGCTGGGCGAAGAAGTCCTCCTTGACGCCGATGTCGGTCGAGTCGAGCGTGAGGATTTCCTCGAACTGGTCGAAGACGAGCACCTCGCGCGCGGGGCCTTCCGCGCCCTGCCCCTTGCGGGGCGCGCGCAGGAGCGGGGCCGAGAGCCGGACGGCGGCCGACTCGCGGGACGCGACCTGCCTCTTCGACGGCGAACGCCCGAGCGACGTGAGGACGCTCAGGACGTAGCGGTTCTGCGCGCCCGCGTCCAGGCCGGCCTGCTGTAAATCTTCGACCAGCGAGGGCGAGGCGTCGAGGCCGACCCGCATCGGCGGCGTGTGCTGAAAACCCTCCTGGAGCAGGAGCGGCGACAGGCCCGACTGGATTAAGGAGGTCTTGCCCGCGCCCGAAGGCGAGTGCAGCAGCACGATGCGCTTGGCGACGATGAGGTCGCGCAGTTCGAGGGCCTCCCAGTCGCGGCCGTAGAGCCGCTCCCCGCTCTGGAAGGCGCGCGGGCCGACGTAGGGGTTTCTGGACGCCTTCATCCGGCCCTCCCGCCTTCGGCCGCCGCCCGCCGCTCGCGCAGCTCGGCGGCGAAGTCGCCGGCGCTGCCCCAGTAGGTGCCGATCTTCGCGTCCCCGAAGTACTGCTCCAGGTAGCGGCGCGCGCGCCCCGGCTGGAGGTTCGCGTCGCCGGGGCTGAGCTGCACGGCGACCGAGCGGTAGTCGCGCTTCTTCTCCCGCCGCTCGTCGTTCAGGATGCTGCGGAAGAGGACGCGGAAGTCCCAGTCGTCGAGCTGGAAGCCGAGGAAGAGGAGGGCGTTGGCGCACCACGCGGCGTCCACCACGACGGGGATGTCGGCGTCGTTGCTGTTGACGCGCATCAGGTAATCGAAGTAGTCGTCCTCGGTCAGGACGAGCGACTTCGGCTCGGCCAGCCGCCCGAAGAGGTGGTAGACGAGCGGGCGCTCGACGGTCGGCCGGAAGCCGCGCTCGCGCTGGTAGACCGTCTCCAGCGTGTCCACGTAAGAGTTCCAGCGGCAGATCACGACCTCGGGCTTCTTGCCCTGCTCGGCGAGCGCGTCCGCGAGCAGGTCGTCGGCGTTGGCCGTGATGTAGATGGAGAGGGGCAGCCCCGCCAGGACGCGGAAGGCGTCGTCTTCGTTCTCGCGCCGCCGCCGCGCCCCGATCTCGCTGACCAGCGCGTTGAGCTGGGCCCCGGCCTGCCGCGCGTCCCCGTGGTCGCGCCTCACCTCTTCGAGCAGGAACTCGATGAGCTTGTCGCGCGCGTAGCTCGGGCTCTGGCTGACCGCGAGGTACTGCGCGACCTGGTGCAGCTCGTCCTGGTAGCGGCGCGCGAGCGGGAAGTTCTGGTTCTCCGCCCAGCGGCGCGCGATCTCGCGCGGCGGGCCGAGCAGGAACTCGGTGAGGCCGAAGCCGATGACCGGCGTGCACCTGTTCTGCTTGATGCTGCTGAGCAGGTCGGGCCAGCGGTCGTAGTCCTTCTCGCCGCGGGCGAAGCCCGGCTCGTACCAGATGCTCCCGTTGCGCAGCCGCATGAAGAGCACCGGCATCCACCAGTCCGGACTCCCGAGCACGGCGGCGCGCGCCGTCGCCATCGCCAAATCCACCTCGCCGTCGGCGGTGAGCCGCTCGAAGAACGCCGGCATGAAGCGCGCCATCGTCTCCATCAGCACGTCGCCCTGCATGGCCACGACCGCCGCGACGCCGGCCTCGGCGAGGCGCGGCCCCAGCGCGGCCAGCGCGCCCTCGTCGCCCGCGCGCGCCTGCTCGCCCTCCCCCGCGCTGCGGCACGAGGCCAGCACGACCAGCAGCGGCCGGCGCCTTAAATCGCGTATGCTGTCGACCAGTTCCTGCCCCGCGACGCGCATGACGCCGCCCTCGTCGTCTTCGAGGTAGAGGAAGGACTCCAGACTGCTCTTCGGCTCGCTCCTGTAGAAGGCCCCGTGACAGACGAGGTACAGGATGTCGTAGCCCCGGCGCAGGCTATTAAGCAGGTTGGGCAGGGTGACGCGGGTCGGCGGCTCGTCGCGGCTGACGAGCGTGTTGAGGACCACGCCCTTCAGGCTCGCCTGCGCCCTCGCAAGCTCGCCCTCCACGTCGAGGGGTTCGAGCCTCTCGCCGCCCCCCTCGCCGGCGGCCCCCGACTCGCCCGAGGCGCCGAGCCCGGGGCGCCTTTGCCGGTTGAGCTGCGGGGAGCTGGCGACGACGACCAGTGCGCGCAGCCTGCCCTTCGAGCGGGGCTGCACCGCCGCCCAGTCGGTACTCGCGAGGAAGCGGGAGAAGAGCACGCGCTCGCTCGTCAGCAGGCGCGAACCGTGGCGCGGGTCGCGCAACAACTCCCAACGCAGGTTGTGCAGGTCGGCGGCGCTGGGGTCGACGTAGAGCCGCAGCCGCACCGGGAGGTCGCCGGCCGAGGTCAGGGCCCTGTCGTAGCTCTCGGAGACCAGCGGGTGGGCGAACAGGCTCCGCGTCAACTCCCTGCCGTACTCCTCGGGGTCGAGCTTGAGCTGGTCGAGTTTTTGCGCGTCGAACTCGGCATAGCCGCGGCGCGCCTCGTGCTTGCCCTGGTCGTACTGCTCCGGCAGCTGGAAGCGCAGCTCGACCGCGTAGACCGTCCCCTGCTGGCGATAGAGGCCAACCTCCAGCTCGGCGTATTCTTCCATCGGCCAACTTCCCTCGCCTGCCACCGACCCGCTCGGGTGTCTTTGAGGAACTGAAGCGGCGCCGCGGGCGGCGGCGCGCAGCACCAAGTTTTACTCCCGGCCGTGAGCGCGCGCAAGGCCGGGCCGACCGCCGCCGCCGCCCGTGAGAAAGTCATTGACAGCAAAATAAAACCGGACTAGGTTACACGTGCTCTCGGACGAACCCCGCGGAACTCGAAGGCGGCTCCGGCCTTAATTTCACACGCCCGGCACCGAACACTTCCCATGAACTACATCACCCTCAACGACCTCCACACCGGCGGCGGGGTAAACACGACGCCGTGGGAGGGCTCGCGCGCCTGACGGAGCCGGGGGCGCGGGCGCGGGGCGAGAATTTCGCCCGAAGGGTGGCGCGACGGGCGGCCGCTTCAGGTGGAGGAGGCGCGCGAGGTCGCGGCATGAGCGGCCACCCCACGGCCGCGGAGGAGACGCATGAGCAGCAGAACTTTCTACTTCAACGGCATCAACGGCAGCAACGGCGATTACCTCGTCCCGCCGCTCACGCAGGAGATTCTGTCACAAATCGCCCGGAAGGAGCCGGTCGACAAGAGCCACCTGCGCGAGCTGAAATGGCTGAACCAGCGCAGGAAGGGCAAGTTCCTCGGGCTGGCCGAGGGGCTCGACCCGAAGGACCTGTCGCAGACGGGCTGGGGCGTAATCTTCGCGGCCGGCGACCCGAACACGGCCGCCATCCGCGACGCCCTGAAGGAGCTGCTCGACCACCGCCGCGCGCAGGCGTCGGCCCGGAACGAGAAGTATTACAGGGAGTACGCGGGCCCGGACGGCTACCGCTACCCCGAGTCGAAAGACGCCTTCCTCGCGCGCCACGGCACGGGCCCGGGCCCGGCCCACCCCGACAAGACGCCCTACTACCTGCTCATCGTCGGCGACCCCGAGGCCATCCCCTACCGCTTCCAGTACCAGCTCGACGTCGCCTACGCGGTCGGCCGCATCCACTTCGACACGCTGGAGGAGTACGCGGCCTACGCGCACAGCGTCGTCGAGGCCGAGGGCGGCGGCCTGGCGCTGCCGCGCCGCGCGGTCTTCTTCGGCGTCAGGAACGACGACGACCCGGCGACCAACCTCAGCGCGGACGAGCTGGTCAAGCCGCTCTCGGACGCGCTCGGGGCCGACCAGCCGACCTGGGACGTGCAGACCGTGCTGCGCGAGGACGCGACGAAGGAGCGGCTGGCGCGACTGCTCGGCGGCGGCGAGACCCCGGCGCTGCTCCTCACGGCGAGCCACGGGATGGGCTTCGACAACGGCAGCAAACGCCAGCTCAGACACCAGGGGGCGCTGCTGTGCCAGGACTGGCCCGGCCCGCAGCGCTGGGGGCCGAAGCGCATCCCCGAAGAATTCTACCTCGCCGCCGACGACGTCGGCGACGACGCGCGCCTCTACGGACTCATCTCCTTCCACTTCGCCTGCTACGGCGCGGGCACGCCGAAGCTCGACGACTTCTCGCACCAGGAGTTCACCGACCCGTCGCTCATCGCCCCGCACGCGTTCGTCGCGTCGCTGCCGAAGCGCCTGCTCGGCCACCCGAAGGGCGGCGCGCTCGCGGTCGTCGGCCACGTGGAGCGCGCGTGGGGCTACTCGTTCATGTGGGGCGACGCGGACAAGCAGGTGCGGCAGTTGGAGACGTTCAGGTCTTCGCTCAAGCGCCTGATGGAGGGCCACACGGTCGGGCGCTCGTTCGAATACTTCAACGACCGGTACGCGGAGCTGGCCACCAGCATGAGCGCCGCGCTCGAAGATATAAAGTTCGGGGTGGACTACGACCCGCTTGAGCTGGCGGGGATGTGGACCGCGCACGGCGACGCGCGGGGCTACGCCATCATCGGTGACCCGGCGGTGCGCCTGCCCGTCGGCGAGGGGAAGGACGCGGCGGGCGAACGCCCCGCGGTCAGCGCCGTCTCGTACAGCCCCCCGCCGGGGGCGCCGGCGACGTTGGCGACCGCGGCGGCGGCGGCCGATGAAAGCACCACGGCCGCCGGGTCGCCGCTGTCGTTTCGCGGCCCGGGGGCGGCGGAATTCGGCGTGTTCGACTCGCTGAGGGACGTGCGGGAGCGCCTGACGGAGACGCTCGAACAGTTCGCCGAGCGGTTGAGCGCGGCGGTGCAGAAGGCCGTCGGCGACGCGAGCACGCTGGAGGTCATGACGTTCGTCGCCGAGGACATGGACGGCGTTAAATACGAAGGCGGGCGGTTCGGCGGCGGGGCGAAGCTGCGCGCCGTCACGCGCATCAGCCTCGACGGCGACGTTCAGGTCTGCGTCCCCGTGGAGGACGGCCAGATCGACGAGGCGCTCTGGAAGGTACACTCCGACGCGGTGCAGGGCGCGCAGGCCAACCGCGCCGAGATGATTAAGACGCTGGCCTCGGCGGCGACCGGGCTGTTCGACGTCTTCAAGGCGTTCTGAGATGGGCGAACGGCAGAGAGAGCGCGCGGGGGCCGCGCCCCGTCTGGTGTTCGACTACCGCGGCGCGGCCGACGGCGGGACGGCCGACCTCCTCGGCCTGTGGAATTTCGCCGCCGCCCCGCCGCCGGCCGCCGTCTCCTTCGCCGCACGCGGCGGGGCGGGCGCGGCTGGCGGCGGCGGCGACGCAGACTCGGCGGTGTGGAGGGTCGAGCTGCCGCGGGACTACGGCACGGCCGCCGCACACCTGCTCGCCGGCGAGAAGAGTTTGAGCACCTCGGAGCGCGCCCTGACGCTGGCGGCGAAGGAGCTGGAAGGCGTCGCCGCCGCACGCGGGGCCGCCCCGCCTGCGCGGCCTGACGGGGCCGACCAGGACGCCCTGTTCGGGATGCTGAAAGGCGGCCGGCGGGGCGCCAGCTACGGCCTCCAGTACGGACTCGCGGAGAGTTGGGAGAGCGTCAACCGGCAGTTCACGGAGTTCGTCGAAAGCGTCCGGCGGATGATCGTTCACTACGCCTTCGTGGAGACGAGCGTGGGCGGGGAGCTGGTCTGCCGGACCGTCATCTCGTGGGGGGGAGACGCGGCGACGGTCTGGCGCGCGGCGCCGGACGCGCCGCTGCTGGCGCTGCACAAACGCTCGCTCGCCCTGGCCCTGAAGTCGAGGGAGGCGCTGCTGAGGACGCTCGTCGTGGTCGCCAAGGGGGCGGTGTTAATCTCGGCCGGCGGCGGGGTGCTGGCCCTGCCGGTGGTGTGGCGGTACGTCCGCGAGATAATGAGCGAGATCGCGGCCTGGCGGCGGATGGCTAACCAAACTTAAAGGACGGAGAGGGAAGATGGCTAACGACACGGACAGTCTCGTCAAGAACACTCTCAAGAAGGTGGCGGATTACATCGCGGACGCGGCCACCATGACGGTGCAGACCGAGTACACGCGCGTCGGCGGCGCCGAGGCCGCGAGCTTCGACCAGGCGAAGCCCGCCGCGCTCACCGTCATCCGGCTCGACGGCGATTGCAGGGCCGTCATCCCCATGCGGGAGGTGGCCGCCGGGCAGCTAGAGATAGACGCCGAACTCCTCGCCGCTCACCGCCAGAACGTGGCGACGGCCATCGAGTACCGCGCGCGGATTATGGACTCGCTGCTCGGCGCCTTCCAGTCCCGCTTCAAGTAGGGCGCGCCGCCGGGCCCGCTCACTTCGGGCCCGGTCACGATCCGCTCCACCTCGAAGTGTGAGCCGTCGGGGATGCGGTTGTCGCCCGACCACGCGAACCCGTGCCTCTTGAAGATCGGGACCAGCTCCCTCACCGACCCCTCCTCGCCCTCAAGGGGCGGGGTCCGGCCCGTCCGGTTGTCGTCGTAGTTGATGTCGAAGGCCAGCCCGAGCGCGTGCACGGACAGCCGCGACTTGCCGATTGCTTTGCGGGCGAAGGAGCCGTTCCAGACCTTCACGCGGCCGAGCAGCCCCGCGTCTTCGACCTCCGCCCACGCCGCCTTCAACTGCGCGGCGGCCCCTCGATAAAACTGCACCCTCCCGCTGCCGGCCCCCGGCACGCCCCGCAGTTGCGGGATGTCCACGGTCTCGATGTTCCGGGCGTCCCAGCCGTCGAGGTACTGCACGTCGCCGCCGCCGCCGAGTTCCCACCGCACCGGGCCGACGAGGGCGTTGGTGGTCACGAAGATTTGCGCCTCCGGCGTCGCCGTGGGCGTGGGCTCCGGCTGCGGCGCCTCCGTGGTGGGGGGCTGCGGGCGCTCGCCGGTGTGTTCCAGCAGGGTCTGTAGCTCCGCCGAGTTGACCTTATCCATCCCGCCGGCGACGACGCTCAGCAGCTCGTCGTTGGTCTCCTGCTGCGCCAGCAGCTTCTGCTTCTCCGTCTTGTACTCCCTGTTTTTATACAGGGCGTACCACGAGCCGGCGGTGGCGAAGACGAGCAGGATGAAGGTCACGCCGAGCATGACGTAGGCGACCCGGCTCTGCCGGCTCTGCGCGTCGATGGAGGCGGTGAGGAACTCCCTCTCCAGGCTGCTCAGCCTCTCGATGCGGGGGAGGTATTCGGCCTGCGCCTTGCGCAGCAGCGCGCCGCGGTAGAGGAAGCTCTCGTCCCTGTCGGCGCTCTCCCAGTTCTGGGCGGCCCCGGCGATTTCGAGGGGGGAGACGCCCGCGGTCGCCCGCTTCCCGTTCGAGTTGAGGATGGGGATGATGAAGCGGTCGTGCGAAAGCTCGTACCACTTGCCGCCCCGCGCGTCCACGGCGCGGATGAGGTGCCTGTCGTGGAGCAGGTCGACGACCTTGTTCGGCAGGTCGCCCGACGAAAGGTAGCCCCGGTTGACCTGCGCGCGGATGCGGCTCGTGGTGATGAGCTTCTCGCCGAACCACCTCCGGATGTCCTCCTCGCGCACCTTCGGCGACTGTTCGAGGACGCGCGCGATGCAGTCGTCGTAGAAGTTCTCCAGCGTCTCGTCCACCTTCGCGTAGAGCCTCAGGTGCTCCTCCGTGATGGTCGAGGTGTCCTCGCCGCGCAGCGCCGCCTCGTTCAGCTTCTCCCACAGGCTGTAGCAGACGACCTGGAGCTGCATCGGCTCGACGTGGTCGCCCCGGATCGGCGCCTCCTGGTCGGCGCTGCGCAACTGGCTGAGGTCCTCGACCAGCAGCCGGGCCACCTCCTTCGGGAAGAGGCGGCGGTGCCCCTCCTCGTTCCTCTCGGCCGGGAGCCGCACGGCGTCGAGCGCCGCCGCCCGGTTGAGCCGCTCCATGCGCTGGCGCGTGGAGAGCCGGCCGGGCAGCAGCGGCGCGTAGTCGTCCACCTCGGCGAGGTGGTCTTCGCGCATGATGAGCACGACCGAGAGCGACCTGTCCGCCTCGAGCAGCTCCCTGAGCTGGTCGAAGAAGTCGACGCGCTTGTCGCGCTGCACGACGTGCGTCGTCACGATCTCCTCGAACTGGTCGATGAAGAGCCAGTGGGGCTTCTCGAAGTCGATGCCCAGCAGCTTCTCCCGGAAGAGGGAGACGAGGGGCTTGGCGGCCAGCTCGTTGAGGGAGACCGTGGTGAGGGTCCTGAGCACGTTGAAGGCGTAGACGTTGTAGACGAAGTCGTAGGTGAACTTGGGCGGCAGGTCCACGCCGACGCGGACGACCGGGAGCACCTCGTAATTCTTCTCCCGGAGCGCGGGGATGAGGAAGGCGTTCATGAGCGAGGTCTTGCCGGCCCCCGACTCCGCGTAGAACAGCAGGACCCGCTCGGCGATGCCGAGCGACTTGAGCCGCTTCCCCTCCCTCTCGCGCCCGAAGAAGAGGTGCCTGTCTTCGAACGTGAACGAGACGGGGCCGACGTAAGGGTTCTTCAGTTTGCGCGGGTCGCTCATCGCACACACCCCTTTCGCGCTCGCGGCGGGCGGGGGCTAGCCGCGGGCGCGTAGTTGTACCAGGAAGTCTCGCACCTTCACCCAGCGAATCTTGATCTGAAGGTCCGAGGAGTCGTTCTCCAGGAAGTTCTTGACGAGCTGGAGGTCTTCCAGCTTCTCCTCGTAGCTCTTCTCGGGCTGGACCTGCAGGACGGCGATGCGCCCCGAGCGGGCCTGGAGCTGTGACACCACGCCCTTGAAGAAGACGCGGAAGTCGAGGTCGCGCATGTTGAAGCCGAGGAAGAGGAGCGTGGCCTCGGTGAGCGTCTCCCTCAGCGTGGAGGGGAGCCGCCACGAGTCTTTGGAGAGGAAGCGCAGGAAGTCGAGGTGGTCGTCCTCCGTGAGCGCCAGCGAGACGGGGCGCGCGGCGACGCCGTAGAAGTGCCAGACGAGCGGATTCTCCGGGTCGCCTTCCAGGGTGTCGTACGCCTCGGGCTTCGGCTCCCGGTCCCCCTCCTGCCAGAGGACGGCCGCGCGCTTCGGCTGCCGGCCGCGGTACTTCAGCGCCTCGGCCATGAAGTTGTCGGGGGTCGTGGTGAGGTACGTCGAGACGTTCTTGAGGTCGGCGAGGACGCGGTGCGGGGACTCCGGGTCGGCCTCGAAGTAGTCCGGCGCCAGCTTCGTAATCACGTCGGGCAGCGGCGTGTTCTTAAACTGCGCGCGCTCGTCCTGCTTCACCCGTTCGAGCAGCTCCTCCTTGTAGAGCGTGAGCAGGCGGCGGTGCGGGAACTTGCCGGACTCGTTTATCGCCTCGACGAAGCGGGCGACGCGCGGCAGGTCGTTGCGGTTGTTACCGGGGTAGTTGTACTTCTGGTATTTAAACTCCTGCGCCCAGAGCGCCGCGATCTCGGCGTTCGACGGCAGCAGCCCCTGGTTGATTTCCGGCCCGATGATGGGGACCAGATTCCCCTGCCGGAGGGCCTCGACGAGGGGCGCCCACAGGGGCTGGTCTTCGTCGGCGGCGACGGCCTCGACCGCCGGGGCGGCGGCGGCGGCGGCGCTGCTCCAGACCCGGCCGTCCTTCAGCCGCGAGAAGAGGACGGGCGCGCTCCAGTCCTCGCCCTCCTCGTTGCCGGAGGCGAGGTGGACGTAGAGGCGGGCCTCGTTCACGGCGGCGTCCACCACGCCGTACCGGGCCAGCTCCGCGTAAAAATACTTGTTGAAAATCTTGGCCGCCTCGAACGTGATGGGCTGCTGCATGGCGACCACGGCCGGGAAGTTCTGTTGCACCAGCGCCAGCGCGAGGCCGCCGAAGGGGTCGTCGCCCGTCTGCGCCCCGCTGTGGCAGGCGATGAGCGTCACCAGCCTCAGGTCCTGGAGCCCCGCGAAGAGGTCGGCGAAGAAACGTTCGTCGACCGGGTCGGCCTGCCCGCCCTCGGTCTCGAGGACGAGGCGCGCCCTCACCCGGTCGTCGCGGATCATCCCGTGGGCCTGGACGTGCAAGGCGTGGAAGCCGGCCGCGAGCTTCTCGCGGATGCGGACGAGCGTCGCCGGGCCGTCGAGGAACTCGTAGTCCAGCACGCCGGCGAGCGGCTCCAAAGACTCCTCGACCTCCCTCCTGACGGCCGGCGCGTCGATCACATCCAGCCCCAGCCTCTCCGCGTCTTTCGGGCTGGAGACGATGACCAGCAGCTTCGGCCTGACGCTCACCGCCGGCTTCTGCTCGCGGTCGAGTTGGGGGAGGCGGGAGAAGGCGGTCTCGGGCGCGCGGCCGAGGGCGGCCCGCTCCTTCTCGTCGTAGAGGAGTTCCCAGTTGTGCCCGTGCAGGTCGATGGGCGCGTTGGCGTCCACCCGGAGGCGCAGGCGCAGGCGCTGGGAGCGGAGGCGCGCGAGCGCGAGCGCGAGGCGGTAGCCGGCGGCGAGGTCATCGCCGGGGGGGAACAGGGCGTCGAACAGCGTCTTCCCGTAGAGCCGCACGTCAAACCCGGCCGTGTCCAGCAGCGGCTTCAGGGAGGCCGGGGCCAGGTTCGGCTTCCCCGAGTAGCTGCGGTCGAGGAACTCGAAGGTCGCGCGGTCGTAGGCGTAAATCGTCAGGACACAGTCGATGTACTCAGGGGGTGCCATTTCGGCCTCCGTCGCCGGCCCCGTGCCCTCGCGCGCGCGGCCGGAAAAAGCGTCGTGCGGCTTCGCCCACCGGCGCGGTCCCGGCGCCCCGGCGGCGAGAGGCTGCCGCCTTCAAAGGTCGTCCCGGCGCCCCGTCGTGGAAAGCCCAACCCCGCTGGCTTAGATGTTCGGTAGAGAGTGAGTCTTCTGCAAAGGCACAGAGCTTAAAGGGGCGCTCGGCCGACGGTGAAAGAAACCCATGCGGCTCGCGGGCAAAGGTTATGTCCGCCGGCCGCGTCTGTCAATAAATATTATCACCGGCCTCGCCCGCGCACGGCACAGAAGCCGCGCGGCCGGCCGCGCGCGCGGGGCGCTTGAGGGACGAAAAAAGGGCCAGCCGTCCGAGCGGCTGGCCCTTTCAAGAGGTGTGGCGGAGAGGGTGGGATTCGAACCCACGGTGGCCTTTCGACCACTCCGGTTTTCGAGACCGGTGCACTAAACCACTATGCGACCTCTCCGCAAAAAGTAAGGGTGCAGGCGGAAGGATGAAGTGAAAGCCTTCCGCCTTCATCCTTCCGCGTTCATTCTTCCCACGCGTCTCTCCCGGAAGAACTCCTGCATGAGCGCGCGGCACTCTTCGGCGAGCACGCCCGCGGTCAGTTCCATCCGGTGGTTCAAAGAGCTTGCGTCGCAGACGCGGAAGACCGACTCGACCGCGCCCGCCCGCTCGTCGCGCGCGCCGTAGACGAGGCGCGCGACCCTCGCCTGGACGAGCGCGCCCGCGCACATCGCGCACGGCTCGACCGTCGAGTAAACCACCGCGCCCGTCAGGCGGTAGTTGCCGGCGCGGCGCGCGGCCTCGCGCAGGGCCAGGACTTCGGCGTGCGCCGTCGGGTCGCAGTCGGTGCGCGTGCGGTTCCCGGCGGCCGAGAGCAGCGCGCCGTCGGGGCCGACGACGCAGGCGCCGACGGGGACTTCGCCCGCGCGCGCGGCCTCGCGCGCCGCGCGCAGAGCCTCGCGCATCCAGCGCTCGTCCGCGCCGCCATCCAGCCCTTCAAGCGCCCGCATAAGACGATAGACGTTTTCAAGAAACGGTAGACGAAACCCGAATATAGGGGCGCCTGTGGTGCATGTCAAGCGCACCCGCCGGACGCCTGCGGGCGGGGAAAAGCTTTTGACTTCCGCCCCCCGCTCGAATATAGTTTCGCGCCTCGCACACGGAGCGACCGGACTTTGAGCCCGCGCGGAACAGCGTCCTCCCGGCCCGGTGAACCTGCACTTCCTGCCCGGTCTCGCCGCCGAAACGGCCTACCGCAATAACTAACCGCAACGAAGGGAACTGGTGTTACCGATGAATCTGTTTGCCGCGGCCGTCCCGGCCCTCGAACGGGCGTCGCTCGTCGCGCGCCGTCGCGCCGTGTGTTTCAAGACCCTGCGCGCTCGGGCCTGCCTCGCGGCCGCGTGTTTGTTACTCACGCAGGCGGCGGGCGTGGCCGCGCGGCAGACCGTGGACTGGCGGACGCCCTCTCCGGGCGCGGCCCCCTTCGTCCCGCAGACCTACGGCGAGGGCGGCGCCGCGCCCGGCCTGGGGCGGCTGGCCCCGCCCGACGCCGAGGTGAGGGACGGCATCAACGCGGAGATGGCGGCCGAAATCGAGCGTCAGGTCCGGGAGTACGAGGCGTTGCCCGCCGCGCGCCGCGGGTCGGCCGCCGCCGCCGCGCAGAGTCAGGCGGCGCCGCTCCCCTACCCCTTCTTCCCGCAGGCGGGGACGCTCGGGAAAGACATCTACCTCGGCAACTTCGTCGACCTGACGCGCGGGGCCGGCGTCAACCCGCTGGCGTGGGACTGTTCGGGCCGCACCTACAGGGGCCACACGGGCCACGACTCGGTCATCAGGAGCTTCCGCGAGCAGGAGATCGGCATGCCGGTCTTCGCCGCGCTCGACGGGCAGGTCGTCGGCTGGCGCGACGACGCCTTCGACAAGAACCTCTCGTGCGCCGCCGGCTCGCCCTTCAACTACGTCCTCCTCCACCACGGCAACCAGCAGTACACCATCTACCTCCACTTCCGCACGTCCAGCATCCCGGCCGCCATCAAGGAGGTCGGCAAGTCGATCAGGGCGGGCACGCAGCTCGGCTCGGTCGGCAGCAGCGGTTGCAGCACCTGGCCGCACCTGCACTTCGAGTCGTGGTTCGGCGGGCTCGGCATCACGGGGCTGCCCGGGCCGAACATCCAGCAGAACTGGAACTTCATCTTCGAGCCCTTCTCCGCCCCCGGCGGCTGCAACCCGCTTGAGTCGAACTGGCTCGCGCCCGCGCCCTACACGGGGCTGCTCGGCTACGTCAAGGACGTCGCCATGAGCGCCGCCCCGTTCCCGAACGCCGCGCCGAGCTACACCGACCCGAACGACACGAACCCGCGGACGACGACGTTCACCACCGCCCAGTCGGCCTACTACCGGCCGGAGTTGATTAACCTGCCGGCCAACAGCACCTTCGAGATCATCTTCACGCGGCCCGACGGCTCCACCCACTTCCGCCTGTCCAACTTCTTCGGCAACTCGACCCCCATCAACTTCCCGTTCGGCCCCTGGTGGTTCGTCAACGGGCTCAACATGACCGGGCGGTGGAGGGTGGACCTCTTCGTCAACAACCAGCCGGCGCAGACCACCTTCTTCGACGTCGTCTCTTCGCCCGCGCAGGTCGTCAACCACGCGCCCGCGGCCGTCCAGCCGCAGATCGAGCCCGCCGCCCCGTCCGCGGGCGACGCGCTCACCTGCCGGCTGCAAGGGTCGCCCGCCGGCCGCGACCCCGACACGGACGTCGTCTCCTACAGGTACGAGTGGAAGGTCAACGGCGTCACGCGGCGCAACGTCGCGGCGTCGGCGGCGCTCTCCGACATGCTCCCGGCGGGTGAGGCGCAGCCCGGCGACGCGGTGAGCTGCACAGTCACGCCCTCGGACGGGCGCCTGTCGGGGCCGCCGGCCGTGCGCTCGGTGCAGCTGCCGGGCGCCGCGAGCGTGGCGTTCGCCGCGGCGGCCGCCGCCGTCGGCGAGGGCGCGGGCAGCGTCGCGCTGAGCGTCCTGCGCGCGGGCGACGCGTCGGAGGCGCTCGCCGTCTCGTACGAGACCGCCAACGTCACCGCCAAAGACAGCGCGGACTACACGGCCGCGCTGGGGACGCTGCGGTTCGCGCCCGGCGAGACGTCGAAGGCCATCCGCGTCTTCGTCACGAACGACGCCTACGCCGAGGCGGCCGAGACCTTCACCGTCACGCTCAGGAACCCCTCGGGCGGCGCCCTCGGCGCCCCCGCGGTGCTGACCGTCACCGTCAACGACAACGACACGGCGACGGGGCCGTCCCCGGTCAGGGCGCAGAACTTCAGCCCGCCCTTCTTCGTCACGCAGCACTACCTCGACTTCCTCAACCGCGAGCCCGACCCGGCGGGGCTCGCCCACTGGACGAACCAGACGACGAACTGCGGCAGCCCCGACCCCGTCGTCTGCCGCGTCAACACGAGCGCCGCCTTCTTCCTCTCCATCGAGTTTCAGGAGACGGGCTACCTCGTCTACAAGACCTTCGGGGCCGCGCTCGGCACGCGCCGCGTCGGCGCCGCCGCCCCGCTGACGCTCCGCGAGTTCCTCGCCGACACGCAGGCCATCGGCGCGGGCGTCGTCGTCAACCAGGGCCCGTGGCAGGCGCAGCTTGAGGCGAACAAGCAGGCTTACTTCGGCGAGTTCGTCCAGCGCGCCGCCTTCGCGTCCGCCTACCCGCAGACGCTCACCGCGGCGCAGTTCGCGGACGCGCTCAACGCCAACGCGGGCGCCGTGCTGACGGCGGCCGAGCGCAACGACCTGGTCGCCGGGCTGAACTCGGGCCAGTTGACGCGCGCGCGGGTGCTGCGCGCCGTCGCGGAGAACGCCGCCTTCTCCGCGCGGGAGAACAACCGCGCCTTCGTGCTGATGCAGTACTTCGGCTACCTGCGCCGCAACCCGAACGACGCGCCCGACTCGAACTTCGACGGCTACAACTTCTGGCTCTCGAAGCTCAACCAGTTCGGCGGCAACTTCGTCAACGCCGAGATGGTCAAGGCGTTCATCACCTCGACCGAGTACGTCCAGCGCTTCGGCCAGCCCTAGCGGCCGCGCGCGCGCGGGATGAAGGAGGCCGGGGCCGCGCGCCGCCCCGGCCTTCTTTCTTGTCCAACGGGCGTCGGCGCGTGCTATCATCGCGTGCAGTCGGGTGTCGCGGCGTCCTCCTCCCGCCGGCCCGGCAGGTTCGAGGCGGAAGCAGAGAGGAAGATGAAGACAGACCTGCGCCCCAGGGCGACCGAGCAGCCGGCCGCCACCGCGAGCAAGCCACCCCAGACCGCACGTCCCGCCCCCCCGGACGCGCCCGAGACCGCGCCCATCCACGCCACGCAGACGCCCGAGCAGGCCGCCGTCCACGCCACGCAGATGCCGCGCCCGGCCGCCGCGCCGCGCCGCATCACGCCCGCCGAGTTCAACACGGCCATCGTCCACTTCTACCGCGGCGAGGTGACGCGCGCCAACACGTGGCGCAACCGCCTCGACACGACGACCAACTGGGCGGTGCTGACGACCGGCGCGACGCTCTCGTTCGCCTTCTCCTCGCCGACCAACCCGCACTTCGTCATCCTCATCAACACGGTGCTCGTCGGCTTCTTCCTCTTCATGGAGGCGCGCCGCTACCGCTACTACGAAATCTGGTCGAGCCGCGTCCGCATCGTCGAGACCGGCTACTTCACGCACATCCTCACGCCCGACGCCGCGTCCGACGACGCGTGGATGTCGATCCTCGTCGACGACCTCAAGACGCCGCACTTCACCATCAGCGAGTGGGAGGCCCTGGGCCGCCGGCTGCGGCGCAACTACCTCTGGATTTTCGTGCTGCTCGCGGCCTGCTGGAACCTGAAGGTCTACATCCACCCGGTGCCGGCCTACGACTTCAACGCCTACATCGACCGCGCGACCATCGGCGTCGTCCCCGGCGAGGTCATCTTCCTCATCGGAATCATCTTCAACACCGGCCTCTTCGTCTTCGCCCTCGCCACGATGCAGTTGCAGCAGGCCACCGGCGAGGTGCTGACCGAGCGCGACTTCCACCCGTTCCAGCGCGTCGGCGAGTGGACGCGCGCCGCCACCACCAAGCGCCGCACCGCCACCGTCCGCCGCGCCAAGCGCGCCCGCGAGCGCACGCGCGCCACGCCCCGCGGCGCCGGCGCCACCGCCGGCTCGACCACCGGCGAGTGGCGCCGCGCCGACATCCACCGCTCCCAGGCGCCCGAAGACATCCACCGCACGCAGTTCCCGAACAGGGACACGGTGATTAAATGAGGGGCTAGGGGCTAGGGGCTAGAGGCTAGTTGGCTTCCGCCCGGCATAAACCGCGGGTTTCGGCAATAACGGCTTTAACCAGCCTCTAGTCTCTAGGCTCTAGCCCCTGGCCTCTGTTCTCATGCTCGAACTCGACGGACAATCGCTGACGCTGGAGGAGGTCGCGGGGGTGGCGCGCGGCGGGGGCGAAGTGTCGCTGGCCGCGGCGGCGCGCGGGCGCGTGGAGGCTTCGCGGCGGACGGTCGAGCGCATCGTGGCGGAGTCGCGCGTCGTCTACGGCGTCAACACGGGGTTCGGGAAGCTCTCGGACGTGACGGTGCCGGCCGACGAGCTGCGCGAGTTGCAGCTCAACCTCGTGCGCAGCCACGCGTGCGGCGTCGGGCGCCCGCTCTCCGAGGAGGAGACGCGCGCGATGATGCTCCTGCGCGCCAACGTGCTCGCCAAAGGCTTCAGCGGCGCGCGCGCGGTCGTCGTCGAGACGCTGCTCTCGATGCTCGCGCGCGGCGTCCACCCGGTCGTGCCCGAGTCGGGCTCGGTCGGCGCCAGCGGCGACCTCGCGCCGCTCGCCCACCTCGCGCTCTGCTGCCTGGGCGAGGGCGAGGCGATTTACGAGGGCGAGCGGATGCCGGGCGGCGAGGCTTTACGGAGGGCGGGGGTCGAGCCCCTGCGGCTGGAGGCGAAGGAGGGGCTGGCGCTCCTGAACGGGACGCAGGCGCTGACGGCCGTGGGCGCGCTGGCGTTGGAGCGCGCGCTGCGGCTGGCGCGCACGGCCGACGTCTCCGGCGCGATGTCGCTGGAAGCCCTGAAGGGCACGCCCGCCGCCTTCGACGAGCGCATCCACGCGGCGCGCCCGCACCGCGGGCAGTCCGAGTCGGCCGCGCACCTGCGCGAGCTTCTGGCCGAGAGCGAGATACGCGCCTCGCACGTCGAGGGCGACCCGCGCGTGCAGGACGCCTACTCCCTGCGCTGCATGCCGCAGGTTCACGGCGCGGCGCGCGACGCGCTCGCGCACGCGCGCGCCTGCGTCGAGGTCGAGACCGGCGGCGCGACCGACAACCCGCTCGTCTTCGCCGACACCGGCGAGGTCGTCTCGGGCGGCAACTTCCACGGCGCCCCGCTCGCCCTCGCCTTCGACTACTGCGCCATCGCCCTCGTCCACCTCGGCAACATCGTCGAGCGCCGCATCGACCGCCTCGTCAACCCGGACAAGAACGAGGGGCTGCCGCCCTTCCTCACCGCGCGCGCGGGCGTCGAGTCGGGCTACATGGTGCCGCAGATAGTCGCGGTCGCGCTCCTCAACGAGTGCAAGGTGCTGGCGCACCCGGCCTCGACCGACAACCTCCCCACCGACGGTGGCAAGGAGGACCACGTCTCGATGGGGATGACGGCCGCGCTCAAGCTGCGCCGCGTCGTCGAGACGGTCGAGCGCGTCGTCGCCATCGAGCTGCTCGCGGCGGCCGAGGGCTTGGAGCACCGCGCGCCGCTCAAGCCCGGCCGCGGCGCCCGCCGCGCCTACGAGCGCGTCCGCGAACACGCTGCCCGCCTCACGCGCGACCGCCCGCTCTCCGACGACATCGAGCGCGTCGCCGGCGCGCTGAGCCGCGGCGACTTCGACGTGTGAGAAAACAGTAGACGGTAGGGAAAACAAAGGCGGCGCGTCACGGTCATCAACCGGGCGCGCCGCCTGTCTGTCTACTGACTACTGTCTACCGTCTACTTCCTTCAAGCCTTCTTCTTCGGCTGGGCCTTCGGCTGCGGGGCGCCGCCGGCGTCGAGGTTGACGGGCGCGGGGTAGCCCTTGCCGCGCAGCGCGGCGATTTCGATGACGACCTCCTTCTGGCCCTTGACGGTCTTCGTCTCGCGGACGTTCTCCTGCTTGTTGGAGTTGGCGTTGGCGTTCTTGCCGGGCGTGGGCGAAGGCGTCGCCGCGGGCTGGCCGTCGGTCGGGTTGCCCTGCGCGTCGCGCGCCATCGCCTTGAGCGCCTGCGTGACCTGCGCGCGCTCCTGCTCCGAAAGGTCTTCGAGCCTCACGCCGAAGGCTTCGAGCACGCGGCGGAGGTTCTCCTCCGTGTTCGTCCCCTTGTCGTAGACGTCGCGGTAGACGTGGAGCTTGCCGTCCTCGACGACGATGGTCTCGTAGCGCAGCTCGACGGGGACGGGCGAGGAGAGCTTGACCTGCTTGGTCTCCTCGCGGTTTTTGGCGTAGCCCGCGACGTCCTCGGGCGTGACCTGCGCGCCGCCCAAGGACGCGAGCACGACCGAGAAGTCCTGCACCTGCGGGTTCGTCAGCCCGACGCAGCCGTGCGAGGCGAAGCCGCCGAGCCTGGCGGGCGCCTTGCCGCCGTGGATGAGCGACGGCAGGCCGATGGGAATCTTGATGGGGCCGAGCGGGTTGTCCTTGCTCCCGGCCTCGACCTTCTTGCCCGGCTCGAACTTGCCCTTGACCCAGGGCTCGTCGGGCGGCGTCCACGTCGGGTTGAAGATGATGGTGTCGGCCTTCCTCAAGCCCTGCGGCAGAGGGAACTCGGGGTAGCCGATGCCGACCTTGTAGGTCTTGACGAGCTTGCCGTTCTGGAACACGTCCATGCGGTAGGCGGGCGCGTTGACGACGACGGCCGTGCCGGTCGGGATCGCGTTCGGCTTCGCGTCGAGCGCCGAGCCGCCCGCCGACCAGCGCTCGCTGACGAAGGCGTTGAAGCCGGCGGCCTTCTCGGCGCCGATGACCGAGCGAATCTTTTCGGAGGCGCGCCGCGTCGCCTCGGTCGTCGTGCCCGCGCCCTCCTCGTCGAGGTTGGCGCGCTCCTCGGACGCCACCTTGCGCAGGTTCTCGACCTGCTCGTCCGTCAGTTGCAGCTTCGACTTCAGCTCGCCCGCGAAGCCCTCGTCGGCGAACATCGCGTCGAGCACGGGCAGCGTCACCGGCAGGTTGGCCGCCGCGGCGTTCGCGGCCGGCGAGGCGTTCGGCGCGGGCGACGCCGAAGGCGCCGGGGCCGTGTTCGCCGTCGCGGGCGCGGCCGTGTTCGTCGGCGACGCCGTCGTGCAGCCCGAGGCCGCGAGCAGCACCGCGGCGGCGACGAGCGACAGCGGCGACTTCAAAATCATCTTCGTCAGTTCAATACTCATCGATCTTTTTATACTCCTCGAAAACAGAACTCCCGCGCCTTTTGTACAGGGAGAGATTTACGCGCGCGTACGCTTCCGCAACCCCGTGGCAACTCGCGTTCCCGCGCGCGATTTCCCGCACTTTTCCGAGAGAAACAGCCCGCCCCGCCGCGGGCGCGCACCGTTTACGGACGGCAATCGTACAGAAAAGCTCTGGGCTTGATTCCGGCCTACTGCGCGCCGCGCAGAAGCGGGTAGGGGTTGAAGTTCTCGCCCGTCCAGAAGCGTTTGGGGTCGGCGACGCGGTAGATTTGGAAGTGGAGGTGTGTGTTGCCGGGCGTGGCGTTGCCGCTGTCGCCGACGTAGGCGATGGTCTCGCCGCGGCGCGCGAAGTGCCCCTCGCCGAGTCCGTCGGCGTAGCGTTCGAGGTGCGCGTAGTAGAGGACGACGTGCTCGTCGGCCGAGGCGAGTTGGTAGAGCGTGACGCCGCCGCGCACGCTGCGGAAGAGCTTGACGATGCGGCCGTCGGCCGCGGCCAGCACCGGCGTGTCGCGCGGCGCGATGATGTCGATGGCGTCGTGTACGCGCCCCTCGCTGCGCGCGTCCTTGAAGGTGTCCTGCAACTGCTCGGGCCTGACGCCCTCGACCGGGATCAACAGTCGCACGTGCGCGAGCGCCGAGGCCGGGTCGTTTAAAAGCCCCTGCGCCTGCGGCGAAGCCCCGGGCGAGGC
>DASVTS010000156.1:0-3791 GCA_036387455.1 Pyrinomonadaceae bacterium | reverse complement strand
CGACGACGGCGTCATGCCGCAGACCATCGAGGCCATCGAGCACGCGCGCGCCGCGCACGTGCCCATCGTCGTCGCCATCAACAAGATCGACAAGCCCGACGCCAACCCCGACCGCGTCCGCCAGGAGCTGGCGATGCAGGGCCTCCAGCCCATCGAGTGGGGCGGCGACAACACGACCGAGATGGTGCCCGTCTCCGCCAAGAAGCGGGAGAACCTCGACACGCTGCTCGAGACCATCCTGCTCACGGCCGACATCCTGAACCTGAAGGCGAGCCCGACGCGGCTGGCCTCGGGCGTCGTCCTCGAAGCCAAGCTCGACCGCGGCCGCGGCGCCGTCGCCACCGTCCTCGTCCAGCAGGGGACGCTGCGCGTCGGCGACCCGTTCATCGTCGGGCAGATTTTCGGCAAGGTGCGCGCCATGTACGACGACCGCGGCCAGCACATCGACGAGGCCGGCCCGGCGACGCCCGTCGAGGTGCTCGGCCTCCAGGGCGTGCCGCAGGCGGGCGAGACCTTCCAGGTCGTTTCCGACATCGTCAAGGCCCAGCAGACCTCGCACCACCGCCAGATGGTCGCGCGCCAGCAGACGCTCGCGCAGACCACCAAGCGCGGCATCGAGGCTCTGGGCGAGGCGCAGGTCAAGGAACTCCTCGCCGTCGTCAAGGCCGACGTGCAGGGCTCGGTCGAGGTGCTGCGGAGCACGCTGACGAAGCTCTCGACCGACACGGTCAAGGTGCGGGTCGTGCGCTCGGGCGTCGGCGCCATCACCGAGTCGGACGTCCTGCTCGCGGCGGCGTCGCAGACCGAGGCGGCCGGGCGCGCGGTCGTCATCATCGGCTTCAACGTCCGGCCCGAAGTCCGGGCGGCGGAGCTCGCCCGGCAGGAGCACGTGGACATCCGCCTCCACTCGATCATCTACAAGGTCGAGGAGGAGATACGCGCCGCCATGATCGGCATGCTCGACAAGATCGAGACCGAGAAGATTCTGGGCAAGGCGCTGGTGCTCACGACCTTCCGCGTGCCGCGCGCGGGCGTCATCGCCGGCTGCCGCGTCGTCGACGGCGTCATCCGCCGCAACACGCGCGCCCGCCTCATCCGCGACGGCGTCGTCGCGTGGGAGGGCGGCATCGGCTCCCTGCGCCGCGTCAAGGACGACGTCTCCGAGGTGCGCGAGGGCTTCGAGTGCGGCATCGGGCTGGAGAACTTCAACGACATCAAGGACGGTGACCAGATCGAGTGCTACGTCATCGAGCAGATCGCCGCCACCGAACTTTAAGAACGTAAACCGTGAACCGTAAACCGTGACGAGATAAAAACCCTTTCGTTCCTGTCACGGTTCACGGTTCACGGTTCACGGGTTTTTTATGAGACGGCCAGAGCAGCTAGCGGAAGTGATTCGTGAGGAGGTCAGCCAGATCGTCGGCTTCGAGCTGGAGGACCCGCGCGTCGAGACGGTGACGGTGACGGACGTGCGCGTGTCGGAGAACCTGCGCGACGCGAGCGTCTACGTCACGGCCGAGGGGACGGAGGCCGAGAAGGCGGACGCGATGAAGGCGCTCCAGAAGGCCGCGCCCTACGTCCGCCGCCAGCTCGGCATCGCGCTGAACCTCAAGTACACGCCCGAGCTGCACTTCGTCCGCGACACGGTCGAGGAGGCCGCCGCGCGGGTCGAGACGCTGCTCTCGGGAATCAAGCAGGAAGAAAGCCAGCGGCCCTCCCCCTCCCCAGCAGAAGAAGGGGCCGGCGAAGAAGAGAGGAGTGAAAGTACTGAGGACTGAGGACTGAGGACTGAGTGAAGGCGAGACGCCTCTCATCACTCAGTCCTCAGTCCTCAGTCCTCAGTACTTCTGCATTGAAATGCTCAGTCAAGTAGTCGAACTGATCGAGTCGAAGCGCCGCTTCGCCATCACGTCGCACATCCGCCCCGACGGCGACAGCCTCGGCTCGTCGCTCGGCCTCTACTGGCTGCTGCGCGCCCTCGACAAGGAGGTCGAGTGTGTCATGCGCGACGCCGTCCCGCACGCCTACCAGAAGCTCCCCGGCGCGGAGGCGGTGCGCGTCACGCCCCGCGTGGACCGGCCCTACGACGCCGTCTTCGTCATCGAGTGCTCGGACATCACGCGCCCCGGCCTCGTGGACCTCGAACGCCAGTTCGTCGTCAACATCGACCACCACTCGACGACCGCCCTCTTCGGCGACATCAACTGGATCGACTCGACGGCCTCGGCCGTCGGCGAGATGGTCTACAACCTCTGCAAGGCGCTCGGCGTCCGCGTCACCCGCGAGATCGCCGAGTGCGTCTACACCGCCCTCATCACCGACACGGGCAGCTTCCATTACTCGAACACGTCGGAGCGCACCTTCAAGGTGGCGTCGGAGCTGGTGCGCGCGGGCGTCAAGCCGGCCAAGGTCTCGCAGGCCGTCTTCGCCAACTACCCGTGGAGCAAGATCGAGCTGCTGAGCGAGGTGCTGACGACCGTCAAGCGCGACGCGTCGGGGCGCGTGGCGTGGCTCGTGCAGACGCTTGAGATGCAGGAGCGCGCGGCGGCCACGGACGAGGACGGCGACGGCTTCGTCAACTACCCGATGAGCTGCGGCGACGTCGAGGCGTGCGCCTTCTTCAAGGAGACCGCGCCGGGGCTCTACCGCGTCTCCCTGCGCTCGAAGTGCGACGTCAACGTCGCGCGCATCGCCGAGCGCTTCGGCGGCGGCGGCCACCGCAACGCGGCCGGCTGCACCTTCCACGGCGCGTGGGACGAGGCCGAGCGCGAGGTGGTCGGGCAGCTCGTCTACGCCGTCGAGCACCGCGGCGAGAACGGCACGGGCGCGCTTCAACTGCCCCCGCAGCAGGAGATCGTCCCCGCCGCCGAGGGGCACCGCAAGCCCGAGCGCGACGCGAGGACTTAGAGGCTAGAGGCTAGAGGCCAGGGGCTAGTTTGAAGACAGCTTCTTAACTAGCCCCTGGCCTCTAGCCTCTGTCCGTGTTAACCTTCGTGCCCGAAAGCCCCGACAGCAGCAACACACCCGAGCGGCGCCGGCGAAAGCTATAAGGCATGTCTTGGTTTCGTAAAAAGAACCAGCGGATCGAGTCGGTGCCGGCCGAGGAGCGCCGGGTCAAGACCGAGGGCGTCTTCGAGAAGTGCCCCGACTGCGACGCCGCGCTCTACAAGGTCGAGCTCGAAGCCTCGCACCACGTCTGCCCGCACTGCGGCCACCACTTCCGCATCGGCGCCCGCCAGCGCCTCGCGCTCCTCTACGACGAGGGCAAGTACGAGGAGCTCGACGCCGAGGTCATCTCGACCGACCCCCTCGACTTCGTAGACACCAAGCCCTACCGCGAGCGCCTCGAACAGGCGCGCCGCAAGACGGGCCTGCCCGAGGCCGTCATCAACGGGCGGGGGCGCGTCGGCGGGCACCCCGTGCTGATGGCGGCGATGGACTTCCAGTTCCTCGGCGGCTCGATGGGCTGCGCCGTCGGCGAGAAGATCACGCGGCTCGTGGAGCGCGCGGTCGAGGAGCGGGCCTGCGTCGTCATCGTCAGCCAGTCGGGCGGCGCCCGGATGCAGGAGGGCACGTTCAGCCTGATGCAGATGGCGAAAATCTCGGCCGCGCTCGCCCTGCTCGCCGAGGCGCGGCTCCCGTTCGTCTCGGTGATGACCGACCCGACGACGGGCGGCGTCACCGCCAGCTTCGCCATGCTCGGCGACCTCAACATCGCCGAGCCGAAGGCGCTCATCGGCTTCGCCGGCCCGCGCGTCATCGAGCAGACCATCCGCCAGAAGCTCCCCGAG
>DASVTS010000155.1:0-15539 GCA_036387455.1 Pyrinomonadaceae bacterium | reverse complement strand
GTGAGGGAGGGCGTATGTCTTCCGACAGGCGGCATAAAGGAAGACATACGCCCTCCCTCACGGTCGGGCTTCCGCTGCGCATTACGAAGCGCCGTAGCCTTCCGTCCCGCCCGCCGCCGCGCGCGAGGTGAGGCCGGCCGGGTCGGTGACGCTGCCGCCCTGCGCCGGCCGCGAGCCCTGGCCGGACTCGTGGCTCTCGACGGCGGCCGCGGTCTGCGCGGTCGTCTGCGCCGTCTGCTGCTCGACGCGGCTCCGCTTGGCGACCTCGCGCTGCGTCGAGAGGTCGATGCCGATCATGTCCTTGAGCTTGCTCAGGAGCGCCGGGACGATGACCGTCTGCGCCGTGCGCGAGAGCTCCTCGACGGCGCGCTCGCCGAGCGTGGCCAGCTCGCCCTGGAGCTTGTCGTAAGCCTTCGTCTCCTTGAAGCGCTCGATGAGGCCCGGCCCCTTCGGCTCCTCGGGCTCCGCGGCCGAGGGCGCCGGGGAGGCGAGCGCCTGCGGCGCGGCCGCCGCCTGGTAGCCGCTGCTGTAGGACGGGCGCGGCTCCGGGCCGACGTCCTCGGCTGACTCCGAACCGCCGCGGCCGAAGACCTCCGCCGACTCGGTCGAGGCGTTCGACTCGGGGCGCGAGCTGCGCTGGTAGGCGCCCGCGGGCGCGCCGCCCAGGACGGGCTGCGCCGCGTAGGAGCGCTGCGCGCCCTTGAGCCCGCGGTCGAACCCCTCGTCGATGCGGCCGAAGGCGTCGGCCGTGTCCTCGTCGAACTCCTCGCCGCCGCCCCCGCCGCCGATGGCGCCCCTCACGGTGTAGCCGATGAAGGTGCCGACGGCGAAGGCCGTGAGCGTGAAGGGGAGCGTGTGGCGGCGGTACTGCTCGCGCCAGTCGAGCGTGTCGCTGATGTTATCTTTCACCTGCTGGTACTGGGTCACAACTGTGTCCTTAATCTCCGTGACGGTCTGGGAAATGGATTCGCGCGCCTCCTCCATCCGGCGTTGAAGCTCCGCCTTGGTCGAGTCCGCGTCGGCTGTCGAATCGGAAGCGCGCGCCAGACCTACATTTCGTTCTTCAGCCATTGCTTGTCCTTTCTAATCTCGTCGAGGGACGCCGTGGGCGCCGGGTTGTAGGCGGCCAGCTTGTTCTTCATCACGAGGACGATGACGCCGCCGATGACGACGTAGAGGATGCCCGTGATGAGGAAGCCGAGGCCGTAGCTCGTCGGGCTGAAGCGCTCGGGCGACGCCGCCTCGTTAGCGAAAAAGTTCGAGATGAAGAACGCGATTGCGACGTTGACGAGCGCGAACCCGATGAGCGCCACCATCGCCCCGACGGCCGTGAACGCCCCGTTGCGCGCGTAGAACGCCGCGTCCTCCTTGAGCTCGACCTTGACCAGGCTGAGCTTCGTGTCCACGAGGCGCATCACGTCGTCGCCGAGCTTGCCCAGCAGCGCCGGCAGATTCTCAAGGTCTATGCCCCCCTGCGCCGTCGCGGGCACGTCCGCCCGCCTTCTCTCAACTTCGGCCATCGTTACCTCCCCCTTCCAGGAAACGCTGAACTCGGAACGCTGAACGATGAACTGTCGGACGAGACAGCCTTCGGTTCATCGTTCAGCGTTCATCATTCATCGTTCCGACCTACCTACCTGCGCCCGCCGCGGACGAGGAGGCCGATGACGAAGCCGGCGGCCGCGGCGACGAGAAGCGCCTGCCCCGGGTTCTGCCGCGCGTAGTCCTTCGCCTGGTTGGCGTACTCGGCGTAGTCCACGTCGCGCAGGCCCTGAATCTTCTCGCCGACGACGCCGGCCTTGTCCGTGATGAACTCGCGCGCCGTCGAGGCCGCGTCCGCCACGGTCTGCCCGTACTCCTTCGCGCGCCCCGCGATGCCGCCGGAGGACGGGGCCGTCGCGGTGCCGGCGGCCGAACCGCCGCCGCCCGTCGTGCTGAGGCCGCCGCCGCCGGTCGAGCCGCCGCCGGTCGAGCCGCCGCCGGTCGAGCCGGCGCCACTGGATGTGCCGCCGCTCACGCCGCCCGAGCCGGTGCCGCCTGACGCGCCGCCCGAACCGGTGCCGCCGGTGCCGCCGAAATCGCCAGTCTCGTTATCAGGTCTGTTCTGTGACATTGTCTTTCTCTCCTCACAAGGATGATTAAAGTCCCAGCTGATGAAAGCGCGCGAGAGTTCGCTTCCAGAAAAAGCTTTTCCCGTCATACGGGAGCAAGCGCCGTGCCGACACGCCTCCCGGGCTGCTTCTGCGAGGGAAAGGCCGCGGAAACGTCCGCGACGCCCCGCGCCCTAGAGAGTCAGTTTTGTTGTGAAAATGTACGGGTCGAATGTAGCACAAGGCTCGGAACAATACATCACGAAATTTTTACCGTCTTGACTTGACTCTGTCTCGCAACTAATGTAAGTAAGTACTTACTTGTTCCCTTGCGGCAGGAGAGGCGGGCCACAGATATGACCAGACACGCGGAGGCGGGGCGCGGCGCGGACGGCGCGGACGGGCCGGCGGCGGGCGCGCAGCAGCAGCCCGCCGGGCGGATGTGCGCCGACGACCGGCGCCTCCAGATCGTCAGGGTCGCGCTGCGCCTCTTCTCGGAGCGGGGCTTCCGCGGCACGACGACCAAGGAGATCGCGCAGGCCGCCGGGGTGTCGGAGGCCATCATCTTCCGCCACTTCGCCACCAAGGACGACCTCTACACGGCCATCATCGACTACAAGGGCTGCGCCGGCCTCGGCGCCAGCCCCGTCTCGGCCGAGGCCGGGACGCCCGTCATCGAGAAGGTCTGCGGCGGCGCGGCCGAGGCGATGGAGGCCGGGGACGACCGCGCGGTCTTCGAGGGCATCGCGCTCTCGATGCTCGAACACCACCGGGGCGACCCCGAATTCCTGCGCCTGCTGATGTACCTGGCGCTGGAGAACCACTCGCTCGCGCAGGTCTTCTGGGACACGAACGTGCGCGTGCTCTACGAATTCCTCGCCGACTACATCCGCCGCCGCCAGCGCGAGGGCGCCTTCCGCGACGTGGAGCCGAAGGCCGTCGTGCGCGTCTTCGTCGGCTCCATCATCCACCACTCGCTCGTCAACCTGCTCTGGGACAGGGACCCGGCGCGGCGCATTTTCGACGTCTCGAACGAAGAGGCCGCGCGCCAGTTCGCGGAAGTCGTGCTGCGCGGCGTCAAAGCCGACCCCGGCGGCGGGCCCGCCCCGGCCGCGAAGGGCGCGGCCCGCAGGCGCGACGCCGGCGCCGAGTCCAGAGTTCCCGACGGCAAAAATAATAAGAAGAAGTGAAGGCCATGATTCCCGGTACCCAACCCAAGACTTTAATCGCGCTCGCGCTCGTCGCCGCGCTCGGCGCCTCGGCCGCCTCGTGCGGCGGCTCGCGCGCGCAGGCGAACAAGAAGACCGAAGCGCCCGCGGCCCCGCAGGCGCCGCAGGCCGTGGACGTGACGACGGCGCCGGCCATCATGCGCGACCTCCCGCGCTTCGTCGAGGCGACGGGCAGCCTCGCCGCCGACGAGCAGACGGACGTCGCCCCCATCGTGGGCGGGCGCGTCGTCTCGGTCGGCGTGGACCTCGGCAGCTTCGTGCGGAAGGGGCAGGTCATCGCGCAGCTCGACTCGGGCGACGCGCGCCTCAAGGTCGAGCAGGCGCGGGCCGCGCTCGCGCAGGCCAACGCGTCGGTCGCGCAGGCCGAGGCGCGCATCGGGCTGCGGCCCGGGCAGCGCTTCGACCCGACGCGCGTGGGCGAGGTCGGCGCGGCGCGCGCCGCCTACGACCTCGCGGAGAAGAACCTGCGCCGCTACGAGCAGCTGCTTGAGTCGGGCGACATCTCGCGCTCGGCCTACGACCAGCAGCGCGCGCAGCGCGACCAGTTGCGCGAGCAGTACCAGGCGGCGCTGGCGCTGGCCAACCAGTCCTACGCCGCGGTGCAGACGGCGCGCGCCGCCTCGCAGGCCGCGCAGGTGGCCGTCGAGCAGGCGCAGAAGGGCGTCCGCGACGTGACCATCTACTCGCCCATCAGCGGCTACGTCACCGAGCGCACGGCCGACGTCGGCGAGTTCGTCTCGACCAGCATGAAGATTGCGACCGTCGTCCGCACGAACCCCCTGCGCGTCCGCATCGACGTCCCCGAGCAGGCCATCGCGACCGTGCGGCCGGGGCAGAGCGTGTCGGTGTCGGTGAGCACCTACCCCGACCGGAGCTTCGCCGGCCGCGTCGCGCGCGTCTCGCCGAACGTCTCCGCGCAGTCGCGCACGCTGACGGTGGAGGCCGAGGTGCAGAACGGCGACAACCTGCTCAAGCCGGGCCAGTTCGCCACCATCCGCGTGCTGATGCCGCAGACGGACCCGGCCGTGCTCGTGCCGGCGCGCGCCGTCCGCTCGGACGGGACGACCGCGCGCGTCTTCGTCGTCAGGGACGGCGTCGCGCAGGAGCGCCTCGTCTCCACGGGCCGCCAGGACGGCGACCTCATCGAAATCAAGGGCAACGTCGCGGCCGACGAGCTGGTCGCCACCTCGAACGTCGAGCAGCTGGCGGACGGCGTGCCCGTCAGGCAGTGAGCGCGTTTGTCTCATAGGACGAGTGTGTCATGCAGAAACTAGCTGAGATTTGTGTCCGGCGCCCGGTGTTCGCGACGATGTTGATTCTGTCGCTGGTGGTGGTGGGCGTCTTCTCCTTCTCGACGCTGGGCGTTGATTTATTCCCGAAGATTGACCTGCCGACCATCACCGTGACGGTCGTCAACCCGGGCGCGAGCCCGCGCGAGGTCGAGACCGAGGTCACCGACAAGGTCGAGGCGGCAGTCAACAGCATCAGTGGCATCGACGAGCTGCGCTCGACCTCGGTCGAGGGCGTCTCGCAGGTCTTCATCACGTTCCTCCTCGACAAGAACGCGGACATCGCCGCGCAGGAGGTGCGCAACAAGGTGGACCTCATCACCGGCGATTTGCCCGAGACGGCCGAAGACCCCATCGTCCAGAAGCTCGACACCGACGCCGCGCCCGTGCTCCGCATCGCCGTCTCCGCCAACAAGTCCCTACGCGAAGTCACCGACATCGCCGACAAGGAGATTAAGGAGCGCATCGAGTCCATCAACGGCGTCGGCAACGTCGAGATAGTGGGCGGCGCCACGCGCGAGATACAGGTCTTCATCGACCCGGACAAGATGCGCGCCTTCAACGTCACCGTCCCCGAGGTGGTGGCGGCCGTGCGCTCGCAGAACATGGAGGTGCCGGGCGGGCGCGTGGACGAGGGGACGCGCGAGCTGACCGTGCGCACGATGGGACGCATCACCAGCCCGGCCGACTTCAACAACGTCGCCGTGGCGACGCGCGGCCCCTACGCCGTCAAGATTTCCGACATCGGCTACACCTCCGACGAGAGCGAGGAGCAGCGCACGAGCGCGCGCCTGAACGGCCAGCCGGCCGTGACGCTCGTCGTCTCGAAGCAGTCGGGGCAGAACACCGTCTCGGTGTCGGACGCGGTGAAGGAGCGGCTGGCGGAGATCGAGCCGTCGCTCCACAAGAAGGGCGTCACGACGCAGATCGTCGGCGACCAGTCGGTCTTCATCAAGGCGGCGCTCGAATCCATCGAGACGCACCTCGTCGAGGGCGGCCTGCTCGCGGCGCTCGTCGTCTTCCTGTTCCTGTGGAACGTCCGCTCGACCTTCATCGCCGCCATCGCCATCCCGACCTCCATCGTCGCCACCTTCGCGCTGATGGCCGCGATGGGCTACACGCTCAACCAAATCACGATGCTGGCGCTCACGCTGATGGTCGGCATCGTGATCGACGACGCCATCGTCGTCCTTGAGAACATCTTCCGCTTCGTCGAGGAGAAGGGCTACGGCGCCTTCCAGGCGGCCATCGAGGGCACGCGCGAAATCGGCCTCGCCGTGATGGCGACGACGCTCAGCCTGCTCGCCGTCTTCCTCCCCGTCGGCTTCATGAAGGGCATCGTCGGCCGCTTCATGTCGAGCTTCGGCTTCACGTCGTCGTTCGCCATCGCCGTCTCCTTGCTCGTCTCGTTCACGCTGACGCCGATGCTGGCCGCGCGGCTCATCAAGCGCGAGGCGCCGGCCGAGGGGCCGGGCACCGCCACGCCGCCGTCCGAGGGCGACGCGCCGGCGGGCCTCGCCGACGAGTCGAAGGTTCTGGCGGGCGAGCCGGGCGCCGCCGCCACGGCCCACGAGACGGCCGCGCAGGAGGCGACGGACGCGCCGCCTTCGGAGGAGGTCGCGCGGCCCGAGGGCGTCGCGCGCGAGCTTCAGCCGCGCCACTCGTCGAAGGAGTCGCGCTGGTACAGGCCGATTGACCGCACCTACACGTGGATGCTGCGCTGGTCGATGGCGCACCGCTGGGCGGTCGTGCTCGCCTGCGTGCTCGTCATCCTGAGCATCGTGCCGCTCTTCAAGCTCGTCGGGAAGAACTTCCTCCCCGTGGACGACCAGTCGCAGTTCGAGGTCAACGTGCGCGCGCCCGAGGGCTCGACGCTGGCGGCCACCTCCGCCGTGGTCGAGAAGATTGCGGCCGACCTCCGCCGCCTGCCCGGCGTCACCGACACGCTCGTCACCATCGGCGGCGGCCAGCAGCAGACGGTCAACGCCGCCTCCATCTACGTCAAGCTCGTGGACATCAAGGAGCGCGGCCAGTCGCAGGACGAGCTGATGCGCGACGCGCGCGAGGTCATCGCCAAGAACTACCCGCGGGAGCTGCGCACGAGCGTCCAGCAGGTGGCGGCCATCTCGGGCGGCGGCTTCCGCAACGCCGACATCCAGTACGTCATCGGCGGCCCCGACCTCCAGAAGCTGATGGAGTACGCGCAGCGGCTCCAGGAGAAGATGAAGACCATCCCCGACGTGGTGGACGTGGACTCGACGCTCATCGTCGGCAAGCCCGAGGTGCGGGTCAACATCGACCGCGCCCGCGCCGCCGACCTCGGCGTGCGCGTCGGCGACGTCGCGCAGGCTTTGAACGTGCTCGTCGCCGGGCAGGAGGTGACGACCTACAACGAGGGCACCGACCAGTACAACGTCCGCGTCCGCGCCGTCGGGCAGGCGCGCACCAGCCCCGAGGCGCTGGCGAACCTCTTCGTCCAGTCGCCGAAGGTCGGGTGGACGAACCTCTCGAACCTCGTGCGCGTGGAGGAGGGGACGGGGCCCTCGGCCATCGACCGCCTCAACCGCCAGCGGCAGGTCTCGCTGCTGGGGAACGTCAAGCCGGGCGGGTCGCAGGCGGCCGTCATCGAGCAGATGAACCAGTTCGTCAGGGAGCTGAACGTGGACCCGTCCTACACGACGGGCCTGGCCGGGCGCTCGAAGGAGCTGGGGAAGGCGGGCTACTACTTCGGCCTCGCCTTCTTCCTCTCGTTCGTCTTCATGTACATGATTCTGGCGGCGCAGTTCGAGTCGTTCATCCACCCGGTCACCATCCTGCTGACGCTGCCGCTCGCCATCCCGTTCGGCATCCTCTCGCTGCTGCTGACGGGGCAGACCGTGAACATCTTCTCGGGGCTCGGGCTGCTGCTCCTGTTCGGCGTGGTGAAGAAGAACGCGATTCTCCAGATTGACCACACGAACGAGCTGCGGTCGCACGGCATGGAACGGCTCGAAGCCATCATCCAGGCGAACCGCGACCGGCTGCGCCCGATTCTGATGACGACCATCGCGCTCGTCGCGGGCATGCTGCCGCTGACGCTCTCGACGGGGCCGGGCGCGGGCACGAACCGCTCCATCGGCGTGCTCGTCGTCGGCGGCCAGAGTTTGTGCCTGCTGCTGACGCTGCTCGCCGTGCCGGTCTTCTACTCGCTCTTCGACGACGTGGCGCAGAGCCGCGTCTTCGGGCGCACGTGGGCGCTGGCCGCCGGGCCGTTCCGGCGCCTGCGCCGGCGCGGCGCCGCGGCCGCGCAGACCCTGCTCGGGACGCTCTGGAAGCACTGAAGGCTTCGCAATCATTCAGGTGGGAAATTATGTCAAGGCGTAATCATAAAACGGGCTTTAGCCTGCTGGCGCTCGCGCTGGTGCTCGCGCAGGCGGTCGCGCCGCTGCGCGCGCAGCAGGCGGCGAGCTTCGCCGGCTCGATGTTCGGCGGGCCGCAGACGACGCAGCAGCCGGCGCCCTCGTCCAACAACCCCCCGGCGCAGACCGGCGCGCCCGCGCAGGGGCCGCAGACCGCCTCGCCGACGCAGTCGCAGGCGCAGCAGTCGGCGAACCCGGCCGCGCCCGCGCAGGGCCAGCAGCCCGCGCAAGGCCAGCAGCCCGCGCAGCCCGGCGTCCCGCCGTCCGCGCCGCCCGACGCCAACCTCCCCGCGCCGCAGGCGCCGGCGGGCCGCCCCGCCGGGACGCAGACGCAGCCCGGCGCGCCCGGCGGTCAGGTTCTGTCGCCGACGGGCCCGCCCGCTCCCGGCCGCGAGAGCGTGCCGACGGCGCCCGCCGACGCCGGGCTCAACGTGCCGCAGGTCGCGCCCGGCTTCCGCGCCGAAGCCGGGCCGTTCCCCGCGCTCGAACGCGTCGGCGTGGACATGAGTGAGCAGCGCGCGCTCTCCGTCCGCGAGGTCATCGAGATGGCGCTCGCCAACAACAAGGACATCGAGGTCGCGCGCGAGAACGTCCGCGCCGCCGAGTTCGACCTCCGGGCCGCGCGCGGCGTCTACGACCCGCGCTTCCTGACCAACTCCTTCTACGAGCGCACCGAGACGCCCGCGGCGAGCTTCCTCTCGGGCACCTCGACGGGCGCGGTCACGCAGTCGGGCTTCTTCAGCAACTCGTCGGTGCAGGGGCTCGCGCCGAAGTACGGCGGCGGCTACCGCCTCGACTTCGTCAACAACCGCATCACGACGAACAACCAGTTCGCCGCGCTCAACCCGCAGTACCCGACCGCGCTCACCCTGAGCTACACGCAGCCGCTCCTGCGCGGCCTGCGCTTCGACCAGAACCGGCGGCTCATCGAGATAAGCAGGAAGAACCTCTCCCTGACCGACGCGCAGTTCCGCCAGCGCGCCGTCGAGACGATTACCAACGTCCAGCGCGCCTACTGGGATTTGGTCTACGCGCTCCGCAACCTACAGATTCAGCGCGAGGCCGTGCGCGACGCGCGCCAGCAGCTTGAGCACAACCGGCGCCTGGTGGGCGAGGGCCTGCTCGCGCCGATTGACGTGGTGGCGGCCGAGGCGCAGGTCT
The DNA here is from genome assembly GCA_036387455.1 of Pyrinomonadaceae bacterium. Classification (GTDB taxonomy): domain Bacteria; phylum Acidobacteriota; class Blastocatellia; order Pyrinomonadales; family Pyrinomonadaceae; genus QHXN01. The sequence goes on along the minus strand of DASVTS010000155.1, from coordinate 6,372 downwards.
CGGGCTTCGAGCAGAGCGTCTACTCCGCGCTCGACGACGTAGGGCGGGCCGAGAACAATTTGAAGAACCTCGTCGCCGAGAACCGCGAGGCGCCCATCTGGCGCGTCTCGGTCGTGCCGACCGAGGCGGTGGATTTGGCGCCGCCGCAGGTCACGCTCGACGAGGCGATGGCCGCCGCGCTCAAGGCGAGGCCCGAGCTACAGTCGGCCGACGTGGCGCGCGAGATAAACGAGATAGAGCAGCGCTTCGCGCGCGAGCAGGCGCGGCCGCAGGTTGACCTCGTCGCCTCCTACGGGCTGGTTGGCCTGGCCGGCGCGAGCAACGCGTCGGGCACGAACCCGCTCACGGCGTCGAACCAGCAGATACGCGACCGTATCAACGAGCTGTCGGCGGCGGCCGGGTTCGACCCGCTGCCCGTCCCGCCGGCCGCGTCCGTCCCCGGCAATCTCGTCGGCGGCGAGGCGCAGTCGCTCGTCAACCTCGCCGCGAACCGCTACACCAACTTCCGCGCGGGCGTCACCGTCAACCTGCCGTTCCGCAACACGACGGCCAAGGCGCAGCTCGGCCGCGCGCTCGTCGACGCCGAGCGCATACGCACCCAGCGCGAGCAGTTGGAGCAGCTCATCCAGGTTGACGTGCGCAACGCCCTCCAGTTCGTCCGCACGGCCGAGTCGCGGCTGCGCGCGGCGGCCTCCGCCCGCTCCGCCTCCGAGCAGCAGTACGCCTCCGAGCAGCGCAAGCTCGACGCCGGCCAAAGTACCGTCTTCCTCGTGCTCGAACGCCAGACGCAGCTCGCCACCGCCCGCGGCAACGAGCTGCGCGCCCAGACCGAGCTCAACAAGGCCATCGCCGAGTTGCAGCGCGCGACGGGGAACTCGCTCGAACAGAACCGCGTCGAGATTCGGCTGAGGTAGGTAGGTTCAAAGTCGGAAATTTCAAAGTCCCGGGTTGAAGGAGTCTGCCTTCAACCCGGGACTTTGAAATTTCCGACCTCGGACTATTTCCCGGCGAGTCTGACCGTGGCCCAGAGCGGCCAGTGGTCGGAGAGGCCGACCTTCTTGTCGATGCCGTGGGCGCGCGCTTCGAGGCCGCGCAGCCAGAGCCAGTCGAGCTTGAGCTTGAAGACGAAGGTCTGCCAGGTCGTGTCGCCGTCCGGGTGCGGCGCGCTGAAGCCCTCGCCCGCGAAGAGGCGGCGCGCGGCGCGGACGTCCTTCGGCTTGATGGTGTTGAAGTCGCCGAGGACGATGGCGCCCGCGACCCCCGGGCGGAGCCGCAGGTCTTCGAGCACGGCGCGCCAGTGCTCGACCTTCTTCTCAAGGGGCATGCGCGTCTCGGCGTGGACGGAGTAGACGCGCAGCGCCCGGCCGCCGACGTCGAGCGTCGCGCCGACGGCGACGCGCCGCCGCCCGTCCGGCCCCTCGTGCGTGAGCAGGACGCGGCTGACGTCCGACACGGGGAAGGGGCTGAGGATGGCGACGCCCGTCTCCTCCTCGCCGTCGCCGTCGGCGTCGGGCGGGGCGGCCCAGGCGTAGCGCATCCCGAGCGCCTCCGCGAGCCGGCGCGCGGTGTTGACGTTGCCCGTGCGCTTCTTGTCGCGGTCTACCTCCTGCAAGCCGATGACGTGCGCGCCGCCTATCTCGGGGTCGTCCCTGAGCAGCGCGGCGAGCCGCTCCAACTCTTCCCCGGCGCGGTAGCGTATGTTGTACGAGACGACTTTCAGCTCGGCCGGGGCGGCCGGCGCCTTCCCCGCCGCGGGCGGGCCGCCGACTTCGAGCAGCGGCGGCGCGCACCCGCCGTCCTGCGCGCGCGACGCGTGCGGCCGCGGCCAGAGCGAGGCCGCGACCACGCAGAGCGCGGCGAGGGCGGCCGCCGCGCGGCGCCCGGCTTTGACCCGACCCGGCTTCCTCACCCGAACACTCATCCGCCTTCACCCCCCACTTCCAGCCGCAGGCCGTCGCGCGCCTCTACCGTTTCGCCGTCCCAGAGCTTCGCGGCCTCGGCGGCGAGGTTCACGCCGTCCCACTCCGGGTAGAGGTGCGTGAGCACGACGCGGCGCGCCCCGGAGAGGCGCGCGAGCTTCAACGCCTCCTCCAGTACGAGGTGCGTCTCGATGGGCTTCGAGCGGAAGAAGGAGCACTCCAGGAGAAACAAATCCGCCGCGCGCGCGAACCCCGCGAGCGCCTCCGTGAAGCCCGTGTCCGAGGAGTAGACAAGCGACGTGCCGTCCTCCCCGTCGAGCCGCAGCGCGAGGCTCTCGGCCGTGTGCGGCGTCGAGAAGGCCCGGGCGCGGAGCCCGCGCAACGGCTCGAACTCCTCGCCCGGCGCGACCTCCCTCAGCGAGAGGGGGAACTGCTGCTCGAACAGCTTGTAGCCGCCGGCCTCGTCGAAGCGGCGCAGGAGCGCCTCCGTCCCGCGCGGGCCGTAGACGGTCAGCGGCTTGCGGCGCCCGCGCACCTCGGGCGCGTGGCGCGTGCCGAAGAGGAAGGGCGCGAGGCCGCCGACGTGGTCGAGGTGGAAGTGGCTGACCCAGACGGCGTCGAGGCCGGCCCAGTCGAGCGCCTCCTCGGCCATGCGCTGGCCGGCCGACCCGCCGCAGTCGAGCAGGAGCGAGCCGTGCCCCGTCTCGACCCAGTGCGCGGGCGGGGAGCGCCGCGGGTGCGGCGCGGACGTCCCCGAGCCGAGCACCACGAAGTCCATCATGCCCGAAGCCTTTCCGGAGGAGAGCGGGGGAAGCGCGGAAAGGCTACCAAACCGGATGGGCGAAGGCAAAGGGAGTGGGCGGCGGGCGGCGGACGGTGGAAGAGCTTTCTTCGGTCGGGCCGTCAGGGCCCCGGCGTCAACGCCCGCCGGGCGGGGCCCGCCGGCTGCCGGCCACCGCCTACTGCCTACTTGCCTTTTGCCTGGCTGTTGCGCTACACCTTACCCCGTAGTTCTCAGCAAGCCGTCGGTCGAGAAGGACACGTTTCATGCAGGGCGTGGTTTCGCTGCTGGACGACCAGCACTACGCGCGGGTCGAGGCCATCTGGGAGGAGCTGGGGCAGAAGTTCGACGTGCGCGGCATGTACGTCACGCCCTACCCGCACTTCTCCTTCCAGGTCGCCGAGCAGTACGAGGACTCGGCCTGCGAGTCTTTCCTGCGGGGCCTGGCCGCGCGCACGCGCCCCTTCCGCGTGCGGACGGCCGGCCTCGGCATCTTCACCGTCGCCAGCCCCATCCTCTACATCAACATCGTCCGCAGCCCCGCGCTCTCGGCGCTGCACGAGGAGATTTGGCGCAGCGTCCGGCAGGTGACGCCGGGGCCGGTCGCGCACTACTACCAGCCGGACGAGTGGGCGCCGCACATCACGCTCGCGCAGGGCGACATCGACCAGGACAAGCTGGCCGAGGTCGTGCGCTTCCTCAGCCGGCGCAACTTCCACTGGGAGTTCTACGTCACGAACGTCTCCGTCATCTACGACACGGGGCGCGAGCAGGGCGTGAGCTGCCGCTTCGATTTCAAGGGGGGGGAAGTATGAGCGAGGCCGTGGACGAGGGCGCGCGCGAGGCGGGGCTGGACGTGCTGGCCGTCTTCTCGCACCCGGACGACGCCGAGCTGACGTCGGGGGGCACGCTCCTCAAGCTGAAAAGCCTGGGGCGCCGCACCGGCGTGCTCGACATGACGCGCGGCGAGATGGGCACGCGCGGCACGCCCGAGCAGCGCGCGGAGGAGGCGCGCGAGGCCGCGCGCATCATGCGCCTCGACGTGCGCCTCAACCTGGAGCAGCCCGACGGCCACGTCTTCGTCACCGACGAGGCGCGCACCGCGCTCGTCCGCGTCATCCGCGCCTACCGCCCCAGGCTCATCCTGACCGCGCACTGGGACGACCCGCACCCCGACCACGCGGCGACCGCCCGCCTCGCGCGCGAGGCGGCGCGGCTGGCCTCCATGCGCCGCTACGACGAGGGCGCCGGGCAGGGCGCGGTGCAGATGCCCGCGCTCGCGCACGCGGCCTACTCGCGCCTCGTCACGCCCTCCTTCATCGTGGACGTCTCCGACTACGTCGAGGACAAGCTGCGCGCCATCCTCGCCCACCGCTCGCAGTTCTACGACCCGAACTCGCAGGAGCCCGTCACGCGCATCAGCGAGGAGGGCTTCCTCAAACAGTTGGAGAGCCGCTGGCGCTACGCCGGCTCCCTCATCAACGTCGCCGCCGGCGAAGCCTACTACGTCCGCGAGGCCCTCAACGTCCACGACCCCGTCGAACTCCTCACCCGGCCGATGAACATCTACTCGTAAAAAGGGAGTCCGGGGTCAGTCGCGGAAGGCGTCGCGCACGAGCGCGTTGAAGCGTTCGGCGTGCTCCTCCTGGGGCATCTGGCGGCAGCGGTCGAAGACTTCGAGGCGGGCGCGGGGGTTGAGCCGCAGGAGGAGGCCGGCCTGCTCGATGGGGTTGGTCGTGTCCTGCCTGCCCCAGGCGAGCGTGGCGGGCTGGCGCAGGCGCTCGAAGGGCGCGCGGACGTCGGTGTTGAGGTAGCCGGAGAGGAAGGCCGTCGCGGCGTGCTGCGCGCCGGGGAGGTGGCTGACGGCGTAGTAGTGCGCGACGAGCCGCGGCGTGACGAAGCGCTTCTCGTAGAAGAGCTGCGTGAGCGCGAAGTCGCGCACGCCGCGCTCGCTCGTCATCGCGTTGTAGAAGGAGGTGCCGAGCACGGGCGAGTGGAGCAGGCCGTAGAAGGCCGCGCCCGTCATGCCGGGGCGCGCGCTCAGGTGGTCGGCGCCCGTCGGCGAGACGAGGACGAGGCCGCCGACGCGCCCGTCCCGCTCGTCGGCGACGCGGACGGCGAAGGCCGCCGAGAGCGTGTGCGCGACCACGCCCGCGGGCCGGCCGACGACGTCGGCGATGAAGTCCGAGAGCAGCTCGACGTAGAGTTCGGCCGAGTAGGGCGCGTTCGCCGGCTTGTCCGAGTAGCCGAAGCCGAGGAGGTCGAGGGCGTAGACGCGGAAGTCGCGCGCGAGCGGCAGGAAGTTGCGCCGCCACATGAAGGCGCGCGCGCCCGCGCCGATGCCGTGGACGAAGAGGACGGGCGGCGCGTCCTCGCGCCCGGCGTGCCGGTAGAAGATTTGCCCGTGCTTCCAGGCGTAGGTGCCCGCCTCGCCGCCGAGCGCCCCCGTCTCCGGCTCGGGCACCTCGCGCGCCACGGCCGCGTTGACGGCCGCCAGCGCCGCCACGCCCGCGCCGGCCGCGCCGCCCGCGATGAGCCCCTTCCAGAATGTGCGGAGCCTTCCCATAAAACTCGTAAACCGTGAACCGTAAACCGTGACGAGAAGAAGAGCCTGTCTCCTCTTGTCACGGTTTACGGTTCACGGTTTACGTCTTCTTAGATGAACGCGAAGTCGAACTGCTCCTGGTGGACGTGCTCGTCGGCGGTGACGTCTACGGGGCCGAGGTAGGCCTCGATCTCGCCCAGCACGTCGCGCTCGGTGGAGCGCAGGGCGCGGGCGACCTCCGGGTTGAGCCGGAGCGTCGTCTGCTTGAAGCTCTCGCCCTCGTTGTGGCGCGCGAGGCTGCGCGCCTCTTCGAGTATCTCGTAGCAGATGGTCTGGGCGGACTTGACCAGCCCCGCGCCCGTGCAGTACGGGCAGGGGGAGCAGAGCGTCCGTTCGAGCGACTGCTTGACGCGCTTGCGCGTCATGATGACGAGGCCGAAGTCGTTGAAGGAGAGAACCTTCGTCGGCGACTTGTCGTGCCGGAGCGCGTCCTGTAGCGCCTGAAGGACGCGGGCGCGGTTGCGGCGCTCCTCCATGTCGATGAGGTCGAGGACGAGGATGCCGCCGAGGTCGCGGAGCCGGACCTGGCGCGCGATCTCCTCGACCGCCTCCATGTTGGTGCGCGTGATGGTGTCTTCGAGGCGCGAGCCGCCGCGGCCGACGTACTTGCCCGTGTTGACGTCGATGGCGACGAGCGCCTCCGTCTGGTTGATGACGAGGTAGCCGCCCGACTTGAGCCACACCCTCGGCTTGATGGCCTTGTCGATCTCGGCCTGCACGCCGTAGGTTTCGAGGATGGGCTCGTCGCGCGTGTGGAGCTTGACGCGGTTGACCAGCCTGGGCTGGATGCGGTTGATGAACTCGACTACCTCCAGGTACTCCTCCTCCGAGTCCACGCGGATGGCCGTGAAGTCTTCGGAGAGCTGGTCGCGCAGCAGGCGCTGCACGAGGTCGAGGTCCTTGTGGACGAGCGTCGCGGGCTTCGCCTTCTCGGCGTTCTTGCGGATGTCGCGCCAGGTGCGGATGAGGTAGCGCGCGTCGTCGCGCAGGTCCTGCTCGGAGATGCCGACGCCCGCGGTGCGGACGATGAAGCCGCCCGAGGGGACGTCCTCCTCCTTGACGATGGC
>DASVTS010000154.1:0-12822 GCA_036387455.1 Pyrinomonadaceae bacterium | reverse complement strand
GGCGACCTGCGCAAGAAGATCGAGGAGGACGACCTGCGCGGCGTCACCTCGAACCCGACCATCTTCGAGAAGGCCATCACCGGCTCGACCGACTACGACGAGCAGATGCGCCAGCTCGTCCAGTCGGGCAAGGGCGTCTCCGAGATTTACGAAGACCTCGTCGTCGAGGACATCGGCAACGCCGCCGACGCGCTCAAACCCGTCTACGACAAGACGGACGGGCTCGACGGCTACATCAGCCTCGAAGTCAACCCGAAGCTCGCCTACGACACGCGGGGGACGATTGACGAGGCGTCGCGCCTCTTCGAGCGCGTCGGCCGCAAAAACGTGATGATTAAAATCCCGGCGGCGCAGGAGGGGCTGCCCGCCATCGAGGAGTCCATCTACCGCGGCATCAACATCAACGTCACGATGATCTTCTCCATCGAGAACTACGTGCAGGTGGCCGAGGCTTTCATCAAGGGGCTTGAGCGCCGCGCGGCCGAGGGGAAGAGCGTCGACCACATCGCCTCGGTCGCCAGCTTCTTCGTCTCGCGCGTGGACACGGCGATTGACGCCGACCTCGAATACAAGGCGCGCCACGCCGCCGGCCCCGAGGAGAAGAAGCGGCTCGAAGGCCTGTGCGGGCGCGCGGCCGTCGCCAACGCCAAGCTGGCCTACGAGAAGTACAAGGAGCTTTTCCACGGCGGGCGGTTCGCCGCGCTCAAGGCGAAGGGCGCGCAGGTGCAGCGCTGCCTCTGGGCCTCGACGGGGACGAAGAACCCGAACTACTCCGACGTGCTCTACGTGGACAACCTCATCGGCCCCGAGACGGTCAACACCGTCCCGCCCGCGACCTACACCGCCATCCGCGACCACGGGCGGGTCGCGCTCACGCTCGAAGAGGGCCTGGACGAGTGCCGCGCGCTCATCGCGGAGCTGGCCGAGGTCGGCATCGACCTCAAGGCCGTGACCGAGAAGCTACAGCGGGACGGGCTGGCGGCCTTCGTCGGCTCCTTCGACACGCTGGCCGAGTCCATCGAGGCCAAGCGCGACGCGCTGCTCTCGGGCATCAACGGGCGCGTGGAGGCGACGCTGGGAAAATACGCTGACGCGGTGAGTGCGGCCATCAGGGAAGCCGAAAAGGGCGACGTGATGCGCCGCGTCTGGCGTAAAGATGCCGCACTCTGGAAGTCGGAGGAGGAGCACCAGAAGATAATCAAGAACTCGCTCGGCTGGCTCAACGTCGCCGACGAGATGATAGGCGTCGAGGACGAACTCGTCGCCTTCGCCGGGCGCATCCGCGAGCGCGGCTTCGCGCACGTCGTCCTCAACGGCATGGGCGGCTCGTCGCTCGCGCCCGAAGTGCTGCGCCGCACCTTCGGCCGGCAGGAGGGCTTCCCCGAACTGCTCGTGCTCGACTCGACCGACCCGGACACGGTCGCCGAGTTTCGGGAGAAGATTGACCCGGCGAAGACGCTCTTCGTCGTCTCGTCGAAGTCGGGGACGACGACCGAGCCGCTGGCGTTCTACCGCTACTGGTTCGGCGAGGTCTCGAAGGTCAAGGAGAACCCGGGCGAGAACTTCCTCGCCGTCACCGACCCCGGCACGAAGATGGAGGCCGACGCCACGCGCGACAAGTTCAAGCGCGTCTTCCTGAATCCTTCGGACATCGGCGGGCGCTACTCGGCGCTCTCCTACTTCGGCATGGTGCCGGCGGCGCTGATGGGGCTCGACGTCCGGAAGCTGCTCGACCGCGCCGAGCGCGTCGTCCACGCCTGCTCGCAGGTCGTGCCCGCGGCGGAGAACCCGGGCGCCCGCCTCGGCGCCATCATCGGCGAGTGCGCGAAGGCCGGGCGCGACAAGCTGACCATCGTCGCCGACCCGAAGGTCGAGAGTTTCGGCCTCTGGGTCGAGCAGCTCATCGCGGAGAGCACGGGCAAGGAGGGCAAGGGCGTCGTCCCCGTCGCGGGCGAGCCGCTGGCCGCGCCCTCGGCCTACGGCGACGACCGCCTCTTCGTCTCCATCGCGGTCGGCCGCCCCGACAGCGAGGTCGAGGCGAAGCTCAAGGCGCTCGAAGCCGCCGGCCACCCCGTCGTCTACCGCACGCTGACCGACGCCTACGACCTCGGCGAGGAGTTCTTCCTGTGGGAGATAGCCACGGCCGTCGCCGGCTGGCGCTTGAGTATCAACCCCTTCGACCAGCCGAACGTGCAGGAGTCGAAGGACGCGACGCGCGAGCTGCTCGACGCCTTCGGGCGGCAGGGGAGTTTGCAGGAGCAGCCGGTGCTCGCCTCGGACGGCGGGCTCACCGTCTACGCCGACGAGGCCGCGCGCGCGGCGATTGAGGCGCGCACGGTCGGGGACGTGCTCGAAAACCACCTGAAGCGCGTGAAGCCGGGCGACTACGTGGCGCTGCTCGACTACTTCGAGGAGTCGGAGGACGCCGAAGGTATCGTCCAGCAGATACGGACGCACCTGCGCGACGCGACGCGCTGCGCGACGACGACGGGCTACGGCCCGCGCTTCCTGCACTCGACGGGTCAGCTCCACAAGGGCGGCCCCGACAGCGGCGTCTTCATCCAGGTCACCGCCTTGGACGCGCGCGACGTGGAGATTCCGGGCGAGCCCTTCACCTTCTCCACGCTCAAGCAGGCGCAGGCGCTCGGCGACTTCCGCTCGCTCGCGTCGCGCGGCCGCCGCGCCGTCCGCGTCGAGATCGGCCCCGACGTGACCGCGGGCCTCCGCCGCCTCTTCGACATCATCCGCGCGGCCGTCCCCGTCTCGGGCGCGACGGCAGGCTAGGGAACAGCTTTCACCCGAGGGAGAGAAAATGGCCACTCCGGAACAGACCCCGAAGACCGCGAACATCGGCATGATAGGGCTCGCCGTGATGGGCGAGAACCTGGCGCGCAACATCGAGCGCAACGGCTACACCGTGGCCGTCTACACCCGCCCGCCGAGTCGCGACGAGCCCGACCGCGTCACGACCTTCATGCGGGAGAACGAGGGCGGCAAGTTCGTCGGCACGCGCACGCCCGAGGAGTTCGTCAAATCCCTTGAGCGCCCGCGCAAAATAATCCTGCTCGTCAAGGCCGGCGACCCCGTGGACTGGACGATTGACCAGATCAAGCCGCACCTCGAAGCGGGCGACATCATCATCGACGGCGGCAACTCCTACTTCATGGACACCGAGCGGCGCGAGAAGCAGCTCAAGACGGAGGGCTTCAACTTCATCGGCTCGGGCGTCTCGGGCGGCGAGAAGGGCGCGCTGTGGGGGCCTTCCTTGATGCCGGGCGGCGACCGCGAGGCGTACGAGCACATCCGCCCCATCTGGGAGGCCATCGCGGCGAAGGTGGACGACGGGCCGTGCGTGACCTACATCGGGCCGGGCGGCGCCGGCCACTTCGTCAAGATGGTGCACAACGGCATCGAGTACGGCGACATGCAGCTCATCGCCGAAAGTTACGACATCATGCGCCGCGCGCTCGGGATGTCGGCCGACGAGATGGCCGACGTCTTCGACGAGTGGAACCGCGGCGACCTCGAAAGCTTCCTCATCGAAATCACCGCCCAAATCCTGCGCGTCAAAGACCCCGAGACGGGCCGCCCGCTCGTCGACCTCGTGCTCGACAAGGCCGGGCAGAAGGGGACGGGGAAGTGGACGAGCGCCGTCGCGCTCGACCTCGGCGTCCCCATCCCGACCATCAACGCCGCCGTGGACGGGCGCAACATCTCCGCGCGCAAAGACGAGCGTGTCGAGGCGAGCAGACAGATAAACGGCCCCGCCGGCGGCGGCTACGACGGCGACCGCGCCGAGATGATTCAGGCCATCCGCGACGCGCTCTACGCCTCGAAGATTTGCTCTTACGCGCAGGGGATGAACCTCATCCGCGCGGGCTCGGAGAACTGGGACTGGGGCATCGACCTCGGCGAGACGGCGCGCATCTGGAAGGGCGGCTGCATCATCCGGGCGCGGTTCCTCGGCAAAATCTCGGACGCCTACCGGCGCCGCGCGGACTTGCCGAACCTGCTGCTCGACCCCGACTTCAACGCCTACATACAGGGCGTGCAGTCGAACTGGCGGCGCGTCGTCGCCACGGCCGTCCAGTCGGGCATCCCCGCGCCCGGCTTCTCGGCCTCGCTCGGCTACTTCGACTCGTACCGCACGGCCGACTCGCCCCTGAACCTCACGCAGGCGCAGCGCGACTTCTTCGGCTCGCACACCTACCAGCGCACCGACCGCCCCGAAGCCGGGTTCGTCCACACGGAGTGGGAGGAGCTGTTGGAGAAGCAGGCGGGCGGTGGCCGGTAGGCGGTAGCGCCCCGCGCCGCGTCGCTGACACCCGATGGCGGAAGCCCGACCGTGAGGGAGGGCGTAGGTCTTTCATCAAAGCGTAGGGCGGAGGGACGACGCCCTCCCTGACGGTCGGTCTACTGACCGCTGACTACTGACTACTTAACAACTATGGAAGCAGCGACGGTCGTCGAGAACCCCTTGCGGGTGGGGATGCGCTTGGAGCGGGCGGCGGAGCCGTGCGCGGTCGTCATCTTCGGCGCGTCGGGCGACCTCGCCAAGCGGAAGCTGATACCGGCGCTCTACAGGCTCGTGCAGGAGCGGCTGCTGCCGGCCGAGTTCGCCATCGTCGGCCTCGGGCGCACGCCGATGTCGGACGAGGAGTTCCGCGGGAAGATGAAGGAGGCCGTCGCCGAGTTCTCCGAGGCGAAGTCGGTGGACGAGGAGGTCTGGCGCTCGTTCGCGGCTGGCCTGAGCTACCTCCCGTCGGCGATTGACCGCCCGGAGTCCTACGCCGAGCTGGCGGCGCGGCTCGAAGAGGTAGACCGCGAGCGCGGCACGCAAGGGAACCGCCTCTTCTACCTCTCGGTCGCGCCCGAGTTCTACGCCGAGGCCGTCCGCCAGTTGGGCGAAGCGGGCTTGACGCGGCAGGAGAAGGGCTGGGCGCGCGTCATCATCGAGAAGCCGTTCGGGACGAGTCTGGAGAGCGCGCGGGAGCTGAACCGGCAGATACTGCGCCACCTCGACGAGAGGCAGATTTTCCGCATCGACCACTACCTCGGCAAGGAGACCGTCCAGAACCTCCTCGTCTTCCGCTTCGCCAACGGCATCTTCGAGCCGATGTGGAACCGCCAGTACATCGACCACGTCCAGATTACGAACGCCGAGACGGTGGGCGTCGAGGGGCGCGGCGGCTACTACGAGAAGTCGGGCGTGGTGCGCGACATGATTCAGAACCACGTCTTCCAGGTGCTCTCGCTGGTGGCGATGGAGCCGCCCGCCTCGCTCTCGGCCGAGGACGTGCGCGACGAGAAGATTAAGGCCATGCACTCGGCGCGCGAGTTCACCCCGGAGCGCGTGCGCGCGGAGTGCGTGCGCGGGCAGTACGGCGCGGGGAGCATCGGCGGCAAGCCCGTCCCCGGCTACCGCGAGGAGAAGGGCGTCGCCGCCGGCTCGGCCACCGAGACCTACGCCTTCGTCACGATGTGGTTCGACAACTGGCGCTGGTCGGGCGTGCCCTTCTACATCCGGTCGGGCAAGCGGCTCGCCAAGCGCGTCACGGAAATCGCCATCCAGTTCCGCGCCGCGCCGCACGCCCTCTTCGGCAAGGCGCAGGAGGACGTCGCGCCCAACCAGCTCGTCATCCGCATCCAGCCCGACGAGGGCATCACGCTCCGCGTCGCGGCGAAGGTGCCGGGCCAGCTCACGCGCATCCGCGACGTCAACATGGACTTCCGCTACGGCGCCTCCTTCGGCGTCCAGCTCGCCGAAGCCTACGAGCGCCTCATCCTCGACTGCATCCTCGGCGACTCGACCCTCTACGCGCGCGCCGACATGACCGAGCGCGGGTGGGAACTCGTCATGCCCGTCCTCGAAGAGTGGGGCGCGCACGCGGGCGAGGCGGACTTCCCCAACTACGAGGCCGGCTCGTGGGGGCCGGAAGCGTCCTTCCGGCTCCTCGAACAACACGGCCGGCGCTGGCGCAGGCCATGACGATGCAGACTCAAGAGAGCACGACACAGGTTCCTCTGGCGAAGGGCATCGACGCGGCGAGGCTCGAACGCGAGCTGAACGCGATGTGGGCGGAGATGTCGGCGCCGGGGGCCGGGGCCGAAGGGGCGGGCGCGGCGCGGCCGGGTGAGGCGCCGCCGCGGGCGTCGGGCGTCGCGCGCGCGTGCGTGCTGAACCTGGTGGTGTACGCCGAGGGCGCGGGGGCGCGCGCGGAGGTGGACGAGCTGCTGGGCGCGGTCGTCGAGCGCCACCCGTGCCGCGCCGTCGTCCTCGCCGCCGAGCGCGGCGCGGCCGAGCCGAGGCTCGAAGCCTTCGTCTCGACGCGCTGCCAGCTCTCCGCGCGCGGGGCGAAGCTCATCTGCGGCGAGCAGATTACGGTCGAGGCCGCGGGGGCGGCCGTCGAGACGGCTTCGACGGCCGTGGCGCCGCTGCTCGTGCCCGACGTCCCCGTCTTCCTCTGGTGGAGGGACATCCCGCACTACGAGGACAGGCTCTTCGAGCGGCTCGCCGGGATGGCCGACCGCGTCGTCATCGACTCGGCCTCGTTCGACGAGCCGCGGGAAGACTTGCTCCGCCTCGCGCGCCTGCTCGAAGGCGGGCGGCTCCGGCTGAGCGATTTGAACTGGGGGCGGCTGACCTCTTGGCGCTCGCTCGTCGCGTGCTTCTGGGACGTGGCCGACTACCGCGCGTCGCTGGCGCAGATAGAGCGGGTCTTCATCGAGTACGACCCGCCCGACCGCGCGCGCGGGCAGGTCGCGCCGAAGGCGCTGCTCGCGCTGGGCTGGCTCGCCTCCTGCCTCGGCTGGGGGGTCGCGGAGGGCGGCCACTCGCTCGGAGCGGGCCGCGCGCTTTTCCGGCTCCGCGGCCCCGAAGGCCGCGAGGTCGAGGCGGTGCTCGCGGCGACGGACGACGCGGCGGGCCGGGACGGCTGGCTCACCTCGCTGACGCTCTCGACGGCGGCGGGCGACGAGTTCTACGTCGAGCTGCTGCACGAAGAGCGCAGGCTGAAGACGGGGGCGCGCCTCAAGGGCGTGGGCCACGCGGTCGGGCGCGTGCTGGGCTACGAGGCGCGCAGCGAGGGCCAGCGCCTGAGCGGCGAGCTCGACATCCTCAGCCGGGACGAAGTATACGAGAGGGCGGTCGCCGCGGCGGCGCGGATGCTCGGGGCGGCGGCCGGGGAGCGCGGCGCGCCCGAATAACTGAGGGGAAGTCATCGCTAAACAGATGATTATCGCGGGAGACATCGGGGGGACGAAGACCAACGTCGCACTGTTCGCGGCGGCCGGCGCGCGCGTCGGCCGCCCCGTCGTGCAGCAGTCGTTCCCGAGCGGCCGCTACGACTCGCTCGAATCAATCGTCGGGGAGTTCGTCACGGCGCACAGGCCGGACGTCATCACGCACGCCTGCTTCGGCGTCGCGGGGCCGGTCGTGCGCGGCCGCGTCGAGGCGACGAACCTCGCGTGGAAGGTGAGCGACGAGAGCCTCGCGCGCGCCCTCGGCGTCCCCGCCGTGCGGCTCATCAACGACCTTGAGGCGACGGCGCACGGCATCGGCGAGCTTTCGCCCGAGCAGCTCTACACGCTCAACGAGGGCGAGGGCGAGCGGCCCGGCCACCGCGGACTCATCGCGGCGGGGACGGGCCTCGGCATGGCGGCCATCTTCTACGACGGCGCGCGCTACCACCCGATGCCCTCCGAGGGCGGCCACATAGACTTCGCGCCGCGCGACGGGCGCGAGTTCGAGATGCTGGAATACCTGAGGGGGAAGGTCGGCGGCCGCGTCTCCTACGAGCGCGTGCTCTCGGGGATGGGCCTCCTGAACATCTACTCCTTCCTGCGCGACCGCGGGCACGGCGAGGAGCCCGCGTGGCTGGCCGAGGAGATTCGCACGGGCGACCCGAGCGCCGCCATCTCGCGCGCCGCGCTCGCCCGGAAGAGTGAGCTGGCCGAGACGGCGCTCCAGATGTTCGTCGAGATTTACGGCGCGATGTCCGGGAACCTCGCGCTGCTCCTGAAGTCGGTCGGCGGCCTCTACGTCGGCGGCGGCATCGCGCCGAAGATCATGGAGAAGCTGAGGGACGGCACCTTCATGCGCCACTACGGCGACAAGGGGCGCATGTCCGGCCTCGTCAAGTCCATCCCCGTCCGCGTCATCCTCGACGACAAGACCGCGCTCTACGGCGCGGCGCGCTACGCCCTCTCGGCGGGCTGAGGGCATATGCCGCAACGACACGGCGAGCCGGAGCTGAAAGTCTACGACGACCCCGACGGGGTGGCGCGCGCGGCCGCCTCGCGCTTCGCGGAGCTCGCGCGCGAGGCGGTCGCGGCGCGGGGCCTCTTCTCGGTCGCGCTCGCCGGCGGCTCGACGCCGCGGAGGGTCTACGAGCTGCTGGCGGGCGAGGAGTTCGGCGGGGCGGTCGAGTGGCAGAGCGTCCACGTCTTCTTCGGCGACGAGCGGATGGTGCCGCCCGACCACGCGGACAGCAACTACCGCATGGCGAGCGAGGCGCTGCTCTCGCGCGTGCCCGTCCCGGCGGAGAACGTCCACCGCGTCGAGGGATTGGGCGACGCGGCCGCCAGCGCGAGCGAGTACGAGTCGGAGATGCGCGGCCTCTTCGGCGAAGACGCGGAGTGGCCGCGGCTCGACCTCGTCCTGCTCGGCATGGGCGACGACGGCCACACGGCCTCGCTCTTTCCGGGCACGGCCGCGCTCGACGAGCGGCGCGCGTGGGTCGCCGCCAACCGGGTCGAGAGTCTGGGCGCGTGGCGCGTCACGCTGACCGCCCCCGCCATCAACGCCGCGCGCCACGTCCTCTTCTTAGTCCACGGCGCGGGCAAGGCCGCGCGCCTGCGCGAAGTCCTGAAGGGCGGGCGCGACCCCGCGCGCCTGCCGTCCCAACTGATACGGCCGCACGACGGCACGCTCGAATGGTTCCTCGACCGCGCCGCCGCGGCCGGACTCGACTGAACATGCGCCCTTAAACCCTCGCCTTCTCAGCCGCCCGATGCCGAACAGAGAACAGGAGAGACTGAGCGAGAAGCACGACTCGCCCGTGCCGCCCTGGCGGAAGTGGGGGCCGTACCTGTCGGAGCGCGCGTGGGGGACCGTGCGCGAGGACTACTCGGCGGATGGCAACGCGTGGGCCTACTTCCCGCACGACCACGCGCGCTCGCGCGCCTACCGCTGGGGCGAGGACGGCCTCGCGGGCATCTGCGACCGCTACCAGGTGCTCTGCTTCGCGCTCGCGCTCTGGAACGGGCGCGACCCCATCCTCAAGGAGCGCATGTTCGGCTGCGTCGGCTCCGAGTCGAACCACGGCGAGGACGTGAAGGAGTATTACTTCTACCTCGACTCGACGCCGACGCACTCCTACATGAAGTTCCTCTACAAGTACCCGCAGGGCCCTTACCCTTACGAGGCGCTCATCGCCGGGGGCCGCGCGCGCGGCCCGCACGAGCCGGAGTTCGAACTGCTCGACACGGGCGTCTTCGACGGGGACCGCTACTTCGACGTCTTCGTCGAGTACGCGAAGGCCGGGCCGGAGGACGTCTGCGTCCGCATAGAGGCTTTCAACCGCGGCCCCGAGGACGCGCCGCTCCACCTCCTGCCGCAGCTCTGGTTCCGCAACACCTGGGCCTGGCGGCCCGGCGCTCGGCCCGAGCCCTCCATCACGCTCGGCCCCGTGGGCGCCGACTTCATCAGCCTCAGGGCAGAGGACGCGGGGCCGGTGCCCGGCCTCCCCTTCGAGTACGAACTCGGCGCGCGCCACCTCTACGCGCAGGCGGGCGGGCGCCCGCTCTTCACCTTCAACGAGACCAACGCGCCGCGCGTCTGGGGGCCGCAGGCGCAGAGCCGCAAGCCTTACGTCAAGGACGCCTTCCACCGCCACGTCGTCGGCGGCGAGCGCGGCGCCGTCAACCCCGAGCCGACGGGGACGAAGGCGTGCGTGCATTACGAGGGCCTGAACGTGCCCGCGGGCGGCTCGGTCGTCGTGCGGCTGAGGCTGACGGACGTGACGGCGGCCGCGGCGGACGGGCCGCTGCGGGACGTGGACGAGGTGGTCGCCCTGCGCCGCCGCGAGGCCGACGAGTTCTACGGGGAACTGCACCCGCCGAAGGCCACGGAGGACGAGCGCCGCGTGCAGCGGCAGGCGCTCGCCGGAATGCTCTGGACGAAGCAGGTCTACCTCTACGACGTGAACGTCTGGCTCGACGGCGACAACCCGGCGTGGCCGCCGCCCGAGTCGCGCAAGGGGATACGCAACACGCACTGGAAGCACCTCAACTCGATGCGCGTCCTCTCGATGCCGGACAAGTGGGAGTACCCGTGGTTCGCCGCGTGGGACCTGGCCTTCCACTGCGTCCCGCTCGCGCTCGTGGACCCCGAGTTCGCGAAGGAGCAGCTCTGGCTCCTCCTCTTCGAGCAGTTCCAGCACCCGAACGGGCAGTTGCCCGCCTACGAGTGGGAGTTCTCCGACCTCAACCCGCCCGTCCACGCGTGGGCCGTCTGGCGCGTCTACAACATGGACAGGCTGCGGAGTGGTCGTGCCGACCGCGACTTCCTCGAAAGGTGCTTCCACAAACTCCTCATCAACTTCGCCTGGTGGGTGAACAAGGTTGACGGCGAGGGGAACAACGTCTTCGAGGGCGGCTTCCTCGGCCTGGACAACATCACGGTCGTCGACCGCAGCCAGCCCCTGCCCGAAGGCGCGCGGCTGGAGCAGTCGGACGCGACCGGCTGGATGGGCATGTTCTGCCTCAACCTCATGCGCATCGCGCTGGAGCTTGCGAAGGAGAACCGCGCCTACGAGGGGCTGGCGACGAAGTTCTTCCAGCACTACGCCTACATCGGCGCGGCGATGAAGCAGATGGGCGCCGCGGGCGTCGAGCTTTGGGACGAGCGGGACGCATTCTTCTACGACGTGCTCACGCGCCCGGACGGCAGCCACCAGAAGTTCCGCCTGCGCTCGCTCGTCGGCCTCATCCCGCTCTACGCGGTCGAGCGTCTGGAAGAGGACTGGATCGAGCCTTTCAAGGAGTTCCGCTCGAACCTCCACTGGTTTCTTGAGAACCGGCAGGACGTGGTGCAGCGCTGCGTGACGACGGTCGAGCACGACGGCAAGCGCGTACACGTCCTCGCCATCGTCAACCCCGAGCAGATGCGCGGACTCCTTGAGCGCGTCTGGGACCCCTCGGAGTTCCGTTCGGACTACGGCCTGCGCAGCCTCTCGAAGTGGCACGAGCAGAACCCGTTCGACTTCGGCGGCGCGCGCGTCGGCTACGAGCCGGCCGAGTCGCGCGAAAAACTCAAAGGCGGCAACTCCAACTGGCGCGGGCCCGTCTGGTTCCCGACGACCTTCATGATGATCGAGAGCCTGCGCAAGCTCGGCAAAGCCTACGGCCGGCAGTTCACCGTCGAAAGCCCCGTCCCCGGCGAGCCGCCCGTCAGGCTCGACGACATGGCGCGCGGCTTCGCCGAACGCCTCATCGGCCTCTTCACGCGCTCCGCGGACGGCCGCCGCCCCGCCCACGGCTGGTACGAAAAGTTCCAGCGCGACGCTCACTGGCGCGACCTACTGCTCTTCTACGAATACTTTCAGGGCGACACGGGGATGGGCCTCGGCGCCTCGCACCAGACGGGCTGGACGGGGCTGGTGGCTTCCCTCATAGACGAGTGGCGCAGGTGACGGGTGGCGAGCTTAACCTAAGGGGAAGACTATCTTGAGGGCCGCCCCGCCGCCGTGCGGATTCTGGTAGGTGAAGGTGCCGCCGAGCTTCCGAACGGCGTCGTTCAGGTTGGCGAGCCCGATGCCCTTGCCGCCGATGGTATATCCGCTGTCGGCCTTCCCCGATTTCTTGGCGTGGCTGAACAGCTCGGAGGCGTTCACCTCAACCCCCACCTGCGGGATGGACGGGATGCCGGTGCCGTAGTCGCGAATGATATAGGTGAGCTGATGCGCCGACTTGAGGAGCGTCACGTCGAAGCCCGAGTGCGCCACCGCCTGACCCTCAAGAGCCATCTTCGCGATCACGTCGTAGATGTTATAGATCACCTCGGGGGTGTAGAGTTCCAGCGCCTCCTTGATGTTCGGGTAATTCTCCAGCTTCGCTTCGAGGAAATTAAACACGGTGAGCACGTCGCCGTTGCTGGCGTCCCCCCACTGCTTGATTCGCTCGAACCGCTCGGCCTGACTGCCCGCGCCGACGAGGTTGAGCGGGGGAATCGCCACCCGAATGGTGCATGTCAACCAGGACGACCAGGACTCGTTCAACTCCGCCAGCGTGCCCACTACCTGCTCGGTGGCGGACTGGAAAAGTTCTTCCAGCTCTCCGACGGCCTTATCGCTCGTGACATGGGCCGCGCTCGTGTATCGTGCGAGCCAGTGACCGGCCCTCACAAAGAGGGCATTCAGGTTGCCGACCCACGCCGCCTTTTTAGCGAAAGCAGGCTCCCCGGGGCTTACCTCCGTCAACTGGTTGAGCACGTCCGGCCCCAGCACGTTCACCAGATAGGTGAGCCTTTGATAGCGGTAAGCCGTGGTCGCGTTAACCGGGTCGGCGGTCGTCAGGGTGTCCTTTCTCGTGATTTTCTGCCGCAGCAACTGAATCGTGGCGGAGCCGCGTCGCAGCTGCGGGCCTTGCGCCGGCGGACCGGGAGCGCCGTTCTGATTGCGCTGCACGGGCGCGGTCGTGGACGCCGCGCGCGTTTGTGTGGGTGCGAACGACCTCGGTGGTTGGGCTTGCGGCGGCTGCGGGCGGGCGGGCGGCGCCGGCCGCGCGACACCTTTGGGCGGCCCGCCGGGCGCCTCCTTCCTC
>DASVTS010000153.1:0-6367 GCA_036387455.1 Pyrinomonadaceae bacterium | reverse complement strand
CGGCCTGCGCGGCGGCCGAACTCAACGCGAACGCACGCGCGCGTGCGCGGCGGAAGATTGTGTTACTCATGCGGAGGATGCTAACGCAAAAGCGGTAAATGGTAAATCGTGAGCGGCGAATGGAGGGAATGCCCTTCCATTCGCCGCTCACGATCTACCATTTACCGCTTCATCTACTTCGCGTACGGGCGGACGCGCTCGGCGGACTCTTTGAAGTAGGCGTCGGCGGGCGCGAGTTGGAGGCCCTTCTCGTAGGCGGCGAGCGCCTTGGCGTACTGCTGCGAGGACTCGTAGGAGAAGCCGAGCAGGTAGAAGGTCTCGTCGGGCGCCTGTGGCGAGGCGGCGGCGCGCTCAAGGGACGCGACGGCCTTCGGGAACTGCTTGGCGAAGACGAGCGCCTGGCCTTGCAGCAGGGCCGAGCGCGCGTCGTTGCGCTGGCGTACGAGCGAGTCGGCCGCGCGCACGGCCGAGAGGAAGTCGGCGTCGGCCGCGGCGCCCGTGGCCGAACGGCCGCGGTACATGTAAGCCTGCGTGAGCAGCTCCCACCCCTGCGCGAAGGTCGGGTCGGCGAGCGTGGCGCGGTTGAGCATGTTGACGGCCGTCGCGTAGTCCTGGCGGCCGAAGGCGAGCTGCCCGAGGTAGACGAGCGCGAGCTTGTTCTTCGGGTCGGCCTTCAGCACCTCGCCGAAGGTGCGCTCGGCGTCGGCCGTCTTCTTGAGGTTCATCTCGGCGACGGCGCGGTAGTAGAGCGTGTTGGCGTCGGGTTTGGCGCCCGCGCGCGTCGTGGCGGCGACGAGGAGCGGGAGCGCCTGCTCGTACTTCTCCGCGAAGAAGTAGGCTTGGGCCAGCGCGTCCTCGGTCTTCGCGTCCTTCTCGCCCGCGGCGCTGCGCAGGTCGAGCGCGCGCTCAAGGTCCGCGGCCGCCTCGGCGTAGCGCTTGAGGTAGAACTGGGCGTAGCCCGAAATCTTCCACGCCTCGGAGTTCTTCGGGTCGGCCGCGGCCAACTGCTTCGCCTCGGCCAGCGCCGCCTCGTACTGCTTCTGTTCGAGGAGCGTGAAGGCGTGCGCGACCGAGGCCGAGCCGGCCGCCGTGGCGGCGCCCGCGCGCGGCGCGGCGGCCGGGGCGCCCACGCTCGCGGCGGCCTCGCCCGTCGGCTGGACGGGCGTCACGCGCCGCGGCCGCGTCGCGCCCGACTGCGCGGAGGCGAGCCCGGAGCAGAGGAGCAGCGCGGCGGCGGTGCCGGAGGCGAGTCTCAAGTTGATTCTCTTCATAAGCGGGAAGTGTTTCATAACGCGAAGGACGATTTCAACCCCGCGGGGAGAGGGCACACCTTCGGATGTCCCGCGCGCGGGGCGGGTTCGCCGTAATTTAAGTGGTTGTCGCCCGGGCGACGGTGCCTGGGGAATTAACCACGGAGACACAGCCTTAAGACGTTAGCTGCGAGAACGCGATCATGACCTTGATAGATTCGCGCACGCGCTCGACGGGCTCGCCGCCGCGCACGCGGCGCGGGAGGACGAAAGTCGCCACAGATTCCGCGGGCGTCTCACCTCACCTCGAACGCTGCGTCGTCGGGAGTGCGTCAAGCCCGTTCACGTTCCACGTCCCCGGCGGTCAGGCGCGAGAAATCGTCCGGCGTGTCCACGTCCACCTCGCCGCCCGGGAAGGGTAAGAAGTGCGCCTTCGAAGCGTGCCTCTTGATGACCTGCTTCGCGCCGGCCGCCCCTTCGAGCCGCGACAGCTCGGCGAAGAGCGCCCTGCCGAAAAGCGCGGGCACGCCGAAGCCCCCGCCGTACTCCGAGGCGACGACGGGCCTCCCCGTGGCGCGGTGCGCCGTGACGAGATTGGAGATGATTTCGGAGGTGAGGTGAGGCTGGTCGCACAGCATGAGGACGGCCGCGCCCGCGTCCGGGGCCGCGCCGACGAGCCCTTCGACGCCCGCGCGAACCGAGGAGGCCATGCCGGTCTCCCAGCGGGTGTTGAACGCCTCCCGCACGTCGAGCCCGTCCAGCTCGCGCCTCGACAGCTCGGCGTGCGCGCCCGTCACCACTATGACGGGCGCGCACCCGGCGCCGAGCGCGGCGAGGGCGGCCCGCCTGAGTAGAGTCTGGCCGCGGAACCGTAGAGTCTGCTTCGGGGCGCCCATGCGGGATGACGAGCCCGCCGCCAGGATTATCGCGCCGACTCCCCCGCCGTCACTCTCGGCCAACAGAAGCACGCCCGCCACGTCAGCCTCCGCCCCTCACGCCGCCGCCACGGGTCGGGCGCGCTCCCCCGTCGCCGGGACGCGCGCGCCGTCGCCCGTGCCGCCGTGGATGGAGCCCCGCCGCTCTCGCAGCATCCCTCCGCGCCGCCCGTCCAGCACCGCGCGCAACTCGGCGACGATTGACAGGGCAATCTCCGCGGGCGAGTTCGCCCCGATGTCCAGGCCCGCCGGGGAGTACAGGCGCTCCCTGTCCTCTTCCCCGAGTCGGAACGCTTCGTCGCCCGCCGCCAGCTCGCTCAGCATCCGTTCGGTGCGTTTGCGCGGCCCCATGACCCCGACGTAGCGTGCCGGCGACGCCAGCAGGAACTTGAGCAGTTCGAGGTCGTGCGTGTAGTTGTGCGACATCAGCAGGGCCAGCGTCCGCGGCGTAATGCTCACGTGCGCGCCGACCTCCTCGGGGCGCGCGAGCGTGACCCTGTCCGCCGCGGCGAACCGCGAGCGGCTGGCGGGGCGGGCCTGCGGGTCAACGACCTCCGTCTGCCAGCCCAGGCCGCGCGCCAGCTCGACGACCGGCAGCGCGTCCTGCCCCGCCCCGAAGACGACGAGCGGGACGGGGGGCAGGAGCGTTTCGAAGAAGACTTTCACGGCGCCGCCCTCCGACTCGTAGACACGGGTGCCGGCCGGCGCCCCGTACGACAGCCCCCGCAAATCGCTTTCGAGCGACGAGGCCAATTCCACGCTTAGACTCTCGCCGACGGCCTCGCCCTCTTCGTCTATGAGGAGGCGCGCGCCGATGACCGCTCGTGACGGGGACGAACCCGAAGGCGTGTGCTGGTACACGGTCGCAACCCGTAGGGGCGCGCAATCCGCCCGCGCCTCGCAGGAACGTCTCAGCGCCGCGACGTAAGAGGAGCCGGGTGCGAGCGGCTCGACCAGCACGCGCACCACGCCGTTGCAGCCGAGCCCGAGCCCCCACGCCATCTCGTCGCTCGTCGAGGCGGTGTCGTACTCGACCAGCACGGCCTTCCCCGCCCCCATGACGCGCTTCGCGTGCTCGACGACGTCGCCCTCCAGGCAGCCGGCGCTGATGGTGCCCGTGCTCGCCCCGCCCTCGCGGACGAGCATCCGCGCGCCCGGCCGCCGGTACGAAGACCCTTCGACGCTCACCACGGTCGCCAGCGCGCACCGCTCGCCCCTCGCACACGCCGCGTCGAACGCCTCGACTAAAGCCCGCACTTCGTTCATCGTCCGTGCCCCCTTACAGCAGCTTGTCCGGCGTGATGGGCAGCTCGCGGACGCGCCGGCCCGTGGCGTGGAAGACGGCGTTGGCGATGGCCGCCGGGATGCCGACCATCCCCAGCTCGCCCATGCCCTTGACGCCGAGCGGGTTCACCACCTTGTCGTCCTCCTCGACGAACAGCGTCTCTATCTCGTGGACGTCGGCGTTGACGGGGACGTGGTAGTGCTGGAGGTTCGGGTTCATGATGCGGCCGTAGCGGTGGTCGATCTCGGTCGCCTCCGTGAGCGCCATCCCGATGCCCCAGACGACGCCGCCTATCTCCTGGCTGTGCGACGCCTTCGGGTTGATGATCTTGCCGCAGGCCGTGACCTCGATGGCGCGCGTGACGCGGACCCGGCCGATGTCGGGGTCGACCTTGACCTCGACGAACTGCGCGCCGTGCGCCATCGTCGCGTACTTCTGGCGCTCGGGCGAGGGCTTCGACTCGAACGTCTCGGTAATTTCGGAGAGGTTGTTCCGCCGCATCACGTCGGGGATGCTGACGAACCGCGACGGGTCGCTCTTGAGCCGCAGCCTGCCGTCGAGCATCTCCACGTCGGCCGCCGCCACACCCTTCAGCGGCGAGGACGCGTCCTGGTTCGCCAACGCCAGCAGCCGGGCGGTGACGGCGAGGGCCGCGCCGTGGACGGCCGAGCCGACGCTCGAAGTCGTCTGAGAGCCGCCCTGCGCGGGAGCGCGCGGGAAGCTCGTGTCGCCCAGCTCGAACTTCACCTGCTCGGGCCTGTTCCCCAGGTACTCGGCGGCAATCATGGTCATCACCGTGTAGGTGCCGGGGCCGATGTCGCTCGTCGCGCTGGTGACGTGGGCCGTGCCGTCGGCGCGGTAGGTGATCTTGGCGCTGGCCGGGCTCTGGAACGCGCCCCAGACGCCGGTCGCCGTCCCCCACCCGACGAGGAGCCGCCCGTCTCGCATCGAGCGCGGCTCCATCCTGCGCGCCTTCCAGCCGAACTTCTCGGCGCCGAGCCGGTAGCACTCGCGCAGCGCCTTGCTCGAAAACGGGCGGCCGCTCTCGGGGTCAACCTCCGCGTAGTTGATGAGGCGCAGTTCGAGCGGGTCAATCTTCAGCGCGTAGGCCAGCTCGTCCATCGCGCACTCCAGCGCGAACATGCCGCTGACCGCGCCGGGGGCGCGCATCCACGTCGGCGTCGGGAGGTCTGTCGGGACGATCATCGTCGGCGCGAAGAGGTTCGGGCAGGCGTAGACCTGTCGCGTGAAGCCGGTCGTGTTGTCGTTGAACTCCTCGAAGGTCGAGGTGTTGTGGACGGCCGTGTGAATCATCGCCGTGAGCTTGCCCGACGCCTCGGCCCCGAGCGCTATCTTCTGGATGGTGTGCGGGCGGTGGCCGTGGCCCGTGAACATCTGCGTGCGCGTGTAGACGACCTTGACCGGGCGCTTCAGCTCGCGCGCCGCCATGGCGGTGAGCGCCGGGTAGTAGTTCGGCCTGAGGCTTGAGCCGAACGCGCCGCCGACGTAGGGCGAGACGACGCTCACGTTCGCCTCCGGCACGCCGAAGGCCGAGGCGAGGTGCCGGCGCACGCCGTAGACCTCCTGCGTCTTGTCGAAGATGGTGAGGCGGTCGCCCTCCCACGCGGCGACGGCCGCGTGCGGCTCCATCGGGTTGTGGTGTTCGACGGGGATGCGGTACTCGGCCTCGACTTTGACGGCCGCGCCCTTCATCGCCTCCTCGGGGTTGCCGCGGGGTTTGGGCGGCCTCCCCTGCGAGGGCGCTCGCGCGCTCTCGCGCACGGCCTCCGTGTCGGTCGTGTGCTTCTCGGCGTCGTAGGAGACTTTGACGAGTCGCGCGGCGAAGCGCGCCTGCTCGTAGGTCTCGGCGACGACGAGCGCCACGGGCTGCATGTTGAAGTAAATCCTCTCCGACTGGAGCGCGCGGAAAGACTTGTCCTGCTCCCGGGCGTTCCGCGGCGGCGCGTACTCCGTGTTGGCCTTCGGCCCGAGCTTCGGCGCGTTCAGGTGCGTGAAGACGCGGACGACGCCCGACGCGCTTTCGGCCTCCCGCGTGTCTATCGACTTAATCGCGCCCCTGGCGACCGACCCCAGCACGACGAAGCCGTAGGCGAGGTTCGGCGCGCGGAACTCCGCCGCGTACTTCGCCCGGCCCGTCACCTTCGCCACGCCGTCCACGCGGCTCATCTCTTTCCCGATGTACCTCGGCATAGTCTCCCCCTCCCCTTCAGGCCAGACGGGCCGCGCGCGCGAGGGCGCGCACGACGGCGCGCTTCCCCAGCTCGACTTTGTAGGCGTTGTGCGCGAGCGGCTTCGCGCCCGCGAGCGCCGCCTCGGCCGCGCGCCGGAAGCTCTCCTCCGACGCCGGTCTTCCCGAGAGCGCGGCCTCCGCCTCGGCGCTGCGCCACGGCTTGTGCGCCACGCCCCCGAGCACGACGCGCGCCGCACGGACGTTGCCGCCGTCCAGCTCAAGCGCCGCGGCCACCGCGACGAGCGCGAAGGCGTAACTCGCGCGGTCGCGCACCTTCAGGTAGTAGGAGTTTTTAGCGAAGGGCGACTTCGGCAAGTCGATGCCCACGATGAGCTCGCCGTGGGCGAGGTTGTTGTCCTTCTCGGGCGTGTCGCCGGGCAGGCGGTGGAACTCGCCGACGGGAATCGTGCGCTCGCGCCCCTGCGCGCCGCGGACGCGCACGACGGCGTCGAGCGCGTAGAGCGCGTTCGCCATGTCGCCCGGGTAGGTGGCGACGCACTTGTCGCTCCAGCCGAAGATGGCGTGGATGCGGTTCAAGCCTTCGAGCGCGCCGCAGCCCGTGCCCGGCTCGCGCTTGTTGCAGGGCATCGCCGTGTCGTAGAAGTACTGGCAGCGCGTGCGCTGCATCAGGTTCCCGCCGTTGGTC
>DASVTS010000152.1:0-53436 GCA_036387455.1 Pyrinomonadaceae bacterium | reverse complement strand
GTCGAGCGAGAGCTTCTGGAACTCGCCGCCGCGCTTCTCGGCCTCGTGGGCGCGGGCGTGGTCGACGAGGATGCGGCGCATCATCTGCGCGGCGACGCCGAAGAAGTGCGCGCGGTTCTGCCACTGCACCTGCGTCTGGTCCACGAGGCGCATGTACGCCTCGTGGACGAGCGCCGTGGGCTGTAGGGTGTGGCCGACGCGCTCCTTGCGCAGGTAGCTGGCGGCGAGGCGCCGCAGCTCGCCGTAGACGACGGGCAGGAGGTCGTCGAGCACCCCGCGGTCGCCGTCCGTCAGGCGGACGAGCAGCCGGGTCACGTCTTGCTGTGAGGCCATAGTCACAGGGGAACTCTCACCCACATAAAGTCTTGTCCGCAAACTCCTTCGGCGCCAGCGAGTATAAACGACCGCGCGCCGGCTTATCAATTTGCCCCTCCCGAATTTTTGTGGCGGCGCTGACCCGGCGCAAAAAAAGTAACCGTAGGGCGGCGCGGCGCGTCTTAGACTCCGACATGGCCGGAGCGAGGGTTCAAATTCTCCCCTGCGTCCCCGTGCGGCCCGCCGTAATTCACCCAGCAGGGAGAAGGAAATAGAGATGAGATTCAAAGGTTCGAGGAATGTCGTGAGCGGCCTGGCTCTGGCCGCCGTGTTCGCGCTGACGGGCGTCGCCGCCGCCGCCGCGCAGCAGACGCAGTCGGCGCCGGGGCAGGACGGCGCCGGGCCGCGGGCCGTGCGCCCGTGGGGTCACAAAGACGGCGGCCCGGGTCGCCGCGGCGGCGGGGGCCGCGGGGGCTTCGGCCCGTTCGGCGGCCGGCTCGCCGAGCGGCTGAACCTGACCGACGCGCAGCGCGAGCAGTTGCGCCAGATCGGGGAGCGCTACCGCCAGACCTTCAGCGCGCAGCGCGAGCGCGGCGGCGGGCGCGGGCGCGGGTTCGACCCGCTCGCGGGCGGGGCCTTCGACGAGGCGGCCGTCCGCGCGGCGGCGCAGGCGCGCGCCAACGCGCAGGTCGAGCGCGAGGTGGCGCGCGCGAGGATGACGCACGAGATGTACAACGTCCTGACGGCCGAGCAGAAGGCGCAGCTCGCCGCCGAGCGGCAGCAGATGGAGCAGCGCCGCCAGGAGTTCCGCACGCGCCGCGGCCCGCGCCGGGGCCAGCCGCAAATCCAGTAGCCCTCCGGGCGCCCCCGGACGGCCGAAGACGCGACGCGTGGCGGCCCCGAACGTTCGGGGCCGCCACTTTTTTTACTCCCCCTTCCCCCTTCCTTTCTTTTCCCGGGCGGCGGTGTGTTAGTTTCTGGCCTCTAGAATGGACGAGACGGCGGACAACTCCGGCCACGCGCCGAGCCGCGAGCCGGGGCTGCCGGACTCCGAGCTGGCTGCGCGCGCGCGCGACGGCGACGAGCCGGCCTTCGAGGAGTTGTTCCTGCGCCACCGCCGCCGCGTCGCGCTCATCGCCTCGCGCTTCTTCCGCGAGCGCCAGCAGGTCGAGGAGGTCGTCCAGGAGAGCTTCGCCAAAGCCTTCTTCGCCCTCGGCGAGTTCACCAACCGCCGCGACGCCTCCTTCGCCGCGTGGCTGGCGCGCATCAGCTTCAACGCCTGCTACGACGAGCTGCGCCGCCAGAAGCGCCGCCCCGAGGGCGCCCTGAGCGAGCTGACCGAGGAGGAGACCGCGCGCCTGCGCGAGCGCCTGCACTCAAGCCCGGACGCCGAGGGGCAGGCCGTCTCGCGCGACCTCGCCGCGAAGCTGCTCGCCCGCCTCAGCCCGGAGGACAGGCTGGTGCTCGTCATGCTCGACGTCGAGGGGCTGTCGGTCGCGGAGATAGCGAGCCTGAACGGGTGGACACAGTCGAAGGTCAAGGTGCGGGCGCACAGGGCGCGGGCGCACCTGCGGCGCGTGCTGGAGCGCTTTTTGTGACGGAGACGTTTTTGTAACCCGCGCGCGGGCGCGGGCGTCTTTACGTGTGTGGCGGCAGGGTTTCGGGGGCGGCGCTCGGCCGGAAGGCAGGTGAAAGTGATGGCAGGCGAAAAAATCGCGAACGACCGCGCCGGGAGGCTCGACGGCGTCGCGCGCGAGGTCGTGCGCGCCTCGGCGGCGGGCGACGCGGAGGCCGAGGCGGTCGCGGGTTCGCCCTTCCTCTACGCGCGCGTCCGCGCGCGCATCGAGGCGGAGGGGCGGCGGCGCGAGGAGGGCGACGGCTGGATTGGGCTCCTGGCCGTCGCCCGCCGCGCGGCGCCGGCGATGGGGCTCGCCGCGGCGCTGGCGCTCGGGCTCTTCCTCTCGTCGGGCGGCGGCGAGCTCTCCGCGGCCGGCGGCTTCGGCCTCGGCGAGGCGCTGCTCGGCGAGCGCGACGGCGACATCGAGCAGGTCGTCTTCGCCGACGCGCGCACGCCTTCGAGCGACGAGGTGCTCTCGACCATCATCGGCGGGGAAGAAAGCGAGGCCGCGAGATGAAGGGGATGACCCGGCTCAAGCTCTGGCTGGCGGTGGCGGCCGTCTTCGCGCTCGGCTGCGCGACGGGCGCGCTCCTGGACAGCGCGTACCGCCTGCGCGTGGACGCGGCGCGCGGCGAGTCGCGCGGCGGCGGCCGGCGCGACCCCGAGCACATGTTCGAGAAGATGCGGCGCGACCTCTCGCTCGACGAGCGGCAGTCGGCCGAGGTGCGCAAGATACTCGACGAGACGCGCACCGAGTACCGCGCCCTGCGCGGCGAGGCGCGCCCGCGCTTCGACGCCATCCGCCAGTCGGCCCGCACGCGCATCCGCGCCCTCCTCAACCCCGACCAGCAGAAACGCTTCGACGCCCGCGTCGCCGAAAAGGACGCCCGCCGCGAGGGCGAGGAAAAGCAGTAGACGGTAGTCAGTAGACTGTAGAAAGACAGGCGGCGCGTTCGGCTAACGACCGGGACGCGCCGCCTTCGTTTTACTGCTGCCTACCGTCTACTCCTTCAATTTTCCGCGACGAGGTGCGTCACGACGGGCGGGGCGTCGCCGACGTGGAAGGAGCGGATGAGTTCGTGGACGGCGCGGTCTTCGTTGGTGACGCGGGCGTGCTGGCGCATGTGCTCGGCCCAGGACTCGACGAGGAAGGTTTCGAGGTAGCGGCCGGGCCGCGCGGTGTCGGCGAAGAGGCCCCAGCGCGTCGCCCCGTCGCGCCGCGCGATGCGCTTCGACTGCCTCATCACGCGCGAGAACTCGTAGGAGCGCTCGGGGTCGATGAGGTATTCGACCGTCACCAGCACGGGGCCGTCGTCCGGCGGCGGCTCGTGGACGAAGGTCGGCTCCGACCAGTGGAGCGAGGGGTTGAGGTCGAGCCCCTCGCCGCCGCGCAGGGGGAAGAGGGGCGTGGCCGCGAGCCCCACCAGCATCGCCGCCGCCGCCGCCAGCAGCGTCGCCTGAAGCCCCGCGCGCTCGGCCGCCGCGCCCCACGCCGCGCTCCCCGCCGCCAGAGACCCGAAGAAGAACAGCAGGTAGAGCGCCAGCGCCCTCGCCCTCACCCACTCCGGCACGACCGTCTGCACGCTGACGTTGAGGCTCGACATCGTCGTCATCCACGCCACGCCCCCGCACAGCATCGCCGCGCAGAGCAGCGGGTAAGCCTTGAAGTAGCCGAGCGCGGCCGTCGCCCCCGCGAAGACGATTGTCCCGAGCACGACCAGCAGGTTGACCGAGACGACACGCCTCGCCCACGCGAGCGCGAAGACGCCGGCGACGGCCCCCGCCCCGAGGCACCCCAGCAGCACGCCGTACTCGAACGCCCCGAGCCCCAGCTCCGCCCGCGCCACGAGCGGCAGCAGCGCCCACAGCGCGCTCGCGCACAGCGCGAAGACGCCCGTGCGCGCCATCACGTTGCGCAGCTCCGGCGCGTGGCGCGCGTAGCGCAGCCCCGCCCGCATCGCGCCCGCCACGCGCTCCGTCGGCGAGATGCTCTCCGCGCTCTCGCGCCGCCAGCGGTAGATAACGAGGATGACGCCGACGAAGGAGAGCGAGTTGAGCAGGAAGACGGCCCACGGCCCCGCGGCGGCCACGACGAGCCCGCCGAGCGCCGGCCCCACGGCGCGCGCGATGTTGAAGGCGACGCTGTTGACCGAGACGGCCGCCGCCAGCTCCTCGCGCGGCACGAGCTCCGGCACGATGGCCTGCCACGCGGGCGCGTTCATGGCCGCACCCAGGCCCAGCGCGAAGGTGAGCAGCAGCAGCGCCGTCGGGTTCGCCAGCCCCGCGAGCGTCGCGACCGCCAGCGCGACCGCGGCGCAGAGCATCCACGCCTGGGAGAAGAGCAGGAGGCGCCGCCGGTCAACGATGTCGGCGAGCGCGCCCGCGGGGAGCGCGAGCAGGAAGGTCGGCGCCGTCTCGGCCGTCTGCATCAGCGCGACGACGAAGGGCGTCGGCGCCAGCGTCGTCATCAGCCACTCGGCGCCGACGTTGTGCATCCACGTCCCGACGTTCGACGCCACCGCCGCCAGCCAGAGCGCGCGGAACAGCGGGAGCCGCAGCGGGCTCCAGGTGGAAGACTCTCTTTCGGCCATCCCTTTTTGCAAGCAAGGTTCGCACCCGCCGCCCCCGCGGTCAAGCGCACCGCCGGCCGGGCGTCGGCAAGCTTGCGAAAGGCGCTCACGCCGGGTCGTCGAAGCGGACGTTGCGGTAGATGTCGGCGAGCGTGAGCGTGAGGCCGATGGAGTGGAAGGAGCAGGAGTCTTCGGGCCGTGTGAAGACTTCGGCGTGCCAGCCGTCAGCGCCGCGGCGGTGCAGCTCGACCCGCATGCCGTCCTGCGAGACGAGCGCGTACTCCTGAACGCTCGGGCAGCTCTGGTAGGCGGCGAGTTTTTCGCGGCGGTCGGCGCGCTCGGTCGAGGGGCTGAGTACCTCGACGACGATCCGGGGCTCGGCACGGAAGTACGGGTCGCCGCCGGGCGGGTCGCACGCGACGACCACGTCCGGGTAGTAGAAGAGGTCGGGCGCGACGCGGACTTTCATGTCCGACATGAACGCATCACATTCGTCGTCGTCCGCCAGAAGGTCGTTCAGGCGTCCGGCTATGTTCAAAGAGATGCGGTTGTGGCGCGCGCTCGCGCCCGCCATCGCGTAGGCTTGGCCGGCGACGTACTCGTGCCGCACCTCGCCGTCCCTCTCGCCTTCGAGGTATTCCTCGACGCTCAGGCTCCATCTCTCTTTCGGTAAGCTCATCGCGCGAACCTCCCCGCCGGGCGCGCACGATTATATGCGGCGCGCGTGAAGTGTGAAAGAAAAGATGGGGCCGGGGTCGTGATAGACTGCCGCGGCCGCAAAGGGGGAAGGCTGATGAAGGGGCGCGGGTTCGGGTTGAAGATTATGCTGGCGGCCGTCGTGCTCGCGCAGGGGTGTGCGCGGGGCGGGGGCGACGGGGCGGGGCCCGCGGCGACGTCGGCGGGCGCTGGGGCGCTGGTCGTGCGGGAGGTCGAGTCTCCGGCGGGGCCGGAGACTCGGGAGCCGGAGCTGTCCGTCGGGGCGGGCGGGCGCGTCATCCTGAGCTGGGTCGAGAAAATCGGCGAGAAGCGTTACGCGCTGCGGTTCGTGTCGCGCGAGGGCTCGGGGTGGTCGGAGGTGCGCGCCGCGGCCGAGGGCGAGAACTGGTTCGTCAACTGGGCCGACTTCCCCTCGGTCGTCGAACTCGCCGACGGCTCGCTCGCCGCCCACTGGCTGGTCAAGGGCGGGTCGGGCACCTACGCCTACGACGTCAACGTCTCGCGCTCGGCGGACGGCGGCAGGACGTGGGGGGCGCCCGTCGTCCCGCACACGGACGGCACGCAGACCGAGCACGGCTTCGTCTCGCTGCTCGCGCTGCCGGGCGGGCGGCTCGGCGCCGTCTGGGTGGACGGGCGCGCGACGAAGGACTTGAAGGAGGGGCAACACGACGAGGAGGCGCCGCTCCCCGTCGGCATGCAGCTCCGCTACGCCGAGGTCGGCGCCGACGGGCGACTCTCCGACGAGGCGGTGCTCGACGAGAGAATCTGTGAGTGCTGTCAGACCTCGGCGGCGTTGACCTCGGAGGGGCCGCTCGCCGTCTACCGCGACCGCTCGGGGCAGGAGGTGCGCGACATCTATGCGGTGCGCAAGTCCGCGGCCGGGTGGGGCGCGCCGCGCGCCGTCCACGCGGACAACTGGCAGGTCAAGGGCTGCCCCGTCAACGGGCCTTCGGTCGCGGCCGAGGGTCGGCGCGCGGCCGTCGCGTGGTTCACGGGCGGGGGCGACGGGCCGCGCGTCAACGTCGCTTTCTCGGAGGACGCGGGCGCGACCTTCGGCGAGGCGGCGCGCGTGGACGACGGCGACGCGGTCGGGCGCGCCGACGTGGTGCTGCTGGCGGACGGGTCGGCGCTCGTCTGCTGGATGTCGGGCGAGTCGGGCGCGGGCGCCATCAAGGCCAGACGCGTCGCGCCGGGCGGCGCGCCGGGGCCGGTCGCCGTGGTCGCGCAGGCCGACGTCTCGCGCTCGGGCGGCTTCCCGCGCATGGCGCGTGCGGGCGACGCCGTCTACTTCGCCTGGACGCAGTTCGGCAAGCCGCCCCGCGTGCGCACGGCCGCGGCCGACGTCTCCGCCTTCAGGTGAGACGCGCGCCCGCGAACGCGAATCCTCAACTGCTTGTCTAAAGCCGCCGGACGTGTGATGATTTCCCCGCAGCCCGCGTCGCTATTTTCCACAACACACGTAAGACCGGCCGGCAGTCCTTAAGCCTTAACTGTGTCCGACGAACAGACGAATCAGGAAGCCGTGGGGGCGCCCGAGCCGCCCGCCCGGCGCACGCTCTCGCTCAGGTGGTCGTCGTGGCCGACATCGGGATGCCCGGCGTGGACGGCTACGAGTTCGTGCGCCGCCTGCGTGCCCTCGGCGCCGAGCGCGGGGGCCGCACGCCGGCCGTCGCCCTCACCGCCTACGCCGCGGAGTCCGACCGCGTCCGCGCCCTCCGCACGGGCTTCCAGGCGCACCTCGCCAAGCCCGTGGACCCCGCCGCGCTCGTCGGCACCCTCGCCGACCTCGCCGCCCACCCCGCCACCGCGAAAGACTGAGGCCGGAGACGACTGAAGGCATGAACTCCCTGAGCGCAGAGACGCGCCCCGCGACGGCCGGCCCCTTCGCCCTCCCGTTCTATTACGGCTGGGTGAACCTCGCCGCGGCGGCGCTGGCGATGGTCGGGACGCTGCCGGGCAGGACGCAGGGGCTCGGGCTCATCACCGAGCGGCTGCTCGCCGACCTCCAACTCGACCGCGTCGCCTTCGCGCAGGTCAACCTGTGGGCGACGCTCGTCGGCGCGCTCTTCTGCCTCGGCGTCGGGCGCCTGACCGACCGCTTCGGCAGCCGCGCCGTCCTCACCGTCGTCTCCGCGGCGCTCGGGGCCGTCGTCCTGCTGATGAGCCGTGCCGAGGGGCTGGCCTCGGTCGCGCTGCTCATCACGCTCACGCGCGGCCTCGGGCAGAGCGCCCTCTCGGTCGTCAGCATCACGGTCGTGGGCAAGTGGTTCGTCCGCCGGCTTAACCTGGCGATGGCCGTCTACACGGTCGCCCTGAGCGTGGGCTTCATGGCGGCCTTCCCCGCGGTGGGGGCGGCGGTGCTCGGCTACGGCTGGCGCGCGGCGTGGGCGGGGGTCGGGCTGTCGCTGCTGCTGGGGCTCGCGCCGCTGGCGTGGCTCCTCGTGCGGCGGACGCCCGAGGCGTGCGGCCTCGCGCCCGACGGCGACCGCGAGCTTGAGCGGGGAGAGGAGGGGGGCGCCGCGGAGCCCCCGTCGGGCCACACGCTGCGGCAGGCGCTCTCGACGCCGGCCTTCTGGGTCTTCGGCCTCGCCAGCGCCGTCTACGGCCTCATCGCCTCGGGCATCGCCCTCTTCAACGAGTCCATCCTGGCCGAGCGGGGCTTCGACGCCTCGACCTACCACCGCAGCCTCGTCGTCGTCGCGCTGACCTCGCTCGCGGGGAACTTCCTCGGCGGCTGGCTGGCCGACCGTTGGAGGATGAACCGCCTGCTGGCGTCGGCGATGGCCCTGCTCGCCTGCTCGCTCGTGGCGCTGCCGCACGTCAGGACGCAGGCGCACGTCGCGGCCTACGCCGCCGTGATGGGGCTCGCGGGCGGCTTCGTCATCGTCATCTTCTTCAGCTTCTGGAGCCGCGCCTACGGCCGCGCGCACCTCGGCAAGATTCAGGGCACGGCGCAGGCGCTCACGGTCGTCGCCTCGGCCGTCGGCCCGCTGCTCCTGGCCGAGTGCGTGGCCGCGACCGGCTCCTACGCCGCCATCTTCTACCTCCTGACCGTCCTCGTCGCGGCCCTCGGCCTGAGCGCCTGGCTCGTCCCCACGCCGCCCGCGCGCCCGGCGGCGGCGAAGTGAAGACTCGGTCAAACGTCACCCGACGGGTGCCCGGTTCACGAGGGCCCTGACCTCGGACGTCATCGCGGCAGGGCGTAGTAGCTCCGGCGCCCCTGCACCACGTACTCGGGGTGCCCGCGCACTTCCACCTTCGTCTGCCTGAGCTTCCCGTCGAGCGCCTTGTTCGAAGGGTAGTACCCGATCACGTACCGGCTGTTGATGTCGGCCAGGATGCGCCCGTAGACGGCCTCCGCGTCCCCCGGCTTCTCCAGGTACGACGCCCACCCGCCGGTCAGCTCGGCGACCCGCGCGGCGGCGGCCTGACCCTCGACCAGCGTCTCGACGCCGCGCCTCTCCATCTTCTCGCGGAACTCCCGCATCCTCGCCGCCATGTCTTCGTCGTTCAACCAAGCCGGGGCCGGGGCCGCCGTCCCCGAAGTCTTCTCCGGCGGGAGCCGCCGCATGCCGTACCACATGTCTTTGGTCTTCAGTCTCGCCGCCCGCCGCTTCTCCAGCGTCAGCCGGGCCCGGCCCTCGACCTCACCTTCCGGGAGCCCGAGCAGCCGCTCGTTAGGGACGACCGTGTAGATGCGGGCGCGCGACCTTTCCGCCTCCGCGTAGACGTCGCCCATCGTATAGCCGTAAGTCTCAAGCTGCTCGCCGGCCACGGGCGGCCACCCGCTGAGCCTCCCCACCTCGTCGCCGTCGGTCTGGAGGATGACGAGCGGCCTCCTCCGCCCCGCGTCCACCAGCTCCCGGAGCGTCGCCAGCAGCGCGCTGAACTGCATGCTGCGCGTGCGGTAGCCTTCGAAGGTGAACTTCTTCAGGGCGTCGAGCGTGGACTTGAGCCGCTTCTTGTCGCGCGTGAAGCCCGACGCCAGTTGGACGTCGTCCGTGACGACGGCCATCTCGTCGGCGGGCGCGAGCTGGTCGACCAGCTTCTTCGCGGCCTCGACGCTGGCTTCGAGGTAGGGGAGCTGGCTCTCGCTCCGGTCGAGGATGAGCACTATCGAGCGCGGCAGCCCCCGCGCGTCGTCGCCGAGGGCGAAGAACGAAACGTCCTGCGCCTGGCCGTCTTCGGTGACGACGAAGTCGTCCCTCTTGAGTCCGGTGACAGGTCTCGCCCCGCCGGCGTCCGTGACCAGAACGTCCAAGAGAACCAGCGACGTCTCCACCCTCACGACCTCTTCCGGCGACTCGTTTTCCGCGGCCCGCGGGTCGACGTCCCTGTCCGGCCGGCCGGGCGCGCCCGCCTTCGGCGTCTTGAGGCTGGAGCCGAAACTTCGCGTCTTCGGGGCGTCAGTCTGTGCCCGGGCTCGGATGACCGGGGCGACGCAGACCAGACCGACGACTAAGATTACAAAGGGTGCCGTGAGCTTGTCTTTCATACCGGCCTCTATGACGAGTAAACGTCCGGCGCCCGGCGTCACCCGCGCCCCGGCGCGACTTCCGTGAGGGGCGCGCTACCGCGGCGCCGGGTGCGTGCCCCTGTCGGGCCGCCGCGCCCAAGCCAGCGCCGGCTCGACCCACTCCTTCATCGGGCGGTAGAGGAACCCGTGCCCCTGCCCCGTGTTCGTCTCCACCACCCGGGACTCGCCCAGCCCCGTGGCGTCGTCGCGGAACCTCTGGCACATGGAGGCGGGCGACCGGTCCGTCCGCTCGACGATGAAGAGCACGTCACCGTGCAGGTCTACCAGTTGCAGGAAGCCCTCGTCGGCGCCGCACGCGCCGATGACGACGAAGCCGAGGCCGCGGTTCTTCAGGTACGTTGAGGCGAGCATCCCGATCCACGCGCCCTGCGACGCGCCGACCACCGTAATGTTCCGCGGCGGGACGCCCGCCTTGAGCAACCGCCTGACCAGCCCGGCGACCTTCTCCGCGTACGGCTCGATGTCGTGGCTCTGCACGCGCGCCTCGCTGATGACGACGAAGCCGGCCTGCCTGAAAGTCTCCAGAATCTGCTCGTACTCGTAGACGCCGAACCTCGGGCTCGTCGGGCGGGTGTTGCCGGCCTCGACAATAAACCCGCTGAGGTAAATCAGGTAGTGCGCCTTCTTATCCACCTTCCGCGGCACGTCGCTCAGCACGACGCCCCGCCCGCCGCCGACGTCCGCCCGCGACTGCGCCACGCCCCGCGACCCGCACGCGACAACCAGCGCCGCGAGGGCGAGCGATCTCAACAAGTGGCTCATTGACGGCTTACTCCTGTTCTGTCATAAGCGTGGCGGCCCGGCAAGCCAAGTCGCCGGTGATTTTACCTCGAAGATCGGGGGAGTTTAAACCGCATCGCCCGCACGTGGGCTAAAGCGGACGATGCAACCGGCGCGAAGGCTCTGGATGCTAAAAAGCCAATAAAAACGGGGATGCCGCGGTTCGCGCGGCATCCCCGACTCTAATTTAACTCCGCAGGTAGGACTCGAACCTACAACCCTTCGGTTAACAGCCGAATGCTCTGCCATTGAGCTACTGCGGATTGCAACGCCCGCGCGTACGGATGCGTCCCGCGCGGGCGGAAATTTTTATAGCAGAGGGGTCGGCAGGTGTCAAACGGCGGGGTCGGCCTTGCGCCGCGGGGGCGGGTTGGGGGATTATCTGTCGGAAATCAGGCACTACTTCCAAACGTCTTTCGATTAACGTCGCGCAAAAAATCGCGGAGGAGGGTTCTTTCTGTATGGAGCGTCGGATCACTTCGTGGCACAGCCCCGCCCTGGGGATGGAGATGCCTCTGGTCGCCTACGGGCACGCGGGCTACCCGCTGTTGATGTTCCCCACGGCGGCGGCAGACTTCCTGGAGTACGAGCGCTTCCACCTCATCGACTCGATCCGCCACCACATCGACGCCGGGCGCCTGCGCGCCTACTCCATCAACAGCGTCAACCGCTACAGCCTGATGAACGAGCAGGCGGCGCCGCACTGGAAGGCCGAGCTGCTGGCGCGCTACGACCGCTACATCACCGACGAGGTGCTGCCGCTCGTCCGCCACGAGTCGGGGGGGCAGCCGGCGCTGACGACGGGCGCGAGCTTGGGCGCCTACCTCGCGGCCAACGCCTACTTCCGCCACCCGGACGTGCTGCGCGGCTCGATCCCGATGAGCGGGAGCTACGACGTGCGGCCGTGGTTCGACGGCTACCACGACGAGAACGTCTACTTCAACAACCCCGTCGAGTACCTGCCGAACCTGAACGACGACTACTTCCTGCCGCGGCTGCGCGCGGCCGACGCGCTCGTCATCCTGACGGGGCAGGGCGCCTACGAGGCGCCCCAGCGCAGCCGCCAGCTCTCGGACATCCTCCGCTCCAAAGGCATCCCCCACACGCTCGACGTCTGGGGCCACGACGTCGACCACGACTGGCCCTGGTGGCGCAAGATGCTCCCGCACTGGCTCGACAGGCTGCTGTAAGAAGGCAGAAGTAGAAAGGCAGAAGGCAAAAGGGAAGAAGGAGCACGCGCCCTTTCTTCCCTTTTGCCTTCTGCCTTTCTACTTCTGCCTTTACTGGTCGTCCCCGCCCTTCTTGCCCTTCTTCTTGGGGGGCTCGACCTCGCGCGGGCGGGTGGCGGGCGCGGAGGGGGGCGGCGCGGCCGGGGTGTCGGCGGAGGGCACGCTGACGCGCGGCGCCGGCGAGTCGGGCTTCTTGGCCGGGGCCGAATCGGCAGGGGGCGTGGTGGCCGTCAAGCCCTCGCCGGGCGGGGGCGGGAGCGTGATCTGTTCGAGCTTGGTCTCCACGTTGAGCGCGGGCGCCGAGCGGTCGCCGCCGCCGCCGCCGCGCGAGGCCGCGGTGATGAAGGCGTTGCGCTCCTCGTTCATCTCGCGCTGGCGCTGGAGGTGCAGCTCGCGGATGTCCTCGGGCATCTTCGGCGGCTCCTCGAACTTCTCCTTCGGCTTGTCCTTGAGGAAGTCCTTCATGAAGTCGATCCAGATGGGGAGCGCGCCGTGGCCGCCCGTCATGTCCCCGCCCAGGTTCTTCTTCATGCCCGGGTACCCGAGCCAGACGCCCGTCACGTAGGTCGGCGTGTAGCCGATGAACCAGACGTCGGTGTGGTCGTTGACCGTGCCGGTCTTGCCCGCCACGGGCACGCCGACCGACGAGGCGCCGGGCGCCGTGCCGCCGGCCGAGGTCACGCCGCGCATCATGTCCACCATGGTGAGCGCGACGTACTCGCTCATCACCTTGAAGGTCGTCGGCTCCCACTCCTCAAGGGTGTTGCCGTCGCGGTCGAGCACGCGGCGGATGAGGTGCTTCTCGTGGCGGATGCCCTTGCCGGGGAAGGCCGAGTAGGCCGAAACCATCTCGACGAGGGGCACCTCGGTCGCGCCGAGCGCCGAGGGCAGGTAGGGCGCCATCGGCCGCGTGATGCCGAAGCGGCGCACCATCTGCGAGGCCGTCTGGATGCCCACGGTGTCGAGGGCGTGGACGGCCGGGATGTTCAAGCTTCGGGCGAGCGCCGTCTTCATCGGCACGTCGCCGCAGGAGGTCGAGCCGTCGTAGTTGTGCGGCGTCCAGCCGCCGCGGTTGATGGGCGCGCCCGAGAGCGTCGTGTCGGGCGTCATGCCCCACTCGACGGCCGCCGTGTAGACGAAGGGCTTGAAGCAGGAGCCGGTCTGGCGGTCGGCCTGCGTCGCGTTATTGAACTTGTTGCGGTTGAAGTCGTAGCCGCCGACCATCGTGACGATCTCGCCGTTCTTGGCGTTGACGGTCATGATGGAGCCCTCGATGGCGGGCGGCTGCGACATCTCGACGGCGAGCCGGCGCGCGCCCTCGTCCACCGACTTGATCTTGAACTCGGCGAGGTAGCCGACCTTGAACTCGTCGCGCGGCTGCCGCCCCGTCGCGCGCCCCATGTCCTTGGCCGTCACGACGGCGTCGTAGGCGCCGAAGTGGGCCGTCGCCTCGTTGCGGGCCTTGTCCACCCTGGTGATGAGCCCCATCAGGTACTCGCCCTCTTTGAAGCGCTCCTCGTGCCAGTCGGGGTGGTGGTAGCTGGCGACCTGCTGCGGCGTGGCCTGCACCGACCCGTCCGCGTTGAGCTGCCCGACGGTCTGGAACTGGCCGCGCCAGCCGCTGTGGCCGCGGTCGTAGACGCGCAGGCCCTCGCGCAGGGCGTAGTACGCCTTCTTCTGCGCCGCCGCGTTGATGGTCGAGTAGACGGTCAGGCCGCCCTGCGCGACGCGCGTCGTGTACTTGTCTTCGAGCTGCTGGCGTATCTCCTCGACCGGGTAGGCGAAGACGGGCGAGGCGGACTGGAGCGAGGGCGCGTAGGCCGACTCGTGCAGCTTGATGGGGCGCGACCGCGCGGCGTCGGCCTCCCCCTGCGAGACGAAGCCGTTGTCGGCCATCAGCTGGAGGACGAGGTCGCGGCGCTCCTTGGCGCGCTCGATGCTGACGGTCGGCGAGAGCTGGCTCGGCGCCTTGGGGATGCCGGCCAAAAGCGCCGCCTCCTCGACCGAGAGGTCCTTGGCCTGCTTGCCGAAGTAGGTCTCGGCCGCCGCCTCGAAGCCGTAGGAGCCCGCGCCGAGGAAGATGTTGTTGACGTACATCTCCATAATCTGCTGCTTGGTGTAGTAGCGCTCGATCTGGAGGGCGACGACCCACTCGTTGACCTTGCGGGTGTAGCTCTGCTCGGGCGAGAGGAAGAGGCGCTTGGCGAGCTGCTGCGTCAGCGTCGAGCCGCCCTCGCGGCTGCCCGTGCGGATGTTCTTCACCACGGCGCCCATGATGCGGATGGGGTCGATGCCGTTGTGCTTGAAGAAGCGCGCGTCCTCGACGGCGAGGATGGCGTTCTGGACGTTGGGCGGAATCTCCTCGAACTTGAGCGGGACGCGGCGCTCCAGGGCGAACGAGCCGATGACGGTCTCGCCGTCGTCGGCGTAGACGCGCGTCACCACGCTCGGGCGGTAGGTCGCCAGGGCCTTGACCTCCTCGGCGGCGCGCGAGTAGTTGAGGCTGTAGGCGAGCACGATCCCGGTGAGCCCGCCCGCCGCGATGGCGAGCATGAGCACGGCCGGGAACCAGAAGCGGCGCAGGAGCCGCCGGCGCGGGGCGGGCGGCGGGGGCAGCGCGCGCGACCGCGCGCCGTCGTTTCGCGTCTGTTTAGCTGACATGGGAATCTCGGAAGCCTTTCACTTGTGACCGGGGAGGCCGACGTCGCACGCCGATTATAACTTAACCGCGGCGCGCCGCGCGAGGCGTTCGAGGCGGGAAACGGCCGAAGTAAGCGCCGCCCCGGCCGCACGGGTTGCCGGGCCGGGGCGGGGCATCTATAATCCGGCCCGTGCATCAAAATTGGTGCACGAGCGAGGGGGCGAAAGGTCTCGACAGGGGCCTGGATCGTCGGACGGATGCATGCCGGGCGTTCTATGCGGCCCGTTAATAAGCGTAGAAAAAACAACTGCGAACTCTAACGAGTTAGCTCTCGCGGCCTAAGTTATCTTAGCCCATTAAGCGAGCGTCCCACCGCGAGTTGCTCAAGCGAAGCGGAGCGGGGCGTCACTCAGTTGAGCTGGCCGGCCGCGCGTGCTCAGGCGCGGCGGGCGAGAAAAATCTGGGCTAGGCGCGCGCGGGGTCTTCGACGCTTCACTTACCCGCGGGCGGCGAACGCGCCGGAGAGAGACCGGCAGAGGAGAAGCGGCTAAGCATGTAGATTCCACCGGCGTCGGCCTTTGGACCCGAGTTCGATTCTCGGCGCCTCCATTCTGAAATAAAGCTGCGGGGCTTCTCGAAAGGGAGGCCCCGCAGCTTTTTCGCCGCCCGCCGCCACGAAATCCGCCGGGCGGCCAGTGTAACCTCTGAGGACTCGCGTGTCCGACAAGCGTTCGCTCCCGGACGGAAGCGCCGCGGGGGCCGCGGGGCGGGGGGCCGGAGGGGCGTCCCGAAACGGCTCATCCGCGCGGACTAAGCGGGGCGGCGTGCGGGCCGTCGCCCGAACCCCCGGCTGGCACCGCGCTTGCAGTTTAGCCCGTGCGATGAGAGACAAAAGATTCAAAGGCGGGGCCGCCTGCGCTTGCCTCGCCGCCGCGCTTTTCATAAACGCGCAGCCCGCCGCGCCGTCCGCCTCGGCGCAGACGACGGGGCCGGCCGCGCAGGTTCAGGTCTCGCCCAGGCACAAGGAGGCTTTCGCGGCCTTCGAGGCGCGGGTCAAGGAGTACGTCGCGCTGCGCGAGTCCGTCGAGGCCAAGCTGCCCAAGCTCTCGAAGGACGCCAGGCCCGAGGAGATAGAGAGGCACAAGGCGGCGCTCCAGGAGGCCGTGCGCGCCGCGCGCCCCGCGGCCAAGCCGGGCGAAATCTTCACGGCCGTCGCCGCCGGCCACATCCGCGAGGTCATCAAGGCCGACGCGCCCGCCAGGGTCAAGCAGGAGGTGCGCGAGACCGTCGTGGAGTCCGAGGTCAAGGGCGTGCCGCTACGCGTCAATTACGCCTACCCCGAGTCGCAGGAGCTTTTGGAGATGACGCCCACGCTCCTGCTCCGCCTCCCGCAGCTCCCGAAGCAGGTCAGGTACCGCTTCGTCGGCGGGAACCTGCTGCTCGTCGACCGCGAGAACGGGCTCATCATCGACTACCTGACCGACGCGCTGCCCCGCGCGGAGCCGAAGGGCCAGACCGCCTCGACCGAGGCCGAGGCGAGGCCCGAAGGCGCCAACGTGGGCGCGGGCGGCGGCGCGGCGGCGAAGCCCGTCGCGGGGCTCGGCCTGACGCTGCCCAACAAGGACAGCTCCGTCCGCTTCATGGTCGTCGGCGACACCGGCACGGGGAGCCGCCAGCAGAACGAGCTGGCCGCGGTCATGACGCGTTACCGGCAGGCGTTCCCCTTCGAGTTCGCGCTGATGGTGGGCGACAACATGTACGGGAGCGAGAAGGCCGCCGACTACAAGGCGAAGTTCGAGGACGTCTACAAGCCGCTGCTCGAACAGAAGGTGAAGTTCTACGCCGCGCTCGGCAACCACGACGAGGCGAACCAGCGGTTCTACGAGCAGTTCAACATGAACGGCGAGGAGTACTACCAGTTCAAGAAGGGGCCGGTCAGCTTCTACGCGCTCAACAGCAACTACATGGACAAGAAGCAGCTCGCGTGGTTCGAGGAGAAGCTCAAGGCCGACACCGCGGACTGGAAGGTGGCCTTCTTCCACCACCCGCCCTACTCCTCGGGCGGCAAGCACGGGTCGTCCTCGGGCCTGCGCGAGGTGGTCGAGCCGCTGTTCCTGAAGTACGGCGTCAACGTCGTCTTCGCCGGGCACGAGCACTTTTACGAGCGCATCAAGCCGCAGAAGGGCGTCTACTACTTCATCTCGGGCGCGGGCGGGAAGCTGCGCGAGGGCGACGTGAAGGCCGACTCGCCGCTGACGGCCAAGTCCTACGACGCGGACATGTCCTTCATGCTGCTCGAAGTCGCGGGCGACGAGATGCACTTCCAGTGCATCAACCGCCTGGGCGAGACCGTGGACTCCGGCGTCATCCCGCGCCGGAAGGCCGCGGCCGCCGGCGCCTCGAACTGAGCCCGCGGCGGCGCGCGGCGCGGACACAACGGAACCCGAACGGCCGGCGGCCGGTTTGACGCGCGGTGTGATAACATCGCCCGGCAAACCGGCCGCTTTTCTGTCACCCGCGCGGCCGCCACGGAGGACTGCCATGACGACGCTTCAACGCTCGACCGCCAGCGACCTGTACGCGATGCCGGACGACGGCTTCCGCTACGAGCTGGTGAAAGGAGAGCTGCGAAGGATGTCTCCCTCCGGAAGTGAGCACGGCTCGGTTGTGGCCAACATCACGGTGTTGCTCGGCCAATACGTGAAGGCGACGAAACTGGGCGTCTGCTTCGGCGCGGAGACGGGGTTCGTAATCGCCTCCGACCCCGACACGGTGCGCGCCCCGGATGTGGCCTTCATCCGGCGGGAGCGGATTCCGGAGAGCGGCATTACTAAAAAGTTTTGGCCGGGCGCCCCCGACCTCGCCGTCGAGGTGCTCAGCCCCGGCGACGGCCGCGGGGAAGTTGACGAGAAGGTCGCAGACTGGCTGGCCGCCGGCGCGCGGGCCGTGTGGGTCATAAACCCGAAGCGGCGGGACGTGTCGGTCTACCGCCCGACGGCGGACGTGACGCGGCTGTCCGAGGCCGACGAGCTGGACGGCGGCGAGGTCGTGCCGGGCTTCCGCTGCGAGGTGGCGGAGATTTTCGCCTGAGCTTTTCCGAAGCGTTCCTCCCCGAGATTTTGGACCGCAACCTTCCCATCGGAATCTTCGACAGCGGCGTCGGCGGGCTGACCGTCTACCGCGCGCTGCACGAGCGTCTGCCCGGCGAGCGCTTCGTCTACCTCGGCGACACGGCGCGCGTGCCCTACGGCACGAAGTCGCTTCAGACGGTCGAGCGCTACGCCGTCGAGGACGCGCGCTTCCTCGTCTCGCGCGGCGTCAAGCTGCTCGTCGTCGCCTGCAACACGGCCTCGGCGCTCGCGCTCCCCGCGGTGCGCCGCGCCGTCCCGGTCCCCGTCGTCGGCATGATAGGGCCGGGCGCGCGCGCGGCCGTCGCCGCCTCCGGGGGGAAGGGGGGCGTCGGCGTCGTCGCCACCGAGTCCACGGTCAGGAGCGGCGCCTACAGCAAGGCCATCAAGGAACTCGCGCCCGAGGTGGAAGTCTTCGAGCGCGCCTGCCCGCTCTTCGTCGCGCTCGCCGAGGAGGGCTGGGCCGAGTCGGAGGTGGCGCGGATGGTCGCCGCGGAGTACCTGCGCCCCTTGCGCGAGCGCGGCGTGGCGGCGCTCGTTATGGGCTGCACGCACTACCCCATCCTGCGGCGCGTGATTCAGGAGGCCGTGGGCGCGGGCGTGCGCCTCATAGACTCGGGCGAGGCGGCCGCCCGCGCCGTCGAGAGCGTCATCGAGCGCGAGGGGCTGCGGCGCACGGCGACGCAGGAGCTGCGCGACCTGCGCGAGGCGGGGGCGCACGCGCGCCACCTGTGCGACGACTTGGATCACTTCTACGTGACGGACGCGGCCGAGCGCTTCGCGCACGTCGCCGAGCGCTTCCTCGGCGCGGCGCCGCGCAGGCTCGAAGCCGTCGAGGTCTGGGGGCAGGATGAGCTTCAACCCCGCTAACAAACCCTTCGGGCGCACCGACGGGCGCGCGGCCGACGAGCTGCGCCCGCTGCGCATCACGCCCGGCTTCATGCCCTACGCCGAGGGCTCGGCGCTCATCGAGATGGGGCAGACGCGCGTCATCTGCACCGCCACGCTCGACGACCGCGTGCCGCCCTTCCGCCGCAACACGGGGCAGGGCTGGCTCACGGCCGAGTACGCGATGCTGCCGCGCGCCACGCCCCAGCGCACGCAGCGCGAGACGGGGCGCGGCGGCCCCTCGGGGCGCACCCACGAGATACAGCGGCTCATCGGCCGCTCCCTGCGCGCCGTCGTCAACCTCTCGAAACTGGGCGAGCGCACCGTCACCGTGGACTGCGACGTTCTGCAGGCCGACGGCGGCACGCGCACGGCCGCCATCACGGGCGCCTACGTCGCGCTGGTGCTTGCCTGCCGCCGCCTCGTCAGGGAGAATAGGCTCAACGCGTCGCCGGTCACGGGCGAGGTGGCGGCCGTCAGCGTCGGCGTCGTCTCGGGCACGCCGCTCCTCGACCTCAAGTACGACGAGGACTCGCGCGCGGCCGTGGACATGAACGTCGTCTGCACCGGCGACGGGCGCTTCGTCGAGTTGCAGGGCACGGCCGAGGGTGAGCCCTTCACGACGGAGCAGATGGAGGCGCTCCTCGGGCTCGCGCGCGGCGGGCTCCGGACGCTCCTCGCCGCGCAGCGCGCCGCCGTCGCGCAGGCCGCCTGATTCCGGAATCCCGAAGCTGCGACCCTTATCCCCCGGAAGGAGTTTGAAAAAGTGGCTGCCAGAACTTCGCACCCCCT
The DNA here is from genome assembly GCA_036387455.1 of Pyrinomonadaceae bacterium. Taxonomy (GTDB): domain Bacteria; phylum Acidobacteriota; class Blastocatellia; order Pyrinomonadales; family Pyrinomonadaceae; genus QHXN01. The sequence continues at coordinate 34,221 of DASVTS010000152.1, read as the reverse complement.
CCGCCGCCTCCCGCCCCGGCTGCTCTCCGTGACCGCCCTCCTCGCCGCGTCCCTCCTCCTGTCGGCGGGCGGGGCGCGCGCGCAGGGCACGGGCATCGGCGCGCACCGCGGCGAGATCGCCGGCACCGGCGGCACGCGCTCCATCCAGGGGCACGTCATCAGCCCGCTCGGGCGCCTGCCCGAGACACGCGTCCGCGTCTCGCTCAGCAGCTCGAACTCCGGCACGCGCACGGCGGTCGCCGGCGAGGACGGCGTCTTCATCTTCAACAACCTTGAGCCCGGCCCCTACGACCTGACCATCGACGCCGGCAAGGAGTTCGAGGTGCAGCGCGAGTCGGTCTACGTCGGCGGCTCGACCCAGACGGCGACCGTGCCCATCTACCTGCGCCTCAAGCCCGAGGCGAACCCGGCGCTCGCCGGCGTGCCGAAGTCGGCCGTGGACCTCTTCGTCAAGGCGCAGGAGGCGGGGCGCAAGGGCGATGGCGCGAGGGCCGAGTCGCTGCTCTCGGAGGCGGTCGCGCAGCACCCGCAGTTCGGGCTCGCGCACAACGAGCTGGGGCTCCTGCACATGCGCGCCGGGCGGCTCGACAAGGCGCTCGAATCCTACAGGGCCGCCGCGAAGGCGCTCCCCGACGACGCCTCCGTCCAGCTCAACTACGGCACCGCGCTGACGCAGAAGAAGGAGTTCGCCGAGGCCGAGAAGCAGTTGCGGCGCGCGCTCAAGAAGTTCGACAAGTCCGCGACCGGCCACATGTACCTCGGCGTGGCGCTCATCGGCCTGAAGAACATCGACGAGGCCGAGCGCGAGTTGCAGCAGGCGGCCCGCTTAGGCGGCGACCAGATGGGCGCGGCGCACAAGTACCTCGGCGGCATCTACTGGGCGCGGCGCGACTACAGGAAGGCGGCCGACGAGCTGGAGACCTACCTCAAGCTCTCGCCCAAGGCGCCCGACGCCGAGCAGGTGCGCGGGACGATCAAAGACCTCCGAAGCAAGTCCTGACGCCGCGCGGCGGGCAACACGGCCCCCGCGCCCGCGCATCTGAGGACACAACGCAGCACGCCCGTTGACGAACGCCGCCCGCGCCCCTCGGGGCGGCCCCCCGCAGTAAGGAGTCAAGGCAGTGAACACGCGAAGCACCAAACGCCTCTTCATCTGCGCGCTCGCGCTCCTCGCCTCCGCCGCCACGGCGGCCGCGGGGGCCGCGGCGCAGGAGCAGCCTTTCACGAGCGAAACGGACGAGTACGCGCTCGAACTGCCTTCCGAGGTCTGGAAGGCCGTGCCGCGCCCGGACAACGCGCGCCAGCACGCGGAGTTCGTCAACGGCGACCGCTCGGGCGGCTACCTGCGCGTGCGCCGCGAGGCCGTCGAGGGCGGCGCCGACCTGCGCGATTACGCGCGCGCCGAGGCCGACACCAAGCTGCGCTTCCTGCCCGGCTTCGTCGGCGGCAAGGAAGAGCGCTTCGCGGGGCGCCTGAGCGGGGTGGTCTCGAACTACGAGTACACGAGCGGGGGCAAGCCGATGGCCGGCCGCGTCTACTACCTCCAGGCCGACGGCCGGACGGTCTACGTGCTCCACTTCACGGGGATGCGCGACCGCCTCCAGCGCATCCAGAGCCAGACCGACGCCATCGCGCGCAGCTTCCGACTAAAGCAGTGAAGGGAAGTAGCCAGTGGGCGGCAGGCCCCGCTTCACGGGCGCCGACGCCGAAACTGTGACCTCCCGACTCCGAAGGTGTTTCCACCGTCTACCGTCTACCGTCTACCTCTTTATGAACCTCGCGCCGGGCCTCGCCGTGCAGAAGTCACCGATTGACGGCAAGGGCTGTTTCGCCACGCGCTTCTTCCCGAAGGGGAAGAAGATCGCCGAGTACGCGGGCGAGCTGATCGGCGAGCGCGAGGTCGCGCGCCGCATCAGGACGCGCCGCAAGCACCGCATCTGCGCCATCGGCTACGGCCGCCACCTCGACGGCGCGCGCGGCGGCAACGGCACGCACTACATCAACCACTCCTGCCGCCCCAACTCCTACATGCGCGTCACGCACGGCCACCTGCTCTTCATGGCGCTGCGCGACATACGCCCCGGCGAAGAGATAACCTGCGACTACGTCTCCACCCACCACCCCGACACCTACCGCTGCCGCTGCAAGGCCGAAGGCTGCCGCGGCACACTCAACAAATAGGCGTGAACGGTGAACCGTAAACCGTGACGAGAAAGAGCACCCTCCTTCTCGTCACGGTTTACGGTTCACCGTTCACGGCCCTTCACAGTCTGGGGAGCGTGAAGCCGACGCGGGAGCCGAGGCCGGGCTCGGATTCGAGGAAGACCTGGCCGCCGTGCTGCTCGACGACCTGGCGGACGAAGGAGAGGCCGAGCCCCGTGGACTCCTCCTCCTTGATTCTGCCGTCGCGCGCGACGCGGTAGAACTTCTCCCACACCCTGTCCTGGTCTTCGGGCGGGATGCCGTAGCCGCGGTCTTCGACCGTCAGGCGCACGGCGTCGGCTTCGAGCACGGTGGTGAGCGTGACGGAGGTGCGCTCGGGGCTGTACTTGATGGCGTTGTCCACGAGGTTGGCGACCGCCTGCGTGATGAGCCCGCGGTCGGCCGCCACCGGCGGGAGCCTCTGGCCGTCGCGCTCGACGAGGCGGATGCGCTTGCGCTTCGCCACCGGCTGGAAGCTCGTGATGGTCTCGCGCACCACGTCGTCCAAGGTGAGCGGCGCCATCAACACCTCCTGCCTGTCCTTCTGCTCCAGCTTCGCCATCGAGAGGAAGGTCGAGAGCATGCGCGCGACGCGCTGCGACTCGGCGTGGATGATGGAGAGGAACTCGCGCGCGTCCTCCGGGATTTTGTCGTCCGCCATCAGCAGCTCCGCGAACCCGTTAATCGAGGTGACGGGCGTGCGCAGCTCGTGCGACATCAGCGAGAGCATGTCGCTCTTGAGCCTGTCCAGCTCCTTCATCCGCGTCACGTCGCGGACGGTGACGGCGAGGCAGAGCGGGAGCGGCGCCTTCGCCTCGCCTTCCGTGGCGGCTTCCTCCGTGACGGGGGCCCCGGCCTCGGTGACGAGCGCGATGCGGAGCGAGAGCGTCTCGCCGCGGTCGAGGAAGGTCAGCTCGCGCTCGTAGGGCTGTCCCGTCTGGAGCACGCGCCGGACGGCTATCTGCGGCTCGTCGAAGACGCCCGTGCGGAAGCGTTCGAGCAGGCCGAAGAGGTCGAGGTCGCGCCAGCGCCCGCCGCCGAGCCGCGCCGCCGCGCACATCGGCGGGTTGACGAAGGCGAGCGTGCCGTCGAGGTACGCGACCGCGTGGCCGTCCGAGCCCTCGGAGAGCACGAGCCCCGCGAAGCCCTGCTCGGCCAGCAACCCGCTCACCACGCCGAAGGCTTCCAGGCGCTGCCGCGCCGCGCGCGAGGAGTAGAAAGTCTCGCGCGCGCGGGGCACGCCGAGGGCGCGCGCGTCGTCGCGCTGGAGGTTGCGCGCGAACTGCGCGGCGACCGTCTCCAATAGCGGCCTGTCCTGCTCGTCGAAGCGCTCGCGCAGGCGCAGCAGCAGCGCGCCGACAGCGCGGCCGTCGTGCCTGAGCGGCACCGTCACGGTCGAGCGCCCGTCGCCGCCGGCCTCCTCCTCCACCTCAAGCTCGCGCGTGCGCATCACGCGCTCGCACCTCGCCACGCTCTCGCGCCAGGCCGAGTTGCGGTCGCCGTCGGGCTGCGACGGCGTGTGCGGCGTGGACGCGCGCAGCCGCGCGGCCTGCGCCGCCGCGCCCGACTCGTCGAGCCGGAAGATGACCGCCTCTTCGACGGGGAGCACGGTGTCGAGCAGCCGCAGCCCGCTCACCAGACGCGCGCTCGCCCCCCGGCCTTCCAGCGCCGAGCGAGGCAGGGCCATCCGCTCGACGCTGCGCGTGAGCAGCGCGTCAATCTTCCACAGGCGCCGCGCCTGCGCCGCCGCGAGCGACCCCGCGCCCGCGAAGAGCACCGGCGCGAAGACGATGTCTAGATGCATGAAGCGCGAGGCCGCGAGGCTCGCCCCGCAGAGCACGACGAGCGCGCCCGCGACGACCTGCAAGGCCCGCCGCGCGCCCATCCACTCGACCGCGAAGCCGCCGCCCAGGCCCGCCGCGCCTATGAGCAGCAGCACGACCCAGAACTGGGGCGGCACGCTCGGCGTCGCAGCGTCGTCGAACATGAAGAGCGCCGCGGGCGAGGCCAGGACGCCGACGCCCCACGCCCCCGCCGCCAGCGCCGACACGCCGAGCGACAGCGCGGCCGACACGGACGCCGATTTTAAGGAGAAAGAGACCGGACTTTTCAAGGCTTTATCAGGGGGGCGAGTCTGAGGAAGGAATTTCCGACTTTGGCGCGGGCGGCGGCCGGGAGCCGGCACCCAAAATCATCTTACAACGCCCGCCGCGGCCTTAACAAGAGATGTTTTCGGCGGGCGTTTTTCAGCCCCGGCAGGCGGCCGCGAGCGCGTCGAGGAGTTCCGCCTCTTCCGCCTCGTCCACCGTGCGCAGGTCGAGGACGACGCGGTCGAGGAGTATGCGCGCGACGACGGGCGGGGCCTGACGCCGCAGCCGGCGGTCGAGCGCGTCGGCCGAAAGCGTCGCGTGCGTGAGGGCGAGGAGCGCCGTCGGCGGGTGCGTCGTCGGCGCCGAGCCGCCGCCCACGGCCGACTCGCCCGCGACGACCTCGAAGTCGAGCGCCCCTTCGGGGAGTCGCGCGCGCAGGCGCAGGCCGAAGTCGCCCGCCCGCCGCCCCACCTCCTCGCGCGTCGCGGAGAGCATCCGCAGGGCCGGCACCTCGCGCAGGGCCTCTCCGCGCCGGTACGCTTCGAGCGTCGCTTCGAGGGCGGCGAGCGCGAGCTTGTCGGCGCGGAGCGCGCGGTAGAGCGGGTGGCGGCGCAGGCGGCCGACGGCCTCGCGCCGGCCGACGACGAGGCCGGCCTGCGCCGACCCGAGCAGCTTGTCGCCGCTGAAGCTGACGACGTCCGCGCCCTTGGAAATCGAATCCCCGATGACGGGCTCGCCCGCCAGCCCGTGCGGCGCGAGGTCGAGGAGCGCGCCGGAGCCCGCGTCCTCGTAGAGCAGGAGCCCGCGCCCGTGCGCGAGGCGGGCGAGTTCTTCGAGCGCGGGCGCAGCCGTGAAGCCGACGATGCGGTAGTTCGACGGGTGGACGCGCATCAGAAGTTGCGTCCGCTCCGTGACGGCGCGCTCGTAGTCGGAGAGGCGCGTGCGGTTCGTCGTCCCGACCTCGACCATCGTGGTGCCGGACTGCGCCATCACGTCGGGCACGCGGAAGTCGCCGCCGATTTCGACCAGCTCGCCGCGCGAGACGACCGTCTCGCCCTCGCGCGCCAGCGCCGTCAGCACGAGCAGCGCGGCGGCGGCGCAGTTGTTGACGACGAGCGCGTCCTCCGCCCCCGTCAGCGAGGCCAGAAGCTCCTCGGTGCGCGCGCCGCGGCGGCCCCGGGCGCCGGTCTCGGTGTCGTATTCGAGCGTGCAGTAGCCCGCGGCCTCGCGCGCGACGGCGCGCCGCGCCGCCTCGGAAAGCGGGGCGCGCCCGAGGTTCGTGTGGAGCACGACGCCGGTCGCGTTGATGACGCGGCGCAGGCCGCGCACGCGTTCGCGCTCCGCGGAGAGCGTGAGCCTGCGCGCGGCTTCGGCGAGCATGGACTCGCGCGTCGGCGCGTCCGTGCTCCCGTCGCCGCGCGCGCGGAGTTCGTCGCGCAGTTCGTCGGTCACGGCGCGCGCGAGCGCCGCGAGGTGTTCGGCGCCGAGCGCGTCGCGCAGCGCCGAAGCCTCGCGCGTGCGCAGGAGCGCGTCCACGGAGGGCAGCGCGCGCAGTCTCTCTGAAAGGTTCGAGTCGGGCATGTCGGCCGAGCCGGTAGTCAGGGACGAGACGTTAATGGTAAGTTTAGCCTGGGCCTCGCGGCGACGCCGTATTCTACGCCGCGCGGCGCCCCGAAGAGAAATCGCCAATGACCAGAGCCTTTCCGCCCGAGAGACAACAGAAGGCAGACGCGCGCGCCCTCTTCGACGCGGCCGAGGCCGGCGACGCCGCGGCGGTCGCGCGCCTTCTGGCCGCGGGCGCGCCGGCGGACGCGCGGCTCGCGCACGGCGGCGAGACGCCGCTCATGCGCGCGGCGGCGCGCGGCCACGAAGGGGTCGCGTGCGTGCTGCTCGACGCGGGCGCAGACGTCTCGGCGCAGAGGGCCGACGGGTTCTCGCCGCTCATCCTCGCGGTCTTCTTCGGGCACTACGCGGTCGTGCGGCTGCTCGTCGAGCGCGGCGCCGACGCGGGCGCGCGGACGGGCCTCGGGACGACGGCCGCGCGCTGGGCCGCCTCGCGCGGCTTCGGGGAGATGGCCGACCTCCTGCGCTCCGCGGAGGCCGCGGCCCCTCGCGCCGCCGCGCCGTCGGCCGCCGCGACCGAGACGACCCAACCTTCCGCCGATTCTGCCGCCGCCGAGACGTCCCGCGCGGCGACCTCGGCGTCCGACGAGGTGAGCATCTTTTCGAGGAAGGCCGAGCGGCGCGACGCGCGCGGCGTGGTCACGCGCGCATCCGCCCTTGCGGACGGCGTGTCGGACAGGACTTTGTCAATCGTTTTGCCTTCGGGTGTTTCGCTAACGAGCAAGCCGCTGGCGGACGAAGATTTGTCGGACCTCGCCCGGCCGAACTCGGCGGCGGGCGTCTCGGTGCGCCTCGGCGGGAACGTCCCGGCGCACCCTTCGGCCGCGACGTTTCGGCTCGGCCATTTCCTGCGCTCGTGGCAGGGTTCGGTCGGGGCGGCGATGCTACTGCTCGCCTTAGGGGTGGCCGTCTTCACGCTCATGCGCGGCGGGACGAACGCACGCGACGCCGCGCCGCCTGTGCCCCAGCCTTCCGCGCCGCAGGCGGCCGCGCAGGTTACGCCGCCCCCCGCGGCGCAGCCCACGCCCGCCTTCCCGACGCCCGACCCGTCGGGCGCCATGCCCGTCACCGACCCGGCCTACGCCCTGCCGAACACCGCCGGCCAGCCCTTCTACGTCCCCCAGACCGCGCCCGGCCCCGTCCCTTCCGACGTCCCGCGAGAGCTGACGGTCGTCTCCGAGAGCGGCGCCACTTCCAACGAAAACGCCGCCCGCCCGGCCCGCAAGACCGAGCCGAACGCCAACGACGCCGCGCCCGCCCGCCCCGAAACCCGCGGCGACGCGAACGCCGAAGCCGACGCGCGCCCTGCGCGCCCCGCGCGCACGCCCGAACCCGAACCGCAGCGCCCCGCGCCGCCGCCCGTCCAGTCGAACCAGCCGCCGCCGCCCGCCCCACAGCCCACACCCGGCCGCGCCAAAGTCATCCCCTGGCCCCCGCAGTGAAAGGATGAAGGCGCCGCCTTCATGCGGCGGACGTCATTCTCGCCAACGTTTCTTTCATCCCTCCGCCTTCATCCTTAAAGTTGTTGACACCCTCCCGGGCGAACCCCTATGGTAGAAATCGGGGCCGCGTCGCGCCCCGCGAGGAGTGAAGCCTGTGCCGATCCGCGAGAACAAGTTCGCCCGCCGCGCACGCGAGCGGGAAGAGAACACCAGCACGAACACGAAGAAGCTCGTCATCCGCGACCAGCAGCCGACGGTCGAGGAGCAGCTGGCGCGACTCGAAGAGGACATCCGCCGCCTCAAGGTCGAGTTCGACATCTACTTCAACGGCGCGGCCAAGCGCCCGCCCTACGACACGAAGGGGCGCGTGGACACGCTCATCAAGCGCCTCGCCGACGAGCGCACGCTCAGCTTCGCGCAGCGCTACCACTACAACTCGCTGGCCGCGCGCTACTCCTCCTTCATGCAGCTCTGGCGGCGGACGATGCAGGAGCGCGAGGAGGGGCGCGGCCACGGCGCCCGCCGCCCCGCGCCCCAGGCCACGCCCGAGCCGGAGCGGCCCGCCAGCACCTTCGTCTGCGCCGACGCGCGCTCCGACGTCCAGACCGTGCGCGGGCTCTACGACGCGCTCGTCGAGGCCCGGCGGCGCTGCGGCGAGTCCACCGACGACCTCCCTTTCCCGCGCTTCCACCGCATGATCGCCGAGAAGTCCGAGGCGCTGAAACAGCGCGCTGGCTGCGACCGCGTCCACTTCTCGGTCGCCGTCTCCGACGGCCGCGTCCAGTTCAAGGCTAAAGCGGACAAGTAAAAAGCGGAAGACGGAAAAACAGAAGGCAGTCAAGACCTTAGCGGTTTTGACTGCCTTCTGCTTACTGCGTACTGCCTACTGCTTTCTTGAGTGCCTTGCTTTTCAGAGTACGCTTGCCGGCTCGTTGCGAAGTCCGGAAGCGGTCAGTGGCCTTCAACGAAAGCTGAAGTGTTCAGTTGGGGAGAGTTACATCTTGATCACTTTTTCGGCCTGCGGCCCCTTCGGGCCCTGCGTCACCTCGAACTCGACCTCCTGCCCCTCTTCGAGGGTCTTGAAGCCGTCGCCCTGGATGGCGCTGTAGTGAACGAAGATGTCGGAAGAGCCGGGCTGCTCGATGAAGCCGTAGCCCTTCGCGTTGTTGAACCACTTGACCTTACCGGTAATTCTAGGCATAGCTGACGAATCCTCCTAACGATTCGGTGAAAAGGACTTAGCCGCAAACTTCGGGGCAGCTCCGGCGCAGTCCGCAAGGTTGACCTACGAGCCGGCGCGTTCGCAACACCGCGCCCAAACACTCAAAAAAAAGCCCGCGACCGACGGCCCACGGCTCAAAAGCCATTCGGACTCATCGTTCACGGACAGGGACAGGACCACTGCAACTTCATTGCTAACGCTTGCAAGTCTAACGTTTTGGGCGAGTTAAACCGCCCGTGGCGGGTTGACGACGGCGCATACTAAGCGAAACCGTACTCTCTGTCAACACAAAAGTTCACGCCGCCTCAAAGGTTTACCGCCGCCCGGGCCGGAAAACCCTACCGCGTCGGCAGGTAGTGGCGCGGGCTGACGGGCAGCTCGCCGACGCGCACCTCGTAGTGCAGGTGCGGCCCCGTCGAGCGACCCGTCGAGCCGACCTGCCCGAGCTGTTCGCCGCGCCTAACTTCCTGACCGGCGGTGACTTCTATCTTCGAGAGGTGGCCGTAGCGGGTCGTCAATCCGTTGCCGTGGTCGAGGACGACCGTCTGGCCGTAGCCGTTCTTCCAGCCGGCCTCGACGACCCTGCCCTCGGCCGGCGCCAGCACGGGCGTGCCGCGCGGCGCGGCGATGTCCTGGCCGGGGTGGAACTCGGCCCCGCCCCCGCCGAAGGGGTTGCCGCGCACCCCGAAGCTGTCGGTGGACTCGCCCTCGACCGGCCAGATGGAGGGGACGCGGGCGCGCTCCTTGAGCGCCGCCTCGTAGAGCCTCAGCTCGGTTTCGAGCCGCGCGGCGCGCGACTCAAGCCGCTCGACGGCGGGCGCGTCGAGTTCGAGCGCCGGGCCGCCCGCGCCGTGCGGGCTCGTGCCCTCCTCGCCCTCCTGCTCGGTCTGGACGCCCGACATCTCGGAGAGGCGGCGCGCGTCCGTCTCGATGGCGTCCACGCGGTTTTCCAGCTTGCGGAGCTTCTGGCGCTGCCGCTCGTTCTCCAGGCGGAGGCGGCTGTTCTCCTCCTCTATGCGCAGGTGCACGGCCTCGCGCGTGAGCCCGTAGACGCCGTAGGCGGCGGCGCAGAAGAGGAAGGCGACGACGAGGGCCGAGACCTTGACCCAGCGTTTGTGGATGGAGACGCGGCGGACGTAGGAACGTGAACGCGAGGTGGTAGAAACGATGAAAGCGTAAAAACGCTCGTCTCTGTTCATCGGAGTGTGCTCCTTGGGCGCCCCGTCCGCGCGCCACTTTGGGAGAGCAGGCACACGGATGAACGCGAAAGGCACTGTCTGCCGAAAGAAGGCGACGAGTGCGAAAACTATTGCATTAGCGGGTTTCTAGTTTGCGAGACCCTTCCCGAAAGGTGCTGCCGAGGCCCGCCTTTTGAAGTTACTGCAAAGGCGGGAGCCTGATTTGGGGCTGCACAAGGAGCTAGAAACTAGCACAGGGGTTTCGTGATTGCAAACCGGGGTGGTGCCAACAAAAAGCGCCCGCCGCCGGCAGCCCCTCTGCGGGCGCCGGCGGCGGGCGCGGCGGTCTTTAAATTTTCGGGCGCCGGCGGCGCGGGTTTAAATCTCTTCGGCCTCGCGGCGGCGGCGGTTGCGCGCGGTCAGGAACGTGATGACGATGAGCAGCATCAGCGCGACGAAGGCGATGACGATGACGACCTTGAATGCGAACATCAGGAAGCCGACGAACACGATGAGCTGCTTGACCAGCACGATGAGCAGCGCGATGAGCGCCGCGATGCTGCCCAGCCTGCCCGCCGCCATGAGTAAACCTGACATCTCGTAAATCTCCTTCCCCGTTCCGAACGCCGTACCGGACGCGCCCGCGGCGCCCGCGAGCATATTAACAGAATTCCCGGCCGCCGCGCTTTTCAGAACCGCGGCTCGCCCGGCCAGCCGCCGCCGCCGACCGGCTCGCGCGATGAGACCTGCGTCACGAGCTCGCCCGTCCCGAAGCGCGTCACCTCCGAGGGGAGCGAGCCGGTCGCGCCGCCGACGACCGAGGGCGGGCGGCTGAAGGTGTCGAAGCTCGGCACGTCGCGGCGCGAGCCGCGCGCGCGCGCCCAGTCGAAGAGCATGTAGGCGCCGAGCAGGACGAGCACCACGGGCAGGAACTCGCGCACCGGCAGCCGGACGTTGAAAATCGTGTGGAGCAGGAAGACCGTGCCGAGCGAAATCATCGTCGCGGCCCACGCCAGCGGGTTGCCGTAGAGTCGGCGCGCGATGGCGTCCTGCTCGGCCTCGGGCGCGAGGCCCGAGCGGATGAGCTGCGCCGTGCGGACGGCGTCCACGGCGGCGAAGAGCCACGTGCCGATGACGCCGAGGATGAAGAAGGCCGTCCCGTCGGTGACGGTCGCCATCTGGAAGAAGCTGGCGAAGATGGTGAAGTGGACGAGCGCCTTCGAGGTCTGCCCGTTGTAGGCGGCGCCCAGGCCGGGGCAGACGAACGAGAGCAGGAGCGCCACGAAGGCCGAGGTCTTGCGCCGGACGACTCCGGAAGCGCCCGGCCGCGCCTGCTGCTGCTGGAGCGTCTCGACGCCGGCGACGATGCAGTCCTGGCAGTAGGGGAAGCCGCGGATGCGGTGGTCACACGCGGGGCAGAGCGGGCGGGCGCAACGGCTGCACTGCACGACCGCGCGGTTCGTCAGGTGGTATGCGCAATTCATCAGACCTGATGCCAACTCTCTCGCCCCCGTCCTGCCTCGTTAACCTTCCGCCGCACGCCCCACGCTCTGATGCGCGCGGGGTCGTTACTGCTTCTTCTGCTCCTGCGGTTTCTGCTGGCCCGAGTTGTTCGGCCCCTGCGCCGGCGGCGAGGCGACCAGAATCGTGGTGGCGCGCTTGAGCTCGTCGGCGCGCTCGGCGCCGCGGCTGTAGGTCTGCGACGCGAGACGCAGGCTCGCGCGGTACATGCCGGCGATGGAGCCGTCGTCGGAGAGCGTGCTCGTGCCGACGAGCACGGCCAGGATGACCATCGTCGCCACCGTGGCGAGCTGCGGCGTGACCATCACGTCGAGCCAGCCGCGCATCCACTCCGTAATCCTCGCGCCGAGCGGGGCGCGCACGGCCTCGGCCTCGGTCGTGCCGAGCGTCGCCTGAAGTATCCGCGCGTGCAGCCCGGCCGGGACGGGCAGCTCCTCGCCGATGTAGGAGGAGCACGCGCCGATGGCGCGCACGACCTGACCCGGCAGGTCGGAGCAGCGGCCGCAGAGCACGGCGTGGCGCTCCCAGCGGTGGTAGAGCGGGGCGGGGATGAATCCGTCGAGGTAGTCCGTCAGGTGCTCTTCGAACTCCTCGCAGCTCATCGAGCTCTCGGGCGCGGTCTTCAGGAGAATGCGCGCCTCAAGGCCCGGCGTGGGCTGCGGCGGCACGTCGGCGCGGCACTCGACGATGGCGTTCCTGACTTCGTTCAAAAGCTCGTGACAGACGGGGCACCGCAGGGCGTGCTCGCCGAAGGCGCGGCTGGTCTCGCCTTCGAGCGCGCCGTCGAGGTAGTCCGTCAGACGATCTTCAAACTCTGTGCACAGCATCCTAAATCAGCTCCATCCCTTCCACTCCCGGTTTTAACGCGCCGGACGCCCCGAAGTCCGTTCACCCTACGGACGGGGGCGCCCCTTCAAACCCAATCCCTTCAGACGTCGCTCATGGCGACGACGCGCATCCGGCGCAGGATTTTCGCCAGCTCGATGCGCCCGCGGTTAATCCTCGACTTGACCGTCCCCTCGGGAATCTTCAGGTGGTCGACGATCTCCTGGTAGCTCAGCTCCTCTATGTCGCGGAGGATGACGCACGTCCTTAGGTCGGGCGGCAGCTTGTCGATGGCGGCCTGCACCTGCTCGCCCAGCTCCTGCCGCTCCATCTCGCGCTGGGGCGTGTTGCCGGCGGCGCGCAGGTGGTAGGTGTGGCCCTCGATGTCCTCGGCCTGCGTGTCCTGCGGCGCGCGCTGGCGGCGGCGGTAGTCGTCGATGACCAGGTTGCGCGCGAGGCGCATCAGCCAGTTTTGCAGGTCGCCCTGCTTCGGGTCGTACTGTTCGAGCGAGCGGTAGACGCGGACGAAGACCTCCTGCGTCAAATCCTCGGCGGCGTCCGAGCGTGAGGTGAAGCGGTAGGCGAGGTTGTAGATGCGGCGGGAGTAGGTAGAGACTATCTCCTCCCAGGCCGCCCCGTCTCCGGCGCGACACCTCCTGACCAGCTCAGCACCTTCGCCGACATTCACCGCCGTAGCTACTCCCACCTCGCGCCCCTTCAAATCCCGCCGCGGCTTCGATTTAAGCGCCCCGCGCGGGTGGTCAACCCGTTGTCAAACGGGCATTACGACCGCCTGAAGGGGAAAGTTCCCGCCGCCCCCGGCTGCCCGCGGGCCGTCGTTTTCGGAGCCCGCGCGCGCCCGAACGAGGGGTTCTGAAACCCCGGCGGGCGCCCGCTCCCCGCTGTGACTATTATAGCCGAACGATGTTAGACTACATCTTGTGGCCTTCAACACGCGAAGTCAAATCGGGGCACAAGTAAGGGGCGGCGCGCCTCACCCGGCGCGGCCGGCGGCGGGCGCGGGACGCCCACTTCGAGACCATAAGCCTTGCGTAAACACCTGAAATTCGTCGCCCTCTGCCTGGTCGCCGGGCTCGCGCTGTGGTGGTTCGGGCGGAACATGGACTGGGCGGCGGCTTCCGCCGCCTTCCGGCGCGCCGACTGGAGGCTGATTGCGCTGGCGGTCGTCGTCGTCTGGGCGACGTACCTGATTCGCGCCTTCCGCTGGAAGACGCTGCTGCGGCCGCTCGCGCCCGACGCCAGCCTGCGCGAGGCTTTCGCCGCGACGACCGTCGGCTTCGGCGCCATTTTCCTGCTCGGGCGCGCGGGCGAGTTCGTCCGGCCGGCGTTTTTGCCGCTGCGCGACCGCGCGGTGCGGCCCGGGGCGGCCTTCGTCACCATCGCCGTCGAGCGCGTCTGCGACGTCGCGGCGGTCATCCTGATCTTCGCCGCCAACCTCCTCTTCCTGCGGCTGCCCGGCGCGGACGAGGCGACGTTTACGCGGATGCGCGAGGCGGGGCTCGTCCTCTTCGCGGGCGCCCTCGTCGGGCTGGGCGCGCTCGTCTGGTTCGGCCGGCGCGCGGAGGGCGTGACGGCCCGGCTCGAAGCGAAGACGGGGAAGTGGTCGGGCCTTGCGGGCCGGGCGGGCGGCGTGGTCGTGGGGCTGCTGGGCCAGCTCGGGCGGACTCTCGGGGTGCTGGCGAACTGGCGCGCTCTGCTGGCGACCGCCGGGTGGACGGCGGCGCTGTGGGCGACGATTACGGCGGCGAACATGCTGGTGCTGAAAGCCTTCGGGCTTGCGCTCGGGGTGAGCGAGACGTTCTTCATGCTCGGCTGGTCGCTGGTCGGGTCGGTCGTGCCGACGCCGGGCGCGGGGGCGGGGACTTACCACGCGGCCACGTCGCACGTGCTCGTCTACTACCTCGGCTTCCCGGAGACGGAGTCGAAGGCGGCCGTCATCATCCTGCACCTCGTCGGCTTCGGCCCGGCGCTGTTCTTCGGCCTCTACTACTTCCTGCGCAGCGGCTTCAGCGTCGCGCGCCTGCGCGAGTTGGTCGCGGCCGAGGAGGCCGAGGCGGAGGCCGAGGGCCGCGGCCGGGCGGCGCACGCGGCCGAGGGCGAGACGGCGGGCGCCGCGCGCGCGGCGAGCGCGTGAAAGGGACGCGGGCCAGGGAAGTTTCGGCCCCCGAGGGCTTCAACCAGAGGACACTCTCATGAGATGCCCCTTCTGCACCTACCTCGAAGACAAGGTCGTGGACTCGCGCGAGTCGCGCGAGGGCGACTCCATCCGCCGGCGGCGCGAGTGCCTGCGCTGCGAGCGGCGGTTCACGTCCTACGAGCGCATCGACGAAATCCCCTACATGGTCGTCAAGAAGGACGGCCGCCGCGAGCCCTTCGACCGCAACAAGGTCATGGCGGGCCTGCTGCGCGCGTGCGAGAAGCGGCCCATCCCGGCGACCAAGCTCGACAGCATCGTCAACGCCGTCGAGAAGTACGTCCAGGAGTCGCCCGAGCGCGAGCGGCCGACGACGAAGGTCGGCGAGATGATTATGCGGCGGCTCAAGGAGCTGGACAAGGTCGCCTACGTCCGCTTCGCCTCGGTCTACCTGGAGTTCGAGGACGTGACCGAGTTCATGAAGGAGCTGAAGACGCTCGTCCGCAAGCGCGACGGCGCGGCGGCGCGGAAATGAAGAGGACGGTACACGCGGCCATCGTCAACCCGGCGGAGGTGAGGCGGCTGCGCGGGCGGGTCGCCCGCCTGCTGGTGGCGCTCCAGGAGGCGTCGGAGATGGCGGCGGGCGAGGCGGGCGAGGCGGGCGCGGCGGGCGCGGCGTGGCTGCCGGCCGTTGACCTCTGCGAGTCGGACTCGTGCGTGACGGTCTCGGTCGAGCTGCCGGGCGTGCGCGCCGACCAGGTCGAGGTGGCGCTCACCAACGAGGAGCTGCGCGTGCGCGGGCGCAAACGCAAGGGCGCACCGCGCGGCGTCATCTCGCATCTATGCTCTGAGCGCAGCTTCGGCCAGTTCGCGCGCACCATCCTGCTGCGCTGGCCCGTCCGCAAGGACGCCGCCACCGCCGAGCTGAAGGACGGCGTGCTGACCGTCCGCCTGCCGAAGCTCGAAGACCGGCGCGGCGCCGAGCACAAGATTGAGGTGAAGGAAAGTACCGAGGACTGAGTGCTGAGGACTGAGGACTGAGTGAAAGGCAAGCACTCAGTCCTCAGTCCTCAGTCCTCAGTCCTCAACACTTATAAAGTTATGCCCCAGATTTCAAACATAGCCGAGTCAATCGAGGCGGCGGACAGCGGCGAGCAGCAGTTGCAGATTCCCGAGTCGCTGCCGGTGCTGCCGCTGCGCGACATCGTCATCTACCCGTTCATGATCGTGCCGCTCTTCGTCTCGCGCGAGAAGTCCATCCGCGCCGTGGACGAGGCGCTCGGCGAGAACCGGATGATCTTCCTCGTCTCGCAGCGCGACCTCGACAAGGAGGAGCCGGGCGGCGAAGACCTCTACACGACGGGCACCGTGGCCGTCATCATGCGCATGCTCAAGCTCCCCGACGGCCGCATCCGCATCCTCGTCCAGGGGCTCGCCCGCGCCCGCGTCGAGGAGGTCGCGGACACGGGCGAGTACCTGAAGGCGCGCCTGACCTCCGTCTCCGAGCCGTCCGCGCCCGAGCGCTCGCTCGAAGTCGAGGCGCTCGTCCGCAACGTCCGCGCCTCGATGGAGCGCGCCACCAACCTCGGCAAGAACATCTCGCCCGAGGTGATGGCCATCGTCGCGGGCCTCGACGACGCCGGCCGCCTCGCCGACCTCGCCGCCTCGAACCTCGAACTGAAAGTGGAGGACGCGCAGTCGGTCTTGGACATCTCCGACACGACCGTCCGCCTGCGCCGCGTCAACGAGCTCCTCAACAAGGAGATCGAAGTCCTCACCGTCCAGCAGGAGATCAACACGCAGGCGCGCGCCGACATCGACCGCTCGCAGCGCGAGTTCTTCCTCCGCCAGCAGCTCAAGGCCATCCAGACCGAGCTGGGCG
Organism: Pyrinomonadaceae bacterium; assembly: GCA_036387455.1. Classification (GTDB taxonomy): domain Bacteria; phylum Acidobacteriota; class Blastocatellia; order Pyrinomonadales; family Pyrinomonadaceae; genus QHXN01. The sequence goes on along the minus strand of DASVTS010000152.1, from coordinate 18,081 downwards.
AGGGCAACGAACTGGCCGAGGAGATAGCCCAGTTCCGCGAGAAGATCGAGCTGTCCGACATGCCGAAGCACGCCGAGGACGAGGCGCTGCGCCAGCTCAAGAAGCTGGAGCGCATGCACCCGGACGCGGCCGAGACGGCGACGCTCCGCAACTGGATGGAGATCATGACCGACCTGCCGTGGTCGAAGGCGTCGGTGGACAACCTCGACCTCGTCCTGGCGCAGCAGATTCTGGACGAGGACCACTACGGGCTCGAAAAGGTCAAGGAGCGCATCGTCGAGGCGCTGGCCGTCCGCAAGCTGAAGGAGAAGCCGAAGGGCTCCATCATGTGCCTCGTCGGCCCGCCGGGCGTCGGCAAGACTTCCCTGGGCCGCTCCATCGCCCGCGCCCTCGACCGCAAGTTCGTCCGGCTCTCCCTGGGCGGCCTGCACGACGAGGCCGAGATTCGCGGCCACCGCCGCACCTACGTCGGCGCGATGCCCGGCCGCATCATCCAGGCGCTCCAGCAGGCCGGGACGAACAACCCGCTCATCATGCTCGACGAGATAGACAAGGTCGGCGCCGACTTCCGCGGCGACCCCTCGTCGGCGCTCCTCGAAGTCCTCGACCCGGAGCAGAACAACTCTTTCCGCGACAACTACCTCGGCGTCACCTTCGACCTCTCGAACGTGATGTTCATGACGACGGCCAACGTGCTCGACACCATCCAGCCGGCGCTGCGCGACCGCATGGAGGTCATCCGGCTGGCCGGCTACACCGAGGAGGAGAAGCTGGAGATCGCGCGCCGCCACCTGCTCCCGAAGCAGATCGAGGAGAACGGCATCGCGGCGAAGAACGTGCACATCTCGAAGAAGGCGCTCTCGTCCGTCGTCCAGCAGTACACGCAGGAGGCGGGCCTGCGCCAGCTCGAGCGCGAGATCGGCCGCATCTGCCGCAAGGTGGCGCGCCGCATCGCGGAGGGCAAGTCCGAGGTCGTGCGCGTCACGCCGAAGAACGTCCACGAGTACCTCGGCGCGCCGAAGTCCTTCCCCGAGGAGGTCTTGCGCAAAGACCAGATCGGCGTCGCCACGGGGCTCGCGTGGACGGCCGTGGGCGGCGACGTCCTCTTCATCGAGGCGCTGCGGATGAAGGGCAAGGGGCAGCTCGTCCTGACGGGGCAGCTCGGCGAGGTGATGCGCGAATCGGCCCAGGCCGCCTACTCCTACGCCAAGTCGCGCGCCAAGGAACTCGAAATCCCCGAGGACGACTTCGAGAAGTACGACATGCACATCCACATCCCCGAGGGCGCCATCCCGAAGGACGGCCCCTCGGCCGGCATCACGCTGGCGACGGCGATGGTCTCCTCGCTCTCGCAGCGCGCCATCCGCAAGGAGGTGGCGATGACGGGCGAAATCACGCTCCGCGGGAACGTGCTGCCCGTCGGCGGCGTCAAGGAGAAGGTTTTGGCGGCGCGCCGCGCGCGCGTGACCAAAGTCATCCTGCCGCACCTCAACCGCCGCGACATGGACGAGATTCCGAAGGAGCTTTTCGGCGAGATGCAGTTCGTCTTCGTCGAGAACGTCCGCGACGTCTTCCGCGAGGCGCTCAAGGAGAAGGCGCCGGCGGCGGCCGCGCCCGTCCAGCGCCCCCCGCGTCTGCCGCAGGCGGCGGCGCCGCGCGTCTGAGGCGGGTTCGGGGGCCGGTTAATTTGACCGATGCGGGTGGGCGGTCTGGCGGGCGCCGCCTCGGGCTCCAGTAAAGCTTGAGGCGGCGCCCGCCAGACCGCCTTTTGACACCCGTTTAGGGCGTTTCCCAGGGGCGGCGGGGCACAACCCGCGGGGCAGTTGGGGCATCTTAAGTTCCCCCCGGACGAAGCGAAAGAATACAGGAAACGCGGGCCGATTCGCCTTTTATTTGCTTATAGATGCGGGCGAAAGGGTTGCGTATCTCGTGAGGGCTATGGTAAGCTTTCGGACGGTTTCTGAGGGTTCTGCGCTCCACCACGGAGGCCCATCGCCGCAGAACCGCTTCCGTCATCTAAGGGTTATCTTTTTGGAACTTTAGTGGATGCCGCTCGTGCGACCCCCTCGCCCCCGGTCGCCATCGTGGATTCGCTTTTATCTCGCAAAGGAGATCAACGATTGAAGAAAACGAGCCTCCCCCGCCGTCTTGTTAACGCCGCGCTCCTGGCGACGCTGCTGCTCCCCTCCGTCTCGCTCCGGGCACAAGTTACCCAGCAATCATACCTCCGCAACACGCCCAGCGACGTCGAGCGCGAGGACCCGCGCGTGCAGAGGATCGTGGACGACGCCGAGAAGCACTTCCGCCTCGGCGAGCTGAACCTCAAGGATCAGAAGCGCCAGGCCGCCCGCGAGGAGTTCGACAAGGCGGTGGACACCGTGCTCGAAGCTGGCATGGACGTGCGCTCGAACCCGCGGCTCCAGCGCTACTACCTGGAGCTGGTCGAGCGCGTCTACCGCTACGAGGTGCCGCAGGGCGTCCCCGCGCAGCGCCCGGCAGGCGCCGCCGCCGCCTTCGTCGAGGTCGCGCAGTTGAACGGCGCCCCGCCGCAGCCCGTCCCGGCCGAGGTCGGCTTCGTGGAGCAGAAGTTCGAGCCCTCGCCGCTCGACGACCTGCGCACGCTCAAGCTCGACGAGAAGGAGGCCGACGTCTCGCCCGAGGACGTCGCCAAGCTCGAAAACGAAATCAAGAGCACGCTCGACTTCGACTTCAGGCCGCACCCGCTCGTCCAGGGCTTCATCAACTACTACCAGGGCCGCGGCCGCGGGACGATGGAGACGGGCCTGCGCCGCTCGGGCCAGTACATGACGATGGCGCGCAGGATTTTCCGCGAGGAGGGCGTGCCCGAGGACATCGTCTGGCTCGGCCAGGTCGAGAGCGCCTGGCGCCCGAACGCGCGCTCGTGGGCCGCGGCCTCGGGGCTGTGGCAGTTCATCCCCGGCACCGGCTCGCGCTTCGGCCTGCGCCAGACCGCCTACGTTGACGAGCGCAACAGCTTCGAGAAGGCGACGCGCGCCTCCGCCCGCTACCTGAAGTGGCTGCACAACCGCTTCGGCAACTGGGAGCTGGCGATGGGCGCCTACAACACGGGCGAGGGGAACGTCGACCGCGCCATCGCGCGCGCCGGCCAGAGGGACTTCTGGGCCATCTACCCTTACATCGCGCAGGAGACGCGCAACTACGTCCCGAACATCCTCGCGGTCATCCTGATTGCGAAGAACCCCGAGAAGTACGGCTTCCGCAACGTCCAGCGGATGGCGCCGCTCGCCTACGACACGGTGAGCGTGCCGTCGGCGACGAGCCTCCAGCTCATCGCGTCGCTCACGGACACGAACACCGACTACATCCGCAGCCTCAACCCCGAGCTGCGGCGCGACATGACGCCGCCGGGCGAGCCCTTCCTGCTGCGCGTCCCGCCCAAGCGCGGGCACCAGTTGGTGGCGCTCCTCAAGCGCATCCCCGTCGACCGCCGCAGCCAGCTGGCGCGCGTCGTCCAGGCCGCGCCGGGCGAGAGCCTTGAGGTGGTGGCCGCGCGCACGGGCGCGAGCGAGGCCGCGCTCCGGCAGTGGAACGCGGGCGTCGACCTCTCGAAGGGCGGCGCGCTCGTCGTCCCCACGGGCGGCGGCGTGATGAAGACGGGCAAGTTCTACGAGCGCCCGAACAGCACGGCCCCCGCCGGCGCCGGCCTCGTCAGCTACACGGCTAAGGGCGGCGAGACCATCGCGCAGGTCGCGGCCCGCTACGGCGCCTCGGCCGCCGAGGTCTCCAGGCTCAACGGCGTGACCGCCGACGCGCCGCTCGCGCGCGGCCAGCAGATCAGGGTGCCGCAGGGCAAGGCGCCCGCCGCCCCCGCGCCCGCCCGCCGCCGGTAAGAGTTAAACCGAGCGCCCCCCGACCGGCGCCCACGGTAAGACGGCGAGCGCGCTTTCGTTTGAACCGAAAGCGCGCTCGCTCGCGTTTACAACACGGACGGCGCCCGCCAGCGCCTCACACGACGCACACGCTGGCACGCCTATGCTCTTCCGCACGCAGTCCGCCGCCGTCTACGGCATCGACGCAGACCTCGTAGACATCGAGGTAGACCTGACCCCGGCGCGGGGCGAGTCGGACACGAACGCCCCGGTCACCATCGTCGGGCTGCCCGACGCCGCCGTGCGCGAATCGCGCGAGCGCATCCGCGCCGCCGTCAACAACTCCGCCTTCTTCTTCCCCTTCCACAAGACGACGATTAACCTCGCGCCGGCCGACGTGCGCAAGGAGGGCGCGAGCTTCGACCTCCCCATCGCGCTCGGCGTCCTCGGCGCCAACGGCGACCTCGGCGCGGCCGAAGGCTTGACGGACGTGCTCTCTTTGGGCGAGCTGTCGCTCGACGGCCGCGTGCGCCCCGTCAGGGGCGCGCTCCCCGTCGCCATGCGCGCGCGCGAGGCGGGCATCCGCAGCCTCATCCTGCCCGAGGAGAACGCGACCGAGGCCGCGGTCGTCTCGGGCGTGGACGTCTACGCCGCCGCATCCCTGCGCGCGGCGGTCGAGCTGGTGGCGGCCCTGCGCGCGGGGACGGCGCCCGCGCCGCTGCGCTTCGACGAGCGGGCGGTGCTCGCGGCCGACGCGCCCTACGAGGTGGACTTCGGCGAGGTGCGCGGCCAACTCGCCGTCAAGCGCGCGCTCGAAGTGGCGAGCGCGGGCTCGCATAACATCCTGCTCGTCGGGCCGCCCGGCTCGGGGAAGACGATGCTGGCGAAGCGGCTGCCGACCATCCTGCCGCCTCTGGAGTTCGAGGCGGCGCTGGAGCTGACGAGGATTCATTCGGTGGCGGGGTTGACGGGCCGCGCGGGGCTCGTCACGCGCCGGCCGTTCCGTGCCCCTCACCACACCATCAGCGACGCGGGGCTCGTCGGCGGCGGCGCGCTGCCGCGCCCGGGCGAGGTCTCTCTGGCGCACCACGGCGTGCTCTTCCTTGACGAGCTGCCGGAGTTCGACCGCTCGGTCTTGGAAGTCCTGCGCCAGCCGCTCGAAGACGGGCGCGTGACCATCAGCCGCGCAGCGATGACGACGACCTTCCCGGCCTCCTTCATGCTCGCCGCCGCGATGAACCCGTGTGCCTGCGGCTTCTACAACGACCCCGTGCGCGAGTGCCGCTGCACGCCCGCGCAGATTCAGCGCTACGTCGGCCGCGTCTCTGGGCCGCTCCTCGACCGCATAGACATACACGTAGACGTGCCGGCCGTGCGCTTCAAGGAGCTCTCCGACCGCGGCGCGCCCGAGGGCGAAGACTCGGCCGCGGTGCGGGCGCGCGTCGTCGCCGCACGCCAACGCCAGCGCGAGCGCTTCCGAGGGAGCCGCGTCTTCTCGAACGCGCAGATGCCGCCGCGCCTCATCCGCCGCCACTGCCGCCTCGACGCGGAGGGCGGGCGCCTGCTGGAGCAGGCCATGACGAGGCAGGGCCTCTCCGCACGCGCCTACGACCGGATACTCAAAGTCAGCCGCACCATCGCCGACCTCGCCGGCTCGGACGACGTCCGCCCCGCGCACGTCGCCGAGGCCGTCGGCTACCGCTCGCTCGACAGGACGTACTGGGCTTGAAGTCGGTCGGGGAAGGCGCCGGGCCTGTCAGGAGACGAAGGTGAGGTAGATGCGCGCCTTCTGGCGGAGGAAGACGAGGACGGGGGCGGCGTCGCCGCGGCGCATGGCCTCCGTGATGTCGGTGGGCGCCTCGTACTTGTTCTTCAGGAGCTTGTAGGCTTCGAGCCACTCTTTGGGGTTGGCCGCCGTGCCGGCGGCGAGCGCGCCCCAGACCCGGTGGACGTCGGCGTAGGTCTGGACGGAGAGGCGGAACGCGGTCTTCTTCCGGCACTCGGGCAGGTCGAGCAGCGTCCTGTTCACCGTGGGCAGCGCCAGCAGGAGGCGCGCCTTGTAGTCCGGCCGCCCGACCTGCGGGGCGCAGACGGCGCCCTCCGCGTCGAGGAAGACGGCGTCCACGTTCTTCAGGGCCTCGACGCCCGCCTTGACGGACTTCGTCTGTTCGAGCGAGAGGACGAAGCTGCCCTCCCGCACCCCTTCGAACTCGGTGTAGCGGACGCCGAAGCCGACGCCCGCGAACTGGTTGGTGACCTCGCCCCAGGCCGTGACCCACTCGCCCGTGTGCAGCTCTATCTCCAGCCTTATCAGCTCGCGCAGCGCCGTCGGGCTCTCGGAGAGGATGAAGCAGCCGCCGGCGCTGATGTCGCTCAGCGTCCCCTCGTGGCGGCCGAGCATCCCCTCCCACCTCGCCCGGAGGTAGATGTTGATGCGCTCGTGCTGCCGCCGTTCGAGGGGCGAGACGGCGTCGGCGTCCACGATGAAGGTCTCGGCGTGCTGGGTGTCGGCCGCGGTGGACATGGTCGGTCTATAACTCCGGCGTCGGGGCCGCGCCCTCGCCCGCGGGGACGTTCCTCAGCACCTCGCGCATCCCGACGTGGTGGATGAGCGTGGAGAGGTATTGCGAGAACTCGTGGAGCACGCGCTCGAACTCCTCCATCTCCTCGAAGGCGCGGCGGACGTCGTCCACGTAGCGGCCGAACTCGCCCCAGTCCTTGTACATGAGGAAGTGCATCGTCTCCTCGCGGAAGTACTCCATGTGGCGGACGAGCGAGTGCTTGAGCAGGATGCCGTTCGAGCGCTCGGCGGCGCGCACCTTCTGTTGCAGCACGTTCAGCTCGCGGTAGAGGGTGAAGGAGTTCTCGACCTTGAGCCTGTAGTCCTCGAAGAGGTGCGCCCCCGTCACGCCGGGCGAGAAGACCTGCGCGAAGCTGATGGCCGTCTGCTGGAGGCAGTTGTGGAGCAGGCCCCAGGCGCGGCTCAGGTCGGCGCGCGTGTAGGCGGGCCCGCGCTCGGCGTTGATGCCGGCGAACTCCTGCCGGAAGACCTTCGACAGCTCGTGCCCGATGACGAAGCGCATCCCGTCGAGCACGTCCCGCAGCCCGCGGTCGAGCCCCGCGCCGCCCGAGGAGACGGCCTCGGTGATGTGCGAGAGGAGCGAGGCGGTCTGCGCCCTCACGTCCTCGAAGAGGAAAGAGACCTTGACGGCCTGCGGCCGCGTCAGCGCCTTCTCGATGACGCCGAGCGTGTCGAGCACGCGCAGCAGGCGCGCGAAGGTCGAGCCGACCAGCTCGCGCAGCGGCGCGGGCTCCACGCGCGCGACGATCTCGGCGATGGCGGAGTGGAACGCCGCCGTCGTCCCGCCCGGCGCCTCGCGCTTCGGCGCTTCGGCGGCGGGCGCGGGCGCCTCGGCGGACTCCGCGGCGGCAGACGATTCCGCGGCCCGGGAAGCCGCCGACTCCCCGGGCGGGGCGGCGGCCTCCGGGGCCGCGGCGGTCGTCGGCGCGGCGTCGCGGGCCGCGGGCGCGGCGGGGGCCGCCGCATCGTCGTCCGCGGGCAGGGCGGGGTACGACCAGTAAATCTCTTCCAGGTCGATTTCGACTTCGAGGTCGTCGTTGGGGGGGGTTGGTTTTGTCACATCCTTCCGGACCTTCCAGGGCTCCCGCGCCGTGCGGCGGCGCCGTGAGGCTTACGCGTGTGCCCGCGGCGCGGCCCACGTCGGGGCCGCGCCGCGGACACGGGCGGGGTCTGGTCGCGCGGGGCGTCGGGCTACCGCGTCTCCGAGAGCGCCGCGATGTAGCAGCCGCGCGCGGTCGCCGTCAGCGGGTCGGCGGCCATCCTCACCTCGGAGAGCGGGATGGGGAACTCGCCTTCGGCGCGCAGCATCGACTCGAACGTCTGGAGGAACCCGGCGGGCTTCGCCGTCCCGCCCGCGAGCACGACCGACATCGGGCGGTCCACCTTCGGGAGCTGCCCCGAGCGCGAGAACTCCGAGCGCAGGCGGTCGATGAGCGTGCGCATCACGTCCTCGTAGAAGATGTGGAGCGCGCCCGTCATCTCGTCCTTCGGCGGGCGCGAGAGGTCGAGCTTCTCCTCCTTGAAGAGGCGCACCTTCGTCGTGTTGCGCTCGCCCATCACCTCGGCCACGTTGCGGTCGATGTAGTCGCCGCCCTTCGGGACGCTGAAGGTAATCATCGGCATCGACATGAAGGAGACCGAGACGTTGCACATCCCGCCGCCGAAGCTGACGCCGATGCCGGTGAAGTTCTCGTCCTGCAACTCGGAGAAGACCACGGCCTGCCCCTCGTTGATGGCCTTCACCTTGTAGCCGAGCGACTGGAGGAACTGCTTCAGGACGGCCTCGTGGTAGACGAGGTTGCCGTTGACGCCCTCGCCCCGGCCCGGCGCGCTGAAGCAGAGCACCTCGCCCCGCTTCGCCCGCGGCACCATCAGCTGGATGATGCGCTGGATCATGTGGTTGCTGTTCTCCTCCTGCGGGTTGAGGAGCCCGGTGCACATCGGCCGGCGCGCGTCCGTGTCGAGGAAGCTGGCGAAGAATTCGGAGTCGTTGCCGTAGACGTAGAGGTTCTTGCAGTTGCGCTCGTAGACCATCCCGCGCTGACGGAGCATGTTCTCGGCCATCTCGGAAACGGGCACGGGGACGAAGGCGTTGAGCTGCGAGCGGCGGCGCTCGCCGTCGGGGCCGTCGGCGACGACGATGCGGCTCGTGCCGATGTCGAGCCCGATGGGGCCGGTCCTGACTTCCGCTTCCGTCTTCATTCCCGCCGGGGCCTGATTTTTCTCTTCCATGTTCATCTCCTCAGATGGTGTTAAAAATTTTATTCGGGACGGTCTGTTAAAAGACTGTCGGTGGGGCTTGCGCGGCGGCGATGGAGCCGCTTCGTCCTGATGGCTTGCAATGCGCGTGCCTTTCTGGAAGCGGGGAGGGCGACTTCCAGAAAACCGCGGAGATGACTTTCAGGAATCCGGCCCCGCCTCCTCCGCGTCGGCGCGCACGCCCGCGCCCCGCAGGAGGGCGCGCTGCGCCCCCATCCTCTCGCGGTAGAGGGCGCGCATCCGGCGCCGCAGGTCTTCGGGGTCGGCGCCCTGCCCCTCGGCGCGGCGCGCGAACTCCGTTTCGGCCGCCGCCACGCCCGGCCAGACGCCGGTCTGCGCCGCCGTCTCCGAGTCGTAGCCGAAGCCCAGCTCGGAGACCGAGGCGGGCGCGACGGCGTACTTGTCCGAGAGGCCCATCGCCTCGAAGGGGAAGCCGCTCGCCCAGTCGTGGTGGAAGAGGATGCGGCCGTTCGAGGGGTTGACCGAGACGAGCCCGTGCGCCGTGCAGTTGGCGTCGTCGATGCGGTAGCGGCTGCGCAGGACCTGCGTCAGCAGCCGCCCGGAGAGCACCTGCGCCTCGGTCAGCTGCTCGCCGCCCGCGCCCACGTCCGCCTTCGTCTCGAAGCTGACGCCGAGGAAGCTCTCGTTGAGGCCGAAGTAGGTCACGCGGCCGTCCGACCAGACGGAATTCCCGGCGTGGAAGGCCGCGTCCTCGTCGCGCACGACGCGGTAGACCTGCCCGAAGCGGTCGATGACGTAGTTGTAAGACTTGTGCTCGCGGACGTAGCCCAAGAGGTTCTTCGAGCGGAACTCGATGGAGCCGCTGTTGTCCTCGACGAAGGGGACGAGGTCGCTCTCCGAGGTGTGGTAGACGATGCCGACGGGCGCCGTCTGCGCCTCGCCGGTGGCCCCGGCCCCGTCCCGCCCGAACGTCAGGTAGCGGCGCGGGCGGTTCGAAGTCTCGTAAGTGTTGATGATGCGGGCGCCGTTGCTGTAGCGCTCGAAGCCTTCGCCCTGCTCCACCAGCCAGACCTTCTCCGGCTGGTAGGAGGGGAGGCGTTCGGCGAGCCCCGAGGCCACCGTGGACTTTTCGCCCGCGTAGACGCGCTCGACCATCTTGTAGCGCCCGGCGAGGTACTGGTTGGCGCGCGCGGCCGTCCACGCCGCGCCGTGGTAGCCGACGAAGCAGAGCGCGACGGCGGCGACGGCCGAGAGCGCGTAGACGGCGCGCCGGAACTGGTAGCAGCGGTAAAGCACGCGCGCCGAGAGCGGCGCCTGCTTGTGCAGCCCCAGCAGCCCGCGCTTCCCGCCCGAGTCCGAAGGGAGCAGCCTCCCGACCTCGCGGAAGATGAGGCCGTAGAGCGAGAGGTTCAAAATCCTCTCGAAAAGGCCGTATTTCCGAAGAAATCCCCAGCGCGCGGCGAACTCTTCCATCCGCGCGCCGCGCTCGGCCTGGAGCGCGAGCGTGTTGTTGAGAAAGCGCAGACGCACCTCGGGGCGCGCGAAGAAACGCGCGTAGCCCTCGACGAGCTTAAAGTGCGCCGCGGCGGTTTCGGACTGTAACGGGGCGGGGTGAGAGGGTGCCTCGTTACGCATTCTGGACTGGGGCAGGGCAGTAAACATCTCCGCACACAAACCGATTCTGGATGGGGCGGTTAAGTTCCGGGGGATTAAATTTTACAGCGGGGCGACCATCGCGCTCGCGGCGGCGCCCTTCGCGCGCAACTCGGCGACGGTCTTCGAAGCCCCGTCGCGGTCGGCGAAGCGGCCGACCTGAACCCTGTACCAGGTGCCGCGGCCGGGCAGCTCGACCGTGGCGGCGCGCGACTCGAACCCGGCGGCGCGGAGCCGCGAGACGTGCGCGTTGGCCTCCGACTGGCTGTTGTAGGAGCCGACCTGCACGGTGAACTTGGCGCCCGCGACTTCGCCCGAAGCGGGGGCGGCGGCCTCGGCGGGCTGCGCTTTTTCCGCCGTTTTCGGGGTTTCCGCGGCGGGCGCGGGCGGCGCGACGGCCGGTGCGGGCGGGTTTTCCGGGGCTCGGACGGCGGGCGCGGCGGGCGCCGGCGCCGCCACTTCGGGCGAGTTGGCGGCGGCCGTCTTCGGCGCCGCGGCGTCGGCCTTCGGGGCGGGCTCGACGGCCCGGGAGTCGTTCTGTTTCGTGCGGAGCGTGACGGCCGAGGCGTCGCCGTCGCCCCTCACCCAGCCCAGCAGCAGCACGAGCGAGCCGCAGAGGACGGTCGTGAAGAGCAGCCAGGCGGGCGCCATCCTCAGCAGGCGCACGCCGACCTCGAACGGGTCGGCCCCGGCCGCCTTCGCCTTCACCCTCGGCGCCGGCCTCGGTGTGACTTCGGGTTTGACTTCGGGCGCCGGCTCGGGCGCCGACGGGCGCGGGGGCGCCGGCGGGGCTTCGAGTAAGAGCTGCGGCGCGGGCTCAAAGGGCTGCGGGGCGGCCTCAAGGAAGGGCGTCGGCACGCTCTCAAGCAGGAGCGGCGGCGCGCTTTCGAGCGGCGCGCTCACAAATTCGAGCGGCGCGCTCTCAAGCTCAAGCAGCGCGCTTTCAAGTTCGAGCGGGGCACTCTCAAGCAGGAGCGGCGCGACCTCGAAGGTGGGCGCCTCCTCGTCCGTGCCGAACGAGGCGTGTGTGGATTCTTGGGTGGTCATATCGGTGTGGGGCGCCTTCGCCTGTGGTTTCGTGACGAGCTGAAGAGTCGGGGGACGCACCCGTGCGTCTACACTTCAAGCTTTCGACTACAAGACCCGTGCCGCCGGGCGTCGCGGCGACCCGTTCGTGCGTCCCGGTCGGTCGGGCGCCGGCGGCGGGTTTTTTTCTCCGGCCGGGCGCTCGCGGGCTCCCTGACGGCACGACGGGGAAGGCCGGTGCCGCGGTTTGTCACCCGCGGTCTGCCGTGTTTTGTCACAGGGACGGAATTACGTCAGGCGTGTCCGGGGGCGCGCGGCTTGAACCTCACGGGCGTGCGGGGAAACGTCGCCCCCCGCGCGGGACGTCGGGGCGCGACGGGCGCGACGGCGGGCATAAGTCTTGCTTGTGTGGGCGGGTTTTTTTCCGCCCGCCCTCCGCCAACCCTGCGAGGGTTTTGAGACTTCCGACAGGAGCCGGGACCCTTCCGACCTCGCCCTTCATGTTGCCCCGCCGACATTATCCCCGCGGCGGCCCGAAGCCGGGATGATTCCCACATGATCCTTACCTACACCAGGCGGCCGCCGCGCGCATACGTGCTCGCGGCCGTCGCAACAGGGCTGGCGGCGCTGGCCGTCTCCCTCCCCGCCTCGGCGCGCCTGCTGCTGGAGGCGCGCTACCTCCTGCTGGCGTTCTGCGCCCTGACGCTCGGGACGCGGGTCTATCTCAAAGTCCCCTACGCCGCGAACGCCGTCCCCGCCTCGGCCGCCTTCGTGCTGCTGACGGCGCTGCTCTACGGCTTCGAGGCGGCCACGCCGCTGGCCGCGGCCGCCGCGGTCGTCTCGTCGCTCCGGCTCTCGCGCGGCGGGGCGTCGCTGCTCCACGACTCGGCGCCCGCGGCCGTGGTGACCGTCCTCGTCGGGTGGGTCGCGGCGCTGCTGACCGGCGCGGCGCCGGGGGCCGCCCCCGCCTACGCCGCCTCGCTCGCGGCGCTCGTCTTCTCCTTCGCGCAGGCGGCGGCCGAGTCGGCGCAGCTCACGGCCTACGGCCGCAGCGGCACGGCGCCGCGCGGCGCGCCGCGCGCCTACCTCGACGCGCTCAGTTGGACGTTCACGGCCTACCTGCTGACCTCCTCTTTCGCCGTGCTGGCCGCGCAGGCGCCCGCCGGCTTCGTCTTCGACGTCTGCCTCGGCGTCGCGGCGGCCGCGGCGGCCGTGGACGCGCTCTACCACGCGCACCGCGGCGGCGCGTCGCAGCCCGCGCACGCGTGGCTCGGCGGGCGCGCGCAGTTCGAGGGCACGCACGCCTTCGGCGCCGCCTTCGAGCACGCGGCCATCGGGATGGCCGTCCTCTCCTCGAAGGGCAAGCTCCTGTGGGTCAACCGCTCGCTGAGCGCCTTCCTCGGCTACACCGAGTCGGAGCTGATGTCAGCGAGCCTGAAGGCCATCACGCACAAGGACGACCTCGGGCCGGCGCTCGGCGCCCTGAAGAGCATGCTCCGGCAGCGCTCGGACTTCCTCCAGACCGAGGTGCGCCACCAGCGCCGCGGCGGCGAGCACGTCTGGGCGCTCTGGAACGTCGCGCGCTTCCAGGACCCACGCGACGACGAGACGTACCTCGTCCTCCAGCTCCAGGACGTCACCGAGCGGAAGCAGTCCGAGGAGCGCCTGCGCCACGACGCCTTCCACGACCCGCTGACGGGACTGCCGAACCGCGCGCTCTTCACCGACCACGTCAAGCTCACCATCGCGCGCGCCAAGCGCGTCACCACGCGCCGCTTCGCCGTCCTCTTCTGCGACCTCGACCGCTTCAAGGTCATCAACGACTCCCTCGGCCACGTCGCCGGCGACCAGCTCCTCGTCGAGGTGGCGCGGCGGCTGGAGCGCTGCCTGCGCCAGGGCGACACCGTCGCGCGCGTCGGCGGCGACGAGTTCACCATCCTGCTCGACGACCTCGCGGACGAGCAGGAGGCCGCGACCGTCGCCGAGCGCATCCAGAAGGAGATCGGCGCCGCCATCATGCTGAGCGGCCGCGAGGTCTTCACGACGATGAGCATCGGCGTGGCCGCGGGCACCGGCAGCTACTCCGACCCCGAGGACATCCTGCGCGACGCCGACACCGCCATGTACCGCGCCAAGTCGCTCGGCAAGGCGCGCCACGTCGTCTTCGACCACTCGATGCACGCCTCGGCCGTCAACCTCCTCCAGATAGAGACCGACCTGAGGAAGGCGCTGGAGAAGGGGCAGTTCTACCTGCTCTACCAGCCCATCGTCTCGCTCGACAACTTCAAGCTCTGCGGGTTCGAGGCGCTGGTGCGGTGGCACCACCCGGAGCGCGGGCTCATCTCGCCGCTCGACTTCATCCCCATCGCGGAGGAGACGGGCCAGATCATCGGCATCGGCGAGTGGGCGCTCTTCGAGGCGTGCCGCCAGATGCGCGAGTGGCAGGAGAAGTTCCCGCAGGCGTCGCCCATCTTCATGAGCGTCAACCTCTCGGCCAAGCAGTTCAACCACATGATGCTCATCGCGCAGGTGGACGACGTGCTGCGCCGGACGGGGCTCAACCCGCGGCAGCTGAAGCTGGAAATCACGGAGGGCGCCGTCATGGACAACATCGACGCCGCGACCGAGATGCTCCGCCAGCTCCGCGACCTCGGCGTGCAGCTCGCCATCGACGACTTCGGCACCGGCTACTCCAGCCTCTCCTACCTCCACCGCTTCCCCATCGACACGCTGAAGATAGACCGCTCCTTCGTCACCCGCATGGCGAACAACCCCGAGAACGTCGAGATCGTCCGCACCATCGTCATGCTGGCGCAGGTCCTGGGGATGGACGTCGTCGCCGAGGGCGTCGAGACGAAGGAACAGCTCAAGCTGCTGCGCGACCTGCGCTGCGAGTACGGGCAGGGCTACTACTTCTCGCGGCCTTCGAGCGCCGGCGACTCCGAGAAGATCATCGTCGAGACCAACGAGAAGGTGCGCAAGCTCCACATGCCCGAGAAGGCGCGGGCCGAGGCGCCCGCCCCCAACGACACCGTCAAGACCATCAGGCTGGTCCCCTCCGACTAGCCGCGAGCGAACCGAAGGGCCGAGGAGCGGCACGAGACGCCATGATTAACTTCAAAGAAAAGACGCGATTCCTCTCCGAGCTGTCCTGCGCCTTCGGGCCGACCCCGGACGCGCCGCGCAGCGGCACCATCACGAGCATCGGGCTGCGCGAGTGCTTCGTGAAGACGAAGGCCATCGTCATCGAGGGGCAGGACATCTTCGTCCGCGTGTGGATGCCCGACAACCGCTGGCTGCGGATGAGCGGCCGCGTGAAGTACCACATGAGCGGCGTCGGCTTCGGCGTCGTCTTCCACGAGCTGCCCGAGGAGCTGCTCCGCGACCTCGCCGGCCTCATCGACCTCCTCCGGCTCCGCCAGCTGGCCGAGTCGCGGTCGAAGCCCGCCGAGGACGCCGAGGCCGTCACGCCGTCTTAGCACCCGCGACCTGAGTTCCGGGCGAAGGGCGCTTTCAACAAAGGGGACGCGGGGACACGGCTTCCGGTTCGGGCCGTGCCCCCGCGTCCCCGTGTCTTTCGGGGCGCCAACTGGCGGGGCCCCGCCCGACGTGCCACAATGCGCTTAAAGGCAAAGCGGTGGAGTCGGGATGAGGAAGTCTGAACCCAGCGGGGCCGGGCCCGCGCCGAAGGTGCTCTCGGTCGAGGGCGTGCGCAAGACCTACGGGGCGACGGTCGCCGTGGACGGCGTCACGTTCGACGTGCGGCGGGGCGAGATAGTCGGCCTGCTCGGGCCGAACGGGGCGGGGAAGACGACGACCATCAACATGATTCTCGGCGTGCTGGAGCCCTCGGCGGGCGCCGTCTACATCGAGGGCATGGACGTCCGCCGCGAGCGCTCGCGGGCGCTCGGCCTCACGAACTTCGCCGCCGTCTACGCGCCGCTGCCCGGCAACCTGACCGTCCGCCAGAGCCTCCGCGTCTTCGGCATGATTTACGGCGTCGCGCGGCTCCCGGCGCGGATAGAAGAGTTGCTCGACGAGTTCGACCTGCGGCCCTTCGGCGACGCCAAGTGCGGCGTCCTCTCCTCGGGCGAGCAGACGCGCGTGGCGCTCGCCAAGGCGATGCTCAACCGCCCGCGCCTCCTCCTTTTGGACGAGCCGACGGCCTCGCTCGACCCGGCGACGGCGCAGGAGATACGCGCGCGGATGCGCGGGTTCGCGGCCGACGGGGGTGGCGGCGTCCTCTGGACTTCGCACAACATGTACGAGGTCGAGGAGGTGTGCGACCGCGTCCTCTTCCTCTCGAAGGGGCGCATCCTCCTCGAAGGCGACCCGCGGGCGCTGCCGCGCGAGCACGGGCGCGCGACGCTCGAAGAACTCTTCATCGCGGTGGCGCGCGAGCCGCTCACGCTCGGGCTGGGCGGCGGCGGGGTCTGAACGGGGGCGCGCGAGCGAGGCCCCGGCCCTCGGCGCGTGTGCCGGGGCGCGGGGCCTCGCTCGGGGTTCAGGCGCCCGCTCAGCGGAGCGTGGTCGCCTGCGCGATGTTGGAGTAGGCCGAGTCGCCCGCGGCGTTGTAGGCGCGCACGCGGAACTTGCACGTCCTGTTCTTGCCGAGCCCCGAGACGGTGGCGTTGGTCGCCCCGGTCGTGACGTAGCCGGCCGTGACGAAGTCCGAGCAGTTCGAGCCCTGGCACATCTCTATCTTGAAGCCGTCCTCGTTGTCCGAGTTGTCAACCCAGTTGATGGTGATGGCGCTGGTGGAGATGGCCGTCGCCGTCAGGTTGCTCGGGGCGGCGGGGATGGTGAGCTGGGCCGCGGCCGCGGCGACGGCGAGGTGGAGCGCGAGGGCGACGGTCAGCGCCGCCGTCGAGGGGAACGTAATCTTTCGCATCGTTGGAACTCCTTAGAGGGGTCTGTGGGCGGAAGTGTGTTGGGGGCGGCACGCGTTTCGGGGGCGCGGCCGCGTGCTTCTGGACGCTGCGGGGAAAGAGTGGCGGAGGACGTCTGTCGCTCGGGCCTTCGGTCGTAAGTCGGGATCAGAGGGCGGTGGCCGGAGGGAGCGGAGGAAGCCTCTTCTGCTTCGGCGCGCGGATAAACTATGCCGCGGGGCGGCGGTTGTCAAACCGCGGGCGGCAGGGGGCGTGAGTTTTTCGGGCGGGCGGCAATGAACTTCAGGCGCAGCGCGGCGGTCTTCGTCAGGCAGGTCTACCTCATGCGCGGCAGCGCGGCGCGCGTGCTGCCGCTCTTCGCGTGGGTGGCCGTGGACATCGTGCTCTGGGGCTTCATCACGCGCTACCTCAACACGGTCGCCGCGCCCGGCTTCAACTTCGTCCCGGCGCTCCTCGGCGCCGTCCTGCTCTGGGACTTCTTCTCGCGCGTGATGCACGGGGTGACGACCGCCTTCCTCGAAGACGTCTGGTCGCGCAACTTCCTCAACTTCTTCGCCTCGCCCCTGAAGATTTCCGAGTACCTGGCGGGGCTGGTGCTGTCGAGCGTGGCGACGAGCGCCGTGGGCCTGGCGGTGATGCTCCTGCTGGCGACCGCGGCGTTCGGCCTCTCGTTCGCGGCCTACGGGCTGCTGCTCGTGCCGTTCCTGCTCGTGCTCTTCCTGTTCGGCGTGGCGCTCGGGATAGTGGGCGCGGCCGTGGTGCTCAGGTTCGGCCCCGCGTCGGAGTGGTTCCTGTGGCCGCTGCCCGCGCTGGTCTCGCCGTTCGCGGGCGTCTTCTACCCGCTCTCGACGCTCCCTCTCTGGATGCGCGGCGTGTCGCGCGCCCTCCCGCCGTCCTACGTCTTCGAGGGGGTGCGCGCGGTCGTCTCGGGCGGCGCGGCCTCGTGGGCGACGCTCGGGTGGGCGGCGCTGCTGGCGGCCGTCTACGTGCTGCTCGGCTGCTGGTTCTTCGCCCGCGTCCACCGCCACGCCGTCCGCACCGGCCTCGTCGCGCGCTACAGCGCCGAGAGCGTGAGCTGAAGGGGCGTTACGGCCGGTGACGAAGGGCGGGCCGGCGGGCGGCGCGTGTGCTAGAATCCGGCCGGCCGGCCCCGCCCGCGCCGCCGGAGCCGGGCGCGCGGGCGGCGGAAAACCTTGATTCTGAAGGCGGGTAGGGCAACGACGCGCGCCGCGTCCCGCATCACAGTCGCGTATAGACCCGGCGGACAGGGCCTTCGGACGAACGCGGCGGGCCGCACGCGGGCCGGGGAAGCTTTTCAAACTCGACAAAAGGCGGGCGCGTCACGGTGACGTTCAAAGCGGAGAGTTGTGAGTTGACGACGGGCGACCTTCTGCTGGGGCGGACGTTCGGAGACGTGACGACACCCGAGTTCGAGAAAGAGAGCGCGAGCGACTACGAGTTGACGCAGGCGGCGTCTATGGGAGACATGCCGGCGTTCGAGGAGTTGTACTCGCGCCACTCCCGGCGCGTCTACTCCCTGTGCCTGCGGATGACTGCCAACACGGCCGAGGCCGAGGACTTAGCCCAGGAGGTCTTCATCCAGCTCTACCGCAAGGCGGGCAGCTTCCGCGGCGAGTCGGCCTTCACCACCTGGCTCCACCGGCTCACCGTCAACCAGGTCTTGATGCACTTCCGGCGGCGGGGCGTGAAGGTCGAGCAGGTGACCGACGACGGCGAGTCGCCGCAGCAGGTGGTGCGGGGGACGGAGAACCCTTCGCAGATGCCGGTGGTCGACAGGATAGCGTTGGACCGGGCGGTGGGGCAGTTGCCGCCGGGTTACAGGGCGGTCTTCGTGCTCCAC
>DASVTS010000151.1:0-24173 GCA_036387455.1 Pyrinomonadaceae bacterium | reverse complement strand
ACGCCCTCGTGGAGCGCGAAGACGGCCTCGTTAATCATCGGCATCAGCACGCGGTTCGAGACGAAGCCGGGCGAGTCGTTGCACTCCAAAGCCGTCTTCCCCATCTGCTCCGACAGGGCGCGCGTCTTCGCCCACGTCTCGTCCGAGGTGGCGATGCCGCGGATGACCTCGACCAGCTTCATGACGGGGACGGGGTTCATGAAGTGCATCCCGATGACCCTGTCGGGCCGCCGCGTGGCCGCGCCCAGTTTCGTGATGGAGATGGACGAGGTGTTCGAGGCGAGGATGGCCTCGGGGCCGCACGTCTCGTCGAGCGCGCGGAAGACCTCGCGCTTGGCTTCGAGGCTCTCGGTGATGGCCTCGACGACGAAGGCGGCGCCGGACAGCTCCGACAGCTCGGTCGTCGTCCTGATGCGGCCGACGACGGCGCGCTTCTCCTCCGCCGACAGGCGCTCCTTGTCCACGTCGCGCTGGAGGCTGCGGTCGATGGCGCCCATCCCCCGCGCGAGGAACTCTTCGCTGACGTCGCGCAGCACGACGTCGTAGCCGGCGCGCGCCGCGACCTGCGCGATGCCGTTGCCCATCGTGCCCGCGCCGACGACTCCGATAATCTCAGACACTTCTCAAAGCCCCCTGAAGTTTCTACTGCCCGCGCCAGTCGGGCGGCTGCGGCGGCGGGACGTATTCGCGCTGGCGCGCGGACTGCTGCGCGCGCTGCGCCTCCCATTCGTACGCGCCCGCGTCGCGCAGGTGCGGCGGCTGCCAGCCCTGCCTGAACGCCCGCCCCCCGCCCTGCCGGTGGAAGCCCTCGCCCTGCCCGAACAGGAACCAGAAGGTGTAGACGCACAGCGCCGTCCCGAAGGGGAAGCTGAGCGCCTCGAAGCACGCGGCCACGATGCCGGCCGTGCGCGCCCACCTCTTGCCCTTGAGCATCGCGTAGCCGGCGAGAATCGGCGGCAGCCCGAAGGCGAGCGCGAGCGCCAGCATCAGGACGCCGAGGGCGCCGAAGATGGCGCCCAGCCCCGGCGGCGAGCCCGGGTCGGTGGCGGCGAGCCCGCCAATGGCGAGGAAGAAGGGGATGAAGATGACCATCATCAGGGCGTTGAAGCCGCCGTAGAGGAGGTGCATGATGCCGAGAATTTTGTTGTGGTCCTGGGGGGTCATTGGGGACTCCGTTTCTCCATCGCGCTCAGCGCTCGACGGCCAGCGCCACGGCGTTGCCGCCGCCGAGGCAGAGCGCGGCGAGGCCGCGGCGCGCGTCCCGGCGCTTCATCTCGTAGAGCATCGTCGTCAGCAGGCGCGAGCCCGACTGGCCGATGGCGTGGCCGAGCGCGACCGCCCCGCCGTTGACGTTCACGCGCGCCGGGTCGAGCCCCAGCTCGCGGATGATGGCGATGGCCTGGACGGAAAACGCCTCGTTCAACTCGATCAAGTCCACCTCGCCCAGCGACCAGCCCGCCTTCCGCAAGACCTTCCTGATGGCCTCGACCGGCGCCATCATCACCAGCTCCGGCTGGATGCCCGAGGTCGCCTGCGCCGCCACGCGCGCCAGCGGCTCGACGCCCAGGGCCCGCGCGCGCTCCTCCGACGTGACGACGAGCGCCGAGGCGCCGTCGTTGACGCCCGGGGCGTTGCCGGCCGTCACCGTCCCCGTCTCCCTGAAGGCGGGCCGCAGCCTGGCGAGCGCTTCGAGCGAAGTGTCCTCGCGGACGGGCTCGTCCGTGTCGAAGACGAGCGCCGCGCCTTTCTTCTGCGGAATCTCGACGGGCAGGATTTCGTCCTTGAACTTGCCGGCCTTAATCGCCGCCGCGGCCTTGCGGTGCGAGTTCAGGGCGTACTCGTCCTGCTCCTCGCGCGTCACGCCGTAGCGCTCGGCGACGACCTCGCCGGTGTTGCCCATGTGGTAGTTCTCGAAGGCGCACCAGAGGCCGTCGTGAATCATCGAGTCGACGAGCTTGCCGTCGCCCATCCGCAGCCCCTCGCGCGCCTGCTTCAGCAGGAAGGGCGCGTTCGACATCGACTCCATCCCGCCCGCGACGACCACCTCCGCGTCGCCGAGTTGGATGCCCTGCGCCGCCATCATCACGGACTTGAGGCCGGAGCCGCAGACCTTGTTGATGGTGACGGCCGAGACGCCGAACGGGACGCCGCCGTGCAGCGCCGCCTGCCGCGCCGGGTTCTGACCCAGGCCCGCCTGCACGACGCAGCCCATGATGACCTCGTCCACCTCCTCGGGCGCGACGCCCGCGCGCCGCACGGCCTCGCGCACGACCAGCGCGCCGAGCTGCGGCGCCGTGAAGCCTTTGAGCGCGCCGAGGAACTTCCCCGTCGGCGTGCGCGCGGCGCTGATGATGACCGCCTCTCTCCTGTCGGGCATGACTTACTCCCCTTCCCCCCGGGGCGCACCCGCGCGCGGCCCGTGGGCGACGATGACAGACTCAAGAAATATGATTTCGTTGACCAAAGTTCGATTATACGTTGGCCCGGGGGGGTGTCAAGCAAGGGATTTCCGGCGGCGCGCGGCGTCGTTGAAAAGCCTCCGGCGGCGGTGCTAGACTCGGCCCGGCCTTCGGAATTCGTATGCAAGCTCTCATTCTCGCAGGCGGCAAGGGGACGCGGCTCCGGCCGCTGACGGTCTACACGCC
The DNA here is from genome assembly GCA_036387455.1 of Pyrinomonadaceae bacterium. Classification (GTDB taxonomy): domain Bacteria; phylum Acidobacteriota; class Blastocatellia; order Pyrinomonadales; family Pyrinomonadaceae; genus QHXN01. The sequence goes on along the minus strand of DASVTS010000151.1, from coordinate 21,528 downwards.
CAAGCCCGTCGTCCCGGTCTGCAACCGTCCCTTCCTGCTCTACCAGCTCGACACGCTCCGGCGCGCGGGCGTCACCGACGTCACGCTCTCGCTCTCCTACCAGCCGCACAAGATAGAGCAGCAGCTCGGCGACGGCTCGGACTACGGCGTCAGGATTAACTACACGGTCGAGCCGCAGCCGATGGGGACGGCCGGCGCCTACAAGTTCGCCGAAAGCCACATCCGCGAGCCGACCGTCGTCCTCAACGGCGACATCGTGACCGACCTCGACCTCCGGGCCGCCCTCCGCGAGCACGACGAGCGCGGCGCGGTCGCCACGGTCGTCCTCGCGCCCGTCGAAGACCCCTGCGCCTACGGCGTGGTCGAGGCGGACGGGGGCGGGCGCGTCACGCGCTTCGCCGAGAAGCCCGCCGCCGCCGAGTGCGCCGTCAACACCATCAACGCCGGCACCTACATCCTCGACCCGAAGGTGCTCGACTTCATCCCCGCGGGCGAAAGCTACTCGTTCGAGTACGGCCTCTTCCCCGACCTGCTCGCGCGCGGCGAGAAGTTCTACGCGCACCTGCCCGCGTCGGCCTACTGGATGGACATCGGCGCGCCCGCGCGCTACCTGCAAGTCCACCACGACATCCTCGCGGGCCGCGTCCGCGGCGTGCAGCTCGGGGGCCGGCGCGGCGACTCCGACATCGCCACGCACGCCGAGGTTGACCGCCTCTCGCTCGTCGCCGACGGCTGCACCGTCAAGCCCGGCGCGCAAATCGTCAACTCCGTGCTCGGCGAGGGCGTCCACGTCGAGGAGAAGGCGCAAATCGTCAACTCGGTCGTCTGGCCGCACACGCGCGTCGGCGCCGGCGCGCACGTCTCGGAGGCGGTCATCGGGCGCGGCTGCCACGTCGGCCGCTCGGCGCAGGTCGGCCCGGGCGCGGTGCTCGGCGACAAGACGAGCCTCACGGACTACACGCAGACCGGGGGGACCTTTTGACCAGACCCAGCGCGCGCCCCGCGCCCATCCGCTTCGGCACGGACGGCTGGCGCGCCGTCATCGCCGACGAATTCACCTTCGAGAACGTCGAGCGCGTCGCGCAGGCATACGCCGGCTTCGTCGGGCGGCCGCCCGAAGGCTCCGACGCCGGCGACGAGGGCGCCGCCCCCGGCCGTCCGCACGTCGTCGTCGGCTACGACCGGCGTTTCCTCTCCGAGCAGTTCGCCGCGCGCGCGGCCGAAGTCCTCGCGGGCAACGGCGTCGCGGTCTCCGTCTTCGACACGGACGTGCCCACGCCGCTCGTCTCGTGGGCGGTGCGCGAGCGCGGCGCGGCCGGCGGCGTCGTCATCACGGCCTCGCACAACCCGGCGCACTTCAACGGCTTCAAGATTAAGGCCCCGTGGGGCGGGAGCGCGACGCCCGAGACGACCGCCGCCGTCGAGTCGCTCGTGGACGCCGCGCCGCCCCGGCTCGCAGGGATTCCGCCCGAGGCGCGCGGCCGGCTCGCGGCCGAGGCCGCGAGCTACCGCGCGCAGGTCGCGTCGTACGTTGATTTGGAGAGGATGAGGGCGCTCGACGCGCGCGTCGTCGTCGACCCGATGCACGGGACGGGCGGGCGCTGGGTCGAGAGTTTTCTGCGCGGCGGCCGTCTCGCGGTCGAGACGATTCGGGGCGAGCGCGACGCGCTGTTCGGCGGGGTGAGCCCGGAGCCGATTGACCGCAACATGTCGCCGCTGAAGCAGCGCGTGCGCGAACTCGGCGCGCTCGTCGGGCTTGCGACGGACGGCGACGCCGACCGCGTCGGCGCCGTCAGCGAGCTGGGCGAGACGCTGACCATGCACGAGGTCGTCCCGCTCGTCCTGCTCCACCTCGCCCGCAACCGTGGGATGTCGGGCGGCGTCGTCCGCACCTTCTCGCAGTCGGTGCTGCTCAAGCGCATCGCCGCCGCGCACGGCCTGCGGCTCTACGAGACGCCCATCGGCTTCAAGTACATCGCCGACCTCATGCTGCGCGAGGACATCCTCATCGGCGCGGAGGAGTCGGGCGGCATCGGCGTCCGCGGCCACCTCCCCGAGCGCGACGGGATACTGAACTCGCTCCTCTTCCTCGAAGCCGTCGCGGCCGCGGGGCGCCCGCCGGCCGAGATGGTGCGCGAGATGCACCGCGAGTTCGGCGAGTTCTACTTCGGCCGGCGCGACCTGCACACGGAGGTCGCGCGCGGCCGGGCGCTCGTCGAGTCGCTGGCGACGCGCCCGCCCGCCTCCTGCGGCGGCGAGCCGGTCGAGTCGGTCGAGACGATGGACGGCACCAAGCTCGTCTTCGGCGACGAGTCGTGGCTCCTCTTCCGCCAGTCCGGCACCGAGCCCGTCCTGCGCGTCTACTCCGAGGCGACCTCCGCCGCGAAGGTTCACGCGCTGCTCGACGAGGGCTGCCGGCTGGCCGACGCTTTTCACTGAGGGGGTTTCGTTGCCCGAGCTGCCCGAAGTCGAACTCGTCGCGCGCGCGCTCGACCGCGTCGTCGGCGGGCGCGTCGTCGCGCGGGCCGAGCTCCTGCGGCCGGGGCTCGCGCCCGAGAACACGCCGCGCGAGTTCGCGCGCCTCCTGCGCGGCGCGCGCTTCGAGCGCGTCGGCCGCCGCGGCAAGCACATCCTCGCCGAGCTGGACAACGGCCACGTCCTCATCACGCACCTGCGCATGACCGGCCGCTTCCTCCTGCTCCCGGCACGCGCGCCCCTGCCGAAGCATACGCACGCCCTCTTCCGCCTCGCGGAAGGCGGCCGCCTCGCCTTCACCGACCAGCGCCACTTCGGACTGATGAAGGTCGTCCGCGCCGAAGACCTCGCCGCGGCGCGCGAGCTGCGCGCCCTCGCGCCCGAACCCTTCTCCGCGGAGTTCACGCCCGAGTATCTCGCGGGAGTTTTCCGGAAGACGAAGCGCACGCTGAAGGACGTGCTGCTCGACCAGACGAAGGTGACGGGCCTCGGCAACATCTACGCCGCCGAGGTGCTCTTCCTCGCCCGCCTCGACCCGTTCGCCCCCGCCAACGTCGTCACGCGCCGCGCCGTCGCGCGCCTGCACCGCGCCGTCCTCGACGTGCTGGGCGAGGCCATCGCCCACGGCTCCACGATGAACGTCGACCCCGAGGACATCGACGGCAGCTACTTCGGCGGCGGGGGCTACAACGGGCGCTGGCGCGTCTACGACCGCGAGGACGAGCCCTGCCAGACCTGCGGCGCCGCCGTCCGTCGCGTCTCGCGCGCCGGCCGCTCCACCTACTTCTGCCCGCGCTGCCAGAAGGTATAGTGACTCGGACTTTCGGCCGCCCTGCCGCGCGCCGTAACGGTATGTTATACTGCGTCCCGCTTCTGCGGACGTCCTGTTCAAGCGGGCTGCACGCCCGCCGGTTAGGTGACATGAAGAGACCTCTCAAAATTACCGTCTTCGTAATGCTCGCTTCGTGCGCCGCCCTGTGCCCGGCGCAAGTGACCCGGGCGCAAAAGGCTCGAACCGCCGCCGCGGGCGAAGTCGCCACCGCCGCGCGCGTCGCGCCGGCTACCGAGGGCGCCGCCGGCCCCCTCTTCGTGACCGTGGGCGGCCGGGAGAGGCAGGTCGCGGACAACGCCTTCAAGGCGTGGGTCATTCAAGGCGGGCGGCAGGTGGTTTACTCGGCCCCCGGCGGCGCGGGCGGCTTCGAGAATGAGGGGCAGTCACTCTACGCCTACGACGCCGCGACCGGGCGGCAGCGCAAGGTCATGTCGGAGTATTACATGGTCGATCAGGTGACCGAGGTGACCACGGCCGCGAAGAAGACCGCGCTGCTCGTCGAAATGTCGGACGGCGGCCTCGGCGCCTCCTACTTTGCGGTGGTAGACCCTTCGCGGGGCGAGGTCTTCTTCCGCCGCTGGGCGAAGGTCGTCTCGCGCCGCGGCGACAACGTCGTGCTCGGCCATTACGCGGAGTCCGACTGGGAGAAGCTCAACGCGGGCCCCGGGGCGCAGGTCACTCCGAGAAAGACCGAGCGAGTAAATCTCAAAAGCGTCCTCGGAGGGCGCGTCATCGTCAACAGGCCCGCCCGTTAGCGACCGCCTCGGCCGCCGTCGAAACGTTTCTCGCCAATCTCTCATTAGTGTTTGTAGTCAACGAGGCCGGACGTTTCGTCTCCCGGCGCCTCAGCCTTTCGGTGCCGCTCGAACCCGGAGATGACCCTTCCGTCCGCCGCACGGCGACGCCCCCGCGCCCCCGTGCGGTCTGTACCGGCCCTACTGAACAGAGTCAACAACAGGAGACACCTTACCTATGAGTCAGGATGAGAAAGACGCGCGGCCTGAGAATGCCGCCTTGACGCCTGAGCCCCCGCACGCGGTGGCCCCAGACCCCGAAGACGACGAAACCGACGTGGACGGCTGCGACGTGCCCATCCGGGACGACGAAGCGACTCCCGACGAAGAGCTGCCGATGACGGAAGGAGGTGTGTTGTAACATGCCACATTCATTAACCTGGCTGTCGGACGTGCTGAAGATTGCGGGACTCAAGGTCTCGGAGGTGGACGGCTGGCGTGACCGTGGGCGGGGCGACGTGGGCCGCATCTTCGGCGTCATCTGCCACCACACCGCCGGGCCCGTGAGGGGCAACATGCCGAGCCTCAACGTGCTCATCAACGGGCGCGCGGGGCTGCCCGGCCCACTGGCCCAGCTCGGCTTGGGGCGCGACGGGACGTACTACATCATCGCCGCGGGCCGGGCCAACCATGCCGGGAGGGGCAGTTGGCACGGCATCGTAAACGGGAACTCCAACTTCATCGGTATCGAGGCCGAGAACGCGGGCAAGGACGACCCCTGGCCCGACATACAGGTGGACGCGTACCACCGCGGGGTGGCGGCCATCCTCAGACGCGTCGGGCAGACCAGCGAGTTCTGCGCCGGGCACAAAGAGTACGCCCTCCCCAAAGGCCGCAAGCCTGACCCGCACCCCATGGACATGATTCAGTTCCGCGCCTCCGTCGCCGCAATCATGAGCGGCGCGGGGCCGGCACCGAGGATCATCCCCGGCGTCGAGACCACCACCGGCGGCGGGGCCGCCGGCCGGCCGACGCTCCGCCGCGGCATGACGGGCGACTTGACGCGGCAGGTTCAGGCCAAAGTCGGGGCCACGGTGGACGGCAACTTCGGCCCCCACACGGAGGCGGCCGTGCGCGACTTCCAGCGCCGGCACGGCCTGGTGCCGGACGGCATCGTCGGCCCGAGGACGTGGCGGGCGCTCGACGCCGCCTGAGGGCCCAGGAGCGGGTGTGAGGATTCGCGCTCCGCGGAAGGGCTCGGCGCGCGCGGCAGGAGGCCCCGGCCCTCCGCCGCGCGCGCCGAGCCTTCCGCGGCCGCCCGCCCGTGGCCGTGCTTGACAGGAGCGCACGCCGCGACGTATAAGCGCGTGGACAAGACGTGGTGAGTTAAGGCGACTTGCGGCCACGAAAAATAAACAGCTAAACAGCTCGGCGCTTCCGGCGTCGCCAACTTCTGAGTGAGGAAGTTCCCGCGTTGTTTGGCGCGGGAATTTTTTTTGGACTCTCTACCCCAATGATCGACTTCAGAGAACTGTTAGCGAGCGACCACGTCACCGTCTTCGACGGGGCGATGGGGACGCAGCTGTACGCGAAGGGCGTCTACATCAACCGCTCGTACGACGAGCTGAACCTGACGCAGCCCGACCTCGTGCGCGCCGTCCACGAGGAGTACGTGCGCGCGGGCGCCGAGGTCATCGAGACCAACACGTTCACCGCCACCGCGCACAAGCTCGGGCAGTACGGCCTCGAAGGCCGCCTGCGCGAGATTAACGAGACGGCCGCGCGCCTCGCCCGCGAGGCGGCGGGCGGGCGGGCCTACGTCGCCGGCGCCATGGGGCCGCTCGGCCTGCGCATCGAGCCCTACGGCCCGACCTCCTTCGACGAGGCGAAGGAGCTGTTCAAGCAGCAGGTCGAGGCGCTGCTCGAAGGCGGCGTGGACCTCTTCCTGCTCGAAACCTTCTCCGACGTCTCCGAGGTGCGCCAGGCCATCCGCGCCGTGCGCGAACTCTCCGACCTGCCCATCGTCGCGCAGATGACCATCATGCTCGACGGCAACACCTCGTTCGGCACCACGCCCGAGGTCTTCACGGCGCGGCTCGACGAGTGGGGCGCCGACGTCATCGGCCTCAACTGCGGCGTCGGCCCCGCGACGGTGCTGACCGCCGTCGAGCGGATGCGCCTCGCCACGACGAAGAAGCTCTCCGCGCAGCCCAACGCCGGCCTGCCGCGCGACGTGCAGGGGCGCCAGTTCTACATGTGCTCGCCCGAGTACATGGCGAAGTACGCCAAGCGGCTCATCCAGGCGGGCGTGCGCTTCATCGGCGGCTGCTGCGGCACCACGCCCGCGCACATCAAGCTCATCTCCGACGCCGTCCGCCCGCTCTCGCCGCGCCACACGGGGCTGACGGGCAAGCTCGCCACCGCCGCCCGCGTCGAGGCCGTCTCCGCCCCCGAGGCCGAGGTCACGCCGCTCGAAGAGCGCTCGAACTGGGGCCGCAGGCTCGCGCGCGGCGAGTTCCTGACGACCGTCGAGGTGCTGCCGCCCAAGGGCTGCGACGCGACGAAGACGCTCGACAGCATCCGGCTCCTGAAGGACGCGGGCGTCAACGCCGTCAACATCCCCGACGGGCCGCGCGCGCAGACGCGCATGAGCGCGCAGGCCACGGCCGTCCTCGTCGAGCGCGACATCGGCCTGGAGACGGTGCTGCATTACTGCTGCCGCGACCGCAACCTGCTCGGGATGATGAGTGACCTCCTGGGCGCGGCGGCGCTCGGCCTGCGCAACCTCCTGCTCATCACCGGCGACCCGCCGAAGATGGGGCCCTACCCGGACGCCACGGCCGTCTTCGACATCGACTCCATCGGCCTGACGAACATGGTCAACAAGCTCAACCACGGGCTCGACCTCGGCAACAACCCGACGGGCACGCCGACCTCCTTCTGCATCGGCGTCGGCGTCAATCCCGGCGCGGTAAATCTGGACGAAGAAATAAAACGCTTCGAGTGGAAGGTCGAGGCCGGCGCGGAGTTCGCCATCACGCAGCCGGTCTTCGACACCGAGCAGCTCCGCGACTTCCTCAAACGCATCGAGCACGTGCGCGTCCCCGTCGTCGCCGGCATCTGGCCGCTCGTCTCCTACCGCAACGCCGAGTTCCTCCACAACGAGGTGCCCGGCGTCCGCGTCACCCCCTCCATCATGGAGCGCATGCGCCTCGCCTCCGAAAAGGGCAAGGACGCCGCCCGCGACGAGGGCCTCGCCATCGCCCGCGAACTCCTCCTCGACGTGCGCGACTCGATCCAGGGCGTCCAGGTCTCCGCCCCCTTCAACAACGTCAAATACGCCCTCGAAGTCTTCGAAGCCCTCCCCGAGTTCTCGCGCGGCAAGGGAGCAGGCGAAACCGTGGCCGCCGGCACGAACTGACTATTCTGACGGTCTAATCTTGAAACTTTACGCACCGCAAAGAGGGGGCGCGGCTAACTGGATTCGCCGCGCCCCCTCTTTGCGGTACGGTCGTCACGGTATCCGTGATTACTCCGCATCTCAAAGTCTTCGCCGGTACCGCGGCCCGAAACCTTTACCCCGGCTTTCGGAGTCACCCTCCAGCACGACCTTAGAATATGCCTGTAACTCTTGAGGCGTAGGGATGACAACCTTTCTATCCACCTCGCTAAGCTCTCTCCAACGCTGCGCGATATTCTGCTCAAGCTCCTGCCGTCTGAGTGGCAACAACTCCGCCTCGCGCGAATGTCTGCGGTCGGTTCGCCAGGAGAAGAAGTTAGCCGAAAGTGCAATCAGCAATGAGAGCACAGCGGTGGCGACGGGGAGCCACCGCTCAAGAGGAGTGCGTTCCGCCTCAGCGAGCTGCTTCTCAAGCGAGGCGACCCGCGCTTGCAGCCTGTCAATCTGCCGTTCGGCGGCGTAAAGCTGCTCCCTGAACTGCCGCACGTCGGCAGCCAATTCTGATGCGGGTAACCTTCCGGCGTATTCGCGTAACAGTTGGTCTACGCTGGCCTGGTACTCGCGCGCGGACAGGCGCCCTCTACGTCGCTGGCTCTCCAGGAATAACCGGTCGTAGGAGTAGCCGTCTACCGAGTTACTCTCAAGCGACCACACGCGTATGGTGTCGCCCTCCCCGTCGAAGATGACGATTGTAGAGCCCTCTTTCTCAACTCGCGTCATGGAGGCGAAAGACGCCAGCGACTTCTCATACTTATCATTAGCCGCATTAAGTCTACTTACGAGGTCGCTGTCTGTAGACTCGGGGCTCCAGCCGGGGCCGTAAAATGAAACTACATTCCAGTTTCGGAGATTGCCAGGAGTGTCTGCATAAGCCAGGAATCTGCCGTCCGTAGAGAAGGACAGGGCTGACCAAGTCCACGTCGCACCCTTGTCCTTTGAATCCGGGGCGGACGTTAGGCGCGCCCGCCCACCTTTCGATTCGGCATGCAGGATCTCATGCCACAGTTGGAGGTAGACAGCAGATGTAGAAGTCTGCCGCAATTGCATGAGAGCTTGAGCCTCTGATTCTTTGGCCTTTGCCCTGGCCCTACTTTGGGATATGTCGTCCCTGTAAACTTCGAGGCTGGACGCAAAGAAGATGGCAGCGAAGGTCACCGCCATGAAGCCGAGCCGCTTTCCGATGACCTTTCTTCCCATGTCTCTGTCTGTCATTGCCTTCACCTCCGAGGGCTCTTGGGGAGGAACATGCTGTCCGGGCGTTCCGCGTATGCGCGCGGTTCCGGCCGCGGTTATCCTTATAAACGCAATTCCAATACCCCGCCGTTCGCCTCAAAAATTAGAAGTAAAGCGGTGTGGCCCCGATTATTTTTCATCAGTAATATGGAGTCCGTCCATTTTTCTGAAGTTCGGCCCGGCCTTCACGCGCTGTTCTACATCATTCTCTTTTGAATTTTCCCTTGCCTTTCCCATATGAAGTTGTAGAATGCCGCGCACTACGGGTCGGGCTCGCTTCACGGGTTCGGCCGTCCGCTTCGCGGGAAGTGCCCTTCGGGCTCAGAACATCAAACGACGTAACGTAAGCGGCCCGCCAGCCTCTTCTTTGACATGGGAGGTCTGGCGTGTCCTCACTTTCGAGACGAGCCGCCGTCGCCGCTGCCGCCGTCGCTGTCTCTCTGTACCTGCTCACGGCGCGCGTCGGGTCGCAGGGCGTGGCGCCGCGGCGCGTGACTTTCACGACGCCGGGCGCGCTCAGCCTCAACCCTTCGCTCGCCGGCGACGGCCGCGCGCTCGCCTTCGAGTCGAGCGCGCCGCTCGCCGCGGGAGGCGCGGGCGCGGGCTTCCGCCTCTTCGCCACGGGGACGGACGGGGCGGGCGGGTTCAGGGAGCTTGCGCCCTCGCGCGCGCCCGCGCCTTCGCTCTCGCAGGACGGGTCGCGCGTCGCCTTCGCCAGCCGCGAAGACCCGCTGGGCGAGAACCGCGACGGCGACTCCGAAATCTTCCTCCACGAAGGCGGCCGACTCCGCCAGCTCACGCACACGACGCCCGACGAGGCGGCGCTCCGCGCCTCGCAAGGGTGCTTCCGGCCGTCGCTCTCGGACGACGGCCTGCTCGTGGCCTTCTCCTCAGACCGCGACCTCGTCGGCGACAACGCCGACCGCAGCCCTGAAATCTTTCTCCTCGACACGCGCGCGCAGAGGCTCTCGCAAATCACGCGCGGCGACGGCGGGACGGTCATGCGCGACCCGAAGCTGAGCGGCGACGGGACGCGCGTCGCCTTCGTGCGAGACCGTGACGCCGGCGGCGAAGTCGTCGGCGACCTTCTGCTGTACACGGTCGCGGCCGGCGAGGTCTCCGAGGCCGCGTCGGGCGTGCGCGAACTCACGTTGACCTACGGCCGCGCCCTGAGCGACGACGGGCTGCGCGTCGTCTACTCCGCGCGCGGCGCGACGGGCGGGACGCAGGTCTTCCTGCTCGACGGGCGCAACGGGCAACTCGTGCGGCAGTTGACGCGGCTCGGCACGCGCGCCGCGGACGTCAACCTCCGGCCGACCATCAGCGGCGACGGCAGCCGCGTCGCCTTCGCCACGCGCCGCAACGTCACGGGCGGCAACTCCGACGCGGGCGTCGAGCTATACCTCTACGACATCCCCGCCGACACGACGGCGCGTGTGACCGACGCGCCCGCCGGGGCCACGGCCGAAGTCGTCTCCGCGCTCGACGACTTCGGCGCGCTCGTCGCCTTCAACTTCCCCCGCGTCCTCTCAGACCGCGGCGGGCCGGAGCAGTTCGAGAACGACTCGGAGATTTACCTCGCCGCCCTGCCGCCGCGCGCGGACTTCGACACGGGCCTCCAACTCTTCAACGCGGCCGTTCCCGAGCGGACGCCCGCGGGCGGCGCCCTCGCCCGCGGCTCTCTGGCAATCGTCAAGGGCAGGCGCCTTTCCCTCTCGGCCGCGGAGGCGCCGCGGGACGCGGGCGGCGGGTTCCCGACCGCCCTCCAGAACGTCCGCGTGACGGTCGGCGGCCGTCCGGCGCAACTCTTCTACGTCTCGCCCGCGCAGGTTAACTTCCGAGTGCCGCCCGAACTCGGCGAAGGCCCGGCGGATGTCTCCGTCTTCAACCACGACGGCTTCGAGACTCGCGGGACGGTCAACGTCGCGCGCGCGGCGCCGGGCGTCTTCACCACGAACGGCCTCGGGTCGGGCGCGGCGCTGGCGCTCGACAACAGCGCGCTCCGCCCCGGCCCCTTCGACGTGACGGACGAAGCGGGCGCCCCGCGCCGTCTCGTCATCTTCTGCACCGGCCTGCGCGACGCGTCCAAAGTCGAAGTCCTCCTCGGAGGGCGCGCTTTGAAGGTCGAGGGGGTCGTCCCCTCGCCGGACCTGCCCGGCCTCGACCAGTTGCACGTGGCGCTGCCTTCATCTCTGCGCGGCGCCGGCACGGGCACGCTCGTCGTCCGCGCCGACGGCGCAGAGGGCAACCGCACGACGCTGACCGTAACCAACGGCGGCCCGGCCCCGCGCACCGCGCGCGTCGAAGTGACCCCGGCCTCGGCCGTCATCCCCACGGGCGGCGACGTGCGTCTCAACGTCCGCGCCTTCGACTCGCTCGGCGAAGAGATAGCCAAGCCCGCGGCCTCTTTCTCAACTGATAACCCGGGCGTGGCGTCAATAGATTCTGAAGGGCTGGCCGCGGGCGTTTCTGCCGGCGTGGCGACGATAAAGGTCGGCGTGGGCGACGTCTCTGTCGAGGCGGGTTTGCGTGTCGTCGAGCGCACGCTCGTCATTAACGAGGTTCTGGCCGACCCGCCCGACGGGTCGGCCGGCGACGCGAACCACGACGGCGTGCGTGTCGGCGCCGAGGAGGAGTTCGTCGAACTAATCAACGCCACGGACGCGGCGCTCGACCTCTCCGGCTGGACGCTCCGCACGCGGCCCCTGAGCGGCACCAACGAGTCCGTCCGCCACGCCTTCCCGCACGGCTACGCGCTCCCCGCGGGCGAGGCGCTCGCGCTCTTCGGCGGCGGGCGCCCCGTGGCGGACGACCCTCTCTTCGGCGGCGCCTTCGTCGCCACGGCCTCGACCGGCGCGCTCTCTTTGACCAACGCCGGGCTCGCCGTCGTCGTCCGCGACGCCGCGGGGAATCTCGTGACGATGTTTACCTACGGGACGCCGGGCGACGGCCTCGGCGGCGACTCCGTCAACCAGTCGGTCACGCGCTCGCCCGACGTCTCCGGCGGCCTCGCGCTCCACACCGCGCCCGGCAACGCGCGCAGGTTCTCGCCGGGGCGTAAGGCGGACGGCTCCTTCTTCCTCGAACGCGCGGGCCGCCTCGCGCGCGTGACGCTGACGCCAACAGGGCTGAACATCTTCGCCGGCGAGACGGCCGTCTTCACGGCGCAGGCTTTCGACCAGTTCGAGAGGACTATGAGGGGCGTCGCCTTCTTCTTCGATTCGAGCGACGTGGGCGTGGCCGCCGTCGAGTCCGCGCGGGCGGACGAGCCGAACGGCGCCTCGCGCGTCAGCCTCAGAGGTCTCGGCGCCGGCGAGTCGCAAATCACAGCGACGGCGACGGACGGCGAGCGCTCCGTCACGAGCGCCGCCGTCAACCTTCTCGTCCGAATACGCCCGCCGAAGATAACGCGCGTCGAGGTCACATCGCCGGCGCCACAACTAAACCGCGGCCGCACGGCACAGTTGTCGGCCGTCGCGTTCGGCGAGGACGGGCGCCCCGTCCCCGAAGCGCGTTTCGTCTGGCGCTCGTCGGACGCGTCCGTCGCCACGGTTGACGAAGCGGGCCGGCTCCGCGCGACCGGCGCCGGCCCCGCCCGTATCACCGCAACTACTTCAGACAACCGCGGCGAGGAGTTGTCCGGCGTCTCCGAGTTGAACGTCCGGCTGCCGCTCGTCGTCAACGAACTGCTCGCGGACGTGCCGCCCGACAACACCGCCACCGCCGCCGTAGAAGGCGACGCCAACCGCGACGGCGCGCGCGGCGCGGACGACGACGAGTTCGTCGAACTCGTCAACGTCTCGGCCGAGCCGGTCGAGCTTTCGGGGCTGCAAATCTCCGACGCGTCGGCCGTGCGTTACACCTTCCCCGCCGGCACGACGCTCGAAGCCGGAAGCGCCCTGCTCGTCTTCGGCGGCGGCTCCCCGCCGGCGGACGGGTTCGGGGGCGCGCCCGTCCTCAAGACCGGCTCCCTGAGTCTGAACGACACGGGGGACACGCTGACGCTCAGCCTCCCGCTCGAAGGCCGCGTTTTTGTCGTCGCCTCCGTCACCTACGGCGCCGCCGGGAGCGTCGCGGCGCCGAGAGACCAATCATTGACGCGCACGCCGGACGCCTCCACGTCCGACGCGGGGGGCGACTTCGCGCCGCACACGAATGTGGCCGCGTCCGCTGGGCGCGTCTACTCTCCCGGCACGCGGGCCGACGGGACGCCCTTCGGCTCGCCGCCGCTCTCGCGCATACAGGTCGAGCCCGCCACCGCCACGCTCGGAGTCGGCGAGAGCCGCGGCTTCAACGCGCGCGCCTACACGCTGGCGGGAGGCACGGAATCCGAAGTCACGGGAGTCTCCTTCACCTGGGCGCCCGGCGACGCGAAGAAGCTGACCGCCGCACCCGCCGAAGGCCCCACAACCGAAGCCGCCGCGCACGCCCCCGGCGCCGTCACCCTCCGCGCGCGAGCGGGCGGCATCGAAGCCGCCGCCGACATCAACGTCAACCCCACGCCCACACCTACGCCTTCGCCCACTCCGACCCCGACCCCGTCGCCCACCCCAACGCCCACGCCTTCCCCAACGCCGAGTCCTACGCCAACCGCTACACCAACTCCTACGCCCTCACCGACGCCTGCTCCCACGCCGACGCCTACGCCGACGCCCGCGCCGACGCCTACACCAACCGTCACGCCGACGCCCTCACCGACTCCCGGCCCGACGCCGACACCGGGCCCCACTCCCACGCCAACGCCGAGTCCTTCCCCGACGCCGAGCCCTACGCCGACGCCGACGGTAACGCCGACGCCAATACCCACGCCGGCGCCGACGCCTACCCCGACACCGTCGCCCGTTCCGACGCCCACGCCGACGGCCCGCGTCGTCGTCAGTCAGGTCTACGGCGGCGCGGGCTGCACGACGGCCAACTGCTCGACCTTCGGGAACGACTACATCGAGTTGTTCAACCGCGGCTCTGAAGCCGTCTCGCTCGCGGGCTGGTCGGTGCAGTACGCCGCGGCGACGGGCACGGGGCTCTGGCAGGTGACGCCGCTCACGAGCTTCACGCTCGCGCCCGGGCGGCGCTACCTCGTCCGCGAAGCGGGCAACCAGAACGGCGTCAGCCCGCTCCCAGCGGAGGACGCCGCGGGCACCATCAACCTGAGCGCCACGGCGGGCAAGGTCGCGCTCGTCCGAAACCTGACGGCGCTCTCCGGCGCCTGCCCTTCCGGGACGAACGTCCTCGACGTCGTGGGCTACGGCCCCTCCGCCAACTGCTCCGAAACCGCGCCCGCGGCGGCGCCGAGCACGACGAAAGCCGCCGTCAGGAACGGCGAAGGCTGCGCGGACACCGGCAACAACGCCGCCGACTTCGCCGCCGCCGCGCCGAACCCGCGCAACAGCTCGTCCGCCGCCCACGCCTGCGCGGGCGCGCAAGCGGAAACGGGAGAGCCCCTCTCCTTCGTGGAGTGGGCTCTCCCGTCGTTCGACTCGTTCCTCCTCGTCGCGCTCAGCGCACGACGCCCGTCAGCGGGCTCGACGCGCTGGCGTAGAGGCGCTTCGGCATCCTCCCGGCGAGGTACGCGAGGCGCCCGGCCTCGACCGCCAGGCGCATGGCCGTAGCCATCCGCGCCGCGTCCCGCGCTTCCGCAATCGCCGTGTTCATCAGGACGGCGTCCACGCCCAGCTCCATCGCCACCGCCGCGTCGCTCGCCGTGCCGACGCCCGCGTCGACGATGATGGTCGCGTCGGGCAGCTGCTCGCGCATGATGGCGAGGTTGGCCGGGTTCTGCACGCCGAGCCCCGAGCCGAGGGGCGCGGCCAGCGGCATCACGGCGGCGCAGCCCGCGTCGAGGAGCTTCTTCGCCATGATGAGGTCGTCCGAGAAGTAGGGCAGCACCCGGAAGCCCTCGCGGACGAGCGTGCGCGCCGCTTCGAGCGTCTGCTCGTTGTCCGGGAAGAGCGTCGTCTGGTCGCCGATGACTTCGAGCTTGACGAGGTCGGTCTGCAAAGCCTCGCGCGCGAGCCGCGCCGTGCGCACGGCCTCCTCGGCCGTGTAACAGCCGGCGGTGTTCGGGAGGATGACGAGCCGCGGGTCGAGGTGGTCGAGGAAGGACTCGGTCCTGCGGTCCAAGGGCACGCGGCGGACGGCGACCGTCACCATCTCGGCGCCCGAGGCGCGGTGCGCCGCCTTCATCTCCTCGAAGCTGCGGTACTTCCCCGTCCCGACGATGAGCCGCGACGAGAAGACCCGCCCCGCGACCTCGAAGGTCTCTCTCTCCGCTCCGACTGCTGTGGACATTTTCAGGAGTGCTCTTTCTCTTATGAATGATTCCCCGCGGGCTCCGGCGCGCGGGTTGAGCACAATCTACACCGGGAGGACTCGAAACAGAAATCAGCCGCCGCCGACGAAGTGGACTATCTCGACGCGGTCGCCGTCGGCGAGCCGGAGGGCCGGCCAGTCTGAGCGCCTGACGACTTCGCGGTTGTGCTCGACGGCGAGGCGCTCGGGCGCGAGGGCGAGTCGTTCGACGAGCGTCTGGAGCGTCGCGCCCTCCTCAATCTCCTTCTCGTCGCCGTTGACCTCGATCCGCACGCTCGGCCCCTTTCGTCACTGGTGGATGATGCGGCGCATCTCGGCCGCGTCGTCGCCGGCGACGGCGCGGATGATGATGGCCGCACGCCCCGAGGTGAAGCGAGGGAGCAGCGCGCGCACGACGCCGACGCCCTGCGCGTCCGTCGCCGTAGACATGATGAGCGGGCGGAAGGAGGTGCCGAGCACCTTGACGGTCACCGAAGCCTCGGCCTCGGGCCTCTGCCCGTAGGCGCCGCGGCCGACGTAGACCTTGACGGTCGCCAGTTGCCCGGCGCGGAACTCGCCCTCGTCGTCGAGCAGCGTCAGGTATAGCTCGTCGGAGGCGTCCTGCGGCGCCCCCAGAAGCTCGGCCGTCAGAACCGGCCCGGAGGCGGCGTCTACCGAAGGCGTCACGGCCACGTGGGCGCGCGGCTCGGCGGCGGGCGGCTCGGGCGGCGCGGGCGGAATCGCCGCGGGGCGCGGGGTGAAGTCGCCGAGCGCGTTAATCTCGTCCGCGAGCGTGGCGAGGATGACTATCTCCGGCTGCTCGGTCCCCCCCGGCTTCGCGGGCGCCGGGGGCTTGGCCGCCGAAGGTGCGGCCGCATGCTCAGACGGCTTTTCCGCCGCCGCCGGTGGCGGAATCGTTACCACATCCGCCGGCGGACTCCCCGCTACGACGGGCGGCGCCGCCGCAGCGGGGGGCGGCGTGGCGGGCGGCCTCCCCTCCACGGCCTGCGAACCGGCGAAATCTTCCGCGGCGGGCGGCGCCGGCTCGGATTTCTTCCGCTTCTGGCCGCCGGGCTTCCTTGCCGCGGGCGACGCGCCGCCGGCCTCCGCCGTCTCGGCCTCGCGCGCCTGCGCGCCGCCGTTGGGGCCGCCCATGCGCTTGAGGTCTTCGACGCGGCCGGACTTGATGGCGGCGATGATGAGCTTGTGCTGGCGTTGCAGGCGCTCGGTCAGCGTCTGCTCGTCAAAACCTTTGCTGATGAGGTCTTCGTAGGGGGTGCGCTTGCTGGCGATGATGGCGCCGCCGACGTAGACGAGCGAGAGGATGAGCGGGGTTTCGAGCCCCTTGTCCTCGGTCTGGACGTGGTAGGTGACTCCGCCGTACGGGACGTCGGTGTTGAATCCGGTAATCACTGGCTCGGGACGAAGTTGAAACGGGACGCGGTCTTGGGCCGGGGCAGCGGTCACCTCCGGCGGGGGTAAAATCAAAGTAGCACAGCGGCCGGAAGCCGGTCAATCTCCTTGCAAAACAGCGCTTTGGGCGCGGGCGGGTGTGGCTTGACACGCCCCGCGGCGTGGACTAGGATTGGCTTGTACCATGATTCTCAAACTCAACGACGGCCGCTACAAGGGCCGCGTCTTTCAGCGCAAGCTGACGGGGAGGATAGTGTGTTCAATCTGTCCGACTACCTGCCGATAGCGCTCATGTTTCTGGTCGCCGTGGGTTTCGCCGCCGGCAACGTGCTGCTCTCGCAGCTCGTCGGCCAGCACAAGGCGACGCGCACCAAGACGATGCCCTACGAGTGCGGCAAAGACCCCGTGGGCTCGGCGCGCGAGCGCTTCTCGGTGAAGTTCTACCTCGTGGCGATGGTCTTCATCCTCTTCGACATCGAGCTGATTTTCCTGCTGCCCTGGGCGGTCGTCTTCCGCGACTTCGTCACGCGCCACGGGCTCGGGCTGCTCATCTACGTCG
This sequence comes from Pyrinomonadaceae bacterium, assembly GCA_036387455.1. Taxonomy (GTDB): domain Bacteria; phylum Acidobacteriota; class Blastocatellia; order Pyrinomonadales; family Pyrinomonadaceae; genus QHXN01. The sequence goes on along the minus strand of DASVTS010000151.1, from coordinate 4,534 downwards.
AGATGATGACCTTCGTCGTGCTGCTCCTCGTCGGCTACGTCTACGTCCTGAAGAAGGGCCTGTTCGAGTGGGGCGCGCGCGCCCGCACCGAGGCCGAGGCGGAGGCGCGTGCGCTCCACCTCCGGGAGTCCAGGGAGCGCGCGACGCGCGGCACGGCGGCGACACGGCCGGCGCGCGCCGCCTGAAGGCAAGGGGGTTTTTACGTCATGGGCCTAGAGAATTTCATCGCCGAGGCGCTGCCCGACGTCATCACGACGCGGCTCGACTCGCTCGTCAACTGGGCGCGCAAGTCCTCGCTCTGGCCGGCGACCTTCGGGCTCGCCTGCTGCGCCATCGAGATGATGGCGACGACCGACTCGCGCCACGACCTCGCGCGCTTCGGCTCCGAAGTCTTCCGCGCCAGCCCGCGCCAGGCGGACGTGATGATCGTCTCGGGCCGCGTCTCGCGCAAGATGGCGCCGGTGCTGCGGCGCATCTACGACCAGATGCCCGAGCCGAAGTGGGTCATCTCGATGGGCGCGTGCGCCACCTCGGGCGGCGTCTTCGACAACTACGCCATCGTCCAGGGCGTCGACAAGATAGTCCCCGTGGACGTCTACATCCCCCGCTGCCCCCCCCGCCCCGAAATGCTGATTCACGCCATCATGATGCTCCAGGACAAAGTGATGCGTGAGTCGCTGCGCGACCGCGACGACGTGCCGGCCAGCGAGGCGTACGAGGCCGTCCCGCCGGGGACGCTCCCCGCCGTCGGCGTCTCGGCCACCAACGAGGCCGCCGCGCAGGAGACGTCGCGCCCCTACACCATCGCCTCGCGGCACGAGCGCCGCAGGTCGAGTTAAAGACGTAAACCGTGACGAGGCGTGAACCGTGAACCGTAAACCGTGACAAGAAGAATAGCCTGTTTTATCTCGTCACGGTTTACGGTTCACGGTTCACGGACTTTCATATGTCTCAAGACGTCGAGCGAGAGAAAGAGATTGCCGCGGGGTCGCGCGGCGGCGGGGCGACTTACCAGGCGCCGCCGGCCGAGCTGGTCGCCGCGCTCAGGCGCGACCACGAGGGCTGGTTCACCGAGGCCGTCGAGGCTTTCGGCGAGTTGACGCTCCACGTGCCGCGCGGGCAGATAGCGGCCGTCTGCGCGCACCTGAAGACCGCGCCCGGCTTCGAGTTCGACATGCTCTCGGACCTGAGCGGCGCCGACCGCGGCCCCGAGGAGGAGCCGCGCTTCGAGGTCAACTACCACCTCTTCTCGACGAAGCGTTTCCACCGCTTGCGCCTGAAGGTGCTGCTCGACCAGGAGGACACGCACGTCCCGACGGTGACGGCCGTCTGGCGCACGGCCAACTGGCACGAGCGCGAGACCTTCGACATGTTCGGCGTCGTCTTCGACGGGCACCCGGACCTGCGGCGCATCCTCCTGCCGGACGACTGGCAGGGCCACGCGCTGCGCAAAGACTTCCCGCTGCGAGGCTATGAACCGTACAGCCTGACCTGAGGCGTCGCCGGTATGATGAACCCGAACCAGGCGCAGTTCGGCGGCTCGTTCCAGCAGCCGCCCCAGCCGCAGCGGAAGGGCTGCCTGGGGCGGAACTGGAAGTGGATGCTCCCCGTCGGCTGCCTCGGCCTGATACTCGGGGGCGTCCTGCTCTTCGGCGGCATCGTCTACGTCGCAATGTCGGCGATCAAGTCTTCGGACGTCTACCGGGGGGCGCTCGGCGTCGCGCAGGCGCACCCGGCCGCCGTCGAGCGGCTCGGCCAGCCCGTCAAGGACGGCTGGTTCGTCCAGGGAAACATCAACTACTCGGGCGGCGGTGGCAACGCGAACTTTGAGATTCCCGTCTCCGGCCCGAAGAAGTCGGGGACGTTGCGGGTGAGTGCGGTCAACTCCGACGGCGCCTGGATGTACGAGAAACTCGACCTCGCCGTCGAGGGCGGCGAGACGGTCTCGCTGCTCGACCGCAACGTCGCCCGGCCGGCCGCGGGGGCGCCCGTGGACGTCGAGGAGGACGCCGACGACGAGATGCCCGAGGCCGAGGAGGGCGGGGCCGCCGAGCCCGACACCACTTCGCCTTCCGGCGGGCAGACAGTCCCGGGCGGCGCGCTCGACGCGAAGGCCGTCAGCAAGCCGCAGCCGCCCTACCCGCCGCTGGCGAAGGCGGCGCGGGCGGCGGGCACGGTGGTCGTGCAGGTGGGGGTTGACGAGACGGGGCGCGTCGTCGCGGCGTCGGCCGTCTCGGGCCACCCGCTTTTGCGCGCGGCGGCGGTGGAGGCGGCGAAGCAGGCGCGGTTCCCGCCGACGCTCCTCGACGGCAGGCCGGTCGGGGTCACGGGCACGCTGACCTACAACTTCGAGGCCGGGCAGTAAAGACTTTCGCCCGCGGGCGAGCGATTCAAGAGAAGACACGGCATGAGCGCACCAACGTCAAACCTTCCGCCCGCGTTCGAGGTGGTAGACCGGCCGCTCGACACGCAGATGACCATCTCGTTCGGGCCGCAGCACCCGTCCACGCACGGCGTGCTCCGCCTCGAACTCGTCCTCGACGGCGAGATGGTCGTCCGCTGCGTGCCCGACATCGGCTACCTGCACACGGGGATGGAGAAGCTCTTCGAGTACAAGAAGTACCAGCAGGGCATCGTCATCACCGACCGCATGGACTACCTCAACCCGCTCGGCAACAACCTCGCCTACTGCATGGCGGTCGAGAAGCTGCTCGGGCTGGAGATACCCGAGCGGGCGCAGGTCATCCGCGTCATGATGTGCGAGTTCCAGCGCATCGCCTCGCACATGGTCTGGCTGGGGACGCACGCCTTAGACATCGGCGCGATGACGGTCTTCTTCTACGCCTTCCGCCAGCGCGAGCGAATACTTAACCTCATCGAGGCCGCCTCGGGCGAGCGCATGACGCCCTCCTACTTCCGCATCGGCGGCCTGATGATGGATTTGCCCGCCGGCTTCGAGCGCCGCGCGCGCCAGTTCACCGAAGACTTCCCCGCCGCCGTCGACGAGTGGCACGACCTCCTCTCGGGCAACAGGATTTTCCAGAACCGGACGAAGGGCGTCGGCGTCATCTCGGCCGAGGACGCCATCGACTGGGGGCTGACCGGCCCGCCCCTGCGCGGCAGCGGCGTGCCCTTAGACATCCGCCGCGCCAACCCCTACACGGGCTACGAGACTTACGACTTCGACGTCCCCGTCGAGCACGGCGGCGACGTCTGGTCGCGCTACATGGTGCGGATGCGCGAGATGATCGAGTCGAACAAGATCATCCGGCAGGCGCTCGAACGCCTGCGCCCCGGCCCCATCAAGGCCGACGCGCCGAAGGTCGTGCTGCCCGAGCGCGAGGCGATGAAGACGCACATGGACGCGCTCATCCACCACTTCCTGATCGTCGCCGAGGGCTTCAACGTCCCCGCGGGCGAGGTCTACCAGCCCATCGAGGGGTCGAAGGGCGAGCTGGGCGTCTACGTCAAGTCCGACGGCGGCCCGAAGCCCTCGCGCGTCCACGTCCGCGGGCCGAGCTTCGTCAACCTCTCGGCCCTGCCCGTCATGAGCGAGGGCGAGATGGTCGCCGACGTCGTCGCCATCATCGGCTCGCTCGACATCGTGCTCGGGGAAATCGACAGATGAGTCAGCAGTTCACACCGAACAACCCGCTGCCGCAGGAGGCGAAGGTGCCGCAGGAGATGGCGGTCTTCTCGCCCGAGGTCGAGGCGGAGATTGACCGCCACCTCGCGAAGTACCCCGTGAAGCGCTCGGCCATCCTGCCGCTGATGTTCATCGTGCAGCGCGAGCGCGGCGGGTGGCTCGACCCGCCGGGCGTGGCCTACCTCGCCGACCGCCTCGGCGTGCGCATCACCGACATCTGGGAGGTCGCCACCTTCTACTCGATGATAAACACCGAGCCGGTCGGCAAGTACCACCTACAGGTCTGCAAGACGCTCTCGTGCAAAATCATGGGCGCGGGCAGGGTTACGGCCCGCTGCACCGAGCGGCTCGGCATCAAGCCGGGGCAGACGACCGACGACGGGCAGTTCTCGCTCTCGGAGGTCGAGTGCCTCGGCTCCTGCGGCACGGCGCCGATGATGCAGATCGGCTTCGACTACTACGAGAACCTGACGGCCGAGAAGGTGGACGAAATCCTCGACAGGTGCAGCCGGGGCGAGCTGTCGAACGGCGTGCGTTAGCAAAGATTATGTTTATAGGTGCAATCGGCTGCGAGCCTTTACAACTGCGGCGGGTGCTTCTGGACAACTCCGCCTCGCTCGACGTCTACCGCGCGAACGGCGGCTACGAGGCGCTCGGCAAAGTCCTCAACGGGATGTCGCCGGACGACGTCATCGCCGAGGTCAAGAAGTCGTCCCTGCGCGGGCGCGGCGGCGCCGGCTTCCCCACGGGGATGAAGTGGGGCTTCGTCCCCAAGGACTCGCCGAAGCCGAAGTACGTCGTCTGCAACGCCGACGAGTCGGAGCCGGGCACCTTCAAAGACCGCTACCTGATGGAGCGCGACCCGCACATGCTCATCGAGGGCATGCT
>DASVTS010000150.1:0-3162 GCA_036387455.1 Pyrinomonadaceae bacterium | reverse complement strand
CGGGTGCGGGGCTCGCGGCGCAGGCGGCGGCACAGCTCGGCGCCCGACATCCCGGGCAGCATCAGGTCGAGGAGGACGAGGGCGGGCGGGGAGTCCCCGCCGAGGGCCAGCTCCAGCCCCCGCTCGCCGGTCGCGGCGACGACCGCGGGGAAGCCCTCGCGCTCGAGGTTGTAGCGCAGCCCCTCGGCGATGTCCGGCTCGTCCTCGACTATCAGCACCCGCCTCGTCATATGCTCGGAGTTTCAGGTTTCTTAACTTTGAACTCGCGTTCAATAGCTGTGCTTGATGAAGGCGGCTTCGGTCATGTAGACGGTCAGCTCGCAGATGTCGGTGACGTAGTCGGCGACGCGCTCAAGGTGCTTGGCGACGAAGAGCAGGCGCGCGGCGCGGCGCGCCGCCTCCGGCTCCTCGGCCATCAGCTTGACGAGGTCGTCGAAGAGCTGCTCGTACATGAGGTCTATCTCGTCGTCCTGCTCGATGACGAGGCGGGCGCCGGCCGCGTCGCCCCGCGTGAAGGCGTCGAGCGCGGAGCGCAGCATGCCGGCGGCCACCTCCGCCATGCGCGGGAGGTTCGGGTTGTACCTGAGCCGCGGCTGGTCGTTGAGGTCGAGGGCGGCGCGCGCGATGTTGCAGGCGTGGTCGGCCATGCGCTCAAGTATCGGCGTAATCTTGGCGACCGAGATGACGAAGCGCAGGTCGCGCGCGGCCGGCTGCCGGAGCGCGAGCACGTCGATGCAGAGGCGGTCTATCTCGACTTCGAGCTGGTCTATCCGGTCGTCGCCGTCGAGCACCTCCCGCGCGGCCCCGGAGTCGCGCTCCGTGAGGGCGTAGACGGCGCGGCCGAGCGCGGCCTCCGCCTCGCCGCCGAGCACGAGCAGGCGGTCGCGCAGCAGGTCCAGCTCGTCGTCCAGTCTTCTGTGGTGCTCCATCTTCCTGCCCCTTCCCCTCGTCAAATCCCGCTCCGCCCGCTCACCCGAAGCGCCCCGTGATGTAGTCCTCGGTCAGCTTCTCGTCCGGGTTCGTGAAGACCTTCTCGGTGCCGTTGACCTCGACGAGCTTGCCCAGCCAGAAGAAGGCCGTGCGGTCGGAGACGCGCGCCGCCTGCTGCATGTTGTGCGTCACGATGACGATGGTGTAACGCCGCTTCAGCTCGACGATCAGCTCCTCTATCTTCTGCGTGGCGATGGGGTCTAAGGCCGAAGCGGGCTCGTCCATCAGCACGACCTCGGGCCTGACGGCGAGCGCCCGCGCGATGCAGAGGCGCTGCTGCTGCCCGCCCGACAGGCCGAGCGCCGAGGACTTGAGCCTGTCCTTGACCTCCGACCAGAGCGCCGCGTCCCTGAGCGCCTGCTCGACCCGCCCCGAAAGCTCCGACTTCGAGTCGGTCAGGCGGTTGATGCGCAGGCCGTAGGCGACGTTGTCGTAGATGGACTTCGGGAACGGGTTCGACTTCTGGAAGACCATCCCGACCTTGCGCCGCAGCTCGACGACGTCCACGCCGGGCGCGTAGACGTCCCGGCCGTCGATGAGCACCTCGCCCTCGGCGCGCGTGCCGGGGATGGTGTCGTTCATGCGGTTGAGCGTCCGCAGGAAGGTGGACTTGCCGCAGCCCGAAGGCCCGATGAAGGCCATCACGACGCGCTCGGGAATGTCGAGCGAAATGCCGTGCAGCGCCTGCGCGCGGCCGTAGAAGAAGTCCAGCCCACGCACGCTGATTTTCGCGTTCGCGGGCGCGGGCCGCGGGGGCTGTTCGACGGCCGGAGCCGGCGCCCGGACTGAAATCGGTGCGGTGGTCATAACAATTAGAACTTCCTCCTCGTCAGGACGCGGACGGAGATGTTGATGACGAGGATGAGCGTCATCAGGACGAGCGTGGCGGCCCACGCCTGCGCGTGCCACTCGTCGTAGGGCGAGACCGCGTAGTTGAAGATTTGCACCGTCAGGCTCGCAACCGGCTGGTCGAGGTAGACGTTGAAGAAGCGGCTGCCGAAGGCCGTGAACAGTAAGGGGGCGGTCTCGCCGGAGACGCGGGCGACGGCCAGCATCGCGCCCGTGGCGATGCCCGACGCGGCGGCCGGCAGCACGACGCCCGTCGTCACGCGCCACTGCGGCGCACCCAGGGCGAGCGCCCCCTCGCGCAGGGACGCCGGCACGAGCCTCAGCATCTCCTCGGTCGTGCGCGTCACGATGGGAATCATGATGAGCCCCAGCGCGACGCCGCCCGCGAGCGCCGAGAACTGCCGCATCGGCAGGACGACGAGCGTGTAGACGAAGACGCCCGTGACGATGGAGGGGACGCCCGTCAGCGTGTCGGCGACGAAGCGCACGAGGCCGGCGAACCAGCCGCTCCCGAACTCCGAGAGGTAGACGCCCGCGGCGACGCCGACGGGCAGGCCGACGGCGGAGGCGAGCCCGAGCAGGACGAGCGTCCCCACAATCGCGTTGCCGATGCCGCCGCCCTCTCCCACCGGCTTCGGCGTGTTAATCAGGAACTCAAGGCTGAGCGAGGAGACGCCCTGCCACGCGATGTAGCCGAGAATCAGGAGCAGGACGCCCACGACCAGAAGGGCGCAGGCGGCCGTCAGCGTCGTCATCAACGCGCTGACCGTGCGCCGCCCCGCGACCTTCTTTCTATCCGTCTCGCTCCGGCTCATCCCTCCCCTCACCCCTTTCACGCGCGCCCGACGCCGCTCGTCCCGCGCGTCACGCTCCAGACGAGGAGGCGGGCCGCGCCGTTGATGACGAAGGTCACAAGGAAGAGCACCAGCCCCAGCTCGACGAGCGCGCTCAGGTAGAGGTCGCCCGTCGCCTCGGTGAACTCGTTGGCGATGACGGAGGCAATCGTGTAGGAGGGCTCGAAGAGCGACGCCGAGATGTGGGGGCGGTTGCCGATGACCATCGTCACCGCCATCGTCTCGCCCACCGCGCGCCCCAAGCCCAGGATGATGGCGCCGGCGATGCCGGCCGCCCCGTTCGCCAGCACGATGCGGGTCGTCTCCCACTTCGTCGCGCCGAGGGCGAGCGCCGCCTCGCGCTGCGAGACGGGGACGGCCGCCAGCACGTCGCGCACGACCGCCGTGATAATGGGCGTCACCATGATGGCGAGGATGACCCCGCCGGTGAGCAGCCCGATTCCCGTCACCGTCCCCCGGAAGAAGGGGA
>DASVTS010000149.1:0-27656 GCA_036387455.1 Pyrinomonadaceae bacterium | reverse complement strand
CTGACGCCCGAGGCGATGAGGACGGGGTGGAGCAGCGGCGCGGCGGCCACGCGCAGCGCGCCCGTGCGCGCCGAGGCCGGCACCTCGTTGTAGCCGAGGTCGAGGTCGTTCATGATCTCGATGACCTTCGTCGTCTTGCTGGCGAGCGCGGCCACGAGGTCGTTCGCCGTGTAGACCTTCCGGTAGTTCGGGTCGGTCTCGGGCACGAGGCCGCTGCCGGTCGCGGCCTGCGCGAAGCCCGCGAGGTCGTAGATTTGGCCGGGCGTCTGGTCGGTGACGTTGAGCGTGGCGGTGTTGCTGGTCGCCGTGCCCGCCGCGTTGCCGACGACGACGCTGTAGCCGCCCGCGTCCGCCGCCCGCACGTTCGAGAGGCTGAGCGAAGACGCGTTGGCCCCCGAGATGAGCGAGCCGTCCTTGTACCACTGGTAAGAGAGCGGCGCGGTGCCCGTTGCGATGACGCCGAAGAGGGCGCTGCCGCCCGTGACCACGGTCTGCGAGGCGGGCTGCGAGGTGATGGCGGGGGCGACCGGCCCGGTCTGGACGTTGAGGACGGCGGTCGTGCTCGTCGCCGAGCCGGCCGCGTTGCTGACGACGGCGCGGTAGTTACCCGCGTCGGCGCCCTGCACGTTGGTCAGGTTGAGCGTCGCGGCCGTCGCGCCTGCGATGGGCGAGCCGTTCTTCTGCCACTGGTACGAGAGCGGGCCCGTGCCCTCGGCGGCGACGCTGAAGGAGACGTTCGCGCCCGCCGAGACGGTCCGCGAGACGGGCTGCGTCGTGATGGAAGGCACGTCGCCCGGGTCGGTGCTGCCGGCGAGCGAAACGTCCGCCGACTTGATGACGAGGTTGTAGTTGGCGCTCGCGCTCGCCTTGCTCAGGTAGAAGGCCGCCGTGTCGAACTGCGTGAACGAGCCGGCCGCCTGCAAGGCCGTGTAGGTCGCCACCAGGCCGCCCGACGCGTCCTTCAGCGTGTAGCTGACGCGGACGCCGGCGCCCGTGTTCTCAAGCGTGAGCGTGCCGCGGTAGTCGGTGTTGACGAGCATGGCCGACGAGGGCGTGACCGTCGCGCCGGCGGTGAACTGCGTGTAGGGACTGGTGCTGTTCAGGAGCGAGGTGTTCGCCCCGGTGCGCGCGTAGAGTTTGACGGGCGTGGCCGCGGCCGAAGGCCCGGCGTAGGTCATGGCCGCGTAGCCGCCGTAGTTGTTAAAGGCGCTGCTGGAGTTGCTGCCGAAGTCGCCGCTTACGCGCGCGTTGGTGTTCGGCGAGCCGCTCGGCGTGAAGCCCGTCCCGCTCACGGCCGTGGGGTTGGCGACCGAGCGCAGGAGGGCGACGGAGAAGGTGGTCGAGCCGACCGCCGCCCCAGTGTCGAAGCCCGTGAACTGGACGGTGAAGTCGAGCGTGAGCGTCTGGCCCGTGGCGACCGTGACGGGCGCCGCGGACGAGTTGGTGAAGTACGTGAGCAGCGTGCGGCTTGAGCTGACTATCTGCGTCGCCTGCCCCGCGGTGGCGGTGAAGTTGCTGCTGCCCGAAGAGGTGAACCAGTCCGCCGAGGCGGGGAGGTTCTGCGTCGCGCGCGTGCCGTCGGCGAACCGCTCGCGCAGGAAGACGGAGGGCGGCACGACGATGGTCAACGTGGCCGGGTCGCTGGTGGCGACGCCCGCGTCGTTGCTGACCTGCACGCTGTAGTCGCCGCCGTCCGAGACCTGAACGTTCGACAGCGTCAGGCTGACGCCGTTCGCGCCCGCGATGTCCGAGCCGTTCTTCTGCCACTGGTAGTTGAAGGGGGCGGTGCCGCCCGCGACGACCGAGAAGACGACGCCGTCGCCGACGTTCGCGGTCTGCGAAGCGGGCTGAGTCGTGATGGTGGGCGGGAAGATGTGGGTCACGGCGAGGGCCGCGCCTTCGCTCGTCACCGAGCCCGCGGCGTTCGAGACGACCACGGTGTAGGTACCGGCGTCGCCGTCCTGCGCGTTGACGACCGACAGGCTCGCGGCGTTGGCGCCCGCGATGTCGGCGCCGTCTTTCTTCCACTGGAAGCTCAGGGGCGCGGTGCCGCCGGCCGCGACGAAGAACGACACCGTCGCTCCGGCGTTGACCGTCTGCGGCTCGGGCTGAATGCTGATGGAGGGCGGCGTGATGACCGTCAGCGCGGCGGCGGCGCTCGCGGCCGAGCCCGCCGCGTTGGAGACGACGACCGTGTAGGTGCCCGCGTCGCCGTCCTGAACGTTAGACATGGAGAGCGTGTCGGAGTTGGCCCCGGCGATGTCGGCGCCGTCCTTCTTCCACTGGAAGTTGAAGGGCGAAGTGCCGCTCGCGGCGACGTTGAAGCTGACGTTCGAGCCGAGCGGGGCGGCCTGCGCGGTGGGCTGAGTCGTAATCGTAGGGGGCGTGATGACCGTCAGCAGCGCGCCGCCGCTGGTGGCGGAGCCGGCGGCGTTCGAGACCACGACGTTGTAAGTGCCGGCGTCGCCGTCCTGCGCGTTAGCGACCGACAGGCTGGCGGCGTTGGAGCCCGCGATGTCCGAGCCGTTCTTCTGCCATTGATAATTGAAAGGTGCGGTGCCGCTCGCGGCGACGTTGAAGGTAGCCGTCTGGCCGGCGTTGACCGTCTGCGAGGCGGGTTGCGTGGTGATGGTCGGCGGCGTGATGACCGTCAGGACGGCCGGATTGCTCGTGATGCTCCCGGCGCCGTTCGTCACGGTGACGGTGTAGCTGCCGGCGTCGCCCGCCTGCACGTTCGAAAGGCTGAGCGTCGGGGACGTGGCGCCGGCGACGGGCGAGCCGTCCTTCTGCCACTGGAAGCTCAGGGGCGGCGTGCCGCCCGCCGCGACGTTGAAGCTGACGCTTGAGCCGGCGTTGACGGTCTGCGACGCGGGCTGCGTCGAGATGCTGGGGGGAATCTGGACGAAGTTGGCGGTGACGGACTTGTTCCCGTCCATCGTGAGGGAGGCGGGGTTATTCGTCCCCGTCACGTCGCCGCCCCAGCCGGCGAACTCCCAGCCGGCGGCGGGCACGGCCGTCAACGTCACCGCTTCGCCTTCGTGGAACATTTGGCCGCCGGGGCTTCTCTGAATCGAGCCCGTGCCGTTGATCGTCTGAGAGAGCTTGAAGACGGGCTTTGCCGCGAACGCGACCGCCGAGGTCACGAGCTGCGTCGAATCCGCCTGCTGCCAGAGGAGCGTCGTGGCCCCGCCGAAGGTGGCGGCCTGCGCCGACCCGGCGATGCCAATCTCTTTCTTCGCCTCGCTGTAACGCTCGGTCTGGCCCGGCCCGGTCGCCAGGTCGGCGCCGCTCCCCGACCCGACCACGTCCACGACCCAAGAGTAGGCCGGCGCGTTGATGTTCGTGCTGATTTGTCCCAGCCCGAGGAGGTTGGCGTTGGCCGCCGACGCCGCGGGCGCGCCCGGCTCGACGCCGAAGAGGGAGACCGCGCCGCCCGCCGCCTCGTCAACCTTCCCCGTAAAAGTGACCAACACGTCGTACGTGCCGGGCGCGGGAGTCTCGCCGCCGCTGAGGTAGAAAAGCTGCGTGGTCGTCTGCACGCGCCAGCCCGACGACTTCGCCAGCGAGTCCGGCACGGGACGCATGGCGACGTTGCCCAGCTTCACCGCCGCAATCTGGTAATTGTTGATTAAAAAGTCGTTAAAAGAGACCGCCACCACCACGGCCGCGTCCGAGCCGCCGCCGACGGTGTGTTTCCAACTAATCTCGTTCGTGTTGTGTTTAGCCTTCGAGGCAGTAGCGTTGTCGAAAGTAATAGCCGCCGACGCAGTAGAGACCGCGGTCAGCAGTGTGAGAAGCAGGAGCGTGCCCCGAAATCCGAGACCGGGCCGCCGAAATGCCCTCGCTTTTGCGGGAGTATTCACTGAGGAGTTGGCTATCTTCATCGAAACCTTTCTGCCAATCAGGCAGGCTGAGACGAACTGTGGTCGTTTGAGAGGCAGTCTGCGAGTGCCTTACACACTCGCGCAGGAGTAAATCAGTCCACTGATGTGGGATTCCAAAGAGAGCGTAAAGCCTACTTTGGTCAGGGATTAGGGCGATTGCCGGGCTGTTGTCGCTGCCGTAGAGCTAATCATGACGAAATGAATTTGGAAAATTCCTTCGATGACTTTGCCCACTTCTGCAAAAGGCAGAATATTGGTAACACCATTTTACTATAATGTCAAGCCTATTTTGTTGTGTCAGAGAAATTATTTGCATATTAATCAAGTATAATTACAAAGCAATAGGGGAAAATGGTCATGCCAGTTTAAGCTGAGAAACTTTAATGGTGACTTAACCTGTCAAACCCCTTAGCCTCCAGAGGGGCGGCCTCGCCGCGCTTAGCCAGCCGTCACATCCTGACTGTCAATAAAATCCGTAATTTTTCCCCTTGACAGTCTAGGGGGAATTTCATATTTTCCCTAGACCGTCAAGGGAGGATGCGGATGGCTAAACAGAAGACAGATTTGCTTCAGGGCACGCTCGACATGCTCATTCTGAAGGCGCTTTCCACGGGGGCCATGCACGGCTACGGGGTGGGGCAGCGAATCGAGCAGCTGGCGGAAGAGATGCTGAAGGTCGAAGAGGGCTCGCTCTACCCGGCGCTCTACCGGCTGGAGGAGCGCGGGTGGATCAGTTCTGAGTGGGGGAAGTCCGAGAACAACCGGCGCGCACGCTTCTACGCGCTCACCGCCGAGGGCCGCGGGCAGCTCGGCGTCGAGGAGGAGAACTGGCGGCGGCTGGTGCTGGCCGTCGGCAAGGTCATGCAGACGGCCTGAACGGGAGAAAGGGTATGTGGCTCAAGGGTTTATACAGGCGCGTCCGCGCGCTGCTCCGCTCCGAGTCGATTCACGGGGAGATTGACGAGGAGATGCGTTTCCACATCGACATGCGAACCGAGGCGAACGTCCGAGCCGGCATGACGCCGGACGAGGCCCGGCGCGACGCCGAGCGCCGCTTCGGCAGGCTCACGCGGATAAAGGAACAGGGCTACGAAGTCCGCGGCGGTCGCTGGCTCGAAACGCTTTGGCGGGATTGCCGCTACGGGGCGCGCACACTGGCGCGGAGTCCGGGGTTCACGCTGGTCGCGGTGTTGACGCTGGCGCTGGGCATCGGAGCCACGACCGCCATCTTTAGCGTCATGAACGCGGTGCTGTTGCGCCCGCTGCCGTACCCCGACGCGGGCCGGCTCGTCTACGTCGGTCAGCAGTACCGGAGCGGCCTCGCCGGGTCGGGCGAGCCGAAGTTTATCTTCTGGCGCGAGCAGAGCCGTTCGTTCGAGGCCCTTGCGTGCTACTCGGGCTTCGGCGGGGCGGGGGGCAACCTGGCCGGCGGGAGCGAGGCGGAGTACGTGCGCGGCGTGCGCGTGTCGGAAGACTTCTTCCGGGCGCTGGGCGTCTACCCGGCGCTGGGTCGCGCGTTCACACGCGAGGACGACATGCCGGGCGGCGAGCGCGTCGTGATTCTGAGCGACGGGTTGTGGCGGCGGAGGTTCGGCGGGGACGAAAGTCTAATAGGCAGGGCCGTGACGCTCAACGGGCGGCCGGCGACGGTCGTCGGCGTCATGCCGCCGCAGTTCAGGTTCTCCTCGGGCGCCGATTTGTTCGTGCCGATGCGTGCGCGGCCGGGGGCCAACGTGGACCCGAACGCGGAGGTGGTCGGCCGCCTGAAGCCGGGCGTCAGCCTTGAGCAGGCACGGGCCGAGTTGAAGGAGATAGCCGAGCGGTACCGCGCCGCCTTTCCCGACCAGATGGCCGAGAATGAGAGCGTCGGTGTTAAGCCGTATCAGGACGTGTTCACGGAGGGGGTGGCGAAGTATCTCTGGATAGTCCTGGGCGCGGTCACGTTCCTGCTGCTGATAGCGTGCGCGAACGTCGCCAACCTGCAACTCGCGCGCGCGGCGGCGCGGCGGCGGGAGATGGCGTTGAGGATGGCACTGGGCGCGGCCGGCGGGCGAATCGTGCGTCAACTGCTCACGGAAGGTTTGTTGCTGGCGCTCGCGGGGGGCGCGGCCGGGCTGCTGCTGGCGGCGTGGCTCACGCATCTGCTGACGGCCTTAATCCCCGGTGGCCTTCTGCCCCGGATTGCCGAGGTCTACGTGGACTGGCGCGTGATGGCCTTCACCCTCGGCGCGGCGGTCACGACCGGAATACTGTTCGGGACGGCCCCGGCGTGGCAGGCGCGCAAGGTGGACGTCAACGCTTCGCTGAAAGAGAGTCCCGGTAAGGGCGCGTCGGCGCGAGGGCGCTTGCGCGGCGCGCTGGTCGTGGCCGAGGTGGCGCTCTCGCTCGTGCTGCTGGTCGGGGCGGGGTTGCTGATTCGCACGTTCGCCAATTTGCTGGGCGTCACGCCGGGGTTCGACCCGCGCAACGTCCTGACCTTTCAGGTTGACTTGAACGGCGAGCGTTACGACACGGCGGCCGAGGCCACGGCCTTTTACCGCGACGCGCTGGAGCGCATCGGCCGCCTGCCCGGCGTCGAGGCGGCGGCAATCACCAACAAACTGCCGCTCGACTGGCAGTTCAACATGCCCGTCTTCTTCCCCGGTAAGCCTGACGACGCGGTGAGCGTGCAAGTCAGAATCGTCTCGCCGGACTACTTCCGCGCCATGAGAATCGGCGTGCGGCAGGGGCGTTCCTTTACCGGCGCCGACGACCGAGCCGCGCCGCCCGTCGTCCTGGTCAACGAGGCGTTCGTGCGCCGGTTCTACGCCGGGCAGGACGTGACGGCGCAGCAGTTTTCCGTCGGGCGGGGCGTGGAGGAACCCGTCAGGCAGGTGGTGGGCGTGGTCGGCGACGTCAAACAGCAGGGGCTCGACCGCCCCGCCCCGCCGATGGTTTTCGTGCCCGTCCAGCAGGTGTCGGATAAGCTTTTGGCGTCCGTCCGCACTTTCACGTCAACCAACTTCGTCGTGCGGACGACGGTCGAGCCGACGAGCCTGAGCCCGGCCGTCAAGCAGCAGCTCGCGGAATTGGACGCGGCGCTGCCGCTCTCGCGCATCTCCACGATGGAGGAGGTCGCCGCGCGCTCCATCGCCTCGCAACGCTTCAACATGCTGCTCCTCGGCTCGTTCGCCGTGTTGGGGCTACTCCTTGCGGCGGTGGGCATCTACGGCGTGATGTCTTACACGGTGGCGCAGAGCACGCGCGAGATTGGCATCCGCATGGCGCTTGGCGCGCAGGCCCGCAGCGTTTTGAGACTCGTCGCCGGGCAGGGGATGATTTTGACGATAATCGGCATGTTCATCGGCATCGCCGCGTCCCTCGCGCTCACGCGGTTGATGGAGGGGCTCCTCTTCGGCGTCAGCACGACCGACCCCGTGACCTTCGCGCTCTACTCGATAATCCTGGCCGCCGTGGCGCTGGTGGCCTGTTTGATTCCGGCCCGTCGCGCGACTAAGGTGGACCCGCTCGTGGCGCTCAGGTACGAGTAAAATCGCTCACAGAGGTCAGAGTGGGGAACGTCCCTTTTAGCTTGACGAACCGCGGAAAGACTTTCCTGTTATTGCTGCTCCTCGCCGCGTGCGCTGGACGTGTGTTCGCGCACAACCCGATGACGAGTTGGGCCGTGGCACGCCTGCACGCCGACCGCGTCGAGCTTGAGGTCGAGTTATCGGCCGAGACCGCCTGGAAGCTTCTGGGGGGCTCGCCTGACTCCGCGCCCGACGTCGGCGCCGAGCTGCCGAGGTTGAAAGAACTGGCGCCGAGCCTCTACAAAGTATCGGCCGGCGGCGGCGAACTCGCGCCGAGTTCGGCGGAAGTGGAGCTGCGCGAGGAGGACGGCGTCGGCTTCCTTCTGGTCTACGAGCGACCCGCGGGCCGGCCGCTCCGCTTCGACGCGGCTTTTCTCCGAAGGCTCTCCGCCGACCACCGGACCGCGTTGACGCTGAAGGACGCGGCCGACAAGGTCTTACGAACCGAAGTGCTGACGGCCGCGGCAAGCTCCCTGGAGACGGCCGACGGGGGCTCGCCTTCCTCCGCCGCGGCCGGGCGTTCATCCTCCTTCTGGGGCTTCCTCAAGCTCGGCGTCGAGCACATCCTGACGGGCTACGACCACCTCCTTTTCCTCTTCGGGCTGCTCGTGGCGTGCCGCCGTTTCTCGACGGCGGCGAAGATAATCACCTGCTTTACGCTCGCGCACTCGCTCACCCTGGCGCTGGCCGCGCTCGACGTGGTCTCCCTGCCGGGCCGCGTCGTCGAGCCGCTGATTGCGGCCTCCATCGTCTTCGTCGGCGTCGAGAACATCGTCCGGCGCGGCGAGCCCGGTTGGCGCTGGGCTTTGACCTTCGCGCTCGGCCTCGTCCACGGCTTCGGCTTCGCGGGGGCGTTGAAGGAGGCGGGGCTCGGCTCGTCGGGCGCGGCGCTGCTCGTCCCGCTCTTCTCTTTCAACCTCGGCGTGGAGTTGGGGCAGGCGGGGGTCGCGGCCGTACTGCTGCCGCTGCTCTGGAAGCTGCGCGACCTGCCCGCCTTCGAGCGGCACGGCCGGGCCGTCATCTCGGCCGCCATCGCGCTCGCGGGCGCCTACTGGTTCGTGACGCGCCTGCTCGTTCCCTGAGCGTGACCTAGTTCGTCTCGACCGGGTAGATGAGGCCGACGTTCTTCGGCGTGACGAGCTGGTGCTTGACGAAGACGGCCGAGGGGACGTGCTTCTTCTGTAGGATGTCGAGGGCGAGCGGGATGAGTTCGTCGCCGTATCGCTCGGGGAAGTAGGCCACCGAGCCGACGAGGCGCGTCCCCGGCCGGCGCAACTCTTCCAGCGCCGACTTCACGGCGTTCTGACCCATCACGGCGCAGAGGTCGCCGCGCCCCGCCTCCTCGAAGGCGCGCAGCACCCCGAGCGCGCTCGGGTCGTTGACGGCCACGACCAGCGTCCGCTTCGGGCGCGCGCGGCGCAGGTAGCGCCGCGCGACTTCGAGGCTGTTATCGAACACGCCCTTACCGTCCAGGCGTGTCGTGGCCGCCTGCTTAACACCGGGCAGCACCTCAGCCAGCCCCGCCAGCATCCCCGTTATCCGCAACTGCGGGAGCGGCCCCGCCAGAGGCAGCTCGACCTGCAAGACCTCCTCCACCCGCCCGTCCCAGTTCGCCTTTGCCCAGCGGCCGAGCGCGCGTCCGCCGATGAGCCCCGCCTGGTAGTTGTTCGCGCCGAAGTAGGTGGCGCCCGGGTGCGGGATGTCTATGGCGATGACGGGGATGTTCGCCTCGATGAACTTCGACGAGATGACGGACGCCACCTGCTCGAAGGCTTGAAACTCAAGCACGAGGTCTACGCGCTCGCGGACGAGCAGGTCGGCGTTGCGCAGCGCACGCGTCGGGCTGTAGCGGTTATCCACGGCGACGAGCGGCGTCTGCTCGCGGTCGGCCGCCCGCTGCACGCTCGCGCTCACCTCGCGCGAGAACTCCGAGTCGGCGGCCTGCGCGGCGAAGCCGAGGCGGAAGCCGTGGCCGCCGAGCGGCCTGACGAGGCTGCGGTAGGCGTTCTTGTTAACGCGCTCGAGCAGCCCGCCGCGGACGAGGCTCTGCGCCAGCCTGAAGGCCGTCGTCTTGCTCAGGCCCGTCCGCCCCACGAGGTCGCGCAGGGCGAGGAGTTCGCCTTCGTGCCGGAAGGCTTTCAGGAGGGCGCAGGCGCGAACCACGGCCTCGGCGACGGCGGGCTCTTTGTCCATCGGTTAGAAATTCCGTTCCGCATCCCGGAATGTTGGCAGGGCCGACAAATTATACACAGGCTGCGGTTTTTCGGGAGAATTTTGCCCCGCGTTCCGCATCGTGGAATTCGCCGCACCGCCGAAACTTCTCCTTGCCGCGCCGCCGAAACGCATCTAATCTCGGCCGGACATCACAATCGACATAAAGCCCGACCACCCCCGGCCGGGCTTCGACTCACAACCCCGGGCGGTCTTACTTTCAAAGCGGCAGAGACGAAACGAATGCTCAAGAAGAATCTCAGGACGGGTCTGGTTCTGGCGGCGGCGCTCCTCATCCTCTCGACGACGGCGAGGGCGCAATACCTGATGGAGAATCTGGGCCGCGGCGTGGTCGCCATCCGCCAGAACACGACGGACGTTTACGTCGGCTGGCGCATGTTCGGCACGGACCCCTCGGCGGTCGCCTTCAACCTCTACCGCTCGACCGGCGGCGGCCCGGCCATCCAGCTCAACGCCGCGCCCGTCGGCGACAGCACGAACTTCGTGGACACGACCGCCGACCTCACGCAGTCGAACTCCTACTTCGTGCGCCCGGTCGTCAACGGCGTCGAGCGCGCGCCGAGCGCCGCGTTCACGCTCCCGGCGAACGCGCCCGCGCAGCAGTACCTCAACGTCCCGCTCCAGATTCCGGCCGGCGGCACGACGCCCGACGGCGTCGCCTACACCTACACCGCCAACGACTCGTCGGTCGGCGACCTCGACGGCGACGGCGAGTACGAAATCGTCGTCAAGTGGGACCCGACGAACTCGAAGGACAACTCGCAGAGCGGCTACACGGGCAACGTCTACCTCGACGCCTACAAGCTCGACGGCACGCGCCTGTGGCGCATCGACCTCGGGCGCAACATCCGCGCCGGCGCGCACTACACGCAGTTCATGGTCTACGACCTCGACGGCGACGGCCGCGCCGAGGTCGCGTGCAAGACCGCCGACGCCACCGTGGACGGCGCCGGCACCGTCATCGGCAACGCGAACGCCGACTTCCGAAACTCGTCGGGCTACATCCTCTCCGGGCCCGAGTTCCTGACCGTCTTCAACGGCCAGACCGGCGCCGCGATGGCGACCGTGAACTACAACCCGGGGCGTGGCACGGTCGCCTCGTGGGGCGACTCGTACGGCAACCGCGTGGACCGCTTCCTCGCGGGCGTCGCCTACCTCGACGGCAAGCGCCCGAGCCTCGTCATGGCGCGCGGCTACTACACGCGCGCCTACGTCGCCACCTGGGACTGGCGCGACGGCCAGCTCACCAACCGCTGGAACTTCGACAGCGGCCACACGGGCACGTCCAACCCGAACTCCGCCTACCGCGGTCAGGGCTCGCACTCCCTGAGCATCGGCGACGTGGACGGCGACGGCAAGGACGAAATCACCTACGGCGCGGCGGCGATTGACGACAACGGCACGGGCCTCTATTCGACCGGCCTCGGCCACGGCGACGCGCTGCACATGTCCGACATGGACCCCGACCGCCCCGGCCAGGAAGTCTGGATGGTTCACGAGGAGCCGGCGAGCTACGGCGCCAACGGCCTTGAGTTCCGCGACGCGAAGACGGGCGCCCTCATCTGGGGCCTCTCCGGCGAGGGGGCCGACGTGGGGCGCGGCCTCGCCATCGACCTCGACCCACGCTACAGGGGCTACGAAATGTACGGCTCGCGCGGCGGGCTGATGGCGGCCAACGGGACACAGATTTCCGGCACGAAGCCGTCGCCGACGAACTTCGCCGTCTGGTGGGACGCGGACCTCCTGCGCGAGCTGGAAGACGGCACGACCGTCTCGAAGTGGAACTGGCTGACGAACACGCGCACGGCGCTGTTGTCGCCCGCGGGCCTCTCGTCGAACAACTCGACGAAGTCCACGCCCGCCCTCTCCGGCGACGTCCTCGGCGACTGGCGCGAGGAGGTCATCTGGCGCACCGCGGACAACACGGCCCTGCGCATCTACACGACGACCATCCCGGCCTCGAACCGCATCTACACGCTGATGCACGACCACCAGTACCGGGTCGCCATCGCGTGGCAGAACACGGCCTACAACCAGCCGCCGCACCCTTCCTTCTTCCTCGGCGAGGGCATGGGCGCCGTGCCGAAGGCCAACATCGTCACCTCGCTGGGCGCCAAGATTGCCGCCGTCACCTCCGTCACCGACGACACGGGCGCCTCCTCGACCGATAAGATTACGGGCGACGCCGCCCTCGTCCTCGGCGGCACGGCCGGCGCCAACAACACGGTCACGCTCGCGCTCGAAGGCGTGGGCGAGATAGGCACGGCCACCGCCGACGCCTCGGGCAACTGGAGCTTCGACTACACCGCCGTCACCCTCTCCGAAGGCGCGCACACCTTCACGGCCGTTGCGACCGACGAGGAGGGCGGGCAGACCCCCGAGTCGGAGCCCTTCGAAGTCACCGTCGACACGACCGCCCCGGCCGCGCCCTCCGTCAACAGCGTCGGCGGCGGCTCGCTCGTCTTCAAGGGGACGGCCGAGACGGGCGCCGCCGTCGCCGTCACGCGCAAGGGCGCGGGCGCCGTCGGCACCGCCACCGCCGACCCGAGCGGCGCCTGGTCGCTGACCTACGCCGGCACGCTGCCGCAGGGCGTTCACACGTTCACCGCGACGGCGGCCGACGCCGCGGGCAACGTCAGCCCGTCTTCGTCCGAGTACACGGTTGACACCGCCATCACGACGCCCGCCATCACCAGCATCGTCTCGGACACCGGCGTCCTCACGAACGACCGCGTGACGAGCGACACGACGCTCGTCGTCAACGGCACCTCCGCGGCCGGGCACACCGTCACGCTCTCGCGCGGCGACGCCGGCGTCATCGGCGCGGCCGTCGCCGACGGCTCGGGCAAATGGAGTTTCGACTACACGAACACGGTGCTCGCGCCCGGCACCTACGTCTTCAACGCGAAGGCCACCGACAACTCAAACCGCGACAGCCTCAGCTCGCCCGACTTCGTCGTGACAATCGAGGACACGCCGCCCACGGTCGTCTCAAGCAACCGCCAGAACCCGGCCGGCGCGACCATCAACGGCGGCACGGTCGTCTTCCGCGTCACCTTCAGCGAGCCGGTCAGCGGCGTCGACGCCGCCGACTTCCAGCCGACGACCACCGGCTCGACGACCGGCACGGTCACGAGCGTTTCGGCCGTCTCGGGCACGACCTACGACGTGACGGTCGGCCCGCTCTCGGGCACGGGAACGCTGCGCCTCGACCTGAAGGCGAGCGGCACCGGCATCTCTGACGTGGCGGGCAACACGGCCTCGGGCGGCTACACCGGCGGGCAGACTTACACCGTCAGCAACAACGTCAGCGGCGCGTGGTCGCAGCTCGTCAGCGGCGGCCTCTGGAGCGGCAGCGCCAACTGGTTGAGCGGCGCCGTCGCCAACGGCGCTGGCAACAACGCCGACTTCAGCGCGCTCAACGTCTCGGGCACCAACCTCGTCCGGCTCGACTCGCCGCGCGCGCTCGGCAATCTCGTCTTCGGCGACACCAACACCTCCTCGGCCGGAAGCTGGGTCATCGACGGCAACGGCGACCCGTCGAACGGCCTCACGCTCTCGGTCGCCACGGGCACGCCGGCCGTCACCGTCAACGCGCTCGGCGCCGGCGCGACCGCGACCATCGCCACGCCAATTAACAGCGCCGCCGGTCTGACGAAGGCCGGCGCAGGCACGCTCGTCCTGACGGGGAACAATGCCTACGGTGGCCCGACCGGCGTCACCGGCGGCACGCTCCGCCTCGGCACCGGCGGACAGCTCACGACGACGACGATGGACTTCGCCGCCGCGGGCACGCAGTTCAACCTCGCGGGCGGCACGCTGACGGCCAGCGGCCTCGTCACCGTCAATGCCGGCGCCACGCCCGCGACGCTCGTCATAGACTCCGGCACGGCCAACTTCAACGGCGGCCTGCGCAACAGCAACAACGACAACGCGAACATCCGGGTCAACGGCGGCACGGTCAACACGACGACCGTCACGCTCATGCGCGGCAGCTACACGACGACGCCCGCCTACGCCACCGGCTTCATCCTCGCCGGCGGCACCACCAACGTCAGCGGCGCCGTCGGAATCGGCACCAACAATTCGAGCAGCTCGCTCTCCGTCGAGGGCGGCACGCTCACCGTGGGCGGCACCATCACCGTCGGCAACCAGGCGACGGCCGGGCGCGGCGGCGCGCTGCGCGTGACGAGCGGCGTCTTCAACGCCGCCGACACCGTCAACGGCATCGTGCTCTCGAAGACCAACGGCACGAACGCCAACAACGTCTCCTTCGCCACCTTCTCGGGCGGCACGAGCACGGTGGAGAAGTTCACGCTCGGCTTCGACTCGACCGTCAACGCCGGCTCCGCGACGCTCGCCCTGAGCGGCGGCTCGCTCTACATGGGCGGCGGCGGCATCGTCAAGAAGGGCACGAGCGGCCTCGTCACCGTCATCAACCTGAGCGGCGGCACGCTGGGCGCGGCGGAAGACTGGGGCACGTCGCACCCGCTGGCGCTGACCAACAACGTCATCATCAAGGCGGCCGACGCCGCGAACCTGCCGCAGGGCATCACGCTCTCGGGCGTGCTCTCGGGCACGGGCGGCTTCACGAAGACCGGCGCCGGCGTGCTCACGCTCGCGGGCGCCAACACCTACACCGGCGCGACCACGGTCAACGCCGGCACGCTCCGCGTCAACGGCAGCGTCGCCGCCGGCGGCGCGTTCACCGTCAACACCGGCGCGACGCTCTCGGGCTCGGGCGCGGTGAGCCGCGCCGTCACTTTGAACTCGGGCGCCGTCGTCTCGCCCGAAGGCGCGACTCCCGTCGCGGCGCTCGGCGCAAGCTCGCTCAACTGGGGCGGCGGCGCGGAGATGGACTTCGACCTCGCGGCGGCCGGCTCCGACCGGCTCGCGCTCTCGGGCGCGCTGACGAAGGGCGTGGCGGGCTCGTTCGAGTTCGCCTTCAACCCTCTGGCGAACCTCGCGCCGGGCACGACCTACATGCTCGTCACCTTCGGCACGACCAACTTCGCCGCGTCCGACTTCACCTACTCGGGTCTGCCCGCGGAACTCAAAGGCAGGTTCACGCTCGAAGCGGGCGCCTTGAAGTTCACCGTGCTCGACAACGTCGCGCCCGTGCTGCACGCGCCCGCGGACATCACGGTCGAGGCGGCCGGCCCCACGGGCGCCGTCGCCACCTACACGGCCACGGCCGAAGACCAGCTCGACGGCCTCGTGCCCGTCAGCTTCAGCATCCCCTCGGGCAGCAACTTCGCCCCGGGGACGACCGAGGTCACGGCCACCGCGACCGACTCCGCTGGCAACACCTCGTCCGCGACCTTCCGCGTCACGGTGCGCGACACGAAAGGCCCGGCCCTCTCGCTCCCGCCCGACGTGGTGGTCGAAGCGACCTCGGCGGCCGGTGCCGTCGCCACCTTCTCGGCCACGGCCGAGGACGCCGTCGGCGGCCCCGCGCAGGTCACCTTCAGCCCGCAGTCGGGCAGCGTCTTCCCGCTCGGCACGAGCGTCGTCAACGCGACGGCGAGCGACCAGTCGGGCAACACCTCGGCCGGCACGTTCAAAGTCATCGTGCGCGACACGGCCGCGCCCGCCCTCGAAGCGCCGGCCGACCTGACCGTCGAGGCCACCGGCCCCGGCGGCGCCCCGGCCGCCTTCGCGGCGACGGCCACGGACGCCGTCAGCGGTCAGGTGATTGTCACCTTCAGCGTGCCTTCGGGCAGCACCTTCGCGCTCGGCACGACACAGGTCACGGCCACCGCGACGGACGCCGCGGGCAACTCCGCGAGCAAGACCTTCAACGTGACGGTGCGCGACACGACGGCCCCGGCCATCGCCCCCGTCGCGGACGTGGCGGTGGAGGCGACGAGCCCCGCGGGCGCGGCCGCGACCTTCGCCGCCACGGCGAGCGACCTCGTGGACGGCGCGGTTTCGGTGAGCTACAGCCACGCGCCCGGCTCCACCTTCCCCGTCGGCTCGACGGCCGTGACCGTGACGGCCACCGACCGCGCGGGCAACACCGCCAAGTCCAACTTCAACGTGGTCGTCCGCGACACGACCGCGCCGACGCTCTCCTGCCCGGCCGACATCGTCGTCGCCGCTGCGCCGGGGGCTTCCACGGCCGCAGTCAACTTCAATCCTACGGCGAGCGACACCGTCTCCGGCGTGACCGTGACGGGCAGCCCCGCTTCCGGCTCGGCCTTCAACGTGGGCACGACAACCGTCAACGTGACGGCCAGAGACGCCGCCGGCAACACGAGCACCTGCTCGTTCACGGTGACGGTCAAGTCTGCGGCGGCGGTCGTCGTCGCGCCGGCCTCGGCGCAGTACAGCGACGCGGCGACGCTGCAAGCCAACGTCAACGCGCCCGCGTTCCCCGGCCAGCCGCTCGCGGGCACCGTCGAGTTCTTCCTGGGTGGCACCCCGGTCGGGCAGGCGGCCCTCACGAACGGGGCCGCCTCGATACAAGTCCCCGCGAACATGCCCGCAGGGATTTACGGCGTGACGGCGCAGTTCACTAGCACGAATCCGTTCTACCTCGGCGGCTCGTCCGCGCCGGCCGCGCTCACGGTGACGCGCGAGAACGCCGCGGCCTCCTACACGGGCGACGCCGCGCTCATGACCGCGGGCCCCAACGTCAACACGGCCACGGTGCGACTCGGCGCCCGCCTGACGCCGGAGGCCGACGGCGCCGCCTTCGCGGGCGACCTGTCGAAGGCGACGGTCGCGTTCGAGCTGTTCAAGTCGAACAACACCACGGCGACGCCCGATCTCGTCGTCAGCGGCGTGGCGGTTGACGCCGCGGGCGACGCCGCGGCGACGGCTCAGGGCGTGCCGGCCGACACCTACACGGTTAACGTCCGCGTCGAGGCGGCGAACCAGTTCTGGGTGACGGCCCCCGCGAGCTTGGGCGTGCTCAACTTGGCCGTGCCGTCCGACGAGCTTCGCAGCGGCGGCGGCGGGTGGGTGGCCGACGCTTCGAGTGCCAACGGCAAAACCAGCTTCGGCTTCAACGTCAGCGCCGGCAGGAAGGACGGGCAGGTCAAGGGCAACTTCACGCTCGTCTTCCGCGGCGCGGACGGCTTCAACTACGTGGTCAAGAGCACCGGCTGGCAGGACGGCCTCCTGCAATTCGCGGCCGAGCCGGGCACGAGCCCCGCGGTCTACACGCGCTCGGACATCAAGGGCCGGTGCAACGTGCAGAAGGTTGACCCGGCGACGGGGCAGACAATCGTCTCCTTCGGCAACTACTCGTTCGAGGCTTACACCGCGGACGGCGACCTCCTCGACCCGCGACAGGCGGACGCTTACGCTTTCGTCGTGCGCGACGGCGCTGGCCAGGTCTGGCATCAGGCGAGCTCGCGCGGCGCGCTCGTCACGCTCGGCGGCGGCAACATCACGAACAAGGCCCGGTAGGCGCCGACCTTACGAGCCGGTCAGGTTAGACCGCGGAGAGGGCGCAGAGGCTTTGAATGCCTCTGCGCCCTCTCAAAATTTTTGGCCGCGCTTTCAACATGAATGTTTACACGAAAGCGGGGTAGGTGGTATGAACCTGTGTCGCTAAACATGCCCGGCCGCACGGGGCAGAAATCAGGAGCACACGCGCCCGCACGACATCCGTGTCGGCCCGTGTGTTTCGACGTTCGAGGACATTCCGGATGCTGTCCGTATTCACGTCCGTTGACACTCTCACGCCGAGCCAGTGTGCCGAAGTCGGCGCGACTGTCCACCTCCTGAAGAGTTTCTGGTCGCAGGTCAACCCGCCCTCGGACTTCTACACGCTCGGCGTCGCCAGCTACATCGAGTTCTGCAACCCGGCGGGCGCGCACGTCGAATACTATGATAAGGCGCGGCGCTACAACCCCGTGCTGAAGGAGTATTTCGGCGGGCTGCTGGAGAACGTCCGGGGCACGCTGGAGCGCCAGTTGGGCGAGCCCGTGAGCTACATGGAGGAGTTCGCCATCCCCGGATTTCACATCTGGCTGACCGACGCCATCCCGACCCGCGCGAGCGCGTCCGTCCACTTCGACTTGCAGTACCAGAGTTTGAACTGGCCCTCGCCCGGCGCGGTCGAGTACGACAAGCCCGTCTCTTTCACCCTGCCCATCAGGCTCCCCGAGCGGGGCGGCGGGATTAACGTGTGGGACGTGAGCTACCGTGAAATCATGAGCCTGAGCGAGCAGGCCGTCCCCGTTGACGTGGACACGATGCGCAGCGCGCGGCCGCAGTTTCAATACGAATACTCCTTGGGTCGGCTCGTGATGCACTCCGGCCACTTCCTCCACCAGATCGCGCCGGTGCCGGAGGTCAGGCCCGGCGACGAGAGAATCACGCTTCAGGGTCACGCGCTGCGCTGCGGCGGGCAGTGGCAGGTTTACTGGTAGTGGACGCCCCGGCGTGCGGAAAAATAGTTGCAGGGGCGGTTATTTGCTTTCGGTCGAAAGACTTTGTTGACAAGAAAAGCGGTCAAGGGTATAAATGCCGCCGTTCAAGATTCCGTGATAAGCAATCTGCCTTCAAGCACCAACGCAGTACGCGGGCCCCATTCCCTCTCAAACTTTTCATTTCTCATGTTGTCCTGTCATGTGGAGGCTACTTCAGATGCGCGGCAAAGACGTCCGAACGCCCTCATACACCCTTCAAGGTCTTACAACTTTTCTGCTTACTCGTTCACACTCTCGACAGACTCCCGACTAACCCTTCGTCGGCATCGCGGCGCTTAAACCTCGTCAGACCAGCGCCCGACTCCAACTCATAGCCACAGTCCCGACGGCACAACGTCGGGCGGGTGCGCGACGCCGTGGGCTTCCTACGGCGTCGCGTCGGCTCCGGCTTTTCTTATCATCAATTCCCCTCGCTTAAGGGACGACGATGTCGGGTATGAAGATTCACCTCTTCGGAAAATTCCTTGTCAGCCACGACGAACAGCCGGTGCAGGGATTCGACGCCCTCAAGGAGCAGGAACTCCTCACTTACCTGTTGATTAACCGCGACCGCCCGCACTCAAGGGAGATTCTGGCCGGGCTGCTGTGGGGCGAAGTGCCCACGGAGAAGTCGAAGAAATACCTCCGCCAGGCGCTCTGGCACCTACAGGCGGCGCTCGAAGCGCAGCAGCGCCGCGGGGGCGACGGCGCGGTGCTGTCGGTCGAGCATAACTGGGTGCAGCTCAACACGGTCAGCGCCCTCTGGCTCGACGTGGCCGTGTTCGAGCAGGCGTTCATGCGGACGCACGACAGCCCCGGCGCCGGTCTGGCGGCCGACAGCGTCGAGTCGCTACAGGAGGCCGTGCAGCTTTACCGCGGGGATTTGCTGGAAGGCTGGTATCAGGACTGGTGCCTGTACGAGCGCGAGCGGCTGCAAAACATGTACCTCGCCATGCTCGACAAGTTGATGTGTTATTACGAGGCGCACCAGAAATTCGAGCTGGGGCTGCTCTACGGCTCCATCATCCTGCGCTACGACCGCGCGCACGAGCGCACGCACCGCCGCTTGATGAGCCTGCAATATCTTTCGGGGAACCGCACGGCGGCGCTCAGGCAGTTCGAGCGGTGCGCGTCGGCCCTCGACGAGGAGCTGGGCGTCCGGCCCGACAAGCAGACGACCGCGCTCTACCAGAAAATCCGCGCCGCCGACGGCGAGCCGGATTTGGCCCTCACGCTCGCGCCGCCCGAGGCGGACGGCGCCGTCTCGCTCAACGACGTCCTCCGCCGCCTCAAGCTGATTCAGTCGGTGCTCGCAGAGATTCAGCACTCCGTCCAGAGGGACATCAAGGCCGTCGAACTCACCATCAACGACTCAGTCAACTAGCCCGCACCCCTGCGCCGCCGGCGCCCGGAGACGCTCGGCAGACGCTCGGCAGACGCCCGGCTGCCGCGGCGTCTGCTATACGTCGCCGCTCACGGTGGTCGGCCGAAGGTCGGCGCGGAACCCGTGCGGGCGCCTGCCGCGCTCGCACCCCCGCGGATTCACCTCTTTGCGCGGGCGACACTCCATTGTCTGAGCCGAGCGTGCATTCGTTCATCATCAAGCTGTGGCTTGAGCAAGTTCCCGAGGGCAAGGCCGACTCGGTCACGTGGCACGGGCACATCACGCACGTGCCGGGCGGGGAGCGGGCCTACCTGAAGGACCTGGACGCGGCCACCGCCTTCATCACGTCCTACCTCGAAGCGTACGGCGTGAGGCTCAGCACGTCCAGACGTTTTGCCCACCGGCTCCGGCGCCTGCTGCTGTCGGCGAGGCGGAACCTGGTGGGGCTGTAGGAGCGCAACCGGCGGGAGGAGCGTTTTTTGGCGACGTACCCTGCAATCGCAGCGACCGGGCTGGCCGTCGTCGGCCTGCTGAAGGATGCCAGCGCCGGGACGGAGTTCGCCGACCTCCGCGTAGACCTCCTTCAGGCCGCGGACTTTCAGGCGGGGGCGCCGATTCCCGAAGGGATTTCGCTCTACGCCTACCGCGTGGCGGTCAACAGCACGCGGCGGAACCTGCCGCCGAGCGTCGGGCCGGACGGGCGCCGCTACCGCGCGCCGCTGCCGCTCGACCTCTACTTCCTGCTCTCGCCGTGGGCGAAGACGGCCGTCCGGCAGTTGCGGATTCTCGGCTGGGCGATGCGCGAGTTGCAGAACGTCCCCGTCCTGCCGGCCGGGCTGCTCAACCACTACGGGCCGGAGCACGACACCTTCCGCCCCTCCGAGGCGGTCGAGCTGCTCTGCGAATCGCCCTCCATAGGTGACATGACCGACATCCTTGAGCCCATCAAGTCGCTCCAGCCGCTCTCCGTGACCTACGTCGCGCGGATGGTGCTCATCGAGTCGAGCGTCCCCGTCGAGGTGGGCGAGCCGGTGCAGACGCGCGAGTTCTCCTACGGAAAGGACGCGGCGCAATGAACGCCCCGTTCCAACTCCTCGAACGCCAGACGCTGCTCGCGCCGCTCGGCCTGCGCTTTCGTGACGCGGCCACCGGGGAGCTGGTCGGCGGCGGCCTGAGCGTCACCGTCTATCCGACGGACGACCCCGCGCGCCGTTCGGTCGGCTTCGTCAACCGTTCGGGCGTCTACGCCGTGCGCCACGCCGCCGGTCTGCGAGACGTCGAGTTCGGGTCGGGCGATAACGCCTTCTGGGACGCGCCGCCGCCGAAAAGAGCTTTCACCGTCGAGGTCTACGACACCGAGGGGCGTTTCCTCCCTTACAGTTTTCAGACCGCGCTGCCCGTGCGCGGCCTCCACACGTGGACGTGGCCTTTGGGCGAGGCTTCCGCGCAGGGGTCGCCCGAGCCGGCCTCGGTCTTCTCGGACACCTTCGACGACGGCGTGCGCGACGCGCGCTGGAAACTGGGCACGCTCACGCCGCCCGCCTCGGCCTTCGACGATAAGGTTACGGTCGCCGAGGCGGGAGGGAGGCTTGAGATAACCCCGCGCAGCAGCGCGGGCGTCAAGGCATACAACGGCTACGTCTCGGTCTCGAACTGGAACCTGACGGACGCGCGCGCGACCGCCGTGGTGGTGCAGACGACGACGAACAAGGCGCAGACCGTCTTCACGCTCGCGCTCGACGCGAACAACTGGTTCCGTTTCCTGTTCGAGTCGGCGAAGCTCAATTTCCAGACGAAGGTCGCCGGGGCGGAGACTTCGACCAGCATCCCGGCCGACGCCGCGCAGCAGCGCTTCTGGCGCCTGAGGCACGACCGCGCCGGCGACCAGATGATTTTTGAGACCAGCAGCGACGGCGCGGCCTGGGCCGTGCGGCGGGTCGTGCCGCGACAGTTCTCCGTCAAGTCGCTGACGGTCGAGCTGAACGCGGGGACGGCCTCGTCCGTCGCTTCGCCCGGCAAGGCCGTCTTCGGCGGCGTCGTGCTCGAATCGAACCCGGCGCAGGCGCTCCCGCTCTATTCCGCGCCGACGCGGCCCGTGACGGGCGGGTTGGCGGTGCTGCGCGCGGCGCTCTGGGACGCGGCGGCCGGCGCCCCGGCCGCGTGGGCTCTGCTTGAGGCGCGCGTCAACGGTCAGCCGACCGCGCGCGGGTACGCGGACGCCGCGGGGCGCGTCGCCCTCGTCTTCCCGTACCCCGAGCCCGCCTCGTTCGTCCAGCAGAACCAGCCGCAGCCCGCGACGCCGTTCACGAGGCAGGAGTGGCCCGTCTCCGTCTTCGCCTCTTACAAGCCGCGAAGCCCCGCGCCTCCCGTGCCCGACCTGAAGGCGACGCTCGCGCAGCCGCGCGCGACCCTCTGGGCGGACGCGGCCCGCACCACGCCCCTGACGAAAGTGACGCTGCGCTCCGGTCAGCAACTCGTCGTCCGCTCGAACGAGGCGGCGACTGACTCGGCGCCCGACGGCCGGCCGCTCCCGGTACTGTTAATTACCCCGGCGGGCTAACCGCCATAGTGAAGGAGGACGCATGCCTGAATACCTTGCTCCCGGCGTCTACGTCGAGGAGGTCTCGTTCCGCTCGAAGTCCATCGAGGGCGTGAGCACGACCACCACGGGCTTCATCGGCCCTTCGCGCTTCGGCCCCGTGGATTTGGAGCCGGACGTGATTACCAGCCTCGGCGAGTTCGAGCGCATCTACGGCGACCAGCGGAGGCTGGAGTTCGACGGCGGCCTGACGATGCACAACTACCTCTGGCACGCCGCCCGCGCCTTCTTCGAGGAGGGCGGCAAGCGCCTCTACGTCTCGCGCGTGTTCCGCCCCGTGAGCGGCACCTACCCGCCCGACGACTTCGGCAAGGTGGCGCTCGCGGGCACCATCTACCCGGACGGCCACGCGCGGCGCAACGTCCCGGCGACGGGCGACGGGACGAACGCGCTCCAAATCCGCTCGCGCTTCCCCGGCGCGGCCGGAAACTTCCGCGTCCGCTTCACGCTGCGGCGCGGGCAGAACGTGCTCGGCGTCGGGCCGGACAACAAGGCCACCATCGGCGCGCTGCGCCACCGCGACGTCGTCTGGGTCAGCGACGCCGACAAGCCCAACGAGCCCGGCAAGCTCTACGTCGCCGACAACTTCTACGACACGGTCACGAACCGCCGGACGTGGCGCTTCCTCGACGCGACGCTCGACACGACCAAAGCCCTCAAGCTCGAAGCGCTGACGGCCGACCTCGACCCGACGAAGAGCGACCAGGTGCGCCTCGTCACCGTCACCGTCACCGTCACCTCGACGACCGGCGACGGCCTCTCCTCCGTCTGGGAAGGGCTCGCGCTCGACCCCGCGCACACGCTCGACGGCGCCCCCGACTCGCTGACGGCGAAGTTCGCCGCCGCGCCCACCAGCCTCTCGCTCGCGCGCACGCTCCCCATCGTCATCGGCACGGGGAACAAGATTAAGTCCGGCATCGACGTGCTCCAGGCCGTGCTCGACGCGAAGGCGACGCTGGTCAACGACCTCGGCGACCCGACTTCGAGCGACGAGGCGCGCACCGTGGACGTCATCCTCCAGGGCGGCAACGACGGCAAGCGCCCTTCGGCCGGCGAGTACGAGGGGCAGGCCAAAGACACTTCGAGCGTCAAGACGGGACTGAAGTCCTTCGAGGACGTGGAGGACATCTCCATCGTCGCCGCGCCCGGCTCGACCTTCGGCTACGACGAGGCGTACCGCGCCGACGCGACGCAGATCGTCAACCTGCTCGTCTCGCACGCGACCCGCATGCGCTACCGCATCGCCGTCATCGACAGCGGCGACGGCCAGTCGGTGGCCGAGGTGCGCGCCATGCGCGCCAAGATTGACTCGTCCTACGCCGCCTTCTACTACCCGTGGGTGCGCGTCCTCGACCCGGTCACGCGGACGGAGATTAACCTCCCGCCGTCGGGCTTCGTCGCCGGCATCTACGCGCGCAACGACGTCAACCGCGCCGTCTACAAGGCGCCCGCCAACGAGGTCGTCAACCTCGCCATCGGCTTCGAGACGCTGCTCAACAAGTCGCAGCAGGACGTCCTGAACCCGGAGGGCATCAACTGCTTCCGCTACTTCGAGGGGCGCGGCTTCCGGCTGTGGGGCGCGCGCACGGCCAGCTCCGACCCCGAGTGGAAGTACGTCAACCTCCGCCGCTACTTCGCCTACCTCGAACGCTCGATAGACAAGGGGACGCAGTGGGCGGTCTTCGAGCCGAACGGCACGCAGCTCTGGGCCAACGTGCGCAACACCATCTCCGACTTCCTCTTCAACGAGTGGCAGACGGGCGCGCTCCTCGGCGACAAGCCGGAGAAGGCCTTCTTCGTGCGCTGCGACCGCTCGACGATGACGCAGAACGACCTCGACAACGGCCGTCTCATCTGCCTCGTCGGCGTCGCGCCGCTCCGCCCGGCGGAGTTCGTCATCTTCCGCATCGGCCAGTGGACGGCCGACCGCAGGGCCTAAACCCCTTAACTCTCGAAGGAGGAGAACATGGCAGTTTTACGTGAACGCCCTTACGTGCAGTTCAACTTTCTGGTGGACATCGGCGAGGGCACGGACGGGCCGGAGGCGGGCTTTCAGGAGTGCAGCAACATCGGCATGGAGGTGACCGTCGCCGAGTACCGCAACGGCAACGAGAAGGAGAACAGCGTCCGCAAGATCACGGGGCTGAACAAGGCCACGGACGTGACCCTCAAGCGCGGCGTCATCGGCTCGCTGAACCTCTACCGCTGGCTCAACGACATCCGCAACGGCGACCAGAACGCCACGCGCACCGTCACCATCTCTTTGCAGAACGAGGATCACACCGACGTTGTGCAGACGTGGCGACTCTTGCGCGCGCGCATCATCAAGCACGTCAGCGGCCCGCTGAACGCGAAGGGCACGGACGTGGCGATGGAAGAGCTGACGCTCGCCTACGAGCGGCTTGAGATGGAGTGAAGGAGTAGGTAAGGCTTGACCGCCGCGCGCACAACACGCCGCCTGCCGGGCTTCCGCTTCGAGGCGCAGACGCCGCCTCTGGCCGAGGTGCTGCCGCGCATGGACGTGGCCGTCTTCGTCGGCTTCGCGGCCTCGGGCCCGCTGCACCGGCCCGTGGCCGTCGAGGACGCGGCGCAGTTCGCCGCCGTCTTCGGCGAAGACGCGCCGCTCGTCTGGGATCGTGCGCGCGGAGAGACCGTGTACGCCTACCTCGCCCCGGCGGTGCGCGCCTTCTTCCGCAACGGCGGGCGCCGCTGCTGGGTCGTGCGCGTGGCGGGGGGCGCGCGCGCGAACTACTTCCCCGTGGCGGGGCTGGCGCGCCTGCGCGCCAACGGCCAGCTCACACCGGCGCTCGCGCAGGCGCGCTCCGAAGGCAGTTGGTCTGACCCGCTGCGCGCCGACGCGGCTCTCTTGAGCCGGCCGCTCATCGTCTCGGCGTTCGAGTCGGCCGCGCAGTTCGACGTGGAGCTGCGCGCGCCCGGCGAGGTCGTCGCGGGCGACGTGATGCGGCTCACCTTCGACAACGGCCTCGCGCCGCTGGTCGTCGTCAACTCGGTCTCGCTGCTGACGCCCGAGGCCGAGAAGGCGGACGCCTCGCCGCCGCTCGGCCGCCGCGTCCGCGCGCGCGTCCAGATCGACGCCGAGCAGTGGTTCCGACAGCCCGGCGGCGCGCCCGTCGTCAGGAAGGGAAGGGCGCAGGTCTTGACCTTCGACGGCAGGGAGCGCGACGCGGACGCCACCGTCCCGGCCGATTCGGCGTGGGGCAAAGGACAGGCGGTGGGCGCGGGCGAGCCTGTCACGCTCAACCTCGACATGCCGCCTTCGCAGGCGCCCGCGCTCGGCTCCTTCGCGCGCGTCGAGCTTGGCAACAGGCTCTTGTGGCTGCGCGTGGACGACGTGCGCGTGCTGAGGGGCGAGGACACAGCGGACGAGACCGTGCAGGTCGCGGGCGAGGCGCTGTGGGTCTTGAAGAACAGGCCGGCGAAGTCCGAGCTGCCCGCGGCGCTGCCGGTCTGCGAAAAGCTCCTCTTCCAACTGCGCGTGCGCCGCGGCGAGGCAGACCCCGTCCACATCTCCGACCTCGCCTTCGCCGACACGCACCCGCGCTTCTGGGGCGACCTGCCGACCGACGAGAGCTTCTACGCGGCGGGCGCTCCCGGCACGCCCGGCGACATCACGCGCCACGGCCGTATCTGGCAGGAGGCGGGCAACCCTCGCTTTCCGCTCGCCGGCTTCAGCGAAGAGGAGGACGCGGGGCGCGTCTACTTCCCCGTGTTGATGCCGGTCTTCCCGCGCCACCCGCTGGGGCCTTTGAAGGCCAACGGGCAGGCGCTCGAACGCGACGGCCTCGACGAGTTCGGGACAGACCTCTTCCTCGACCCCGACCTCAAGGAAGTCGAGACCGGCGACCTCATCTCCCGCGCGGACTTCATCCGCTACCAGAGCGCGCGGACGCGCCCGCTCAAGGGCATCCACGCCGCGCTCGGGCTGGAAGAGGCGACCATCATCGTCGCGCCCGACGCGGTTCATCGCGGGTGGGAGACGGCGCCCGCCGAGAGTCTGACGCCGCAGCCTTCGCAACCGCTGCCGCACCCCGAGTGGTGGCGCTCGGTCGTCTGCGTCGAGTCGGAGGAGATTCCGCTGACAGCGGAGCCGCCCCGGCACGAGTTTCATCGGTGCGGCCTGCGCGCCGTCGCCGCGCCCCAACTCAAAGCAGACGAGCCTGACGCGGCGGGGACGCTGACGCTCTCGTGGACGGGCGCGCAGGGCGCGACCTACACGGTCGAAGAGACGACGAACCCGGATTGGAGCGGCGCGCAGGTCGTCTACACGGGCACGAGCACGAACGTCCGTATCTACGGACGCAGCAGCGGCAACTACTTCTACCGCGTGCGCGCGGAGGCGGGCGGCACTTCGAGCGACTGGTCGAACGGCGTCGGCATCGGCGTCCGCACGTCGAGCGGCTGGCGCTCGAAGCCGCCGAAGGCTTACACGCCGACCGCGCTGCTCGAAATCCAGTGTTCGCTGCTGCGCATGTGCGCCGCGCGCGGCGACCTCTTCGCGGTGCTGTCGTTACCCGAGCACTACCGCGAAGAGGACAGCGCGCGCCACGCCGGCCTGCTCAAGCCTTCGGCGCGCGCGGCCGTCGCGGGCGAGAGCCTCATCGCGCCGCTCGGCTACGGCGAGACGCGCGCTCTCAGCTTCGGCGCGCTCTATCACCCTTGGCTGCTCGGGACGGAAGTCGAGGGGCGCGCGGGCCTGCGCCGCACGCCGCCCGACGGCGCGGCGGCGGGCGTGCTGGCGGGGCGCGCCTTCACACGCGGCGCGTGGGTCGCGCCGGCCAACGAGTGGCTGCGCGGGGTCGTGGCTTTAGAGCCTCCGCTCGGGCGCGCGACGTGGCAGGCTTTGCAGGACGCGCAGGTCAACGTCATCCGCCGCGAGCCGCGCGGCTTCCTCGCCATGAGCGCCGACACACTGAGCGACGAGGAGGACTGGCGCCCCATCGGCGTGCGCCGCCTCATCAGCCTCATCCGCCGCATGGCGCTGCGCGAGGGCGCGACCTACGTCTTCGAGCCGAACAACGACGCCTTCCACCGCCTCGTCCGGCGCGGCTTCGAGCGGATGCTGGGGCTGATGTTCACGCGCGGCGCGTTCGCGGGCGCGTCGCCCGACACGTCGTTCCGCGTCGTGACCGACAGCACCATCAACACGCGCCGGACGATGGAGCAGGGGCACTTCATCGTCGAGCTGAAGGTCGCGCCCGCGATGCCTTTGAACTTCCTGACCATCCGTTTGGTGCAGAGCGGCGACCGCGGGCTGGCGACGGAGGAGCGTTGAGCTTGGTGACCGAGGAGCGTTGAAAGATGGCACTACTCTCCGAACTCTCGGACATGCTCGGCGGCGACACGCAGCCGTTCGCGGCCTTCAACTTCGCCGTCGAGATACACGTCCCCGGCGTCTCGAAGCAGGTCTGCGGCGCGGCCTTCGCCGAGTGCGACGGGCTTGAGATGTCGATGGATGTCAAGACGATCCGCGAGGGCGGCAACAACAACCAGCAGCCGCGCCTGACGGGGGCCGTCAACTTCGGCCAGCTCGTCCTGAAGCGCGGC
>DASVTS010000148.1:0-24946 GCA_036387455.1 Pyrinomonadaceae bacterium | reverse complement strand
CCCCCCCCCCCCCCCCCCCCCCGCGGCTCCGCCTCCCATCCCGACCCGCGCCCTCTCACGTTAGACTACACGGCATCCGTACCGCCCCCATGTGCGGTGTGCGGGCAGCCCCGCCCCGCCAAACTCATTGGGGAATGTACGTTTCCGGCCGCAGCAAAATTTAAGGCGGCCGGGTTGACCTCACAACAGTTTCCGCTTAATATCTCCGGGCCTTAGCCGAGAAGTACGTCGCCGACACTCTGCGGAAGGTCTCCCTGTCGGCGTCAACTTAGTAGGTCTCCGGGGCAATCAATCGGACAGTTCGCGCATCTACTTAAGACCGGCGTTAAAGTTTGCCCGCGTCCTTCCCTCCCGACGGCTCCGGTGCCGCGGGTTCTCATTCATACTTGATTCGCTTACGGCTTTTTACGAAGCAATCGGCCCCAACGACTTGAACAAACGAAACCTCACGTCTGTACAGTCTTGGCTGCACCCACGCAGATGAACCGGCGGCAAGAACCGTCCCGGAGGGAAAATGAAGAAAGCTTTTGCGTCACTGACCACTCTCGCCTTTTGCACCCTGCTACTACCGGCCGTCGTACTCGGCCAGGGTAAATCCGAAGTGATGAAGCCGGACCACTTCGACAAGACCCCCGCGCCCCTGCGCGAGATGTTCGACCGCGGCGGCAAGCCCGAGCCCGCGCGCGGCGGCCGCGACTTCGAGCCCGGGCGCCCGCAGCCCGTCGGCAACTCGATGCCCGGCGGCGTGGACCCGCTCGCCGGGCAGAACGCCGTCATCGGGGCCTACGCGCAGCCGAAGGCCGCGACCAACGGCGTCCCCGTCGACCCGTCCTACCGCGTCTCGCCGCCCGACACGACGGGCGACCTCGGCCCCAACCACTACGTGCAGTGGGTCAACCTGCGCTACGCCATCTACAACGTGGCGCGCGACGCCAACGGCATCAGCGGCTTCAGCCTCGTCCCCGGCTTCCCGAAGAACGGCAACACGCTCTTCCAGGGCTTCGGCGGGCGCTGCGAGTCGGACAACGACGGCGACCCCATCGTCCAGTACGACCAGTTCGCCGACCGCTGGATCCTGACGCAGTTCGCCGTCACCTCCACCCCCTACACGCAGTGCGTCGCGGTCTCGACCTCCCCCGACCCGACCGGCACCTACTACCGCTACTCCTACTCGTTCAGCCGCGACTTCAACGACTTCCCGAAGATGGGCGTCTGGTCTGACGGCTACTACATCACCTACAACATGTTCCGCGCCAGCGGCGCCTTCAAGGGCGCGAACGTCTGCGTGCTTGAGCGCGACAAGATGCTCGCCGGCGCCGCGGCCCGCCAGATCTGCACGCTGACGACCGCCGCCCACAGCATCGAGCCGGCCGACATCGAGGGCAACACGCTGCCGCCCGCGGGGAGCGCCAACCCCCTGCTCAGCATCGGCACCACCTCGCTCAGCTCGTGGCGCTACAAGGTGAACTGGGCGACGGGCACGGCGACGCTGACTGGGCCGACCGCGGTCGCGGGCGCGGCCTCTTTCAGCCGCGCGTGCGGCGGCGGCACCTGCATCCCGCAGCCCGGCACGACGCAGCAGCTCGATAGCTTAGGCGACCGCCTCAACTACCGCCTCAGCTACCGCAACTTCGGCACGCGCGAGGCGATGGTCATCAACCACCCCGTCGCCACGAATAACACGAGCGGCATCCGCTGGTACGAGCTGCGCAACGCCGCGGGCTCGACCCTCGGCACCGGCAACCCGGTCGTCTTCCAGCAGGGGACCTACTCGCCCGACGCGACCCACCGCTGGATGGGCTCGGCCGCGATGGACAAGGCGGGCGGCATCGCCATCGGCTACAACGTTTCGAGCTCGACCGTCGTCCCCTCCATCCGCTACGCCTACCGCGCGGCGGGCGACCCCGCGGGCGCGCTCGGCAACGAGACGAACATCCTCGTGGGCGGCGGCTCGCAGTCCGGCAACAGCCTGGCTCGCTGGGGCGACTACAGCACCATCAGCGTCGACCCCGTGGACGGCTGCACGATGGTCTTCACGACCGAGTACCTGCCGGCGACCGGCAACTACAACTGGACGACCCACATCGCCTCCTTCAAGCTGAGCAGCTGCCAGTAGGCCGCGCGCGAAGTTTGGCGACGAAAGGGGCGGACGTTTTCGAGCGTCCGCCCCTTAACCTTTAACGGGCGTCGGCCCCGGCGCGTCCTGGTCTATACTCGGCGCGGACGAAGGGGGGACGGCACTTGAGACACTGGCTGAAGGTGACAACCGCGGTCGCCGCGCTCCAACTCTTCGCGGCGCTCGCGGCTGCGGGCCACGCCGCGGCGGGGGGTGCCGCGCGCGCGGCGGCGCAAGGCTTCGAGGCTTCGGCGCGGAGGCCGACTATGACTCAGAGGGGCGCGTCGCGCCGCGGCCGCGGGCGCGCGCCCGACACGCTTTCGCCGGGCGTGTGGGGCGGCGAGCACATACGCTTCGAGGTGACGGAGGCGGGCGCGAGCGTCGAGTACGACTGCGCGCACGGTAAGGTCGAGGGGAAGATTGTCGTGGACAGTCAGGGGCGCTTCGACGTCTACGGCCTGCACTACGAGGAGCGCGGCGGCCCCGCGCGCCCCGGCGACGACGCGGCCGGCTACCGCGTCCGCCTGAGCGGGCGGGTCGGCGGCAGCCTGATGAAGCTCACCGTCACGCGCGCCGGCACGCGCAGGGTCGTCGGGACCTTCGACCTCGCGCGCGACCGGGAGCCGATGATAGTTAAATGCCGCTGAACGGGGCCGCCCCGGCCGACAAAGCAAGAGGGGCGGGGCCCGTGCGCCCCGCCCCTCTTGCTGACCGCCTGCGGCCGGGTGAGCCCGGAGGCCGGGCCGCCGGGGTGTCTACTCGTGCTCGTGCTCCCCGTCGTGGTACTCCTCGCTCGCCCAGATGACGTGCGTGTGGACCTTGTGCCCGCCGCCGAAGTCGAGCTCGTAATCCGAAAAGCCCTGGTCCTTGCCGCCGCGGACGAGCTTGCCCCACTGCCCCGGCCCCTCGATGAGGATGTCGAGCGCCGCGGGCGGCATCTTGGCGGCCGCGGTCGCCTGCCCCGCGGTGTTCGAGTTGTCGAGGTGGCTGTAGATGTTGGTCAGTTGGACGAAGTCGTGCTGGTTCGGGTGCTCGTTGTTGAGCGTGCCGTTGGTGCCGGCCGTGCCCGTCGGGTCGTTCGTGTAGTCCATGCACGTGCCGAGGTTCGTGTTGCGGAAGTTCTCGTCCTGGTGGTCGAGGCCGAAGGTGTGCCCGACCTCCTGGCAGGTCACGAACCGCCGCCAGGAGGGCGTGTTGTAGCGCGCCTGGTTGAAGTAGTAGTCGTTGTTCTTGACCGTGCCCTGCGAGATGTGGCCGCCGCTCGTCCAGACCGAGGCGATGCCGAGCCAGCCCGTCGCGCCGTAGTTGGAGTTGCAGACCTCGACGCGCCCGAGCGTCGGCGGGCAGGTGGAGGGGCTCGACTGGCCCGCCACGACCTTCGTGTCGAGCACGCTCGACATGCTCCAGTCGTTCGAGGCGTCGGTCAGGTAGGACGACCAGCCGCTGCTCAGGTTGTTGCCCAGCTGGACGGTGAAGGGGTTGCTCGTGCGCGCCCAGTGGTACGTGCGCCAGTTGTGGTTGGCGTAGGCGACCGCCGCGTAGCTGACGGCGGCGAGGGCGACGGCGGTGAAGACCAGCGTGCGCCGGCCGGAGGATTTGAACATTCGGAAGGCTCCTTTAGTGGATGTCACGTGGGGTTAGTGGATGTCCGGCCACAATGTGCGAGGGCGACTCGCCCGTGGCTGCCGGATATGGCTTCGCTTCCGCCCCTAAATGAAAGGGCGATGAAGGCCGTCGGGTAAAATGTTGAGGAGGTTCCCGACCTTTACGTCCTGGGCAAGCGCACCGTTTTTAAAGTAACGCGGCGGGGAAGTCAACGGAAAAATCACTATCCTTCCGTCGCGCGCCCCGGCAGTGTCCGGCGGCGCGCAGACCGTCGACGGCTTCGGCAAGTTATAGGGACGACGCCGCCCGAAAGGATTCTGCGGGGCGGGGGCGGCCGAGGGCCCCGCGCCGCCTCACATCTCGCGCAGGCGCGGGGTGAGCAGCCCCGCCGCCAGGCCGAAGGCGAGGACGACCAGGCCGCAGGCCGCGAGCGTCGGGCGCGGGCCGAAGCGGTCGGCCGCCGCGCCCGACAGGAAGCTCCCGACGGGCATCGTCCCGATGAAGGTCAGAATCCACATGCTCATCACGCGCCCGCGCATCTCGTCCGTGACGAGCTGCTGCACGAGCGTGTTGCCGAGCGCGAAGAACGTGACCATCGTCATCCCCGTCGCGAAGAGCAGCGGGAGCGCCGCGCGCGGGGACGTGACCGACGCCAGCCCCGTGATGCACGTCCCGGCCGAGAGCATGCACCCGAGCAGCACGAGCCCCTTGCGCCGCAGGTCGCCGAGGTAGGCGAGCCCGAGCGCCCCGACGAGCGCGCCCGCCCCAGCCGTCCCCATCAGAAGCGACAGCCCCGCCTCCTCCCACCCGTACACGTTGCGCGCGAACAGGGGCAGCAGCACCAGGTAGGGCGCGCCGAACAGGCAGACCGCCGTCGAGCAGAGCAGCACCGCGCCCACGCGCGGCCGGCCCCGGACGTACCTGAACCCCTCCGCCAGATCATTCCACATCGAGCGGCGCACGCCCGCGGCCTTCCCGCCCGCGGCCGGTTCCGCCGGGGGGGCGGCGCTCCGCCTTCGGAACTTCACCCGCCCGAGCGCGGCGACGATGGCGACGTAGGAGAGGCCGTTGGCGAAGAAGCACCCGGCCATCCCCAGCGTCCTGATGGTCAGGGCCGCCAGCGTCGGCCCCGCCACGCGCGCCAACTGGAACTGCGAGGAGTTGAGCGCGATGGCGTTCGCCAGGTCTTCGCGCTCGACGAGGTCGACCGTGATGGCCTGGTACGCGGGCCCCGAGAGCGCCCAGCAGCACCCCGTCACGAACGAGAGCGCCAGCACCATCCACACGTCCGAGGGCCTCCGGGCCGCGCCCTCCCAGCGTATCGCGCCCGCCCACACGAGCCCCCCGAGCGCCAGCGCCGACAGCCCCGCGCCCGCCTGCGTGTAGATGAGCAGCCGCTTGCGGTCCACCTTGTCGGCGATGACGCCGCCGACCAGCGTCAGCACCAGCCCCGGGGCCGTCGCTATGAACGTGTCCACGCCGAGCCACGTCCCCGAGTCGGTCAACTGCAACACGAGCCAGCTCTGCGCCACCGTCTGCATCCACGTCCCCGCGTTCGAGAGGAACGCGCCCGCGAAGAAGAGGCGGAAGTTGCGGTGGCCGAGCGCGCGGAACATCCCGCCCGCGCGGGTCGTCTGCGAAGGGGGCCTGTGGGGCGTGGGCGTGGGCATGAGTCTTGCGGGGAGCGCGCCGAAAGTGAATAATGCTCGCCGCCGGTTCGCACGAGGGCGGCCGACCTAAGATGCCTACGCGGCGGCGAAACCGCAAGGAGCGTGCGTGATACGCGAGAGCTTAGCGAAGAGGGAGGCGGAGGTGCGCGGCGGCTTCCGCCAGCGCGGCCTCGGCGAGGTGTCGCGCGTCGAGGCGCTGTCGGACGGCATCTTCGCCATCGCCATCACGCTGCTCGTCGTCTCGCTCGAAGTGCCGCGCACGTTCGACGAGCTGTTGGTGACGATGCGGGGCTTCCTCGCCTTCGCCATCACCTTCGCCATGCTCTTCCACGTCTGGCTCGTGCAGTACAAGTTCTTCCGGCGCTACGGGCTGAACGACAACTTCACCATCTGGATGACGGCGCTGCTGCTCTTCGTCGTCCTCTTCTACGTCTACCCGCTCAAGTTCGTCTGGACGTTCATCGTCAACGCGCTGCTCGGCTTCGGGACGACGGTCGAGACCGCGGCGGGGCGGGCCGAGCCGGTGGTGCGCGCCGAGCAGGTGCCGACGATGCTGGCCGTCTACGGCCTCGGCTTCGCCGCCGTCTTCGCCATCTTCGCGCTGCTCCACCTGCACGCGCACCGCAGGCGCGAGGCGCTGGGGCTGAACGAGCTGGAGCGCTTCGACACCGCCTCCTCGTTTCAGGAGAACGCGCTGATGTCGCTCGTCGGCGTACTCTCCCTCTCCATCGCGCTCACGCGCAACCCGCGCCTCATGACGCTGGCCGGGATGTCCTACTGGCTCATCGGCCCCGCCCTCTTCGCCCACGGCACGTGGCGCGGCCGGCGCCGACGACGCCTCGAACGGAGCCTCGCGCCGGCGGGCGACGCGCCCCCGCTCGACGTCACGGCCGGCACTTTGTAACTACTGCCTCCGCCACGCGGAGAGCGGCGCGCCGGTGCCGCCGCGGCGGCGCGCGACGATTTCGGCGAGGATGGAGAGCGCGACCTCCTCGGGCGAGACGGCGCCGATGTCGAGGCCGACGGGCGCGCGCACCTCCTTCAGCAACCCCTCGTCGAAGCCCGACTCGCGCAGGCGCGCGAGCACGATGCTCGTGCGGCGTCGGCTCCCGATCATGCCGACGTAGTCGGGGCGCACGGCCAGCACCGCCCTCATGCAATCCTCGTCCTCGTTGTGCCCGCGCGTGACGACGGCCACGTAGACGCCGCGCCCGGTGCCGACGGCCTCGGTGATTGCGCGGGCCCAGCCCGGCGCGGCGACCAGCTCGATGTTCGGTTCGGGGAAGCGCGCGCGGGTGAGGAAGTCTTCGCGGTCGTCGAGCAGCGTGACGCAGTAGCCGACGGCGTGCGCGAGGCGGGCGAGCGCCGCCCCGACGTGGCCGGCGCCGCAGACGACGACGCGCGGCTCAGGCTCGACGCGCTCGAAGAGGACGCGCGCGCCGCGCCAGGTTTCGAGCGCGGGCGCGAACTCTTCGACCGGGAGCGTGCGCGCCTCCGCGCGCGTGGCGAGGAAGGCTCGCGCGTGCCCGGCGAGCGCCGCGTCGAGCGCCGCGTCGCCGGTCGTGCCCGTGCGCGCGCCGCCCGACTCCAACAGCAGCTTCGCGCCGACGGCGCGCGGGGCCTCGACAACGGTGGCGAGCGCGGCCACGCCGCCCGCCCCGAGCACGCGCGCCAGCGCACGCGTCAGTTGTGCGGAGGGGTTTTGGAGGTGCTGGCTGTCCATCGCCGGCGGCGCGCGGCCTACTTCTCGCCCGCGCGGACGAGGCCGACGGCGGCGAGCGCGCGGCGCGCGAGCCAGAGGGGGCCGACGAGGAGGTAGACCGGGTTGCGGAAGAAGGCCGGGCTGTTGCCCTCGATGGCGTGCCCCGCGAACTGGAAGGCCCAGCCCGCGGCGAAGAGCCCCAGCGCCCAGCGCCAGTCCCAGAGGAAGAGCGGCAGGCTGACGACGATCAACGGTATCCCGACGTAATGCGTCAGCTTGTTCAGGGGGTGCTGGTGCTTCGCCTTGTACGCCTCGACGAAAGAAGTCGGCATTGGCTCACTCCGTTCGCGTGAACCGTGAACCGTAAACCGTGACGAGAAAGGGTAGTCTTTCTCTCGTCACGGTTCACGGTTTACCGTTCACGGCTTTTCATTCCCAGACGTCCAGAAAAATCTCCATCGTGCCGCCGCAGACCATCCCCTCCTCGCTGGCCTCGTCGGCGGTGAGCGTGAAGCGCCGGAGCGAAGGGCGCCCCGTGCGCAGCGCCTCGCGCGCCTCGGCCCAGACCTCGGCCTCGACGCACCCGCCGCCGACGGTGCCCGCCGTCCGGCCGCCCTCGAAGAAGAGCATCTTCGCGCCCCGCCGCTGCGGGGTGGAGCCGCGCGTGTGCGCGACCGTCGCCACGACCACACGCTCGCCGCGCGCCGTCGCCCCCTCAATCAGCCGGTAGAGTTCGAGCTTCGTGACGGAAGACATAA
Source organism: Pyrinomonadaceae bacterium (assembly GCA_036387455.1). Taxonomy (GTDB): domain Bacteria; phylum Acidobacteriota; class Blastocatellia; order Pyrinomonadales; family Pyrinomonadaceae; genus QHXN01. The sequence goes on along the minus strand of DASVTS010000148.1, from coordinate 17,095 downwards.
AAGCAGAGGCTAGGGGCTAGGGGCTAGGGGCTAGGGGCTAGTTAAAACCCTTATGGCGCGGGGCGCGTGCTTCATCGAGACTCAACCCGACTAGCCCCTAGCCCCTAGCCCCTAGCCCCTATTCCTGCGGCGGCTGCGCCGGCGTCGGGGTCGGGGTCGGCAGTGGGGCGGCGGCGTTGGCCGGCGCGGCGGAGGACGTGCCGGACTGCTGTTCGGCCTGGTCGGCGGCGTCTACGCGCTGGCGCAGGCGCTCGACCTCGGAGTCGGCCGTGGCGACCGCCGTCTCCAGGCGCGAGCGGCTGGTGCCGAGCAGCTCCAACTGCTTCCGGATGCGCGTGCGCTCGCGCTCAAGCTGCTGCGCGATGGCGTCGCGCACGCCCGAGGGGTTGAGCGAGCCGATGAGCGCGGCGCGGCGCTGGATGGAGTCGGGCTGCGACTCGTAGTCAATCTCGGCCAGCCGCTCCTGAAGCTGGAACTCCTTGTCGGTGGTCTCGCGCAGCTGGCGGCGCAGCTCCTCGGCGCGCTGCTCGGCGCGCGTCAGGCGTTCGAGGTCGTACATCGCGCGCTGGTCGGCCTTCATCTGGTTGAGCTGGCCCGAGAGCTGTTCGACCTGCGTCGAGAGGTCGCGCACCGTGCCGTGCAGCCGGTCGTTCTCGGCCTGCACGCTCTGACCCTGCGGCTGGCGCGCGCGGCCGGTCGTGCGGCGCGGCTGCGGCTCCTGCGGGTCGTCGGCGGTCGAGACGACGCTCGGCTCGTTGGGGAGCGCGGGCGCCGGGACGGGCTGCGGGCGCACGCGCGCCGTCGAGCGGCGGGAGGCGCGCCTGCGCTGCTGCGACTGCACGTCGGGCAGAAAGACGAGGGCCGCGACCAGCAGCGCCAGCGCCGCGCGGGCTAAGTTGTTCTTCATCACCTTCCTCCTTGAGAACGGCCGGTGTGGGTTCGATGCGCGCCGCGCGCCGGAGGGTTTACACGCGCCCGGCCGCCCCCGGTTCAACTTCCGCGCCCCGCTCACGCCGACTGAATCTTGAAGCTGATGTCCATCGCGCGCGCCGAGTGCGTGAGCGCCCCGACGCTGATTAAGTCCACGCCCGCCTCGGCGTAGGCGCGGACGTTCTCCAGCGTGATGCCGCCCGACGACTCGAGCAGGACGTCGGGCTTCAGGCCGCGCGCGACCTCGACGAGGCGGCGCGTCTCCTCCGGCGTCTGGTTGTCGAGCAGGAGGATGTCGGCGCCCGCCTCGACGGCGTCGCGCAGGTCGCGCTCGCGCGAGACCTCGACCTCGACCTTGTGCAGGTGCCCGACGGCCTTGCGCGCGCGCCCGACGGCCGTCGCCACGCCGCCCGCGAGCGCGACGTGGTTGTCCTTGATGAGCACGCCGTCGTCGAGGCCGAAGCGGTGGTTGCGCCCGCCGCCCGTGGTGACGGCGTACTTCTCAAGCATGCGGAGGCCCGGCGTCGTCTTGCGCGTGTCCACGATCTGCGCGCCCGTGCCCTCGACGGCCTGGGCGAAGCGGCGCGTGAGCGTGGCGATGCCGGAGAGGCGCTGCATGAGGTTGAGGGCGAGCCGCTCGCCCGCGAGCAGGACGTCGGCGAAGCCGGTCGTGCGCGCGATGACCTTGCCCGCCTCGACCTCGTCGCCGTCGGCGACGAAGGCTTCTATCTGCTGCTGCGAGTCGAGCGTGGAGAAGACGGCCTCCGCGGCTTCGAGGCCGCAGACGACCATCGCCTCCTTGGCGATGAAGCGCCCCTTGGCGCTCTGGCTGCGCATCACCGTCGACTGCGTCGTGATGTCGCCGCGGCCGATGTCTTCGTTCAGGAACGCGCCGATCTGCGCGAACAGCGCCCCCTCGTCGAGCCAGCTCATTCGCCTAAAGCCTCCAGCATCTCCCCCAAAGCCTTAATCCTCTGCCCCAGCTCGGCGCCGCGCCGCCTCAGCTCTTCGACCTTCTCGGCCGGCGCGCGCTCGACGAACTGCGGGTTCGAGAGCTGCCCCTCGACCTTCTGCAACTCCTTCTCCTGCTTCTCGCGCTCGCGCGCGATGCGCGCACGCTCCTGCCCGAAGTCGATCAGCCCTTCGAGCGGCACGGCCACCTCCGCCCCGCCCGCCAGCACCGCCCGCGCCGACGCGCGCGGTATCTCGGTGCCGCCGCCGTTCCGACCCGCCGCGCCGCCGGACGATATTTCGAGGCGGTCCGAGACGTATATCTCCGAGGCGCGCGTGAGCCGCGCAATCTGCTCGGCGCCGTTGGCGAAGACGTGGCGCATCTCGCGGTCGGGCGTGCCGACGAAGACGCGCGGCAGGTGCTCACCCGGCTTCACGCTCAGCTCCGTCCTGATGTTGCGGACGCGCGAGACGAGTTCGATGACCGCGCGCATCTCCTCTTCGGCGCGCTCGTCAATCAGCGCCTCGTCCGCCCGCGGGAACTCCGCGAGCATGACGGTCGGCGTCACCGCCGCGCCGCGGTAGGCCGGGTGCATCGAGTCGCGGCCCACGCCCGGGAGGCGCTGCCAAAGCTCCTCCGTGATGAACGGCATGAAGGGGTGGAGCAGGCGCAAAGCCTGTTCGAGCACGGTGAGGACGCGGCCGCGCGCGGCGTCGCGCTCGGGAGAAGCGTCGGCCGCGGTCACGTCCGACTTCGACAGCTCGATGTACCAGTCGCAGAAGTCGTCCCAGAAGAAGTGGTAGAGCGCGTAGACCGCCTCGTGGAACTGGTAAGCCCCGACGGCCGCGGAGACCTCGCGCGCCGTCTTGTTCAGGCGCGAGACTATCCAGCGGTCGTGCAGCGCCCAGGTCTTCGGGTCGCCCTCGAACCCGCGGCCGACCTCGGCGCCTTCGGAGTTCATCAGGCAGAAGCGCGCGGCGTTCCAGATTTTGTTGGCGAAGTTGCGGTAGCTCTCGACCTGGTTGTCGTTCCAGCGCGTGTCGGTCGAGCCGATGGACGCGAGGACGAGGCGGGTGGCGTCCACGCCGTACTTGTCGAAGACGTCGAGCGGGTCGATGCCGTTGGCCTTCGTCTTCGACATCCGCTGCCCGTGCTTGTCGAAGATGGTGCCGGTGATGAAGACGTCGTCGAACGCCTTGCGCCCCTCGAACTTCAGCCCCGTCATCATCATCCTTGAGACCCAGAGGAAGATGATGTCGCGCGCCGTCACCAGCACGGAGGTCGGGTAGAAGGTCTTCAGGTCTTCCGTCTCGTCGGGCCAGCCCAGCGTCGAGATGGGCCACAGCGCGGACGAGAACCACGTGTCGAGCACGTCCGGGTCCTGCTCAAGCCCGCCGGCGCCCGCCGCCCGCCGCGCGTCCTCTTCCGTGCGCGCGACGTAGACCCGGCCTTCCGCGTCGTACCACGCGGGGATGCGGTGCCCCCACCAGAGCTGGCGCGAGAGCGTCCAGTCGTAGAGGCCGGCGAGCCAGTTCTCGTAGACCTTCTCGTAAGGGTTCTCGGGGACGAAGCGCGGCTCGTGCCGCTCGCGGATGAGCCGCAGCGGCTCGCGCCCCAACTCGGCCTGCTTCAGGAACCACTGCGTCGAGATGAGCGGCTCGATGACGGTGTGGCAGCGCTCGCACTTCGTGATGGAGAACTCGTAATCAACGACCTTCTCCAGAAGCCCCAGCTCCTCGAACCTCTCGACCACGCGCTCGCGCGCCTCGTAGCGGTCGAGCCCTTCGAACCCGGCGCCGGCCTCGGCCGTCATGCGGGCGTGCTGGTCGATGACCGACACCTGCGGGAGGCCGTGCCGCTTGCCCAGCGCGTAGTCGTTGGGGTCGTGCGCGGGCGTCACCTTCACGGCGCCGGTGCCGAACTCGGGGTCTACGAACTCGTCCGCCACGACGGGAATTTCGCGCCCGACGATGGGGAGGATGAGGGTCTGCCCGACGAGGTCGCTGTAGCGCTCGTCCGCGGGGCCGACGGCGACGGCCGTGTCGCCGAGCATCGTCTCGGGGCGCGTCGTCGCCACGGTCACGCGGCGGTCCGAGCCCTTGACCGGGTATTGCAGGTAGTAGAGCTTGCCCGCCTGCGACTCCTTGTCGACTTCGAGGTCCGAGAGCGCGGTCTGGTCTTTCGGGCACCAGTTAATCATGCCGGGGCCGCGGTAGATGAGCCCCTCGTCGTAGCAGCGGACGAAGAACTCGCGCACGGCGCGCGACAGGTGCTCGTCCATCGTGAAGCGCTCGCGCGACCAGTCAACGCTGGCGCCCTCGCGCCGCATCTGGCGGGTGATTTCGCCGCCGTACTGCTCCTTCCACGCCCAGACGCGGCGGATGAACTCGTCGCGCCCGACGTCGTGGCGCGTCTTGCCTTCCTCCTTCTTCAACTGGCGCTCGACCATGATCTGCGTCGAGATGCCGGCGTGGTCGGTGCCGGGCAGCCAGAGCGTGCGGAAGCCCTTCATGCGGTGGTAGCGCGTGAGCACGTCCATGATGGTGTGCTGGAGCGCGTGCCCCATGTGGAGCGAGCCCGTCACGTTCGGCGGCGGGATGGCGATTGAGTAGACGGGGGCGCCGGCGTCCCCGTTCGCCTCCGGCGCGAAGCAGCCCTCCCGCTCCCAGCGCTCGTAGTGGCGCTCCTCGGCCTGCTTCGGGTCGTAAGTTTTCGGAATCTCCATGACCCTTCGATTATACGGAGGCGGGCGGGAAAAGGGAAAAAGGAGTCGGACGGTAGACAATAGAAAGACAGGCGGCGCGCCCGGCCCATGACCGTGACGCGCCGCCTTCGGTTTTTCTACCGTCTACCGTCTACTGCTTTTGCTCATCGAGGCGCTGGCGGATGATGAGTTCGGCCAGCTCGGGGACGACCTCCCAGGCGATTTCGCGGACGGCCTTGTCCGACATCAGCTCGACGACGCGGCGGGCGATGGCGTCAACCTGCTCGGGCGAGAGCTGGTCGGCGCGCGGCGACTCCGCGCGGGGCGCTTCGTCGAGGCCGGCGCGCGCGCGGCCGACGGCGTAGCTCGCGGCGGAAGGCTCCTGCGGCGCGGCGGCGGCGGCCGTCTCCCGCGCGGGCGGCTTCGGGCGGTCGCCCTCGACGCTGCCGTCGGTGAACTCGCCCTCGACGACGGCCGGGACGGGCTCGTCGGCCGGGACGACCTCGGGCTCGATGAAGCCGCGCGGCGCGGCGGCCGGCGCCTCGGCTTCCGCGCCGAAGGCGAAGCCCTGCGGCCCGTCCTGCATGACCACGTCCCGCCAGGGCTCGTCCGCGGCTTCGGCCGAGGCGTGCGCTTCGGCGGGCCGGGGATGTTCGTCGAACGCCTCGAACAAATCGTCGCCCAGAAGCTCGTCCGAGGGGGTCAGGACCTCCGCCGCGGTCGCGCCCGCGAACTGGCGGGGGCGCTCGCCGTGCGCGGCCTCGGCGAAGGCGCTCGGGGCGTCGGCCCGGGCACGCGCGGCCGGCACGGCCTCGAAGGCCGGCTCGCCGAGGACTTCTCCGGCGTGCGCGGCGTGGCGCGCGGGCGGCTCGTCTTCGAGGTCGAGGTCGAGGATGAAGTCGTCGTGCTCCGCGGCCGGGGCGGGCGCGTGCGGCGCGTCCACCTGCCCGAGGTCGAGCAGCGCGTCGTCGGTCGCGGCGGCGCCCGCGGCGCGCGTCTCGTAGGCGTCGAATTGAGGTTGGTGAGTGTCTGTTTCGTGCATCGCGCCCTCTTCGGCCCGCTCGGTCAGGACCTCTTCGAACTGGCTCCGCTCCCTGTCATGTCTCCGGCGGGCGAAGACCTCCGCGCCGCCCGCGCCGAACGGCGCGGGGGCGTCGTCGCCGCCCTCGGCGTCGCGGGGCGGGGCGTTAAATTCCGGCTCGTGCGTCTCGACGTAGGCGCGCGGCGCTTCCGCGCGCGTCGGGAAGCCAGCGGCCCCCGCGGCGGCGCCGCCGCCGAAGGCGTCGGCCGGCCTCGCCTCTATCAACTCGTCGTCCGCGCCGAGGTCGGCGAAGGAGTCCGACTCGTCCGCGTCGCCCGCGTCCGCGCCGAACGCGGCGCCGACGGGCGCGCCACCCGGCGCGTGCTCGGCGGCGGGCGGCGTCGCGGCCGGCGTCGCCGCGCCGCGCTGCTCGCGCTCGTCGGGCGCGCGCGAGCCCTCGTCTTCCTGGGGCGTCTCGCCGCCGCCGAAGAGTGAGCCGACCTTGCTGACCAGACCGCGTATCGATGAGAAGGGTTTCGTCAAAACTGTATCCGCGCCAACTCTGCGCGCCTCCGCTTCGTTGAAAGGTTCGAACGTGCCGACGAGGAGGACGACGGGGACGTGTCTGAGCCGCCGGTCGCTTTTGACACGCTCGCACAGCTCGTAGCCGTCGGGGCCGGGCATCACCACGTCCGCCAGAATGACGTCGGGCGGCGGGTCTTCCGCGAGCGCGCGCAGCGCCGACTCGCCGTCGCCCACCGCGACCACCTCCACGCCCTCGTCGCCGAAGGTGAGGCTGATGACCTTCTGAATCGTCGGCGAGTCGTCCGCGAGCAGGAGTTTCCGGCGTCCCGAAAGCAAAAAAGTCTCCTTGTCCCGAAGGGGGCCGCGTCGTCCGGGGGGCAAGTAAGGGAACGCTTTCGCGCGTGGACGGCGGCAGGGCATGTCCGCGGCCCCGCGAAAAACCCCGCACGAAAGCCGCAAATCAAACCTAACACCCGCGCCGCGAGCGCGTCAAGCTGATTTTCCGGTAAGGATTTAGGCCGCCCGCGCGGCTGGATTTCGGCGGCCGCGTGGAGCATATTATGCGCGCCCGGCGGCCCGGCCCGGGCGGATACGGGGGGCGGAAAACTCACGCATGACTTCGACGAAGGGGGCGCTCGACGCCTCGAAGTACGACACGGACAAGGCGGCGCACACGCACTACCTGCGCAACTACGAGGAGTATTTCCGCCCGCTCCTCGGCCGCGACGTGCGCCTGCTCGAACTCGGCGTCCTCAACGGCGGCTCGCTCCTGCTCTGGCGCGACTACTTCGAGCGCGGCCTCGTCGTCGGCCTCGACCTCAACCCCGTCGAGATAGACGACCCCACCGGGCGCATACGCTTCTACCAGGGCGGCCAGCAGGACACCGAGCTGCTCGACCGCCTCGCCCGCGAGTGCGCGCCCGAGGGCTTCGACGTCATCATCGACGACTGCTCGCACGTCGGCGAGCTGGCCCGCGTCAGCTTCTGGCACCTCTTCGAGCGCCACCTCAAGCCGGGCGGCCTCTACGTCATCGAGGACTGGGGCACGGGCTACTGGGACGCGTGGCCCGACGGCGTGCACTACCGCCCGCGCCGCGCGCCAGCGCGCCACAGCCCCGTGCGCCACCGCCTCAGCCGCGCCGCCACGCGCCTGCACGGCAGCGCCCTCGGGCGCCTCCCGCTCGCCGGCCGCCTCGCCTCGGCCGCCAAGCGCGCGCTCCAGCTCGGCCTCTACCGCAGCCACGACTACGGCATGGTCGGCTTCGTCAAAGAGCTGGTGGACGAACTCGGGATGCCCGACATCACGCACGAGCAGTTCGGCCTCCCCCCGAAGCGCGCCTCCCGCTTCCGCGAGATGCGCCTCTCCACGAGCCACCTCTTCATCACCAAAGCCTGAAAGGCAGCCGAAGCGTGCGGTTCGAGTGGGACGAGAATAAGGCAGCCGCCAACCTCATAAAACACGGCGCCTCTTTTCAGGAAGCCGCCACGGTGTTCGGCGACCCGCTCTCCGACACCTTCGACGACCCGGATCATTCGTCCGAAGAACGGCGGTTCGTTATCATCGGCAGGTCTGAAAGAGGTAGAATCCTGGTGGTAGCGCACTCCGACGACGGCGAAACTGTCCGCATCATCAGCGCGCGACTGCCGACACAAGGCGAGAGAAAATTTTATGAAGAAAGCTGAGACCGAGAATAACGAAGAAGAGCTGCGCCCCGAGTATGATTTCTCGGAGTTGAAGGGGGGGGTACGGGGCAAGTACGCCGGGCGTTATAAGGAGGGGACGAATCTCATCCTGCTGGAGCCGGACGTCGCAGCCGCCTTCCCCGACGCTAAGGCTGTTAACGAGGCTCTACGGCTCCTGATAAAAGTCGCACGCACCCAGAGCCCCACCGCGCGACGAGATTAACCACACCTCCAAAGCCGCCGGGGACGGTCTTTCGTTCAGCCCTCGCCGGAGCGCCCGACTATTTCCTGCCCTGACCGCCGCTCAAAGTTACGTCGTCGGGCGTGTTCGGCTTGCCGTCGGGGCCGTCGGAGGCGAGCGTGTAGGAGGCGGGGGTGCCTTCGTAGCGGTAGGGGTTGTGCCAGGGGTCGAGGCGGACGACGCGCCTGGCGTAGCGCGGGCTGAGGTGGTCGAGGAGGACGACCGAGTCGCGCGCGGCGACGTAGGTGCCGCGCTCGCGCCGGAAGGCTTCGAGCGCCTCGGAGAGCGAGGCGAGGTCGGCGCGCGCCCGCTCCGCCTTGCGCGCGTCGGCCGAGAGCCAGAGCGCCGCGAGGTCGCCCGAGGACTCGCCGCCCGCCGAGACCTCGGCCGCGCGCCAGCGCCCGCGCGCGTCCCTCGAAAGGCTGAAGGCGGCGGCGACGACCACCTCCGCGACGGCCGACGAGCCCATCGGCGAGAGCAGCTTTATCGTGAGCGGCCCGCGCGTCAGGGGCTCGGCGGCCTTCTTCTGCTCTTCCCCGCTTCCGCCTTCGGCCGCGGCGGCCTGCCGCGCCGCGAACTCCGTCACGACCTCTTCGAGCGCGCGGCGCGCGGCTTCGAGGCGGGGCGCGAAGGCCGCGTTCGAGACGAGGTCGAACTCCTCCCACGAGCGGTCGCCGGTGCGGAACTCGACGGCGCGCCAGCGCTTCTGCTTGAAGATGCCGCCCGTCTGCGGCGCGCCCTCGTCCTCGATTTGTTCGAGCCGGACGGCCAGCGTCACGTCGGCCTCGACGGGGACGGGCGTGGCGCCCGCCGGCCCGACCGCCTTGACCTTGACGGCGCCCGTGCTCAGCCCGAACCCCGGCGCCGCCGCGACGGCCTTCCGCGCGTCCTTCGCGCTCAGCGCCGGCTTCGGCCTCTTCTGCGCGCCGGCGGACGCGGCGAAGGCGCAGGCGACTAAGACGACGAGCAGCGCGGCGCCCGTCGGTAAAAGAGGATGAGGGCCACGCCGCCCCTCATCCTCCCCCTTCGCCTTTCGCCTTTCGCCTTTCGCCTTCATTGGTTCTCGGGCGGCGGGGTCACGTTGAAGCGCGAGAGCAGCCGGTCGGCGGCGTCGCGCCCCGCCTGCTCAAGCTCGTACTGCGAGGGGTAGCGCTCGACGCGCCGCGTGGGGACGGGGATGCGCACGCCGCCGACGCGCGCCGAGTCGTAGTAGGGCCGCTGGTAGACCGTGTCGTTATACTTGAGGTCGCCGGTCTGCGGCGCGTAGACGTAGGTGCGGACGACGAGCAGGCGCGAGTCCGCGCGGCCCATGCTCATGTCGCCCGCCTGCTCGTCGAGCTGGAAGAGGACGACGAAAGCCTTCTTCTCCTCCCTGGAGCGGGCGCGCGCGTCCTGGCGCCGGCCCTTCCCGGCGTTCGTGACCTCGACCGTCGCCGCCTGTTCGAGCCGGCGGACGAAGGCCGCGGCCACGCCGTCGCGCGCCACCTGGTCGATGGCGAAGTTGGCGTCGTCCGAGCGCATCACGATGAGGCTGACGGCCGCCTCCGGCTTCTTCGACTCGGGCCTGGCCGCCGCCGGGTCGCCCGTCTTCGGCGCCTCGGCCGTCGGGAGCCCGAGCGGCTTCTGCGCCTTCCGGCCCGACTGCGCGCGCGCGGCGTGGGCGCCGAGGCAGAGGGCCGCGGCCAGGAGCGCGAAGACGGCGGCGCGCGGCGCCCCGCGCCGCCGCGAAGGATTCGGCTGTGACATAAACATTCCCTCCTCCTCCCGTTCAGATGCCCGCGCCGGGCGCTAGCTTTGCTCGCCCCGCGACTTGCTGATGAGCATGCGGAGCATGACCTGGAGCTGCGAGGTGGTGAAGGGCTTCGGGAGGAAGACGACGGCGCCGGCGGCGAAGCTGTCGGACGAGAGCTTGGGGTTCTGCTCGGCCGTCATCATCATCACCGGTATCTTCATCAGCTTCTTCTCGGTCTTCATGTAGCGGACGAGCTCCGGCCCCTGGATGTGCGGCATCACCACGTCGAAGACGCAGGCCGAGAAGTCGCCGCCCGTCTGGAGGAGCTTGTACGCCTCGCGCCCGTCGCGCGCCGGCACGACCTCGTAGCCCTCCTTCTCGACGATGGCCGTCACCAGGCGCAGGATGGCCGGGTCGTCGTCGGCCACCAGAATCCGCCGTGAGGGTTCGCTCTGCGCAGACACTTTCTTGAAAACCTCCGGTTTTCAGAGCGTGAACCGTGAACCGTGAACCGTGACGAGACAAAGCACGCTATTTCTTGTCACGGTTCACGGTTCACGGTTCACGCGCTTCTCATACTTCGACGGCCCTGCCGCTCTCGTCGGCGCGCGCGAGGCGCGCGGCCAGGGTGATGGCGGCGACCATGCTCGAATGTTCGGCGACGCCGCGGCCCGCGATGTCGAAGGCCGTGCCGTGGTCGACCGAGGTGCGGATGAAGGGGAGGCCCAGCGTGACGTTGACCGCCTCGCCGAACGAGAGGCACTTCACGGGGATCATCGCCTGGTCATGGTAGCACGAAATCACCGCGTCGAACTCGCCGCGCGAGGCGCGCAGGAAGACCGTGTCGGCCGAGTACGGCCCCGAGACCTCCAGCCCCAGCTCGCGGCACGCCTCGACCGCGGGCTGAATCTCGGCCGACTCCTCGACGCCGAAGAGCCCGCCCTCGGCCCCGTGCGGGTTCAAGGCGGCCACGGCGATGCGCGGGCGCGTGATGCCCCAGCGCCGCAGCTCGCGCTCGGCCAGCCGCGTCACGCGCACGATGCGCTCCTTCTCGACGAGCCCGATGGCCTCGGACAGCGGCACGTGCGTCGAGATGAGGACGATGCGCAGGTTCGACGCCACGAAGGCCATCGCGCACTCGGGGCTGGCCGTCAGGTGCGCGAGGAACTCCGTGTGCCCGGGGAAGCTGTAGCCGCCGAGGAAGAGCGAGCGCTTGTTGATGGGGGCGGTGGCGATGGCCTCGACCTCGCCCGCGCCGCACAGCTCGACCGCCGCCTCGATGTACTCGGCGGCGGCGCGGCCGGCGGCGCCGGACTCGACGCCCGGCGCGACCGCCCCCGTGATGTTGTCGAGGTGGTAGATGAGCGGCGCGGCCGACTCCGCGGGGAGCGGCTCGCCGCGCCGCACTATCTCGTAGCCGCACGTCAGGTCGAGCGTGCGCGCCTGGTGCGCGAGGAGCTGCGCGTCGCCGACGATGACCGGCGTGCAGACGGCGAGCACCTCCGGCTCGGCGACGGCCTTGAGGACGACCTCGGGGCCGATGCCGGCCGGGTCGCCCATCGTGACGCCGATGCGCGGCCGCCTTTCGCCCGCGTGCCCGGCCGCGGGCGGCTCTGGTGAAGAAGCGTCTGTCATCTCTGCGTGGCCGGGGGACGGCGCGTGAGGGTTTACCAAAGGGGGCGCCCGGGCGGCGCGGCGCTCAGTCGCCGGAGTCGCCGCCGCCGCCGTCCCTGTCCTCGGCCTTGAACATGTACTTGATGTTGTGCTTGAGCAGCATGATGTTGGGCGCGCCCTTGCGGTTAATCTTCAGCGCGCTGCGGTCGTACCACTCGATGGTGCCCTCGATCTCCTCGCCGTCCACGAGCACGATGACCATCAGCGTGTGCTGGTCCATCTGCTTCTTGTAGTAGAAAATCTCGGCGCTCGTCTCGGCGGGCGGAATCTTCTTGCGGCCGAGGGCGGCGGCCGCGGCGGCGGCGCCCGAGGACGAGGACTCGCGCGGCTCGCGCGGCGGCGGCCCGCCGCCCGGGCGGTGCTGCGCGGCGCGGGGCGGCGGCGCGGGGCTCTCGCGGCGCTCGCTCACCTGGCTGGGGACGGTCTCACGCCCCTTGACCTCGGCGAGCGTCGGGCGTATCAGTTTGCGGTTTACCATTATCTCATCACCTCCGGCGGTGCCAGAAAACTTGCATGAAAGCGGGCGCTTGCGCGGCCCTCGGCGACAGGACTGAATAGAAGGCGCTTGCACGGCCTCGGCGGGCCTGAGCGTCGGCGTTCCCACACACTCTGCGGGCTGAATTAGACAGACGAGAAACGGTCTTTACCCGTGGTTGATTTCCAATCCTGTCAGGGTTTGCGCGTCATGCTACACAAAGAGGTGACAAAAGGCAAACCGTTAAAGGAAGTAGACGGTGGCCGGTAGCCGGTAGCCGGTACGGCCCCGCCCCGCAGACGTTGACGCCGACACACAGGCGTCCCGGCGGCGAAGGTTTTCCACTGACTACCGTCTACTGTCTGCCGTCCACTTCCTCCCCCCTTCCCGCTGGCGCGGGCGCCCGAACTCGCATACAATGCGCGCGAAACCCCCGAGCCAGCGCCGCACGCAGGGCGCGACCCCAACCAAAGTTTAAAAGCCCGAAGGCCGCGCGCGCGCCGCGAGCGACGCGCAGGCCCTCGCACCTTCGAGGAGCCTTATGAAGAAACCTTTCCCGCTAGCGCTTCTAGCGCTGCTCTTCCTCGCGCCGGCCGCCGCGCTGGCGAAGGAGGCGCGGCTCGTACGCTACCCGCACTACCACGAGGGGCGCATCGCCTTCAGTTACCTCGGCGACGTCTGGGTGGCCGACGAGGACGGCCGCAACGTCCAGCGCCTCACGGTCAACCGCGCGCGCGACGTCTACCCGCGCTTCTCGCCCGACGGCAAGTGGCTCGCCTTCTCGTCCGACCGCAACGGCAACCTCGACGTCTACCTCATCCCCTCGGCCGGCGGCACCGTCAAGCAGTTGACCTCGCACTCGGCCGACGACGCCGTGCTCGGCTGGTCGCCCGACGGCCGCTCCGTCCTCTTCTCGTCGAACCGCGGCGAGAACTTCCTGCCGCTCCTTTACACCGTGAGCGTGGACGGCGGGATGCCCGCGAGCGCCGGCGCCGACTCGGGCGTGCAGGCGTCGTTCTCGCCCGACGGCCGCCGCCTCGCCTACAACCAGAAGGCGCAGGCCTACTGGCGCAAGTTCTACCGCGGCTCCTACCAGTCGGACGTGATGGTCGCCGACGTCGCCGCCAAGAAGTTCTCGAACCTGACCGACTTCGACGGGATGGACTCGTGGCCGATGTGGGCGCGCGACGGGAACATCTACTTCGTCAGCGACCGCGACGGCGCCGGGCAGACCAACATCTGGCGCGTCCCCGAGGCGGGCGGCAAGGCCGAGCGCGTCACCGCCTTCAAGTCGGGCGACGTGCGCTGGCCCGCCATCAGCGCCGACGGCAAGACCATCGTCTTCGAGCACGACTTCCAGGTCGCCAAGCTCGACGTCGGGTCGAAGCGCGTCACGCCGCTCCGCCTCGACATCAACGCCGAGACCGGCGAGAACCTCAACGAGGTGCGCAGCTTCAACTCCGAGGTTGACGACTACGACCTCGCGCCCAACTCGCGCCGCATCGTCTTCTCCGTCCACGGGGAGGTCTTCACCGCGCCGGTCGAGGAGGGCGACCTGCGGCAGATCACCGACAGCCCGTGGCGCGACCGCGACGTGACCTACTCGCCCGACGGCAAGTGGCTCGCCTACGTCTCCGACCGCAGCGGGCGCGAGGAGCTTTACGTCTCGGCCGTGGACGGCGCGGGCGAGCCGCGCAAGCTGACCGACCTCGACGCGCTCAAGGTCGCCTACCGCTGGTCGCCCGACTCGACGCAGATCGCCTACACGGCCTCGGACGGGAAGCTCCGCGCGCTGGGCGTGGCCGACGGCCAGACGAGGGAGCTGAGCACGTCGCGCTACGGCAGCATTGGCCCGCCCGCGTGGTCGCCCGACGGCAAGTGGGTCGCCTACGCGAAGCCGGACGTCTCGCGCACGACCGACATCTACCTCGTCCCCGCGGGCGGCGGCGAGGAGAAGAAGGTGACGTTCGACTCGTTCAGCGACGCGAACCCGCGCTTCTCGCCCGACGGCCGCAAGCTCTACTTCCTGCGCAACGAGAGCACGCAGACGGGTCAGGCCGCGGGCCTGTCCGCCATCCACGTCTACGCCGTCACGCTCGAACGACTTGAGCGCGACCCCGACGACCCCGAGGAGCGCGCCGAGGCCGAGGCCGCGCAGGCCGAGCAGCAGACGCCCCCGGCCCCCGGCGCCGAGGGCGGGGCGCCCGGCGGCGGCAGGCGCCAGATGGGCGCGCCGCGCACGCCGCCCAAGCCCGTCAACATCGACTGGGCGGGCCTGAAGCGCCGCACGCGGCAGTTGACCCGCATGCCCACCCCCGTCACCGGCTTCAACATCACGCCCGACAGCAGGACGATTGTCTTCTCGACGTTCGAGCTGGCGGGGCAGGCCAACGTCCCCGTCATCTACTCGGTGCAGGAGGACGGGCGGCGCCTGGCGCGCATCACGACGGGCACGCCGCCCCCGGCGGGCGAGGGCCAGGGCGGCCCGCCGCAGGGCGGGGGCCCCGGCGGGGGCGGCGTCTCGAACCTCAACCTCTCGCGCGACGGCCGCACGCTCTTCTTCCAGGAGGGCGACTTCGTCTACTCGGTGGCGATGCCGCAGCCCGCGCCGGCCGGCGCCTCCGCGGCCCCGGCCCCGGCGGCTTCGGCCGGGCCTTCGGGCGCCGCGCCGCGCCGCCGCATCAGCTTCGTCGCGAAGGTCAGGCTCGACCGCCCGGCCGAGTGGGCCGAGATGTTCGACGACGCGTGGCGCACGATGAAGTACCGCTTCTACGACCCGAAGATGCACGGGATGGACTGGGACGCGATGCGCGCCAAGTACCGCCCGCTCGTCGAGTACGTCGGCGACCGGCAGGAGCTGCTGAACATCGTCAACGAGATGATCGGCGAGCTGAACGCCTCGCACACGGGCGCGGCGCCGCCGCCGGGCGGGGGGCGCGAGCCGAACGCGGTCTCGACGGGCCACCTCGGCGTCGAGCTCGAGCCGGACGCCGCGGCCGGGCGCTACCGCGTCACCTACGTCTACGAGAACGGCCCGGCCGACAAGGACTGGGTGAGGGTCGCGGTGGGCGACTACCTCATCGCCATCGACGGCAAGCCGGTCAAGGCGGGCGACGAGTTCTGGTCGCTCCTCAACCACCGGCTCAACCGCAAGGTGGCGGTGAGCTTCAACAGCAAGCCGACGCCCGAGGGCGCGTGGAGCACGCGCATCGAGCCGACGACGATGGGCAGCTACTCGCAGCTCCGCTACGAGCGCTGGGTCAAGGAGCGCCGCGAGATGGTGGACAAGCTCTCGGGCGGCCGCGTCGGCTACGTCCACATCCAGGCGATGAACGCGCCTTCGTTGCGGAAGTTCGAGAAGGAGCTGCGCGAGTACCGCCACAAGGACGCGATGGTCATCGACCAGCGCTGGAACGGCGGCGGCAACATCGAGCAGGAGCTGCTGGCCATTCTCGTCCAGCGCCAGTACCAGGTCTGGCAGCCGCGCGGGACGGAGCCGACTTCGCGCCCGCTCGCGGGCTTCTTCGGCCCGAAGATAGTCTTGCAGAACTGGCGCTCGGCCTCGAACGCGGAGATGTTCCCGGCGGGCTTCCGCGCGCTGGGTCTGGGCAAGGTGGTCGGCACGCCGACGATGGGCGCGGTCATCGGCACGGGCAGCTACTCGCTCATCGACGGCTCGACGGTGCGCACGCCCGGCGTGGGCGTCTACCTCTTCGACAAGCAACTCACCAACATGGAGAACTACGGCGTGCGCCCCGACATCCTCGTCGAGAACGCGCCCGAAGACACCCTCGCCGGCCGCGACCGCCAGCTGGAGACGGCCGTCCAGGAACTCCTCAAGGAGCTACAGGGCGGCGCCCGCCGCCTCGCCAGCGGGGGCGACAAGTAGGAAAGGCAGAGTAGGCAGCAGTCGGTAGAAAGAACGAGGCGGCGCGTCCCGGTTGATAGCCGAGACGCGCCGCCCGCTTTTTACCTACTGTCTACTTGTTTACTTCCCCCTCAGTCAGCCTTCTTCCTGATAAACGTCGGGACGTCGAGGTCGTCCGAGCGCGTCGGGGCCACGGGGCGCGACGCGAGGTCGGGCGCGTACTGGTTGCGCGAGGGCGGCGCGGCGGCCGCGTGCGTCGTCCCCGCGTCGGACATGTCCTTGTCGAAGCCGGTGGCGATGACCGTAATCTTCATCTCGTCGCGCAGGCTCTCGTCAATCACCGCGCCGAAGATGATGTTGGCGTCGTCGTCGGCCGACTCGCGGATGATGGAGCTGGCCTCGTTGACCTCGTAGAGCGTCAGGTCCATCCCGCCCGTGATGTTGATGAGCACGCCCTTCGCGCCCTGAATCGTCGCCTCTTCGAGGAGCGGGCTGGAGATGGCCTGCTGCGTCGCCTCGACCGCGCGGTTCGGGCCGCTCGCGCGCCCCGCGCCCATCAGGGCGAGTCCCATCCCCGACATGATCGCCTTCACGTCGGCGAAGTCTAAGTTGATAAGTCCGGGTACGGTAATAAGGTCACTGATGCCCTGCACGGCCTGCCGCAAAACGTCGTCCGCCATCTTGAAGGCGTCCTGCAACGACATCGTCGGGTCGGCCGTGTGGAGCAGGCGCTCGTTGGGGATGGTGATGACCGTGTCCACGCACTCGCGCAACTCCCTCAAGCCCTGGTCGCCCTGCGCCATGCGGCGCTTGCCCTCGAAGTGGAAGGGCTTGGTGACGACGGCGACGGTCAGGGCGTTCAGCTCCGTGGCGAGCGACGCGATGATGGGGGCCGCGCCCGTCCCCGTGCCGCCGCCGAGCCCCGTCGTGACGAAGACCATGTCGGCCCCCTCCAAAGCCTCGATGATCTTCTCGGTGTCTTCCAACGCGGCGTTGCGTCCGATGTCGGGGTTGGCGCCGGCGCCGAGTCCCTTCGTGAGTTTGCCGCCCAGTTGAATCTTGATCGGCGCGCGGGAGCGCTTGAGGGCCTGGAGGTCCGTGTTGGCGACGAGGAACTCGATGCCCTCGATGCCGGCCTCGATCATGCGGTTGACGGCGTTGCCGCCGCCGCCGCCGACGCCGATGACCTTGATGCGCGCGCCCGTGATGGGAGGGTCGTCATCGATGAAAATGTTGATCCCGCTCGCCGGACGGCCTTCCGGTGTCATATTCTGCAATTTCCTCTCTCCT
>DASVTS010000147.1:0-51908 GCA_036387455.1 Pyrinomonadaceae bacterium | reverse complement strand
GAGACGCGGCTCGAAGTTATAAATCTTCGAGCCGCGTCTCCGCGTCCGCGGCGGTTAACTCCCGCTCGCGCCTAGCGGAGCGGCGAGACGGAGACGGTCTTCGTCAGCGGGTTGACGGTGAACTTGAGGAGCTTGACGCCGGTGAGCGTGCCGCCCTTGCTGTTCGTGGTCGTGCCGCCGGTCGTCCCGCCGGTCGTCCCGCCGCCGGTCGTGCCGGTCGAGGTGGTCGTGGTCGTCGCCGTCGTGCCGCCGGCCGCGGGGACGCTGGCGATGACGCGCGCCGTGAAGGTGAAGAGCACCGTGTTCGGGTTGTTGAACCTGAGGCCGCGCGTCGCGGTCTCCTCGCCCGGCTGGAAGTCGGCGCCGACGAGCTGCGAGTAGTCGAAGACGGCCAAGCCTATCACGCCGTCGCGGCCGTTGTCGGCGTTGGCGACGCGCACCGTGTTCCCGCTCGACTCGACCGAGACGATTTCGAGCTGCGCCGCCGGGTAGAAGACCGACGTTGACTCGTTCCTGAGCGCCGTCGTCAGGTCGGTCACGCCCGAGCCGAAGACGATGGTCTTGTTGACGACCGCGACCGAGTCGGTCGCGTCCACACGCGTGCGGCGCGCGACGGTGATGCTCTGGACGTTGGACGGGTCGGTGACGTACTTGCCGACGAGGCCGGCCGTGACGGAGCGGACGCGGTAGCTGTGCGCGCCGTCGGGCACGTTCGTCAGCTCGGCGCTGATGTCCACGTCGCGGGCGGTGCCGACGACCGCCCACTTCACGCCGTCGCCGGACTCCTCTATCTCGTAGCGCTCCACGTCGCCCTGCGGCTGCCACCTGAGCGTGACGTTGCCGTCGAAGTCGTAGCGCTCGGCGCCGAGCGTCAGGTCGGCCGCGATGGGCTGGAGGTCGGGCGCCGCGGCGCCCTTGAGCTTCGTGCTCTCGATCCGGAAGGCGGTCGGCCCGTTGGCCCAGCCGTAGACGCGGTAGACGTAGGTGCCCGGGATGGTCGCGTCGGCCGAGACGTGCTCGGGGCCGCTGCCGTTGGCCGAGTCGTCAATCTGGTTGCCGTTCGGGTCGAGGAGCAGGAAGTCGAGGTCGGGCAGGCCCGCGCCCGCCTCGGGCACGTCCGTGTAGTCCCACGTCAACGTCGCGTCGAGCTTCTTTGTCGCGGCGTCAACCTCGACGGGCACGTCCACGTAGCTGACGTCGGAGGCGGCGTAGACCTCGTTGTCGCGCTGCGCGCCCGCGTCGCCGACGAGCACCGTGCCCGTGAGCGTCTCGGTCTCGGAGCTTGAGATGTCGTTCGACGGCAGGCTCTGCGTGGCCTTCAGGTACATCGGCATCCGGAGGCGGTCGGCGGAGCCGGCGCGCTGCGCGACGACGTACCACTGGAGCTGCTTCGTCGCCGTGTCGCGCGCGGCGTTGCCGTCAATCGTGATGACGACGTCGAAGCTGGCCTCGCCGCCCGGCGGGACGGTGACGGTCGGGGAGCTCACGCCGGCCGCGAAGCCGGGCTGCTCCATCGAGCGGTTGGCCGCCGTCGAGAGGTTGTAGGTGCCGCCCTGCCCCGAGAGGTCGCGGATGATGACGTTGATTTCGCGCGTGTTGACGACGCGGTTGTTGAGCACGGCCCACTCGCCGAAGGAGTGGCTGCCGAGGATGCCGGGGGCGCTGATGCCGTCGCCCTCGACGCCCATCAGGGCTTTGGTGTTGACCGCGGCCTTCACGTCCACGAGGCCGCCGCCCTGGTCGAGGATGGAGTCGGACTGCGCGCCGTCGGTGCGCGGCGCGCCCGCCGCGGTGCGCATGTTCGTCGCGGTGTTAATCATCGCCGTGCGAATCATGTCGGGCGTCCAGTCGGGGTGCGCCTGCTTCAGGAGCGCCGCCACGCCCGCGACGTGCGGGCCGGAGAAGCTGGTGCCGGTGGCGAGCGTGTAGCCCGTGGGGTCGAACATCGTGCTGGGCGGCGCGGTGGCCGTCCCGCCGCCGACCCTGACCGTGGCGCTCAGGACGTTGATGCCGGGCGCGGTCACGTCGGGCTTGATTTGGCCGAGGCCCTCGACGGGGCCGCGCGAGCTGAACGCGGTGGTCGTGCCGTAGAAGACGTCGTCGAGGTACGGGTTGATGCGGACGGGCAGCTCGGAGACGGCGCCGTTCTTCGGGTCGACCGCGTTGTCGTCGGTCGAGGAGATGGCGTCCACCAGCACCTCGCCGTCCGAGGGCGAGACGATGGCGCACGGGATGAGGCCCTTGACGGCCGTCGGGTTGGTCGTCTCGCTAATCAGGATGCAGCCGACCGCGCCGGCCGCGGCCGAGCCGGCCGCCATGTCGAAGAAGGTCGCCGACGTGAGCCCCGAGTCCTTGATGAGCGCGATGCGCCCGCTCACCTGCGACGGGTAGGCGACGGCCGGGTTGTTGACCAGCACGTAGCGCTGCGCGACGGAGCCGGCCGCCGGGTCGGGCGTCCCCGCCATCGGGTAGAGCTTCAGGCGGTTGAAGCCCTCGGCCGCGGGCAGGCTCTTGGCGGGCGTGACGGCGCCGGCCGCGGCCTCCGGGACGGCCGAAGCCTTCAGGACGTCCACCGACCAGTTGGAGTTGGCGGCGCCGGGGTGCGTCGTCGCGGCGACGGAGATGACGTGGCGGCCGGCGGCCGGGCTGCCGATAGTGCCCTCGCCCGGGCCTTCGTTGCCGGCCGAGGCGACGACCGTCGTGCCGAGCAGCGCGGCGTTCGAGGCCGCGACGGCCGTCGCGTCGTCGGGGCCGCCCGCGCCGCCCAGGGAGAGGTTGATGACGTGCGCCACCGGCTTCGGCTGCATCGTCACGGAGAAGGGCGAGACGGCGTCCTCGATGCCGAGGATGGTCGAGGCGCTGACGCAGTTGCCCGTGCCCGTGCAGACCTTGTAGCCCATCAGCCGCGCCTGCGGCGCGACGCCGTGGAGCCTGACGTCGTCGGCCGTCCCGGGCAGGCCGTCGGCGCCGGGCGCCATCGCCAGGTAGCCCGCGATGTTGGAAGAGGCCGCCGAGCCGTGGCCGAAGTCGTCCATCAGCCCGCCCGAAAACGACATGTAATAGACGACCTTCTGGTTGGCGCCCACGGCGGCGACGGGCGGCGCGGTGCCGAGGCGCGGCGGGGTCGGGTCGCCGCCGAACATCGGGTGCGTCCAGTCGATGCCGGTGTCGAGCACGGCGACGTAGATGCCCTGACCCTCGTAGCCCTCGCGCTGCTGGTCGAAGGGCGTCAGCTCCG
The DNA here is from genome assembly GCA_036387455.1 of Pyrinomonadaceae bacterium. Classification (GTDB taxonomy): domain Bacteria; phylum Acidobacteriota; class Blastocatellia; order Pyrinomonadales; family Pyrinomonadaceae; genus QHXN01. The sequence continues at coordinate 48,670 of DASVTS010000147.1, read as the reverse complement.
GCACCTGCCCGTAGACGGACGGCGCGTTGATGTACTTGACGCTGCTGTTGAGGTCGAGCTTGAGCACGGCGTTGTTGACGACGCGCTTGACCTGCGGCATCGCCTCAATCGCCCTGATGGCGGCGCCGGGGACGTTCAGCGTGACGGCGTTCATCACGAGGTTGAAGCGGTAGTCGGCGCGCCCCGCCACGTGGCCGGCGAAGTCCTTGAGGTCGACGCCCTCGACCGTGAACTGGATGCCGCGCGACTTCAGCTCCTGAAGAAAGCTGTCCTGCTGGGCGGCGACGGAGGCGCGGTACTGCTGGAGCCGCTCGTCCGAGACCTTCTGCCCGGACTTCTCAAGCCTGGCCTTCCAGACGGCGCCGGGGTCGGCCTTGAACTCGACGATGACCGAGCGGGCGAGCCCGGCCGCCCGCGTGCGGAAGGGGCCGTTGAAGGCCGAGCCGACGAAAGAGGCCGCCAGCGCGAGCGCGAAGGCCGCGTTCAGAACGCGGCGGGCGCGACGGGCCGGGGCGGAAGTCTTCACTTTAAGGCTATTCGTTCTCATCTATCATCTCCGTTTTTTATAATTTCTGAGAAGGGTAGGTGGCTTGACGAGGGCGGCCGGGCTCTGTCGTCCCGCGCGCCGAAACGGCGCCACCGCCGCATCCGTGGGGGAGAATAGGCGGGGGCGGTTGAGGATTAGTTGAGCCGCGGTTGAGCTTCGGGCTCAAGTGACTTGAGGCGGCTGCGCGGCGGGCGACCCCGGCCCGCGTGCGGGCGCGAAAAGCCGCAGAAAACGGCGCCTTCGGCCGCCCCGGCGGGATAAATCACCGGCGGCGGATTTTCGCGCCGGCGGGCTCCCGCCCCGTCCCGCCCGGGGTAGATTTTCGGCCGGATTCGATGTAAGGTCTTACCCGTAAACTCTTCCAGAGGCGGCGCCCGGCGCGGGCGCGGCATGACTTTTCGAGACCGAGAGTGAGACCCCTCATGTCCAAATTCGTGACCCGCGGCGGCGCGCTCCTGTGCGCGGCCGCCTTCGCGGGCTGTGTCGCAGCTATGAGCGTCAACGCCGAGAGCGCCGCCGAGAGGCAGGCCGCACAGACCAACGCCGCCGGCACGCCCGCGCAGGCCAAACCGAATCCTCTCCTCGCCGAGTGGGCCGGCCCCCACGGCGGCGTGCCGCCCTTCGACCGCGTCGAGGTCGCGCTCTTCAAGCCGGCGCTCGAAGCGGGCATGGCCGGACAGCTCGCCGAGATTGACAAGATCGCGGCCGACCCCGCGGCGCCGACCTTCGAGAACACCATCGCCGCGCTCGAACGGGCCGGGCAGACGCTCGACCGCGTCCAGACCGTCTACGGCGTCTGGTCTTCGACGATGAACACGCCGGAGTTCCAGGCCGTCCAGCGCGAGATGGCGCCGCGGCTCGCCGCCTTCTCGGACAAGATCACGCAGAACGAGGCGCTCTTCCGCCGCATCGAGGCCGTCTACAACTCGCCCGCGAAGGCGAAGCTCAGCCCCGAGCAGCAGCGCCTCTCCTGGCTCTACTACACCAACTTCGTGCGCGCCGGCGCGCGCCTCGACGCGAAGTCGAAGGCGCGGATGTCGGAAATCAACCAGCGGCTCGCCGGCCTCTACACACGCTTCAGCCAGAACCTTCTGGCCGACGAGACCGACCAGTTCGTCGCGCTCAAGGGCGAGGACGAGCTGGCGGGGCTGCCCGCCTCCCTGCGCGACGCGGCGGCGGCCGCGGCCGCCGCGAAGAAGCTGCCGGGCCAGTGGGTCATCACGAACACGCGCTCGTCCGTGGACCCGTTCCTGACCTACTCCGACCGCCGCGACCTGCGCGAGCGTGTCTGGCGCATGTTCGTCAACCGCGGCGACAACGGCGACAAGAACGACAACAACGCCATCATCACCGAAGTCCTCCAGCTCCGCGCCGAGCGCGCCAAGCTGCTCGGCTACCCGACGCACGCCCACTGGCGGCTGGAGAACGCGATGGCGAAGACGCCCGAGCGCGCGATGGAGCTGATGGAGGCGGTCTGGAAGCCCGCGGTCGCCCGCGTCCGCGAGGAGGTCGCCGACATGCAGGCGCTCGCCGACAAGGAGGGCGCGAAGATCAAGATCGAGCCGTGGGACTACCGCTACTACATGGAGAAGGTGCGGAAGGCCCGCTACGACCTCGACCAGAACGAAGTCAAGCAGTACCTCCAGCTCGAACGCTTGCGCGAGGGCATCTTCTGGGTGGCGGGCGAGCTGTTCGGCTTCGACTTCAAGGCGGCGACCGGCGTCCCCGTCTACCACCCGGACGTGCGCGTCTGGGAGGTGACCGACCGGAAGTCGGGGCGCCACGTCGGCCTCTGGTACTTCGACCCGTACGCGCGCGAGGGCAAGCGCTCGGGCGCGTGGATGAACGCCTACCGCAGCCAGGAGCGGATGGACGGCAAGGAAGTGACGACCATCGTCTCGAACAACGCGAACTTCGTGAAGGGCAAGCCGGGCGAGCCGGTGCTCGTCTCGTGGGACGACGCCGAGACGATGTTCCACGAGTTCGGGCACGCGCTGCACGGCCTCTCGTCGAACGTCACCTACCCGACGCTCGCCGGCACCGCCGTCCCGCGCGACTACGTCGAGTTCCCGTCGCAGCTCCTCGAACACTGGCTCTCGACGCCCGAGGTCTTGCAGCGCTTCGCCCTGCACCACCAGACGGGCAAGCCCATCCCGCAGTCCCTCGTCGACCGCATCAAGCGCGCCTCGACCTTCAACGAGGGCTTCGCCACGACCGAGTACCTGTCGAGCGCGCTCGTGGACATGAAGCTCCACCTCGCGGGCTCGCAGAAGATTGACCCGGACGCCTTCGAGAAGAAGACGCTGACGGAACTCGGGATGCCCTCGGAGTTGGTGATGCGCCACCGCACGCCGCAGTTCGGGCACGTCTTCGCCAGCGACGGCTACTCGGCCGGCTACTACAGCTACCTCTGGTCGGACGTCCTGACGGCCGACGCCTTCGAGGCTTTCGTCGAGGGCGGCGGCGCCTACGACAAGGCGACGGCCGAGCGCCTGCGCAAGTTCATCTTCTCGGTCGGCAACACGGTGGACCCGGCCGAGGCTTACCGCTCCTTCCGCGGGCGCGACCCGCGCGTCGAGGCGCTGATGCGCAAGCGCGGCTTCCCCGTCGCCGAAACGAAGCCGGGCGACAAGCCGGGCGGCGAGACGGAGACGAAGCGGAACTAGGACGTCGGAGAGCGGAAGGCGTGGGACACGACTCGTCCGCGAAAGGGCCGCCCAGTGCGAAGGCACGCGGGGCGGCCCTCTGCTTTCTGGCCTGCGTCTGCCTGCCGACGCCGCACGCGCCCGGCTCGCAGCGCGTCGTCGTGGCGCCCGCCCCGCGGCAGACGCGGGTGCTGTTGGGGGTCATGCTGAGCCCGGAGGTCGCGGGCTGGCTGGGCGAGGTCGAGGCGAAGCTGGGCCGGGAGGTCTACGCGGAGTTCGCGGAGCTGGACGAGGCGTCGGCGGCGGACGACTACACGCTGGGCGTGAGCTACCTGACGCGGGCGGGCGTGGCCGTCGTGCGCGTGGACGAGAGCTTCCGCGCGAGGGGCGCGAGGCAGGCCGAGGCGGTCATCGGGCACGAGCTTCTGCACCTGCGGCTGCGCGCGCGCGGCTACCCGCTCTTCCTCTTCTCGCCCGACGTGTTGACGGCGCGGGGGCCGGCCGAGGACGTGGAGCAGTCGAACGTCAACGACCTCGTGAGCCTCATCGAGCACCGCGCCTTCGCCGCGGAGATGCGGCGCACGGGCTTCGACAAGCTGATTGACCTGACGAACGGGCTCGCGGCGGCGCGGGCGCGGCGCGGCGCCGAAGACAGTCAGGCCGAGACGCTCAACTACGCGCGCGCCGTGCTGGAGTGGGACGACCCGCGGCTGGTCGAAGAGCTGGCGCGGGTGCACCGCGCGAACGGCTGGGCGCGCTCGCTCGCCGACGGCCGGCGCGTGGCGGACATCGTCCGCGGCTCGGACGTCGCGGCGCCCGCCGACGTCGCGCCCGTCTTCCTGCGCTGCATGTCCGTCCTCTACCGGGCCGAGTTTCGCGTCGAGCCCGACCGCAGCTTTGCCCTCTCGAAAATCTACCCGCAGATGCTCATCCACGCCCGGCGGCCGCAGCGCCGCCGGAGGTAGCGCGGGCGAGTCAGCGCCTCTTCTTTGTCGCCCCCGCCTTCTTCGCCTTCGGCTCCGGCTTCTTCTTCGGCTCCGGCTTCTTCTTCGGCTCCGCCTTCTTCTTCGGCTCCGGCTTCTTCGGTTCCGCCTTCGCCTTCGGCTCCGCCGGCTCCTTCGCGCCCCGCTTCCCCAGCCTCCGGTCAACGTCCTCGGCCGTGGGCGGGCGCCCTTCGCTGAAGACGAAGATGTGGTAGTGGTCGCGCAGCTCGCGCAGCGCCTCGACGCGGCCGGCCGCTTCCAGGCGCGCGATTTCGGCCATGACGAACTCCTGCTCCTCGGCCGTCATGTAGCGGTAGTAGACGTCGAAGGCGAGCCCCGTCGTGTGCGGCGGCGGCGCCACGTCGGCCGCGTTCGGGTTGCCGGACTCGCGCAGGAGTCTTTGATACTCCTCCGTCCTGACGAGCGAGGTGACGGGCAGCGGCCGGTCGAACTTCGACTGGTAGGCGCCGGCCAGCTCTTCGAGCAGGGCGAGTGCCGCCGGGCGGACGTGGCTGAGCATCCGCGCCTGGAACTCGCGCGACTGCGCCTGGTCGCGCAGGTCGTAGGAGCGCCCGCCGAAATCGCGCGCCAGCCCTTCGAGCGTGGCGTACTCCGCGAAGAGTCTTTCGCCGACGCGCGCGCGCTCCTTCGCGCCCGGCTGCCCGTAGTAGGCGGCGAGCAGCTTCTCCTTCTCCGCCACCGAGGCGACGTCCTTCTTCCGCGCGGCCGCGTCCGCCAGCAGGCGCGCGCGCGCGTCGCGCTCGTTCCGCTTGAGCTCCATGAGCCTGACCTCAATCTCCTTCAGCTCGTTCTCCAGCCGCCCGCGCTCCTCGTCCAGCCCGCGCTCGTGCGCCTCCAACTCCTCGACGCCGGAGAAGAGCGGCACGACCTTCCTGTTCTTCAAGTCGTAGTGCGTCAGTGCGCCCGTCGCCGTCAGCCCGACGCCGTAGAGGACGTACGCCTTGCCGAGCCGCGGCACCTCGACCAGCCCGCCGCCCGCGCGTATCCTCTCGGCCAGCTCGGCGAAGTCGTGCGCCGGGGTGGCGCCGGCCTCGGCCGCGGCCGCGCCCTGTATGGCGAGGAAGCGCCGCGCCTCCTTGTACTGCCTCAACTCGTTTGGGATTTCGACGTCGGCGGCTTTGCGCCCGGTCGGCTCGCCGCGGTCGCCCTCCAACTTCGAGACGGCCTCGGCGTAAGGGTCGGGCGGCGGCGCGCCCGTGAGGATGTCCTTCACCTGCTCGGCGCCCGTCTTGAGGCCGCCCAGCAGCGCGCGCCTGTGCCGGTTGTAGAGGAAGGCCGCGGCGAGGACGCCGCACACGAGGATGGCGAGCGGGAGCCAGCGGTTCAGCGCCGAGCGCCTTCCCGAAGGCGGCGCGGCGGGAGGCTTCTTCGGGGTCGGGGGCGCGGCGTGGGGCGCCGACGCGGGAGCGGACGGCGGGGCAGGCGCGGGCGCGTCGCCCGGGACATCGCGGCCCGTCTCGTCTTCCCTGCCCGCTTGTTCGTCTGCCACGCCCCTAACATATCACGGGGCGCGCCCGCGCGCGGAGCGCGCCCCCTTCAGCGGAGCGCGTCCGCCAGCCGGCGGCCGCCGACGAAGACCCTCACGCTGCGGACGCCGGGGAACTGCCGCGCCGTCTCCGTAATCTGCCCCTCGACGCGCGGGGCGTCGCACACGCCGGCGACGTAGACGTTGCCGCTGATGCGGACGGTCGCCACGCCCGCGCGCAGCGTCACGCTCTCCAGTCTCAGGTTCTCGCCGTACCAGTAGTTGCCGAGCCCGCCCTCGTACTCGTGCGGCACGGCCAGCAGTTCTTCGAGCGCCGCGCGCAGGGGCTCCGCGCCCGCCAGCACGCGGCGCGTGACGGGGACGAGGCTGTCGTCGCAGCCGACGCGCTTGCCCCTCCTCCCCTTGTCGTCGAGCGCGACGAGGAAGACCTTGACCTCGCGCCCCGCCGGGGGCCCCGCGGCGTCCGCCGGCTCCCAGCTTTCGAGCGAGCGCCTGCCCCTGAGGTTCTCGTAGACGACGGCCGTCACGTCCACGGCGCGGCGCCCTTCCCTCACGCTCAGGAGCAGGCGGTAGTTCGTCCCCGCCACCACCTGAGTTTCCGCGCGCCTGACCGAGAGGAGGGTGACGCGCCGGCCCGTCCGGCGCCCCCTCTCCCGCACGGCGAAGGCGGCGGCCGCCGCCACGCGGCGGTCGTTCGCGGGACGCTCGCCGTAGCCGCCCGTGATGGGGGCGTCCTGCGCCCGCAGGGGCGTCGCGCCCGCGCCCAGCACGAGCGCCGCCAGCACCGACAAGAGAACACGCTTCATAATTTCTCCGAGCCCTTTCAAAGTCTGTCCGTGTGGGGAGGAGTTTACCGCCGCCGCGCCGTAAAAGCCCGCACTCGAACGAGACGGCGGGCGGCCCCTCCGCCGCCAGGGGCTCGGCGAAAGAAACGCCCGCCGTCTCGTTCGAGTGCTTCCGGGCGCCGCGCCGGGGAACTTCAAGGCGCGGCCCGCGCGTGGGCGCTACGGGGTGGTGACGCCCGGCGTGCCGTAGCTGTAGTTGAAGTTCGCCGAGCCGGTGGCGGCGAGGATGGCGTAGATGATGAGGAGTATCGTCCAGACGATCATGATGTTGCGGATGCCCAGCTTGCCCGCGTTCATCCAGCCCCAGATGAAGGTCCAGAGACTGCACAGGATGCCGATGATCCCGTGCACCACGCCGCCGTGCTTGAACTGCTTGATGAGCACGATGATCCAGCAGACGATCAACCCCAGCAGAACCAACAGAGCCAGAATACCCATTTCACTATCCTCCTTCTATTTGCTTCGAGGTGACAAAGATTTAAAAGCATGGCTCACCGGCCGAAGGCGCCGGGCACGAACAGCACGCGGGCCGACCAGTACAACAGCAGCGCCGCCAACAGGACGGCCGTGGCGCGCGTGCGCCGCTCCAGACGCTCGGCGGCGGCGGCGAAGGCGTCGCGCTGCCGCCGCGGCAGCAGCGCGGCGGCGGCGAAGGCCGCCAGCGCCAGCAACAGCAGCGGCGCGAAGGCGTGCGTCGCCAGCGACTCGCCCCAGCGCCCGCGCGCCAGCGCGACGGCCGCGCGCGTGAGCCCGCACCCCGGGCACGGGACGCCCGTCAGGCCCAGGACGGGGCACGGCCACCCGCCGACGCCCGCCCACACGGCGCCGATTTGCGCCGCCGCCGCCGCCGTCACGCCGAGCGACACCCAGCGGTTGCGCAGAAGCGACGCCGGCGAGATGTCGGGCAGGCCGAGGAATGGCATTGCGTCAAAAGGGTCGGCTTAAAACCGCCGAAGGGCGAAAGAAAAACGCCGGGGCTCAAACTCAAGGACAGGTTGAACTCCCGACGTGCGATGAAATCCGGGCGATTATACGGGAAAACAGAGATAAGGCAAGCGTAATCTGCCGGGCCCGGCGCGGCGCCTCCCGCGCGCCTCAAGCCTCCGGCCCGGCCCCGGCCGCCGGCCGCGCCGAGCGGTACCACTCGATGGTCCTGCGCAACCCCTCGCCGAAGCGGACGCGCGCGCGGAAGCCGAACAGCTCGGCCGCCCGCGTCACGTCCAGCGCGCGGCGCGGCTGCCCGTCCGGCTTCGAGGCGTCCCAGAGTATCTCGCCGCGGAAGCCGGCCTCCCGGGCGACGAGGCCGGCCAGCTCGCGGATGCTCATCTCCTCGCCCGACCCGAGGTTGACGGGGTCGCGCCCGTCGTAGTGCTCGGCGGCGAGCACGATGCCCTCGGCCGCGTCGTCCACGTAGAGGAACTCGCGCGTGGCCGCGCCCGTCCCCCAGACCTCGACCGCGGGCGCGCCGCGCTCGGCGGCGTCCACGAACTTCTTGATGAGCGCCGGGATGACGTGCGACGTCTGCGGGTCGAAGTTGTCGCCCGGCCCGTAGAGGTTGACCGGGAGGAGGTAGATTCCGTTAAAGCCGTACTGGTCGCGGTACGCCTGACACTGCACCAGCAGCGCCTTCTTCGCAATCCCGTACGGCGCGTTCGTCTCCTCCGGGTAGCCATCCCAGAGGTCGTCCTCCCTGAACGGGACGGGCGTGAACTTGGGGTAGGCGCAGTTATGAACGGCGACACCGTTTGCCACGTAGGTGTGGGTACGTTCCACCTCTATGTTATAGACCGGCCCCTCATACTCCACGTCATTCACGGACAGGACGGGCGTCAGAAATCCGCGGGACAGCCTTCTGCACCTTGAGCGGAAGCCGGACGGCTCGTCGGTCGGCTCGCCATTAATCAACCCGAGGAGGTACGACACCTGCTCGTTACCGTTAACCCATACGGCCCAGGAATCTCGGACGTGAACCTCCCGCCCTTGAATTGTAGCCACCCCTTCCTTCTTGTTGAGATACATCAAGGGGAATACGCCCAACTCGGTCAACAAGGAATTGAGGTGCCACGCGAGGTGGTCGGAAACGGTCGTGAAGTTTATTTTACGGCGCTCCGCACTGGTCGGGTAACAACCATCGCCCTTGAAGTAACCCCGCAAGAAGGCCACCTGTTTGACCTTCGGCAGGTACAGGAGGTACGGCGGGATTCGTTTATTGAAGGAGAGGTAAGGTGCCTCGGTGTAACATTCCCGTGTGAAGAATCTGGCGGCCTCCAAGTCGTAGAACGAGACCTGATACCCCTCCTGAGCCGGAACCTTCCGCACCTTGCCCTCAAGCCCGAAGCACTTCCGCATTAGCGCGAGGGTCCGCTCAATCAAATCCGGCTCTTCCCCGAAGGAGAAATAAACGTGGCCGCGACTCCCCCTCTCGCCGGTGTCAGCCAGGAAAGTGCCGCCCTCAGCCACGTATAAGCCCAGAAGCTCGCAAAGCTCCGGGCCGAAATTTTCCAGGTCGTACTTCGTCGAACCGTCCAAGCGCGGACTGAGAAGGAAATCGCCGGGCCGGACATCCCGCGCCTTCTTCCACTGAAATTCGTCATCGCCGCGCTCCGACACCAGAATCGGGTGCTCGGGCGTGACGTATGTCACCGGTAGCCCGCGCACCTTAATGGCTTTTAGGTGGCCCCGGTACTCGCGCTTCATAGTCTCCGAGACTGAACACAGGGTGCCGTCGTCCGAGACCACGAGGTCGCCCGCTTCGAGCGTTGATATCGGCCTGAAGCCGTCGGCGACTCTGATTCTGGTGTCGGGCGTAAAACAGATGGTGCCGACCTGTAGAAATTTCTCGACGCCGTGGACGCGCGCGCCCTCGATGAGCTGGACGCCCATCATCAGGTTTTCGTAGAAGTAGAGGCCGGGGTTCTCGCGGTTGGCGCCGATGCCGCCGACGACCGCGGCGAGGTGGATGACGACGTCGGGGCGCGCGTCGGCGTAAAGCCTTTCGACGTCGGCGCCGCGCACGAGGTCGTAGTCGCGCTTGCGGACGACGCGGACGTCCCGGCAGCCGCGCTCCCGCAGCAGGGCGACCACGCGGCGGCCGAGGAAGCCGCCGCCGCCCGTCACACAAATCCTCTTCCCCTCCAGGCGACTAGCCATAGCCAAAGCTCAGCCCCCCGACCGCGCCCGCGCGAGGTCTTCGAGCCACGCCGCGAGCAGCGGCAGCTCCTCGCGGCCGACCAGCGACAGCTCGGCCAGCTTCTCGTAGCACGCCATCAGGTTCTCGCCCAAACGCTCGACCCCGCCCGGCAGGCTCAGCGCCGCGAGCGCCTCACGAATCGAGTCGTTGTGCAGGTAGCCCGGCACCTCGTCGCGGAAGTCGCGCATCAGGTCGTGCGCGTTGCGCTCCTGCCAGACGGTCGGCTCGTGGAAGAGCACGCCCCACCCCTGCTCCCACGCGAGGCGCTGCGCGACGAAGCTGCGCCAGATGTCCGTCATGCGGAACGAGCAGTAGGCCGGCAGGTAGAGCAGCGGGAAGGCTTCGGCCCACCACGTCGTGTTCTGGCTGTTGAAGGGGCACCACGAGCCCGCGCCGAGCGCGACGCGGCGGTCGCGCCGGAAAGACTGCGGCAGCTCGGAGACGAGGCGGTAGACGGCGTCCACGTCAGGGTTCTCGTCGGCGAGCCCCTGCTGGATGGGGCAGTCGGCGTCCGAGACGGGCAGGGCGTCGAAGCCTTCGACGGCGTCCCTCACGCGGTCGAGCGGGAGCCCGCGCGGCCAGATGTGCGCGTCGGTGAAGTAGCGGTAGGCGTTGACCCAGCCGGCGCCGCGGGACGTGGGGACGGACTGGCGGCGCCGCCTCTCGGCCCAGAACTCTCCGCGCGGGATGTTGTCGTCGTCCGTCTCGGCGATGACCGCGGCGCCGCCGCGGGCGGCGAGCAGGTAGCCGAGGTTCTTACGCGCGTAGTGGCGCGTCGGGCACAGGCGCGCGAAGCGAAAACCGGTCTCGTGCTGCGCGTCGAGCCCGTAGAAGTCGCAGCCTTCGAGTCGGAAGTCCGCGGGGCTCTTCTCGTCGCCGACGACGACGAACGCGTGGCCGCGCGCGCGGCAGCCGTCGGCCAGCTCGCGCAGCACGCGGTTCGGGCCCGAGATGGAGGTGACGACGACGGCGAGGGCTTCGCTCATCCCAGCTCGTCCCGCCCGAGCGCGCCGCCCGAAGACGCCCCCGCGCGCGCCTCCGCGATTCGCGCGCGGAACAGGCGCCAGAGGTTGCGCAGCGCGTCTTTGAGGACGTTGTTGTTGACGCTGTCGCTGGCGGCGCGGTAGTGGATGGGGACTTCGGCGATGCGCAGCCCGTGGCAGTGGGCCTTGATTTCGGTCTGGAAGAAGTGGCCGCGCGAGTTGACGCCGCGCTCCAGAACCTCCTGTAGCGCGGCGCGCGAGAACAGCTCGAAGCCGCTCGTCATGTCGGAGAGCCGGGTGCCGAGCAGGAGGTTGGCGAGGAAGGTGCCGCCGCGGCTGATGAGGCGGCGCTTGAGGGAGCTTTCGGTGATGCGCCCGCCCTTGCCGAAGCGCGTGCCGAAGACGCAGTCGTGGCCTTCGAGCATCTTCTCGAAGAAGCGGGGCACGTCCGAAGGCTGGTGGCTGTAGCCGGCGTCAATCTCAAGAATCCAGTCGCAGCCCGAGTCGAGCGCCTCGCGGTAGCCGCGCAGGTAGGCGTCCACGACCGAGCGGTTCTCCGGCGCCCAGACCACGCGGAGCTGCGGCAGTTCCGCCCCCAGCCCGCGCAGCAGTTCGAGCGTGCCGTCGCGGCTCACGCGGTCGAGGACGGCGAAGAAGGTCACCTCGCCGAACTCGAAGGGCGCGCAGGCGTCGAGCACCTCGCGGACGAAGCGCGCGGCCGTCTCGCGCTCGTTCGCCATCGGGCAGACGACGCCGAGGCTGAGGTGTCTGGTCTTAGGGCCGAGGGAGACCGCCCGCGGGGCGGCAGCGCTGATTGACAAGTTCCTACCCGAACCTTCCCGGTTGAAATTTACCGCAAGAACTCAAGCGACAGACTCTAACACGTGGGCCGGAGTTGCGCGAAGCGTGGCCGGCGCCCGCGCCCGACGCCCGGACGCGCCCCTCAGGCGCCGCCCTCCTCCGCCGCCGCGCCCGCGCCCGCGCGCAGGCCGTCCCGGGCCTCCTTCGCCAGAAAGACCCACAGCCCGAAGGCGGCGAAGAACTTAATCCCGTTCGCGGAGGCCAGCGGCCCCTTTATCAAAAACATCTCGTCGCGCGGGAAGTCCCACGCGAGGACGAGGAGCGCCGCGACGACCCCGGCCGCCACCGCGGGCCGCCGCACGCGCCCGCGGAGCAGGAAGTCCAGCGCGAACAGCGCCGCCGGCAGCGCGTAGACGAGGTGGTGCTCCCACGACAGCGGCGCGACGAGAAACATCATCAGCAGGAAGAGCGAGACCTCAAGGTCGAGCGTCTTTTCGCCCGACCCCCTCCGCGCCGAGAAGTAGGAGAACCCCACCGTCGCGGCGGCGACCGCGCCCGCGAGCAGGTACGTGAGCGGCCTCGTCAGCCAGTGCGCCGGCACCCCGAGCAGCGTGTGCGTCCTGTCCTGCACGAAGAGCAGGAAGCCGTTGATGCTGTGGTTCCACGGCTCGACCGGCAGGAAGAGGTTGAACGGCCGCAGGCCGTAACCGCCCGTCGGCAGGACGTTCCGCGTCCAGTCGCCCCAGACGCTCGTGGGCAGCACCGCCCACGCGGCGAGCGCGTAGAGCGCCAGCAGGCCGACGACCGCGCCCGCCGCCGCGTACCTCTTACGGATGACGAGCAGCGGCAGGAGCAGCACCGGGTACGTCTTCAGCAGGACCGCCAGAGACAGGGGCACCGCGACGCTCAGCGCGTGCCCGCCCCGCTTGAGCGCCAGCCAGCTAAAGCAGACCAGCGCCAGCACGATTAAGTTAATTTGCCCCCAGGCGAAGTTATCAGCGACCGGGTAGTAATTCAGTACGAAAACGGTCATCAGCGCCGCCGCCAGCCCCCGCGGCCCCGGCGGCGACTCGAACGGCGCGATGCGGAAGAAGAAGAGGTAGAGGATGACGAGCAGGCAGACGTGGCTGGTGACGAGCAGGCGCACCTTCGCCGCGTCGTAGGTGACGGCGGAGAAGGGGTAGAAGGCGAGCAGCGACGGCGGCGGGTAGAGGTAGGGGAAGATGCGCCGGTTCTCCTGCCGCGCGACCTCGTCGAAGGCGCCCCCGGCGTAGGGCGAGCGCCCCTCCTCGAAGGCGAGCTTCGCGCCCCAGTAGAGCGTCGGGAAGTCGCCCGGGCTCTGGAATGCCCTCTGGTATCCCTGCTGGTACAGGTAGGGGACGTAGAGGAGGACGAACAGGCAGGCGAGCGCCCGCTTTACGAGTTTTTCATCCACGCGCTTACTCTCGGGGACGCCCGCTCACATCGACCCGGTCAGAATCTTCAGGAGGTCGGAGCCGCCGCCGTAGTCAATGTTGGAAATCTTCCAGGCGCCGTTCGTCCTGACGAGGCGGAAAATCAGCCTCTCCTTCCGGTCGTAGTTGACGAAGGTGACGGGGACGTCGGCCGCGTCGCCGTTGACCGCCGCGGCGCCGACGCGGAAGTTCTTAATCCGGATGTCCTGCGCGTTGTAGAGCGGGTCGAAGTCGAGGTGCCCGACCTCGTCGGGCGGCGTCTCGGTCAGGTCCTTCCAGATGAGCGCGGCCAGCTTCGCGTCGAAGAACTTGTCGTGGAGCTTCCGGCCCCGCTTCTCGAAGAGCGGGCCGTAGCCCTTGCGGTGAACCCTGTACAGCTCGCGCACGACCGCTTCGGGCGCGGGCGCGGCGTCGGCGAGGACGGGCATGTCGCCCGGCTTCTTCACGGCCTGCGCCGCGGCGGGCGCGGCGCCGAGCGCGACGGCGGCGAGGGCAAGCAGCAGACGCTTCAACAAAGTGTGTGTCTCCTCCTGTCGGCCCTTCAGAGGGACTCGACGACGGACTCGAAGAACTCCCTATCCTTCGGGTGTGTCAGCAGCGCGGCGACGCGCCCGGGCTCGACCCACGCCGCCAACGGGTTTTCCGGGTCGAGCGGCTTCAGCTCCGTCTCCGTAGTCCTGAAGAGGAACATGTGGATGGTCTTCAGCTCCGACTCGTCCTCGCCGCCGTCCCTGCCGATGCGGTGGCGGCGGTAGCTGCCCAGCTCCCTCAACAGCTCCAGCCCGCCGACGCCCGACTCCTCGTGAATCTCGCGCCGCGCCGCTTCGAGAAGGCCCTCGCCCTCCTCGACGTGCCCCTTCGGCAGCGACCAGCTCGTCCCGTGCTGGCTGACCAACAGCACGCGCCCGCGGCGGTCGAGGACGACGCCGCCCGCGCTCACGGTCTGAATCATACCCGATTGGCGCCCGCGCGTTGTCATTCAGACCTTCCTCGCCACGACGGCGAGGTGGCCGCGCGAGGAGGGGTCGTCCTCCTCGCACAGCTCGACGTCGAACCCCTCCTCCGCCAGCAGGCGCAGGGTCTCGGCCGGCTCGTGCGCGCTGTAGAAGAAGTCACGCCCGTGCATCTCGGAGGTGAAGCCCTCGTGGCCCGTGCCCCCGGCCGACAGGAGGAGCCGGCCGCCGGGTTCGAGCAGCCCCGCGAGCTTTCGGAAGATTTCGCGGTGGCGCCCGCGGCCGACGTGGAAGACGGAGTCCCACGCGATTGCCGCCGCGAAGTCGCCCTCCAACTCGACCTCGCACATGTCGCCTCGGACGAACTCGGCGTTGGGGACGACGCGACGCGCTATCTCAAGCATCCGCACGGACTCGTCCACGCCCACCACGCGGAAGCCGCTCTCGGCCAGGTGCCGCGCGACGGGCTCGCCCGTCCCGCAGCCGAGGTCGAGGACTCTGGCGCCGGGCGCGAGCCCCGCCAGCACCAGCCCGACGTACTTCCGCGCCCCGAAGCCCCGCGGCTCCGCGTGCCATGCCTCCGCGATGAAGTCGTAGGGCGTCTGCATCAGTCCGACCCGCACCAATTTATCACCAACGCGCGGCCCGCCGCCTCCCTCACCCGCGCATCACGACGCCGAAGTGCTCGCCGAGCGCCGCGTCGAACTCCTCCTCGCCGGCCAGCGCCAGCTCGCGCCGGCCGCCGGCGTCCGTGGTAATCAGGCGCAGGCGGCTGAGCGTCACGCGCCCTTCGGGCGTCAGGCGCGTGCAGACGCGCCCGCGCGTGAAGTGCGACTCGGGCGAGGTCTGGTGGAAGCGACACATCTCCGCGAAGTCTTCGTAGACGCGCGGCGTCAGGCCGAAGCGGTACTCCGCGACCCAGCCGCCGCCCGCCTCACGCTTCAGAAGCGTGAGGCGGGCGCCTTCCCCCTCGACGCTGAAGGAGCGCGCGCCCTGCTTCTGCTCGCCGCGCTCGTCCAGTAGCAGAGGCTCGACGAACGAGTCGCCGAAGCCGACGTCGGCCAGCCACCGCTCTTCGAGTTTGACGAGCAGCGTCATGTGGTCGAACTCCGGCCCGAACTCGCCCGCGCCGCCCATGACGGCGGCCGACAGCATCTCGACCTCGAACCCGAGCGCGCGCAGCAGCGCGGCGAACAGCCCGTTCAGCTCGTAGCAGAAGCCGCCGCGCCTGCGCCGGACGACCTTGTCGAACAGCGCCTCGTCGTCGAGCACGACGGGCTCGCCCGCGTGGATGCTCAGGTTCTCGAAGGGCACGGCGCGCAGGTGCGCCACGTGGAGCAGGCGCAGCGTCCCGGCCGTCGGTTCGAGCGGCCCGCGGTAGGCGATGCGTTCGAGGTAGGCTCGGACGTCCAAGGGTGGCTCCTTAAAGTCCTGTTCAACTGCGGCCCGGCCGGGTTATCTTACCGCCACCCTGCGGCAGTTTGCACTTGGGAAGAAGGGACCACCGATGACACAGGAACGCGCGGGCGTGTGGTTCACGCTGTGGGTCTTGTTCGCCGTCAACACGATGAACTTCTTCGACCGGCAGGTGCTCGGCGCGGTCGGCGAGGCGGTGCGGAAGGAGTGGGGCCTGAGCGACGGGGCGATGGGCGCGCTGGGGACGGCCTTCACGCTGCTCTACGCCTTCGTCGGCCTGCCGCTCGGGCGGCTGGCGGACAGGGCGGGGCGCAAGTGGATTCTCGCGGGCGGCGTCTTCGTCTGGAGCCTCCTGACGGTCGCCTCCGGCTTCGCGCGAAACTTCTGGCAGCTCTTCGCCTTCCGCCTCGGCGTCGGCGTGGGCGAGGCTTCGTGCGCGCCGGCCGCGACCTCGCTCATCGGCGACCTCTTCCCCGCGCGGGGCCGCGCCCGCGCGCTCTCGGTCTTCATGCTGGGGCTGCCCGTGGGCGTCGCGCTGAGCTTCGCCGTCTCGGGGACGGTGGCGCGCTCCTACGGCTGGCGGGCGGCCTTCTACGTGGCGGGCCTGCCCGGCCTGCTCTGCGCCGCCGCCGCGCTCCTCGTCCGCGAGCCGCGGCGCGGCGCGGCCGAGGCCCACGGCGTCGGCGGCCGCAGGCGCGAGGGCTCGCCGTACCTTCTGGTGCTGGGCACGCCGACGATGCTCTGGCTCATCGTCTCGGGCGCGCTGCACAACTTCAACATGTACGCCATCGGCTCGTTCCTCACGCCGTACCTGATGCGCTACCACGGGTCGGACATCCGCGCGGCCAACTTCGCCTCGATGGTCGTCTACGGGCTCTCGGGCGCGCCGGGCCTGCTCCTGAGCGGCGTCGCGGCCGACCGCCTCGCGCGCCGGCGCGCGGACGGGCGGCTGCTCGTCGGCGCGCTCTCCACGCTCGGCTCGGTGCCGCTCCTCTTCCTCGCGCTCGGGCGCGCGGGCGGGGACGTGGCCGGCTTCATGGCGCTGATGGGGGCGGGCTGCGCGCTGATGTACGCCTACTACTCGACCGTCTACTCGACGATTCAGGACGTGACCGAGCCGGGTCTGCGCGGGACGGCGATGGCGCTCTACTTCTTCGCCATGTACGTGCTCGGCGCGTCGCTCGGGCCTTACGGGGTGGGACTCATCAGCGACTTCTTCACCGCGCGGGCGGCGGCGGCGGGCGGCGTGACGGCCGCGTCGCAGGCGGCGCTCGAACCCTTCCGGGCCGAGGGGCTGCGCGCGGCCATGTACGTCATCCCGGCGCTCGGCCCGCTCCTCACGCTCGTCCTCTTCGCCGCCTCGCGCACGGTCTCGAAGGACATGGAGAGGTTGCAGGCATGGATGCGCGAGTCCCCCGCGGGGGCCGAGGTCTGAGGCCGGGCGCTCAGCCCGCCGCCGGCTTGAGGCCGCGGCAGTACCAGACGAAGCCGCGGCCGAAGGCGAGGCCCGCCGCCACGAAGGCGAGCGCGAAGAGGAGCACTTCGCCGGGGCCGGAGAAGAACTTCCCCGCCGACAGTGCGAAGGCGAAGAACAGGAAGACGGGGAGGTTGAGGACGAAGGCCGCCACGAGCGGGAAGGCGGCCGCGGGCTCGCACCCCTTCCGCCGCCTCAGCCAGAACAGGCCGGGCGCGTAGGCCAGCCCGCACGTCAGCGCCGCCGCCGCGAACATGAGCGGGGCGAACCCCAGCAAGTCCTCCGCCCCGACGTCTTCGGTGAGGAGGAGCGCGCCGACGCCGACGGCCGTCCCGAGCAGGCACGACAGGAGTGCGACCAGAATCAGCTTCAAGACTTCCCCCCTTCGCAGGCGGCGGCGTCAGCCGGAACGGCGGACGAGGCTGGCGGTGACGGCGACGAGTTCGTCCAGCTCGACCGGCTTGGGGACGTGCATCTGGAAGCCCGAGCGGAGCGCTTGCAGCCTGTCCTCGACGCGGGCGTAGGCCGTGAGCGCGACGGCCGGGATTCGCCCGCCGGCCTCCGCCGTGCGCGACCTGACCTTGCGAATCAGCGCGTAGCCGTCCTCGCCTGGCATCCCGATATCGCTGATGAGCACGTCGAAGCGCCCGGCGTCGAGCGCGGCCAGCGCCTCGGCGGCCGACTCCGCGGCCTGCACCTGCGCCCCGCAGCGCGACAGCCCGAGCTTCAGCACCAGCAGCGTGTCCGGCTCGTCGTCAACAATTAGAACCTTCAGCTCGTCGAGCCTCTCGGGGCAGCCGTAGGCGGGCGGCGCCGCGCCCGCCCCCGCCCCCGCGCCCGAGCGCGACCCCGCGGCCGGCAGCGACACCGTGAAAGTCGCGCCGCGCCCCTCGCCCTCGCTCTCGGCGCGGACGGTGCCGCCGTGTAGCTCGACGAGGTGGCGGACGATTGAAAGCCCGAGGCCGAGCCCGCCGTGCTGGCGCGTGATGCGGCCGTCGGCCTGCCGGAAGCGGTCGAAGACGTGCGGCAGGAACTCCTTCGAGATGCCGGCCCCCGTGTCGCTCACGGAGATTTCGACGCTCCCATTCGCCCGCGCCAGTTTGATTTCGATGCTCCCGCCCTGCGGCGTGAACTTGATGGCGTTCGAGAGCAGGTTCCACACCACCTGCTGGAGCCTGACCGGGTCGCCCGAGACCGGGCCGGCGGCGCCGTCGACGGTCTTCCGCAGGACGAGGCCCTTGCCCTCGGCCGCGGGGCGGGCCGACTCGACGGCCGAGTTGATGAAGGAGGCCGGCTCCACCGTCTTCACGTCGAGCCGGAGCTTGCCCGTGATGATGCGCGAGACGTCGAGCAGGTCGTCCACGAGCTGCGCCTGCGCGTGCGCGTTCCGCTCGATGGTCTCGTAGACGCCCTCGGCGTCGCCGCCGCCGACCTGCCCCGTGCGCAGCATGTGCGCCCAGCCCATGATGGCGGTCAAAGGCGTCCGCAGCTCGTGACTGAGCGTGGCGAGGAACTCGTCCTTGAGGCGCGAAGCCTCCTCGGCCTCGCGCCGCGCCTCCTCGGCCTCCTCCGTCCGCCGGCGCAGCTCGGCCTCGATCAGCTTGCGGTCGGTGATGTCGCGCGCGACCTTCGAGGCGCCGATGATGGCGCCGTCCGGCCCCCTGATGGGCGAGACCGTGAGCGAGATGTCTATCAGCGTCCCGTCCCTGCGCACCCGCACCGTCTCGTAGTGCTCGACGCGCTCGCCGCGGACGAGGCGCGAGAGGATGCCCGGCTCCTCGTCGGCGAGTTCGGCGGGGATGAGGATGGTGACGGGCCTGCCGACGACCTCGTCGGCCGTGTAGCCGAAGATGCGCTGGGCGCCGCGGTTCCAGCTCGTGATGACCCCTTCGAGCGTCTTGGTGATGATGGCGTCGTCGGCCGACTCGATGATGGCCGACA
This sequence comes from Pyrinomonadaceae bacterium, assembly GCA_036387455.1. Taxonomy (GTDB): domain Bacteria; phylum Acidobacteriota; class Blastocatellia; order Pyrinomonadales; family Pyrinomonadaceae; genus QHXN01. Next base: position 29,931 of record DASVTS010000147.1, on the reverse strand, counting down.
GCCAGTAGGGCGACAGCTCCGGGCTCTTGAGTCGCGCCACCCACTCCTCGGGCGTCAGCTCTTCCGGCGCGGGCGTCCTGGGAGGGTCGTTGGACATAGGGGGCTGACTCATCCGTGGGAACCTGTGCGTGTTCCTGCTCGGGACGGCGCGGATTATACAGCGCGGGCCCCGACCTTACCACGCGCGCGGGCGCAACCTCATACTGAGAATCCCCGCGCCGAATGTACGCCGCGTAACAGCCCGGCGCGCGCCGCCCGCGCGCGCGCAAAAAATTTACTTGCGCGCCGCGGTAAAACTGCTATATTGCACGCACTCACAAGTAGACTTTAGCTCGCGCCCAGGCAGACGGCTCTACTTACTCATCTCTTGCCCACAGACAGTTGCCCCCCTCCCCGAACTTGAGGATACGTACGCGCGTGCGGACGCGGCAGCGTCGCGCGGGCCACGCCTTCGACGGCGTCTGAGGTCCCCGCGGCGGATACACGCGCCCGCCGCCCGGCCACAAACATCAGACAAACCTTTTTGGAGGGAAAATGAGAAAGACGCTCTTACTGCTCGCGGCACTCGCCCTGTCTCTCACCGCCCTGCTCTCGGCCAACACGCCGGGCGCGCGCTCCTCCGCCAGCCCCGCCGCTCCCAGGCCCAAGGGGCAGAAGCTCCACAAGAAGGAGAAGGCCATCCCCGGCAACTACGTCGTCGTCCTCGACGACGTGGCCGCGGGCGAGCCCGGCCCCTACTCGCAGGCCGACCAGATTACCGACGTGCTCGTCGCGGCCTACGGCGGCAAGGTCAAGCGCCGCTACCGGGCCGCCCTGAACGGCTACGCCGCCGAGATGACCGAGGACGAGGCGCTCGCCCTGAGCGAGGACCCGCGCGTCCAGTTCGTCGAGGAGGACCAAATCTACACCGCCGACGCGACGCAGTCGGGCGCCACCTGGGGCCTCGACCGCATCGACCAGCGTAACCGGCCCCTGAGCGGCACCTACACCTACAACTGGACGGGCTCGGGGGTGCGCGCCTACGTCATCGACACCGGCATCCGCACCACGCACGCGCAGTTCGGCGGGCGCGCCGCCGTCTCGGCCGACTTCGTCGGCGACGGCCGCAACGGGCAGGACTGCAACGGCCACGGCACGCACGTCGCCGGCACCATCGGCGGCTCGACCTACGGCGTCGCCAAGAGCGTCTCGCTGCGCGCCGTGCGCGTGCTCAACTGCCAGGGCTCGGGGACGACCTCGGGCGTCATCTCGGGCGTGGACTGGGTGCGGGCCAACCGCGTCCTGCCCGCGGTCGCCAACATGAGCCTCGGCGGCGGCGCGTCGAGCGCGCTCGACACGGCCGTCAACAACGCCATCAACTCGGGCGTGACCTTCGCCGTCGCGGCCGGCAACAGCAACGCCAACGCATGCAACTACTCGCCCGCGCGCGTGGCCGCCGCCATCACGGTCGGCTCGACCACCTCGACCGACGCGCGCTCGTCCTTCTCCAACTACGGCACGTGCGTGGACATCTTCGCGCCGGGCTCCTCGATCACCTCGGCGTGGTATTCGTCCGACACGGCGACGAACACCATCTCGGGCACCTCGATGGCGTCGCCGCACGTGGCGGGCGCGGCCGCGCTCTACTTGCAGGGGCACACCTCCGCGTCGAACGCCACCGTCCGCAACGCGCTCGTCAACGGCGCGACGACGAACGTCATCTCGGGCGCCGGCACGGGCTCGCCCAACCGGCTGCTCTACACCCTCTTCTTCTGAGCCCCGCTGCTCGGGGTTAACTCCGGCGGGCGCGACTCTCCCCGGCGCCCGACGGGGGGCCGGCGCCGACGCACAGACGTCGGCGCCGGCTTTTTTTGCGCCCGGCCCCGCGTGGCGTAGAATGGCGCCTGACCGTACAGGCCGTCGAAGGAGAGGGTTAACGAAATGTCTACTCAGGGAGGGGGGCGGGCGCTCATCGTCGTGGACGTGCAGAACGACTTCTGCCCCGGCGGGTCGCTCGCCGTCGAGCGCGGCGACGAGGTGGTCGCGCCGCTCAACCGGCTCATCGCGGAGTTCCTCGAAAGGGGCGAGCCCGTCTACAAGAGCCGCGACTGGCACCCGGCGCGGACGAAGCACTTCACGGACTACGGCGGGACGTGGCCCGTCCACTGCGTGCAGGGGACGCGGGGCGCCGAGTTCCACCCCGAGCTCTCGGACGACCCGCGCGTCGAAGTCGTCTCGAAGGGCGAGGGCGACGAGGACAGCTACTCGGCCTTCGACGGCACGGCGCTCGCGGAAGAGCTGCGCCGCCGTGGCGTCCGCGAGGTCTGGGTCGGCGGCCTCGCCACCGACTACTGCGTCAAGAACACCGTCCTCGACGCGCTGCGCCGCGGCTTCCGCGTCCGCGCCGTCGCCGACGCCATGCGCGCCGTCAACCTCCAGCCCGGCGACGACCTGCGCGCCCTCGAAGAGATGCGCGCCGCCGGGGCCGAGATTGTCTAGGCGCCGGAGGATTTGTGAAACACAGTCTCCCTTCCGTCTCGTTACGCGCCGCGGCCCTTCTCGTCACCTTACTGTTCCGGGCCGCGCCCGCCGCCGCGCAGGAGGCCCACGCGCATCACCACGACTCTTCCGAGAAGCTGGGTCGGGTCAACTTCGCCGTCTCCTGCACGCCCGAGGCCCGCGCGCGGTTCAACCGCGCGGTCGCCTGGCTCCACTCCTTCGAGTACGAGGAGGCCGAGCGGGCCTTCGCCGAGGTCACGGCCGCCGACCCGCGGTGCGCGATGGGCTACTGGGGCATAGCGATGAGCAACTACCACCCCATCTGGGCGCCGCCGTCCGCGGAGGAGTTGCGGAAGGGCGCGGCGGCAGTCGAACGGGCGAAGGCCGCGGGCGCGCCCACGCGGCGCGAGCGCGATTACATCGCGGCCGTCGAGCTGTTCTACAGGGACGCCGACAAACTCGACCACCGCGCGCGCGCCGCCGCGTACGGCGAGGCGATGGGGCAACTCTCGCGGCGCTACCCGGCCGACCGCGAGGCCGGCGTCTTCTACGCGCTGACGCTCATCGCAAAGGGGATGGCGGCGGGCGACAAGACGTACGCCAGCGAAAGGCAGGCGGCGCGGATTCTGAACCGCGTGCTGGCGCGCGAGCCGCAACACCCGGGGGTCACGCACTACGTCATCCACAGCTACGACTACCCGGCGCTGGCGCACCTCGCGCTGCCCGCCGCGCGGAGCTACGCGAAGATAGCGCCCGCCTCGGCGCACGCGCGGCACATGCCCTCGCACATCTTCACGCGGCTGGGCCTGTGGCAGGAGGCGATACGCTCGAACCTCGACGCCAAAGCCGCGGCCGAGGCTTACGCCGTCAGGAACCACATGCCGGGCGCGTGGGACGAGCAGCTCCACGCGATGGATTACCTTGCCTACGCCTACCTGCAAGGCGCGCAGGACGGGCGTGCGCGGGGCGTGCTCGACGAGTTGAGCAGGATTCAGAGGGTGGACCCGCCGAACTTCAAAGTGGCCTACGCCTTCTCCGCCATTCCCGCGCGCTACGCGCTCGAACGTCGGCGTTGGGACGAGGCGGCAAAGCTGTCTTTGCGCGAGGGCGCGCCGGCGAACCTCTCCTGGGGGCAGTTCCGCTGGGCCGAGGCGCACGTCCACTTCGCGCGGGCCGTCGGCTCCGCGCGCTCGGGCGACCCGGCCTCCGCGCGCCGGGAGGTCGAGAAGCTGGACGACATCCGGCAGGCGCTCGCCGAAGCCAAGGGCGGCTACGACTGGGCCAAACAGGTCGAGATAGCGCGGCTGGTCGCCTCGGCCTGGCTGGCGCACGCCGAGAGGCGGCGCGAGGAGTCGCTCCGGCTGATGCGCGCGGCGGCGGATTCCGACGACGCCACCGAAAAGCACCCCGTGACGCCCGGCGCCCTGCTCCCCGCGCGCGAACAATTAGGCGAGCTGCTGCTCGAACTCAAGGAGCCGGCCGCGGCCCTGCGCGAGTTCGAGTCCTCGCTCCGCAACACGCCCAACCGCTTCAACGGGCTCTACGGCGCGGCGCGCGCGGCCGCGCTCGCCGGAGACGGGAAGACGGCCGAGGGCTTCTACAGGCGGCTCGCGGAGCTCTGCCGTCACGCCGACGCCGACCGGCCCGAGTTGAAGGAGGCGAAAGCGTTCCTCGCCGGCGCGGGCGCGAAGCCTTCGCGCCCGGCCGCGGGAAACGGTAGACACGAGTAAGTTCTCCTACTGACTGCCGTCTACTCCCTACTGTCCACCCATGCTCAACATAGACCGCTACCACGCCACGATGGGCGACGCCTCTTACAAGGAGGTGACGCGCCTGCACGACGCCCTGCTGAGTGACACGGAGGCGACCTTCTACGTCGCGCAGCGGAAGCTGCCTTACGCGCCGTGCCTCGGGCACGAGCGGCTGCTGCGCTCGCTCCTCGACCTGAGGGTTGACCGGCCGCGGCTGCGCACGCTCGAACAGGACCGCGGCGGCCTGCGCCTGTTCGCGCGCGCCGTCGAGGACATCAGCTTCGCCGGCACGGTGCGCGCCGTCCGCCCCGGCACCGTCACCTTCGCCGGCCAGCCCTTCGCCGACATCACCGGCGCCTTCGGGCTCGCGCAGGCGCAGGAGATTAAGTTCGAGCACGCCTTCGACCTCCCGATGACGACCGCCGCAATCGCCATGCAGATTCGCCTGGCCGCCGGCGGGCGCTGGCTCTCCGACTTCTCCTTGCGCCGCAACGGCGACATCGAGCGCGCCGTGGACGTCGCCACCTACGCCTTCATCGGCGGCTTCAACGACACCTCGAACATGGAGGCCGCGCACCGCCTCGAAATCCCGGCCGTCGGCACCGAAGCGCACTACTGGCAGCAGTCCTACGTCGAGTTCATGGACGAGCCCGAGATCGAGCCGCGCACCGGCCGCCCCAAGCACTTCGAGCAGGTCGCCTTCGAGCGCTGGCTCGACGCCAACCCGCAGGGGACGACGCTGCTCTTAGACACCATCGACGTCCACATGGGCGCCGTCCACGCGGCGCTCGCCGCCACCTCCACCCCCGAGCGCCGCCGCGCCTTCAAAGGGTTCCGCGTGGACTCGGGCGACCTCGCCCGGCTCGGCAAGTGGTGCCTGGAGTTCTTCGAGGCCAACGGCCTGCGCGACCTGATGCCGGTGCTCACAGGCGATTTGGACGTCGAGGGCGTCCGCCGCATCGTCGAGGAGTTCCCGGCCGCCGCGGGCTTCGGCATCGGCACCAAGCTCTCGGGCGAAGTCCGCCGCGTCGCCGGCGTCATCTTCAAGGAGTGCGTGATTGACGGCCGCCCGACGCTCAAGGCTTCGAACACGCCCGAGAAGTCAACGCTCCCGGGCCGCCTCCAGGTCTTCCGCGGCGTCGCGCCCGACGGCCGCTACGTCGGCGACGTGACGGGGCTCGACGGCGAGGAGGTTTCGATTCCCGGCGCCGCCACGGTCGAGCGCCTGCTCGCGCCCTTCTGGGAGGGCGGCCGCCACGACTCCATCCCCTCCATCCTCAAGCAGAAGACTTTCGTCGAGGAGCAGCTCCGGCGCTTCCCCTCGCTCGACGACTACCCGCACACGCTCAGCGACAAACTGCGGGCGCTGCGCGACGGCCTGACCGCACGCATGCGCGCGGACGACTCGGGCTGGCGCAACGTGCTGCACGTGCCGGAGTCGCTGGCGTGCGCGCTCGGCCCGCCGAAGGAGGGGTGAATGAGAATCGTCGAAGGTCGGGCGAAGACGGCCGCCGCGCTGTTCCTGCTGCTCTCGCTGTCGGCGGCTCCCGCCGTCGCGCGGCAGCAGCCCGAGGCGCCGGCCGCGCGCAAGGTTGACTCGTTCGGCGAGATAGAGTGGTCGGACCTGATGGCTCGACTCGACAACTTCGCCATCGAGTTGCAGAACGACCCGTCCGCCCGCGGCCTCCTCGTGGCCTACCCCGCCAGACACAAGTTCCCGGGCTGGCCGCTGCGGCGCGTCAACAGCGCCGTCGACTACCTCGTCAGCACGCGGGGCATGGAAGCGTCGCGCCTCTCGGCGGTCGTCGGCGCGGCGGGCGCCGAGACGAACTTCGAGCTGTGGGTCGTCCCGCCGGGGGCGGAGTCGCCCGTGAAGCCCTTCGACGCCTCGCTGCTGATGTCGGGGGAGAAGACGGCGCTGCCCTTCGACAGGTTCGTCGTCGTCGAGCGCGGCGACGCCGTCATGTCGGGTTACAGCCTGGAGCCGTACCCCGACTCGGCGGGCGCCTACCAGTTTTTCGCGGAAGTCCTGCGGAGCGACCCCGGGCTGCGCGGCTGCGTCATCGGCTACACGTGGCGGCGCGGCAGCCGCGCGGCCGACCGCCGCATCGCCGGGCGCGCGAAGCTGACGATTGCGAAGGCGCACGCGATTGACGTCGGCCGCGTCGTCGCCTTCGGCGGCGGAAGGCGCCAATATAAGATGATTGAACTCTGGCTCGTCCCGCCCGGCGCCGCGCTCCCGAAGCCGACCCCCGACCGGCGGCCCGTCCGGCGGAAGCGCCGCCGTCACCCGCCGCCACGGTTTTGACCTTCGACAAACTCTTACGGCGCGACGTGTCGCCTGTACCAGCGGCGGCCGTGCCATCCCTGCACGTGCCAGCCGAGCTTCGAGACGGGGTCGAGTTCCTGTATCCAGAAGCCCGCGGGGACGCGCCCCGGCCCGGCGGCGCGCCCCACGGTGATGTCGGCCACGACGACGCCCGCACCGTCGCGCTTGTCGCGGCGGGCGAGCGTGTTGCCCGCCGCGTCGCAGATGACCGCGCCCCCGCCCAGCTCGGTCACGTAGGGCGCCGGCAACAGCGGCGTCTTGCAGCGCAGCCGTCCGCAGTGCGTCGCCTCGACCACGGGGCAGCCGACGAGCCGCGCGAACGGCGGCGCCCAGTTGGTGTAACGCTCAATCGAGGTCTGAAGGTATTTGCGGAACGGCATGCCCTGCGGCGCCCCCCACGTGAACGACCCGCCGACCACGACGTCCGCCCTCCCGCGCAGGCGCCTCACGGTGCGCGCGCGGTTGAACTCCTGACACAGGGCGACGCCCGCCGTCAGGCCGCCCGCCTCTATCAGGCCGTCGTCCGTCCCGCCGACGTAGAAGCAGTTCTCCCAGGTCGTGGGGATGTCCTTGTCGTGCCTGCCGGCGACGCCCTCGGGCGTCACGAGGAAGAAGGCGTTGCGGACGTGACCGTCGTCGTCCCGGCACAGGAAAGAGCCGCCGACGACGGCGCCGTGCCGGCGGGCGAGGGCGGAGAGCAGTTCCGTAGCGGCCCCGCCGGGCGGCAGGGAGTGTCGAGCCAACTCCGGCAGGAAGCCCATGCCGGTGGTGAAGAACTCGGGGAGGATGATCCACTCGGCGCCTTCGAGCGCGGCCGCGCCGGCGAGCCGCTCGCAGGCCGCGAGGTTCGCCCCGACGTCGCCGATTACCGTCTCAAGCTGAACGGCCGCCACGCGCATATCGTGACCCGCCCTTACTTCCTGCCGTGCTGTTGACGACGAAGCCGCCGCCGGGCGGCCCCGTTTGCGCGGGCCGCGGGCCGCCTGCCGTTTGCCCGCGGTTAGTGTATAATTCGGGCGTCTCCGAACAAAATCCGATTAATGACACTGGAGCCAGACGCCATGCGATACATGATTTTGGCCGCGCTCCTGTTCGCCCTGCCCCTCCTCGGCACGGCGCAGCAGAAAAGCGGCGGCTCAAGCAAGCTCTTCACCTACCCCTACACGATTGACGACCTGCCGAACGGGCTGCGCCTCGTCACCGTGCCGACCGACTACCCGAACCTGGTCTCGCTCTACGTCGTCGTCGCCGCCGGCGCGCGCAACGAGGTCGAGGCCGGCAAGAGCGGCTTCGCCCACTTCTTCGAGCACATGATGTTCCGCGGCTCGGAGAACTACACGCCCGAGCAGCGCGAGGAAATCTTCAAGCGCGCCGGCGCCGAGACCAACGCCTACACGACCGACGACCGCACCGTCTACCACGCCACCTTCTCGAAGGAAGACCTCGAAGAGATTATGAAGGCCGAGGCCGACCGCTTCCAGCGCCTCAAGTACACGCCCGAGCAGTTCAAGACCGAGGCCAAAGCCGTCAAGGGCGAGTACGACAAGAACAGCGCCAACCCCTTCTCCAAGATGCACGAGGTGCTGCGCGAGACCGCCTTCAAAAAGCACACCTACGCGCACACCACCATGGGCTACCTCAAGGACATCGAGGACATGCCCAACCAGTACGACTACTCCAAGCAGTTCTTCCAGCGCTTCTACCGCCCCGAGTACGCCACCGTCGTCGTCGTCGGCGACATCACGCGCGAGCGCGCGCTCGACCTGACGAAGAAGTACTGGGGCACCTGGCAGCGCGGCAGTTACAAGGCCGACATCCCCGAGGAGCCCGAGCAGAAGGAGGCGCGCACGGCGCACATCCCGTGGGACGCGCCGACGCTCCCGCACCTCGCCGTCGCCTTCCACGCGCCGAAGTTCTCCGACTCGTCGAAGGACGTCGCCGCGCTCGACCTCTTCCAGTCGGTCGCCTTCGGCGAGAACTCCGACCTCTACCAGCAGCTCGTCCTCAAGGAGCAGAAGGTGGACGTGCTCGAAGCCGACTTCGCCCACAAGCCCGACCCCGAGCTGTTCACCGTCTACGCGCGCGTCAAGGACCCGGCGCAGGTGAATTACGTCCGCGACCAGATTCTGAAGACCTTCGAGCGCTACAAGGCCGAGCAGATAGACCAGGCCAAGCTCGACGCCACGCGCTCGCGCATGCGCTACGGCTTCGTGATGGCGATGAACAGCAACGACCGCATCGCCGGGGCGCTGGCGCCCTACATCGCGCTGGAGCGCACGCCCGAGACGCTCAACCGCCTCTTCGACACCTACCAGACCGTGACGCCCGCCGACATCCGCGACGCGGTGAAGAAGTACTTCCGCGAGGAGAGCCGCACCGTCGTCACGCTCGCCACCAAGGGGCAGAACATCGCGGCGCTCGGCCGCGGGCGGAAGGAGGGCCGGGACTGATGCGACGCACGTTCAGCCTACTCCTCGTCACACTCTTCACGCTCGCGCAGCTCTCGGCAGGCGCGCAGAAAACTTCGATGACGAACACCAACAAGTCGGCCGGCGGCGCGGCCGCCAAGCCCGCGTCGGTGCTCGAACCGTCGCAGTCGCCGCTCGTCTCCTTCCGCCTCCTGTTCATGACCGGCGCGGCCTCCGACCCGCAGGGCAAGGAGGGCGTGGCCTCCCTGACGGCCTCGCTGCTCGCGCAGGGCGGCTCGCGCGCGATGCCCTACGACGAGATAGTCGAGGCGATGTACCCGATGGCCACCTCCTTCGGCTCGCAGGTGGACAAGGAGATGACCGTCTTCACGGGCACGACGCACGTGGACAACCTCGACAAGTACTACGCGCTCATCCGCGACATGCTGCTCGACCCCGGCTTCCGCGACGACGACTTCACGCGCCTGAAGTCCGACGCGATTAATTACCTGAAGACCTCGCTGCGGCAGGGCAACGACGAGGAGCTGGGCAAGGAGTACCTCTACAACATCATCTACGAGGGCCACCCCTACGGGCACCACAACGCGGGCACCGTCTCGTCGCTCGAACGCCTGACGCTCGACGACGTGCGCGCCTTCTACCGCGCGAACTACACGCAGGGCAACCTCGTCATCGGGCTCGCGGGCGGCTACCCCGCGGGCTTCCCCGCGCGCGTCGAGGCCGACTTCGCCAAGCTCCCGGCGGGCGGCCCCGCGGCGCCCCGTAAGTACGAGCAGCCGAAGGTCGCGCCCGGGATGCGCGTCGAGATCATCCAGCGCGAGACGCGCGCGACCGCCATCTCGATGGGCTTTCCCATCCCGGTCAACCGCGCGCACAAGGACTGGCCGGCGCTCGCGCTCGTCGCCTCCTACCTCGGCCAGCACCGGTCGTCGGTGAGCCACCTCTACCAGCGGCTGCGCGAGGCGCGGGGGCTGAATTACGGCGACTACGCCTACGTCGAGTACTTCCCGCGCGGCATGTACCAGTTCACGCCCGACCCGAACCTCGGCCGCTCGACGCAGATTTTCCAAATCTGGATTCGCCCCGTGGAGCCGCAGAACTCGATGTTCGCGCTGCGCGCCGCGCTCTTCGAGTACGACAAGCTGGTGCGGGAGGGGATGAAGCAGGAGGACTTTAACGGCATCCGCGACTTCCTCGTCAAGTACGCCAACGTCTTGACGTCCACGCAGGGCGCGCGGCTCGGCTACGCGCTCGACAGCCGCTACTACGGCACGCCCGAGTACACGGCCTTCATGCGCACGTCGCTCTCGAAGCTGACGCTGGCGGACGTCAACCGCGCCATCAAGCAGCACCTTGCCTCCGACCGCATGCGCGTCGTGCTGGTCACGAAGGACGCCGCCGGATTGCGCGACGCCATCGTCAAGGGCACGCCGTCGCCCATCACCTACAACTCGCCCAAGCCCGCCGACATCATGGCCGAGGACAAGCTCATCCAGAGCTACAAGATCAACGTCCGCCCCGACCAGGTCGTCATCGTCCCGGTGGACAAGGTCTTTCAGTAGAAGCGGGCAGACGGTAGTCGGCAGTCGGTAGAAAAACGGGCGGCGCGTCCCGGTCTAGACCGGGACGCGCCGCCTTTCCACTACCGTCTGCTGTCTACTGCCTACCGCCCGAGGTCGGTCGAGTAGAGAATCCCGTAGAGCGCGTCCTCGTGGCGGGCGAAGTCCTTGCCGCGCGAGGCGAGCATGATGTTGACGAGCTGCTTCTGGCCCTTGTAGTCGCGGTAGCCCATCCACTGGAGGCGCTGCGGGCTGTCGGCGCTCTCGGGCGCGGACTCGCGGAACATGACGCCCTTCACCCCGCCGAGCTTGAGCCAGCGCACCTCGGCGTACTTCTGCTTGTCCTTCTCGAAGCTGTCGTAGAAGGTCTTGAGGCTGAACTCCGAGGGGAAGTCGGCGGCCGTCGGCGAGATGCTGACGATGAGCGAGGCCGCGTCCCAGCTCCCCGGCGAGCGCCACAGCAGGCTCGTGCTGTCGGCCGAGTGCTTCTTCCACTTCTGCGGCACCGTCCAGCTTATCTCCTGCTGCTCCCACGCGGCCGACTGCCCGCCGGCGACGGCCGCCCGCTGCTCGGCCGTCGGGCTCGGGGGCTCGGCCTCCGCCCCGCCCGGGCCGGCCAGCCCGGCGAGGCCCGGGCGGCTCGCGCTCGCCACCTCCTGCGCCTTGCGGCTGAGCAGGTAGACGCCCGCGCCCGCGAGGGCGACGAGGAGGACGCCCCCGCCCACGACGAGGACGGCGGCGGCGATGAGAATCTTGACGCCCGTGGACATGCCCTTCTTCGCGGGCGGCGGCGCGGGGCCGTAACCGCCGGGCGGCGGCGCGGGGTTGTGGTAGTTCTGCATGTGCTGGGGTCTCCTTTGGAGGGGTTTAAAAGTGCGGCACGTTTTCGGCGCGGGACTATATCACGCCGCCCGCGGGGCCGGAAGGTTTTCCGGGCGCGGGCCGTCGCGCGCGGACTTGCCCGCGGGCGACGGCGCAAGTTAACTTCAGAGCCTCTCGGCTGACTCCATTTTTTTCGGGGGAATGAATGGTCTGGCTCTACCTGCTCGTCTGCCTCGTGGCCGGCGCGCTGATGCCGCTTCAGGCCGGCGTCAACGCGCAGCTCGCGCGCTGGGTCGGCCACCCCGTGACGGCCTCGCTCGTCTCCTTCGCGGTCGGCACGCTGGCGCTCTTCGCCTACAGCGCGGCGACGCGGCCGCCGCTCCCTTCGCTCGGCGCGCTGGCGGCGGCGCCGTGGTGGGTCTGGGCCGGGGGGCTTTTGGGGAGCGTCTTCGTCACGGCGGCGGCGGCCTTCGCCCCACGGCTCGGAGCGGCCACCTTCATCTCGGTCACCATCGCGGGGCAGGTGCTCGTCTCGATCCTGCTCGACCATTTCGGCGCCCTCGGCTTCGCCGCCCGCCCCGTCACGCCGCTCCGCCTCCTCGGCGCCCTCCTCCTCGTCGCCGGCGTCCTCCTCGTGAGGAAGTTTTAAGAGAGTAGACAGTAGACAGTAGTCGGTAGATAAAGAACGGGCGGCGCGTATCCGGCATCAGCCGGGACGCGCCGCCTTTGTTTTTCTACCGACTACTGTCTACTTCCCCGTCAATAAATGTTGAAGTTGTATTCCAGCACGACGTACTGCGAGGCGGGGCGGCCGTCCTTGAGCGCGGGGAAGAAGAGCATGTAGCGGGCGGCGCGCACGGCCCTGTCGGTGAGGCCGTCGGGCAGCCCCTTGATGACGGAGACGTCCTTCACCTCGCCGTCGGCGCCGAGGGCGACCCGGAGCCGGACGAAGCCGCTCGTCATGCTCTTCCTCCCCTCCTCCGTGTAGCCCGGCTCTGGCTTGTAGACGATGACGGCTCTGCGCGCGTTCGTGTCGCGCGCGGGCGCCCCCGCCTCCGGTCGAGCGGGCCCTGTCCCGCCGCCTTCACCCTCACCCACGCCGCCGCCCCGCCCGGTCGCGCCGCCCGGCGCCGCGGCCGCGGGCTCGGGGACGGGCGAGGCGGGCGCCGGCTCCGCGATTCGCTCGCCCGCGGGGCTCGGCCCCAGCGTGAGCGAGTCGAGGAACCGCGCGACCTCCGGCCGCCCCGGCTCAAGCGAGAGGGCCAGCGCGAGGTAGGCGTGCTTCTTCGTGCGGAAGACGCGCGCCTCGCCGTGCAGCTCGTTATTGATGCGCCCGCCGGGTTTGCCCGTCACCTCGTACGACTTCCCCTCGAAGCCGCCGAGCGTCGCCCCGCCCTTCGGCGTAAGCGTCCACGCGCCCCGGAGGTAGGCGGCGAACTGTTCGTGCGACTCCGACGTCTGCGGCCGGTCGTAGGCGGCGACGAAGTATACGACCCCGCCCGAGTAGCGCCCGAAGACGCGCATCTTCTCCCGCCTGACGGGGAGCCTGCCGACGGCCCGCTCCGTGTGCATGAGGAAGGGCATCCCCGGCATCTCGGCCGAGAACTCGTCGCCCGGGTAGGTGTAGCGCGCCCACGGCGCCGCGTCCGCTCCGTACGCGCCCGGCCGCGCCGCGCCCTCCTGCGCGGCGGCGCGCGGCGCGGCCGACAGCGCGGCGAGCATGAGAAGCACGAGCAGCCTGACTCTCATCGTCTAACTCCCTTCCCCCGCCGCGCCCGAGAGGAATTCGGCGAGGAGGTTCTGCGCGACGCGCGCGCGGTAGCGTGCCGTCGAGCGCACGTCGTCAATCGGCGTAATCTCGCGCGCAAGCTCCTCCGCCGCCGCCCTGAGGAGGGGCGCGTCGAGGCGGCGCCCGCTCAGCAGCCCTTCCGTCCGGCGGCAACGCAGCACGACCGGCGCGACGCTCCCGAGCGCGACGCGCACCTCCCCGAAGGTGTCGCCCTCGACCTCCGCCACCGCCGCGAAGCAGACCTTCGAGATGGCCTGCGCGCGGCGCGTCCCGACCTTGCGGTAGAAGTGGCGCGCCCCTTCGGCGGGCCGCGGCAGCAACACGGCGGCAATCAGCTCGTCCGGGCGCATGACCGTCTGCTTGTAGCCGGTGTGGAACTCCGCGTAGGGGACGCGGCGCGCGCCCGCGGCCGAGACCAGCTCGACCTCCGCGCCGTAGGCGAGCAGCGCGGGCGGCGTGTCGGCCGCGGGGCTCGCGTTGGCGATGTTGCCGCCCACCGTGCCGCGGTTCTGGATGGCGACGCCGCCCGTCTCGCGCGCCGCGCGCCCGAGCATCGGGAAGTGTCGGCCGAGCACCTCGCTCCGACGCACGTCCGTGTAAGTCGTCAGCGCCCCGACGCGCACGACGCCGTCCGACTCCCCGACGCCGCGCAGCTCCGGCAGGTGGCGGATGCTGAAGAACTTCCTGTGCTCCAGCCTCCCCGCCTCCAGCAGCACCATCAAATCCGTCCCGCCCGCGAACGGCCGCCACACACCCGGCTCCTCGCGCAGCAACGCCAGCGCCTCGTCGAGCGCACGCGGCACAACCAGTTCATAAGATGGCAAGTAAGCCCTCATAGATTAGCCACAGAGACACAGAGACACAGAGATTATGCTTTGACAGGGTATATCGGGCTTCACCTCATTAAAGCATGAGGCGTTTAATGCCGGTTCTCAGCATTCTGTTATTGAAGTTGATAAGTAACCCTACGCGCTTTCCCGTTACCCTTAAATATGTGAGCAACTGAGCCTCGAAAACCGGGTCGTGGCGTTCGACGCTTTTAATCTCCACTATCACGGCATCCTCGACCAGTATGTCGAGTCGGTACTCCCCGATGCTTCTGCCTTTGTACACCACCGGGATGGCCAACTGACGTTCACACTTTAGCCCGGCATCCGCTAATTCAATACACAACGCTAACTCGTACGTTCCTTCAAGTAACCCAGGCCCCAATTGCCGATGCACTTCAATCGCACAACCAATAATGCGCTCAGTCAGACGGTTAACCTCATCCATACAACCGCCCACTTAATTTAAAGCTCTCAACTCTCTTAAGTCTTTATTACATGAAATCTCTGTGCCTCTGCGTCTCTGTGGCTAATCCACCTCGCACGCGCGGACGACCGCGTCGAAGATTTTCATGTAGCCGGTGCAGCGGCAGAGGTTGCCGGCGAGCCCTTCGCGGATGTCGGCGTCGGTCGGCCGGGGCGTGCGTCCGAGCAGGCTGACGGCGGCGAGCACCATGCCGGGCGTGCAGATGCCGCACTGCGCGCCGCCGCACTCGATCATGGCGCGCTGGACGGCGTGCAGCCTGTCGCCGTCGGCGACGCCCTCGACGGTCACGATGTCGGCGCCCTCGGCCTGCGCCGCGGGGACGAGGCAGCTGTTGACCAGCTCGCCGCCGACGAGCACCGAGCAGGCACCGCACTCGCCCTCGCCGCAGCCCTCCTTCGTCCCCGTCAGCCGCAGCTCCTCGCGCAGCACGTCGAGCAGCCGCGCGAACGGGTGCGCGCTGAGCGTCACGGCCGCGCCGTTGACCGTGCAGCGGACGGAGATTTTACCGGGGGCGTCTGGCATCTTTGACGTTAGGCTCCGACCGCCTCGCCTTCGAGCGCGTCCATGAGCGCCTCGGGCGTGAGCGGCACGTGGTCGAAGCGGACGCCGGTGGCCTGCTCGACGGCGTTAAGGATGGCCGGGGCGGGGCCGTCCATCGGCAGCTCGCCGATGCCCTTCGCGCCGCCGGGGCCGCCCGCGTACGGGTTCTCGAAGAAGTGGACGCGGATGGGCGGCAGGTCGGCCGAGGTCGGCATGATGTAGTTCGTCATCTGCCCGTTCGCCATCCGCCCGTCGCGCCAGACCACGTTCTCGTAGAGCGTCCACCCTATCCCCTGCGCCACGCCGCCCTCTATCTGCCCGGCGGCGAGGACGGGGTGGATGACGCGCCCCACCTCCTGCACGGCGACGAAGTCGTCCACGCGCGCCTCGTAGGTCAGCGTGTCCACGCTCACCTCCGCGACGTAGACGGCCCACGCGTAGGCGCCGTAGGCGTCGCCGCGGTAGCGCTCGTCGTCCCACTCGACGTCCGCGGGCTGCTGGTACTGCGCGTGCGTCCTGAGCGCGCCGTTGCTTCCGATGTACGCGGCGCACGCGCGCGCGAACTCCTCGCCGGTGTAGGCGTCGCCGACGAGGCCCGCGCCCTTCAGCGTCTCCTTTATCTGGAGCGCGGCCGACTCGACGAGCTTGCCGACGATCATGCAGGTGCGCGAGGCGACCGTGGGGCCGCTGTTGGGCACGTCGGCCGTGTCGGGCTGGACGACCTCGATTGATTCGTAGTCGAGCCCGAGGGCGTCGGCCGCTATCTGCGCGAAGACGGTCTTCGTCCCCTGCCCTATCTCCGTGCTCGCCGCCAGCACGCGCACGCGCCCCTCGGGCGTCGCCTCGCAGCCGACGACGGATTGCAGGTACTTCTCGCCCGAGCCGGTGAAGCCCGCGCCGTGCATGAACGAGGCGAAGCCGATGCCGCGCCGGACGCGCGCGCCCCCGTTCTCGCGCGCGAACCGCTCGCGCTTGGCGTGGTAGTCGGTCAGCTCGAAGGCGCGGTCGAGCAGCGCGTCGAGGTTCACCTCCTCGCGGATGACCTGGCCCGTGGCGGTCGTCCCGCCCTTCGTGATGAAGTTGCGGCGGCGCAGCTCGTCGGGCGCGAGGCCGACGGCGGCCGCCACGCGGTCGAGCTGGCGTTCGAGCGCGAAGATGGACTGCGGCGCGCCAAAACCCCGGAAGGCGCCGTGCGGCGGGACGTTCGTGGCGACGGCGCGGCTGCGTATGCGGACGTTGGGGCAGTCGTAGGGGCCGGCGGCGTGAATCGTCCCGCGCGAGAGCACGACGGACGAGAGCGTGGCGTAGGCGCCGCCGTCCACGACGAAGTCGATGTCCATGCCGACGAGCCGGCCGTCGCGCGTGACGGCCGTGCGGTGGCGCGTACGCGACGGGTGCCGCTTGGTCGTCGCCGCCATGTCCTCCGCCCGGTCGTAGACCATCTTGACGGGGCGCCCCGACTTCCACGCGAGCAGCGCCGCGTGCCCCGCTATCAGCGACGGGTACTCCTCCTTGCCGCCGAACCCGCCGCCCGTCTCGGTCTGGATGACGCGGATTTTCTCCTCCGGCAGGTCGAAGAGTTTCACGAGCGCCTTGTGCACGTAGTAGGGGCACTGCATCGAGCCGCGCACGACGACGCCCGCCCCGGGGCTCGCCTCGGCGACGACGCCGTTCGTCTCGATGTAGAGCTGCTCCTGCGCGCCCGTCCGGTACTCGCCCTCGACGACGACGACGCCGGGCGAGTCCCAGACCTCGTCCACGTCGCCCTTCTCGACGAGGAAGGTCTTGAAGACGTTGTCCTCGCCCCAGATGATTTCCTTGCCGGCGAGCGAGTCTTCGATGTCGAAGACGCCGGGCAGCGGCTCAATCTCTAAACGGACGGCGCGGCGCGCCTCTTCGAGCAGGTACCTGTCGGGGTGCGCGAGCAGGAGGACGGGCTCCTCGGCGTGGTTGACCATCGCCTCGGCGAGGTAGGGCTGGTCGTTGAGGATGAGCGCGACGTAGTTGGCGCCGGGGATGTCGCGCGCCGTGACGACCGTGAACTCGTCCCACGGGATGCCCTCGCCGAAGGTGACGCCGCCGAGTCGCCCGCGCGGGACGGGGCTGCGCACGGTCGCGCCGTAGAGCACGCCGGGGACGTGGAGGTCGTCCACGTACTGCGCCGCGCCCGTCACCTTCGCCCGCCCCTCCTTGCGCGGGACGGGCCGGCCGATGTTTTTGTCAGAAGTCATTTGGAAGCGTCACCGGAAGCGGGACAGATTGTAGCCTATGGCGCGGGCCGCGGGAAAGCTGTATGGCGGAAGCCCGACCGTCAGGGAGGGCGTATGTTCTGCGCCGGGCGCGACGACGAGAGCCATACGCCCTCCCTGACGGTCGGGCTTCCGCCCTTTACAACTCTCTAATCCCCGCCCGCACTGGCGCCGACGTGCGGGCGGTCTACCTCGACCGTGTCGTCGGCGAGGGCCGCGGCGCCGCCGGCCTCGGACTTTTCGCCCGCGGCGCGGCGGCGCGCGAAGGCGGCGCGCAGGCGCCCGAGGGCGCGGCCCGGGTACTCGAAGACGCGCCCGGCGCCGCGGCGCCAGAAGGCGGTGTGGCCGACGTCGTCGAAGACCGAGTAGGCGACGGGCGTCACGAGCAGCGTCAGCAGGAGCGAGAGCGACTGGCCGCCGATGACGACGACGGCGATGGAGCGCCGCTCCTCCGCGCCCGGGCCCGTGCCGAGCGCGAGCGGGAGCATGCCCGCGACGAGCGCGAACGTCGTCATCAGGATGGGCCGCAGGCGGTCGCGGTTCCCCTGGATGACCGCCTCCAGCCGCTCCATGCCCTTCGCCCGCAGGTTGTTCATGTGGTCGATCTGAAGAATCGAGTTCTTCTTCACCACGCCGAACAGCACGAGGATGCCGAGCGCCGAGTAGAGGTTCAGGGTGTCGCCCGTGATGAGCTGCGAGACGAGCGCGAACGGGACGGCCAGCGGCAGGCTCAGCAGAATCGTCACCGGGTGGATGGTGCTCTCGAACTGCGAGGCGAGAATCATGTACATGAAGATGATGGAGAGCGCGAACGCCCACAGGAACTCCGTGAACGTGCGCTCCAGCTCGCGCCCGCGGCCCGAGACGGCCGTGGTGTAGGTCGCCGGCAGGTTCATCCGCGCGACCTCGCCCTTCAGAGCCTCGATGCGGTCGGCCAGCGCGAAGCCGGGCGCGACCGACGCGCGTAAGCTTACCTGCCGCTGGCGGTCGAGGCGGTCGATGCGCGAGGGCGCCGTCTCGCGCCGGACGGTGACGAGGTTGTCGAGCCGGACGAGCCCGCCGCGCGACGAGGGCACGTAGAGCTGGCCCAGCGTGCGCGGCTCGTTGCGGTCGCGCTCGGTCAGGCGGAGCTGGACGTCGTACGCCTCGTTGACCGAGGCGTCGTGGAAGCGGGTCACCTCCGTGTCGCCGCCCACCATCACGCGCAGGGAGTTGGCGATGTCGGAGGTCGAGACGCCGAGCGTGGCGGCGCGCTCGCGGTCCACCTCGACGCGCAGCTCCGGCTTGTTGAGCTTGAGCGAGGTGTCGGCGTCCACGATGCCGCCTATCTTCTCGGAGCGGTCGCGCAGCTCCTCGGCGTAGGCGACGAGCTGTTCGAGTTCCGGCCCGCGCAGGATGAAGTCGATGTCGAAGCGGCCGCCCGAGCCGAAGTTGAACGAGGGCGCGTTGCGGACGCCGACGCGCATCGGCGCGTACTTGCGCAGGCGGCGGCGCACCTCCTGCATCACGTCCTGCTGCGTGTAGTTGCCGCGGAAGGCGTGCAGCGGCGTCCCGTTCACCAGCTCGTGCCAGACGCGGCTGAACGAGAGCGTGCGCTCCTCGTGCGGCGCGATGCGGACGTACATCTCGCCCTGGCCGACGCCGCCGAGGAAGCCGCCGCCCGCGGTGGCGAGCACGAGCCGGACGCCGGGCGTCTTCTGGATGTCGCGCTCGATGGCCTGCATCGTCTCGTTCATCGTGGCGAGGTTCGTCCCCTCGGGCGCGTTGACCGAGACCTCGAACTCGGCCTCGTCCACGTTCGTCGGGATGAACTCCTGCCTGACGGCGCGGTAGAGCGGCACGCTCGACGCCACGACCAGCATCGCCAGCACCGAGACGGCCAGCCGGTGGCGCATCGAGAACTTGAGCATCCGCGTGTAGCCGCGGTCGATGTAGCCGTAGAAGCCGCCGCGCGAGCCGGCCTTCCCGCCCAGCTCGTGCCCGCCGCCGTCGTGGCCGCCGCCGCCGTGCCCCGCCGCGTCCTCCGCCCGGAGCAGCCGCGACGACATCATCGGCGTCAGCGTGAACGAGACGAGCAGGCTCACCATGATGGCGACCGCCGCCGTGATGCCGAACTGGTAGAGGAAGCGCCCCGAAATCGAGGACATGAACGAGACGGGGAGGAAGATGACGACGAGCGACAGCGTCGTCGCCAGCACGGCCAGCCCGATGTCGGCCGTCGCCTCCCGCGCCGCCTCCATCGCCGTCATCCGCTTCTCCTCGACGAAGCGGAAGATGTTTTCGAGCACGACGATGGCGTCGTCGATCACGACGCCGACCATCAGCACGAGCGCGAGCATCGTCACGCTGTTGAGGGTGAAGTCGAGCGCGCGCATCATGGCGAAGGTCGAGACGACCGAGGCCGGGATGGCGACGGCCGCGATGAGCGTCGAGCGCCAGGAGCGCATGAAGAGCAGCACGACGAGCGAGGCGAGGATGCTCCCCAGGACGAGGTGGACGGTGATCTCGTGGAGCGCCGCCTCGATGTAGCGCGACTGGTCGCGGATGATCTCCAGCTTGACGTCCGACGGGAGCTGCCCCGAGACGCGCGCCAGTGCGGCCTTGACGCCGCGGATGACCTCGATGGTGTTGGCCCCCGACTGGCGCTGCACCGAGAGCGTCACGGTCGGCACGCCGTTGAGGCGGGCGAGCGAGCGCTGCTCCTTCGTGCTGTCCTCGACGCGCGCCACGTCGCGGACGCGGACGGCCGAGCCGCCGATGTTGGCGATGACGAGGTCGTTGAAGCCGCGCGGGTCGGTGTAGCGCCCCATCGTGCGCAGCGTCAGCTCCTCGCGCCCCGTCGTGACGTTGCCGCCGGGGATGTCGGCGTTCTGGCGCGAGAGCGCCGTCTGCACGGCGGTGATGGGCAGCTGGTAGGCTTCGAGCCGCGCGGCGTCCACCCAGACGTTGATGGCGCGGTCGAGCCCGCCGACGACGTTGACGGCGCCGACGCCGCCCACGCGCTCGAACTGCGGGCGGACGATCTTGTCGCCCAGCTCGGTCAGCTCGCGCAGGGAGCGGTCGCCCGTGAGCGCGATGGTGATGACGGGCGCGCTGTCGTTGTTGAACTTCTGGACGACGGGCGGGCGCTCGCGCGCCTCCTCGGGCAGGCGGTTGACGACCGTGGCGACGCGGTCGCGCACGTCCTGCGCCGCCGTCTCGAGGTTGCGGTCGAGCTTGAAGGTGGCGATGACGAGCGAGATGCCCGGCCCGGAGACCGACCGCAGCTCGTCGATGCCGTCCACGGTGTTGACGACCTCCTCGATGGGCTGCGAGACGAGCGTCTCGACCTCCTCGGCCGACGCGCCGGGCAGGGAGGTGCGCACGCTCACCGTCGGCAGGTCCACCGAAGGGAAGCGGTCCACCCCGAGGTTGAAGTAACTCGCCGCGCCGACGACGACGAGCGAGAGCACGATCATCGCCGCGAAGACCGGCCGCCTGATGCAGATTTCAGCGAGCTTTTGCATTACTTAGTTCTTCTTCACCTCGGCCGCCGCCTTCAACTTCGACGCGACGTACTCGTCGGCCGACAGCCCCTTCGCCAGCGCCGGGTCGATGCCGTGGGCGGCGCGGTAGTTGGCGGCGGCCTCGTCCGCCTTCCCCTTGCGCGCGAGGAAGTCGCCGAGCATCTCGCGCAGCCTCGCGTCCTTCGGGTAGAGCGCGACGGCCGCGCCGATGAATTCGAGTCCCGCGTCGGTGAGCTGCGGGCGCGAGAGCCAGCGGCCGCCGATGTCGAGGAACGTCCCGGCGCGCATCACGCCGTCGGGGTTCGACTCGTACGCGCGGCGGAAGTAGACGGCGGGGCGCTCGTAGTCGGGCGCCACCCTCTTGAGCGCCGCGCGCCCCTCGGGCGAAAGCTCCCAGAGGATGATGAAGTAGCCCCAGTTGAACAGCAGCTCGTCCGAGTTCGGGTAGAGGTCTACGCCGAGCCTGTGCGCCTTGAGCGCGGCCGGCCCCTGCTGCATCGGCTGGATGTAGGAGGTGTAGTCGGGGTAGACCTCGGCCCCGGCGAACTCCTTGCGCAGCCGCGCGCCGACCGCGTCGAAGTCGGTGTCCGGGCCGATCACGAGCGAGCGCGTGTAGTCGTTCCACGTCCGGGCCCAGTCGGCGTCCCAGCGCGCGAGTTGCCGCTCGAACTCGGGCGTGAAGCGCAGCGCCTTCGGCGCCGAGGGGTCGGACTTGTAGAGACGCGCGTAGTCCGCGAAGAAAGGGATGGCGCCCGAGGTGTAATACCTGTCGAGCCCGGCCGCGCCGTTCCTCTCCTTCAGGCGCGCGGCGATGTAGGAGCCGAGCTTGACGAGGTGGAGCCCGCCAACCGGGTGGCGCGCGTCGCGGATGCGCTGCGACACGCCCTTGAAGTCGGCGCGCGCGGCCTCGCGGCTCACGTTCGTGTTGAAGAAGGCGAAGGCGTCGGCCAGCTCTCTCGCGTCCGCGGTCGCGGGGCGGCCGTGCTGCTCGAAGTCGAGCGCGCCGTAGTTGAAGGCGGCGTTGAGCGCGAGCGCGGCGGGGGCGTCGGACTTCTCCCTCGTGAAGACCTTCGCGTCCCACGACTCGCCGGTGACCGTCTCGTAGAGGCGGCGGACGTAGCGCTGCGTGGGCGCGGACTCCAGGTTGCAGGCCGCGGCGAGGGCGAGGCGCTTCCCCGGGAAGTAATAGAGGTAAGTGTCGGTCCCCCTCTGGCCCCCCTGCGCGTGGAGGGCGAGGCTGCCGTTGACGGGCATCACCATCCAGCCGAGCGCGTAGTAGGTGTCGCCGTCGCCGAGGCCCGTGTAGCGCCCCGACTTCGAGACGAAGGGCTTGAGCATCTCCTCGGCCCACTTCGGCGAGACGATCTTGCCCGCGACTGCGGCGCGCCCCCAGCGCAGGAGGTCGGGGACGGTGCCGATCAGCCCGCCGCCCGCGAAGCGCGAGCTGACGTTGACGAAGGGCGCGTTCTTGACCTCGCCGTCGGCGAGGTCGTAGCCGCGGACGCGGTTCGGGACGAGGCCGCGCACGTCGTCCATGCGCGTGTCCGTCATCCCGGCGGGCTTGAAGATGTTCTCGCGCAGGTAAGCCTCGAAGGTCTGCCCCGAGACGTTCTCGATGGCCGCGCCGAGCAGGTTGTAGCCGCTCGTCTGGTAGTCGTAGCGCGTCCCCGGCTCGTACTTGATGGGGTACTTCGAGATGCGCGCGACTATCTCCTTCGTCGTCACCTGCTCGGTGCCCAGCCCCGACCCGGTCTGCCCCGCGCCCGTGTGCGTCAGGAGGTTGCGCACCGTCACGGGCCAATTCTGCTTCGGGTAGTCGGGGACGTAGGTCTGAATCTCGGCGTCGAGGTCGAGCTTCCCGCGCTCGGCGAGCTGGACGATGGCCTCGCCCGTCATGGACTTCGTGATGGAGGCGAGGCGGTAGACGCTCTCGGCGCTGGCGGGCACCTTGTTTTCGAGGTCGGAGTAGCCGAAGCCCTTGACCCACGTGTAGCCGTCGAGCGAGAACCCGATGGTCATGCCGGGGATGCGGTCGCGCTTCATGCCGGCGGCGACGAACTCCTCGAACGCGCGCAGCCGCTCGGCGTAGGCGTCTGCGCTTTGGGGCGGTGGGGACTGCCGCGCCTGCGTCGCGCGCGGCGCGGGCGCGGCGCCGCACAGCAGGACGGCGGCGACGGCGAGGCTCAGACTCTTTCTCACGCTGACCACCTTTTGAAGTGCGGGCGGCTATTCGACGACGTTGACGGGCTGGCCCGACTGTAGGTTGCCCGGGTCGAGGACGACCGATTCGCCGACGTTGACGCCCGAGAGGATTTCCGTCCAGGTGTCCGCGCGGCGGCCCGTGGTGATGGGCTTCTCCCGTGCCTTGCCGTTCTCGACGGTGATGACCTTCTCGATGCCGGCGAAGGTGACGACGGCGTTGGCGGGCACGGTCACCGCCATGTCGCCGCTGTTGGTGACGATCTCGGCGCGGGCGAAGCCGCCCGGCCTCAGGCCGCCGGGGTTGGCGATCTCCGCCTCGACCACGAGCACGCGGTTCTGCTGGTTGATGGTCGGGCTCAGGCGTACGATGCGCCCCGCGTAGAGGCCGTTGTCGCCCTCGACCGTAACGCGGACGTTCTGGCCGGCGCGCACCGTGGCGGCGTCGCGCTCGGGCACCTCGCCGCGGAAGCGCAGGGGGTTGACGCGGACGATGGTCACGACCGGCGCGGCCGGCCCGAGGTACTCGCCCACGCTCGCGTGCTTCTCCTGCACCAGCCCGTCGAAGGGCGCGACCACGACGGTGTCGGCGAGCGCCTGCCGCGCGAGCGAAAGCTCGGTCCGCCGCTGCGAAAGGAGCGCCTGGCGGTTGCGTATCTCCTCGACCGCGTCCTGGTAGCGAGCCTGCGCGACCTTGAAGGCGGCGTCGGCCGACTCGTACTCGGCGCGCGCGACGACGCCCGACTCGACGAGCGAGACGACGCGCGCGCGGTTCTGCCGCGCCTCCTCTAAGACGGCGCGCGCCTGCCGCACGGTGCCGGTCGCCTCGGGGTCGAAGCGGTCGCTCTCGCCCTGCGGCTGGAGCCCGAGGCGGGCGCGCGCCTGCTGGAGCGCGGCCTCGGCCGTCTGCACGCGCAGGCGGTAGTCCGTCTGCTCGACCTGCGCGACGACCTGCCCGCGCCGGACGACGCTCCCCAAGTCCACCGTCACGGAGCCGACGCGGCCGGGCACCTTCACGCTCAGGGTCGCCTCGTCCTGCGCGGCCAGCGTCCCCGTCACGTTGACGCTGGTGCCGACCGGCATCTCCTCGACGCGCCCCACCTTGACCTGCCGCGCCTCGCCGCCGCCCGCGCCCCCCCGCCCCTCGGCCGCGCCCTTCTGCTGCCCCCCGGCGGGGTAGTCGCTCTTGCACGCGCCCGCGGCGAAGAGGAGCGCCGCCGCGCACGCCAGCCCGAAGGCGCGCCCGCGCCGCGAAGAGTTCGTTAAATACACTCTACCCGAAAATGACATCGCAAATTTGCCTTCAGGGGATGTAGACGGAGATTCTAGCACGCCGGTTACAAAACATTTAGCCGGATGCCGCCCCGCCCCGCCCGTCAGATAAATTTGGATGGAATACGACGCGCCGGACGCCCCGCCCTTCGTGAAGGCAGCAGTAAAAAGGCGAAAAGCGAAGGCGAAGAAAGGGGCGTGCCTCCCTTCTTCGCCTTCGCCTTTCGCCTTTTTACCTTGGCCTTCTTCCCGCCCTCACTGGCCGAAGCTGCGGCGGAAGAGGTAGGACATCTTGATGAAGAAGGTGCGGCCGTTGCGGCGGAAGCCGGGTTCGAGGTTGCCGTTGAAGGGGTTGAAGCCGTTCCGGTTCAGGTCGTCGTTGTAGCCGACGTAGAGGGCCGTGCCCGGGTTCGGCGTCCAGCCGAAGAGGAACTGCCCGCGCACCTGCGACGCCAGCGTCGCGTAGTCCACGCGCCCGCGCAGGGCGAGGAAGCGCGTGAACTGGTAGGTCGTGCGCAGCACGACGATGTTGTCGTCGAAGGCGACGAGGCCCGTGTCGTAGCGCGTCAGCCGCGACTTGTTGTAGCTGACCTGCGCGCGCAGCGCGCTCGTCGGCTGGTAGGTGAAGCCGGCCTCGACGTCGAAGGTCTTGCCCGCGCCCGGGTCCTGGAGCCCCGCGCAGACTGGCGGCGCGACGAAGTTCGGGTCCTCGCTCGCGCAGCGGCCCGCGGCCTCGGCCTCGCGCTTCTGGACGGCCGAGAGCGACACGCGCGGGAAGCGCGGGCCGGCGCCGAAGTCGAAGTCGAACTGCCCGCGCTGCGTGCCCATGAAGACGAAGCCCGAATACTTCTTGTTGAACGTCTTCTCGAAGACGAAAAAGACGGTGCGGTGGCGGGCCTGCCGCTCCTGGTCCTCGCCCGCGAAGCGGCCGTCGAACTCGTCGGCGAACAGCCGCGTGTAGCCGAAGTTGGTGCCGAAGCGCAGGTAGGTCTGGCCCGCGAAGTTGAAGCTGTAGTTGCCGCCGTCGTACCAGCCCTGGCTGCGCCCGCGCCAGTCGTAGTCGAGGCCGGTGAAGTTCTCGATGCGCACCTGGATGAGCTTGGCCTTCGGCTTCGGCTCGGTGTTCCAGCGGATGAAGTTGAAGAGGTTGTTGGTGTCGACGCGGCGCGTGAAGCCCACGTCGGCGCGGTAGTCGCGCGAGCGGCCGTCGGCGCTGACGTACCACCCCCAGTGGCGGCCGGTCACGTCGTAGGCGGCCGAGTAGGCGAGCCCCTTCCGGCTGAAGCAGCCGAGTTGCAGCTCGTAGGCCGCGGGCGAGCCCGCGGGGGCCGTGTTGGCGAAGTCGCGGTCGCAGTCGCGGAGCGTCGTCCCGACGACCTCGAAGGTGGCGACCGTGATGGGGTTGAGCTTGAAGCGGCCGTCGAAGCCGAGCAGGTGGTTGTGGCGCTCGGCGAAGTTGTAGGTCGTGCCGAAGAGGCCGAGGCTCGACTCCTTGCCCACGTCGCGCTTGAAGCGCATGACGCCGATGAGCGCGTTGCGGCCGAGCAGGTTGCCCGCGAGGTCTTCGAGCGCGGCCTGCTTCCGCAGGCGCTCGGCGGGGTCGGGCTCGGTCACGATCTCGCGGCGGCGCTCGTCGAGTTCGTCCTCGCCGAAGTTGCCGGGCGCGGCGTCCGAGGCGACGATGAGGCCGAAGGTGTTGCGGCCGCGCTTGCCGGTCAGCTTGGCGGCGAAGTCGGGGTCGATGATGGCGCGCGTGTGGACGACCGAGTTGCTCGTGCTGAAGATGTCCTTGCCTTCGAGGAAGAAGGGGCGCTTCTCCTCGAAGAAGATGGGGAAGCGCTGGTTGGCGGTGATGACGGTCGCGTCGGCCTCGACCTGCGCGAAGTCGGGGTTGTAGGCGAAGTCGAGCGTGACGGTCGGCGTCAGGCTGTACTTGGCCGTCAAGCCGATGTCGGCCTCGACGGGCGGGTTGACGAAGCGGCCGGGGTCGGTGACGGGCGCGACGCCGCGCACGCCGGGGCCCGCGGGCCGCGGCGGGACGGCGCGCACGCGCCGCCCCGTCTGCGAGACGGTGAGCGACGGAATCAGCTCCAGCGTGCGCTCGGTCGAGATGCCTTCGAGCCCGGTGATGTGGCCCGCCTGGTTGAGGATGCCGGAGACGTCGCGCGAGAGCGGCATCCACGAGTCCAGCTCGCGGTTGAAGCGCTGGATGCGGCGCAGGATTTGGATGCCCCACTGCTTGCCCTTCCCCGCCTCGTAGCGCAGCGACTTGAAGGGGATGGCGATCTCGACGACGTAGCCGTCCGGGGTGAGCGTGCCCTTCGACTCCATCACGATGTCGGGGCTGTAGTCCTCGTTGCCGTCGCCGGTCTTGATGCCGTCGGCCTGCACGCCGTGCGGGTTCCAGAAGAGGGCGTAAGCCTTGCGCTGGTCGTTGAAGGTGTCGAGGAAGACGCCGACGAAGTCGTCGTCAAAAATCTGGTCGCGCTTCGGGACGGAGGCGCGCACCTTCGTCGGGTCGTCGTAGGCGCGGAAGCCGATGTAGAGCGTCTTCGAGTCGTAGCCGACGCGCGCCTCGGTCGGCTGGCTGGGCGCGATGTTGTCGCCCGGGTCGGTCTGGTAGAAGTCCTTGAAGACGGCCGCCTGCTGCCAGACCTCTTCGTCGAGCTTGCCGTCAATCGTGGGCGGCTTGTCGAAGCGCGGGATGGAGACGGGGTTCGCCTTCTCGGGCGGGAGCGGCGTGCCCCGCCCCGGCGCCTTCCCCCCGGCCCCCGCGTTGCCCGCCGCGGCCGCGGCGTTCGCCGAGGCGGCCGGGTTGGCCGAGGCGTCGTTGGCCGAGGGCGCGGCCGGCGAGGTGGCGCCCGGCGAGGCCGCGCCCGGCGTGGGCGTCGGCGTCGGGCTCGCCGACGCGCCGCCGCCCGAGGCGGGCTGCTGACCGGACGTGGCGGCGAAGAGGATTTCGAGCCGGTTGAAGCTCGCGCGCACGCGCGGCGTCACGTCGGGGTTGAGCGTGAAGGCGATGAGCGCGTCCGCGCCCCGCTGGCCGGCCTCGACGCGCGCGAACCCGCGCGCCGAAGTGCCGTTCGACGCGAGCACCGCCGCGTCGGCCTCGGGGACGAGGACGAAGAAGCGCCCGCCCTCGGTGAACGTCTCCCAGCCTTCGAGCGCCGCGTCGGAGGTGATGCGGACGCGCGAGCCCTCGGCCGACTCCGACACGGCGAGCGTCATGCGCTTGAGCAGGCGCGCGCCGGCGCCGGCGGACGCGACGCGGGACGCGGCCGGCGCGTGTGCCGACGCGACTTGCTGCGCCGACGCGGACGAGACCGACAGGGCGAGGACGAACAGGGCGGCGGCTGACGTGACTTTTTTCATCATGGGCTCGGGTGTGCGGCGGCGCCCGAAGTCGGGGGCGTGCCGTTTCCTGGATTCGGTTTTGTTGATTTGGACTTACACCACACGCGACGGCGCGGAGGGGAGTGCGCGGCGGTCGCTCTTTGCAGCGCCTTGTTAGACGCGGCGCGCGGGCCTAATGTTTCAGGTAATTCAGACCTTTTCAGAAGTTTTCAGCCTGATTTACCGGGGGGGCGTGTGCCGCCGGGCCGCAGAAATCTCGCGGGCGCCCGCCCGCGTGAAAACTGCTTTCGAGGCCCGAAGCGAGCACGGCGTTTAAGACGCGTCCGGCCCCGGCCTCGTTAACGGCGGCGGAGGATGATTTGGCCTTCGCCCGTGCGCAGCGAGAGCAACTGCCCGCCGGTGCCGACGCGCCAGCGGCGGACGCGGGCGTCCGTCTCCGATTCGGCCACGGCCACGCCGTCGTTGAAGACCGACTCGGCGTTGGTCTCGACGGTGGCGTTGGCGCCCTCGGGGAGCGTGAGCGAGATGGTGCCGTCGCCCGTGCGCGCCGAGAGGGTGCGGAAGTTGCCGTCGAGCGTGATGCGCCCGTCGCCCGTGCGCGCGTCGGCGTCGCCCTCGAAGTTCTCGACGCGGATGCGGCCGTCGCCCGTCTCGGCGCGCAGGTGTCCGCGCGCGCCCGTCACGTCAATGGAGCCGTCGCCGGTGCGCAGGTCGAGTTGGCCCGCCACGCCGTCAACCCGAAGCCTGCCGTCGCCCGTCGAGACGACGAGCGCCGAGTTGCGCGGGACGTAGAGGTCGAACTCGGCCGAGGCGTTCGAGACGTAGGAGGAGACGCGGCCGCCCTGCTCGCGGTAGACGTGGGCGAAGCTCTTGTCGAAGTCGGCGCGGAGCGTGATATCGCCGCCCGCGCCCTGCTGCGCGAGCACCTTGATGCCCTGTAGCTCGCGGTCGTCGGTGGCGCGCTTGACGGCCGTGTACATCACCTCGGGCTTGTCCCAGGCGTGGACGCTGACGGCGCCGTCGAAGGTCTCGACGCGGACGCGGGCCGCGCCCGAGACGGGGTAGCTCTTCGACTCGCGCGCGGTGGCGCGGGCCGACTCGTAGAAGACGGCGCCCTTCGGCCCGTCTTTGAGTTCGTCCTTGAGTTCGTGCTTGAGGGCGCCCTTCAAAGCCCTCTCGTCCTCGCGGGCGGCGCGGGCGGCCTCGCGCGCGGCCTCGGCCGCGGCGAGCCTCGCCTCGCGCGAGCCCCTCTCGGCCTCGCGCTCCATCTCGCGGCGCTCGCGTTCGCGCTCGCGGTCGTCGCGCGCCCTCGCGCGCGCCGCCTCGCGCGCGGCGTCCCGGTTCGTGCGCTTCGCGGAGTCTTCGTCGTCGTCGTCGTCAACGTCAACGTCGCCGACGAAGTCCTCGCGGCCGCGCGTCTCGGAGAGGAGGTTGGTGGCGGGGCTCTGCTGGCGCCCGTCGTTGGCGCGGCGGATTTGAATCGGGCCGTTGACGTTGTTGAGGCGGACGTGCGCGCCGCCGCGCCCGAGCCGGCCTTGCAGCTCGCGGCCGACGTACTCGCCCTCGCGGACGGGCAGGTTGAAGTCGTTGCTGATGCGGCCGTGGACGGTGTCGGCCTGCAGGACCGCGTTGGCGTCGGACGGGATGGTGACGACGAGCGGGCCGTTGACGGCCGAGAGCTGGACGCGCCCCGACTCGGCCAGGCCGTCGAGCGTCGCTTCGAGGCGGCCGTTGACGACCGAGAGCTGGACGGGGCCGGTCAGCCCCGCCGCCGCCACGCGGCCGTTGACCGACGAAGCCTCCACCGGGCCGGCGAGCCCTTCGAGCGTGAGCCCGCCGTTGACGAGGTTGATTTCGTCTATGGCGGCGCCGCGCGGGACGGTGAGCGTGTACTCGACGCTCGCGGGGTTCTCGTGGCGCTCGCCGTCGCGGTTCGACCAGCGGAGGTCGTGGGAGGGGTACTCGGTCTCGATGCGGACGCGGGACGCGGAGGCGTCCACCTTGATTTGCGCCTCGCGCAGGCGCTCGGCGGTGTAGGCGCGCTTGACGGCGTCCACCTTGACCTCGCCGCGGTCCCACGCGACGACCTTCACCGCGCCGTTGATGTTCTGGAGGCTCACGCGCCCGCCCGCCGCGAGCGGGTAGGTCTGGTGGAACTCCTCCGTCACTTCGGGGCGCGCCTGCGTCTGCGCCCGCGACGCGTGGACGGCCGTCAGCGCCAGCGCCGCCAGCACGAACAGGCCCAGGATGAAACGCTTCTTCGACATGACGAATCCTCTTTATGAAATGATTGCTTCGTCGGCCCGCCGGCTCGTCGCTTAACTGACGCGACGAGCCGGC
>DASVTS010000146.1:0-36667 GCA_036387455.1 Pyrinomonadaceae bacterium | reverse complement strand
CCGGGCCCTCCTCGCGGGCGCCCGGCCGCGCCGACGCGATGACCTCGCGCGACCACTCCCGCCCCGCGTCGAAGAGGTCGAGCCCGTTCGAGCTGACAGAGGAGAGCGAGCGCGGGCCTTCGTCCCTGAACGGCTGGAGGTACTTCTCGTCGCCGCTCACGCGGTAGGCGCCCCACATGAACGGGAGGATGCTGCCGCGCGGCCACGGCGCGTCCGCGTCGTCGTCGAAGCGGATGGCGCCGTTGATGCGGTAACGCCCGCCCTCGTCCTTCCGCCTGTGCGCGAGGAAGCCGTCGGCCGTCTCCGTGACGAGCCGCTTCAACCCGGGGCTCCCGTTGTAGCGGACGAGCATCAGCGCCGGGTGGAAGACGAGGATGGAGTGCGGCTTCGACCAGCCCCAGGGCTCCTCGGTCGCCATCCGCGAGCCGCTGAAGTAGGAGGAGCGCACGTGGCGGTGGCCCGCGCGGTTGACGCCCGTGAGGTTGAAGAGGGCGCGCGAAGTCTCCATCGCGCGCTCCAGCTGCTTCGGGTCGCCGTAGTCGAGCAGGAGCGACTGCCCGAGCACCTGAATCCCCTCCTCGTAAGAGTGCAGCTCGTCGGTCTGAATCGTCGAGAGCCCGTTCGTGAACATGCCCTGCGCGTAGAAGGCTTCCATCTCGCGCAGCAGAGACTCCTTGACCTTCTCGGGCTCGGAGCCCATCAGCGCGAGCCCCGGCCACCAGTTCGTCAGGTCGCCGTCGTCGGAGAGGCCGCCGCCGAACTCGCCGTTCGCTATCTGCCGGTGGTCGATGTACCAGAGGACGAAGCGCCTGAGGCGGCGCAACTGCTCGACCTGCCGGAAGGCCCACAGCGGCACGCCGGCGGGCGCCGCGGGCTGGACGAAGGCGGGCTTCGGGTGCGAGCGGTCGCTGTCGTACCAGTAGGTCTGGCCGAGCCAGTGGCCGGGGTTGACGCGCAGGAGGTCCGTCACG
Source organism: Pyrinomonadaceae bacterium (assembly GCA_036387455.1). Taxonomy (GTDB): domain Bacteria; phylum Acidobacteriota; class Blastocatellia; order Pyrinomonadales; family Pyrinomonadaceae; genus QHXN01. Next base: position 35,696 of record DASVTS010000146.1, on the reverse strand, counting down.
TCCGCGGCGAAGCGGTTGTAGAGGTTGAAGCGCGGCGAGTTGCTGTGCTCCTCTATCAGCATCGCGTAGCTGTCGCGCGCCTGCGTGAAGCGGTCGAGCTCATGCTCCTTCGCGGCCTCTGCGCGCGGCTTGAAGACCAGACGGAGGCGCGCGCCCCGGAGCGCGGCGGGGCCGAAGTCGGCGCCCGCGCCCGCCAGCGTCAGGTAGAGCGCGCGGCCCTCGGGCAGCACGCGGTCGCGCGTGTCGAGCCAGAGCGTGCGCGCCTCGCCGGGCTTGACCGAGAAGCTGAGGTCGAAGAGGTTCCTGTGCGGCCAGAGCGGGTCTTTGACCTGCACGTTCAGCGGGAAGTAGGCGCCGTGCGTGGCCCCGACCCTGAGCGGCGGGAGGTCGATGGCGACGCCGTCGAGCCCGTCGCCCATGCCCCGCCGGCGCCCGGCGGGGATGAGGACGTGGACGAGGGGCAGCGTGCCTTCCGTCTGCGTCCCTTCCGCACGCGCGCCGCCGGCCGCGGGTCGGGCGGCGTCGCCCGCGCCGACGGGGACGGCCACCACCTCCGCGCGCTCGTCCTCCGTGTAGCGCCCGGCGATGAACTTCCTGAGGTCGGCGAGGCCGGCGTCGGCGGGGCCGCCCTCGGTCGAGAGGACGTATTCCAGCTTCGCCGCCCCGCGCGGCTCCGCGCCGGGCGCGACGTTGTAGGCCGAAAGCTCGCCGATGGGCTGCTCCTGCTCGGCGTTCTCGAACGTGACCTTGCGCCCGCGCAGGGGCGCGGGCAGGCGGTGGAAAGTCTTCTCCTGACCCTTCGGGCGCTCGAACAGCGTCCGCCCGCCTTCGAGGCTCATGCGGCCCCACGCCGCGCCCGAAATCTCAAGGTGATTCCACGGCTCGTCCGGCATCGTGAAGGTAACGGCCTTGCCCGAGAGCGAGTAGCAGTCCCAGTCGGGCAGCTCGAAGTAGTCGTCACGCCCCGTCAGGCGCGAGCGGTTGTAGACGCCGGGCCAGGTCGTCTCGCGGATGCCGTCCGTGCCCTTCCACCACCAGCGTTTGAGGTCGAAGACGTCGTGAATCTCGACCTTGCGCGCGGCAGTTCGCGCGGAGGCGAGGTAGGGCGGCGCCTCCGCGCCGCGGTTCCAGCCGTAGCGCAGCCGCCACTCGTCGCGCCACTCCGGGCGGGCGAGGTCGCGCCCTGCCGGGGGTAGCTCGCGCGGCGCCTCGCCCATCGCCAGCGACGCGACGTTCTCGTCCGAGAGCATCCGGTCGTAGACGCGCAGCTCGTCGAGGTCGCCCCCGCGGACGAAGTTGTAGTCGCTCTGCACCTGCATCGGGCTGATGGTGCGCGAGTGCGGGCCGAACTGGTCGAGCCCGGCGTAGAGCACGGCGCGCGTCTCGTTCTTCGCCGCCGGCGCGCCGTTGACGTAGAGGCGGATGCCGCGCGTCTCGTCCCACGAGACGGCGAGGTGCACCCACTCGTCCGGCTTCGGGAACGCGGGCATCCGGTAGGAGACGCGCACGCGCGAGAGGCTGGCGTCGGTGACGAAGGCGTCGAAGCCGCCGCGCCCGTTGTAGTCAACGCGCAGCCAGACCATGTCCCAGCTCGAATGGTCCGCGTAGCCGACGCGGAAGACGGGGAAGGCCGTGGGGCCTACGGCGTAGCGCGAGCGCCAGCTGAAGGCGAGCGTGCCGCGCTCGGCGTAGATGTTGCCCGGCGCCCAGTAGGACATGAGCTGCGAGTTGGCGCACTCGAAGCCGGGGCCTTTCGCGCCGTCCCTGATGACGCGGACGTCGCGCAGGAAGTTGGGGCGCGGGTCGCCGCCCGCGGCGTAGTCGGCCGTGAACTCGCGCTCGCCGGAGAGGTAGAAGAGCAGCCCCGGCTCGGGCGGCGCGGCGGCGCACGGGCGCGCGGCGGCGAGAGACGCGAGGCACAGGAGAAAGAGGCAGGCGGTTGTCTTCATGAACGCTCCCCGGGCGGAGTCCGGCCCTGTGTTGCGGCGAGAACGCTTCAGCCGCCGAGGAAGTCTTCGCGGACGGGGGAGAAGATGTCTATCAGCTCGACCTCCTCGCCCATCATCGTCGCCCCGTGCCAGCAGCCCGGCGGGAAACTCAGCACGTCGCCCGGGGAGGCCACCCGCTCCTCCCCCTCGATGAAGAACCTCACCCGCCCGCGCACCACGAGCGACATCTGCTCGTGCGGGTGCGAGTGCTCCGGCGTCACCAAATGGGGCGCGAAGCGGAAGCGGCAGACCATCAGGCCGCGCCCCACCACCATCTGCCGCTCGATGCCCTCCGACGGCCGCTCCACGGGAATCGCCCCCCAGTTTAAATGCTGCGCGCCGCAGCCGAGCGCGACCGCCGCGTTCCCGCCTTCGTTCTGATTGCTGTTGGACATTTTCTATCTACACCCTCTTGTTTGTTGATGAAGTTTCGACGAGGCCCGCCGCGCTTCCGCGCCGCGCCGCCGGACGGCGCCTAAGCATCGGCGCCCTCAATGGTCTCCCACCCGCCAGACTTCGCCGAGCGGAAGATGGCGTCTATGACCGCCATGTTTTTGACCGACTCCTCCAGCGGCACGGGCGGCTCCGTGTCTTCGAGCACGCACCGCGAGAAGAGGTCGCCCTGAATCGTGTACTGGTCGCACGCCGCGAACTCCAGCGTCTCGACGCCCGCGCCGTAAGGGTCGGAGCCGTCGTCCACGAGCACGCGCGTCGGCCGGTCGGGCGCCGTGTTGACGGGGACAACGACCTCGATGCGCCCGCGCGTGCCCACGACCTGCACGCGCTGGTAGGGCGCGACCCGCGTCGAGCAGGTGAAGACGGAGTGGCCCGCCGGGAATTCGAGGATGGCCGAGGTCAGCACGTCCGTCTTCGTCTCCGGGTGAACCTCCGCGAGCCCGACCGCGCGGGCCGGCTCCGCGCCGAAGGCGAGGCGCGAGAAGTAGACGAGGTAGCAGCCGATGTCCATCAGCGCACCGCCCCCGTACCCCGCGACGTTGCGGATGTTGTGCGGGTCGGCGTTGTTGTAGCTGAAGTAGCCCGCGACGGAGCGCACGTCGCCGACGCGCCCCGCGGCGATGAGGTCTAAGACGCCGACCCACTGCGGGTGCGTGCGCACCATGAAAGCCTCGCCGACCTTGACGCCCGTGCGGTCGCGCGCCGCCACGAGCTCGCGCGCCTCCGCGGCCGAGACGCCGAGCGGCTTCTCGCACAGCACGTGCTTGCCGGCCCCGGCCGCCCTGACCGACCAGCCGACGTGCAGGTGGTTCGGCAGCGGGTTGTAGACGGCGTCCACGTCCGGGTCGGCCAGAAGCGCCTCGTAAGAGCCGTAAGCCTTTGGTATGCCCAGCTCGCCCGCCGCGCGCTCGGCCTTCGACGCGTCGCGCGAGGCGATGGCCGTCACCTCCGACCACTCCCCGCGCTGCATGGCCGGGATGACCTTCTTGACGGCGATGCCCGCGACGCCCAGGACTCCCCAGCGAACCTTCTTCGTCATCTTCCCCTCCGTGTTCTTCCGAAGCCGCCGCGGCCTTCAGTCCTTCGGCATGAACTCGCGCGGCGCCAGCGCGCGCGGCGTGAAGCGCGCGCGGCTGATGGCGCCCTTGAACCAGTAGACCCGGTTCTGGCGGACGCCGACCGAGGTGCGCCCCTCCGCGAGCGGCGCGACCGTGAGCGGCCCCGACAGCTCCTCGCGGCCGTCCACGTAGTTGCGCATCACCGCGCCGTCGTAGACGAGCGCGACGTGATACCACGCGCCGACCGGGTGCTTGAAGGGCTCGTCGAAGAGCGTGCGGCTGTTCTCCGCCCCCGCGCCGTTCTTGATGAAGGTGTCGAGGAACCAAAAGCCTTCGCGCACGCGCGTCTCCAGCATGACGCGGTTGTCGGCCGCTGCCTCCTGTATGTGCATCCAGCGCTGCTCCTCGGGGCCGCCCGCGTCGGGGCGGATGACGGCCTCGATGGTGAAGGCGCGCGCGCCGGCGACGGGGTTGACTTCGAGGAGCAGCCCGTCGCGCGCGCCGTCGAACTGCACGGCCCTCCCCTTCGGCCCTTTGACGACCTGCGGCGCGCCGATGACGGTCACCTTGCTGCCGCCAATCTTCTTCAGGTTGTCCACCTTCCACGTGACGGCGCGCGCCGCGGGCTGGCGGGGCGCGCCGGCCTTGCGCGCGTGCGCGTGCGGCGGGGCGCCGAGGAGCGCGACGGCGGAGAGGACGAAGAGTGCGCTGAGCTTCATCGAATCACTCCCTTTGTGGTTGCGGCGGGCGGCTACTTCTCGTACTTCTTGACGACGAGGTACTTCAGCACGGTGTCGCCCGCGTTGCGGATGCCGTGCTCCTGGTTCGGCGGGCAGTAGAGGCTCGTCTGCGGGCCGACGACTCTGGTCTTGCCGTCGAGGAAGAACTCGGCCCTGCCTTCGAGGATGAAGAAGAACTCGTCCTCGGCGTGGCGGTGCGGCTCGTGTGTCGCCTTGCCCGGCTCGACCGAGCTGAGCTTGAGCGTCCGGCCGTCGAGGAAGTTTTTATCCACGAACCAGTACTGGTAGCCGGCCGCGGTCTTCTCGACCTTCTTCGCGTCGAACTCGTTGACGCAGTTCTCGATGGTGAACTTCCGCGCCTGCTGCGCCGCGCTCTGCCGCCGCACGTAGACGGCGGCGGGCGCGAGCAGAAGGAGGAGCAAAGGCAGCGCGACTCTCGTGGTGTTCTTCATGGAAAGTTCGTCCTTCTCCGTCTCACTTGCCGAGGAAGTCTTCGCGGACCGGGGAGAAGATGTCTATCAATTCCACCTCCTCGCCCATCATCGTCGCCCCGTGCCAGCACCCCGGCGGGAAAGAGAGCACGTCGCCCGGAGAGGCGATGCGCTCCTCCCCCTCGACGAAGAACCGCACGCGGCCCTTGACGACGATGGACATCTGCTCGTGCGGGTGTGAGTGCTCGGGCGTGACCAGCCCCGCGGCGAAGCGGAACCGGCAGACCATCAGGTTGTGGCCGACCACCATCTGCCGCTCGATGCCCTCCGACGGGCGCTCGACCGGCACCGCACCCCAGTTCATGTGCTGCGCGCCGCCGAGGGCGGCGGCGACGGCCCCGAGCCCCTGTTCTTCCTCTTCGGTCATAGACATTCGCGTCCTCCCCGTCTAATTCCGACCCCGAAAGTTTACGGATTAAGTGCCGCCGCCGCCGGCCTGACGTAGTCGGTCAGCGCGCGCATGTTCCTGACGAAGACGCCCGTGGAGTAGCCGCGCAGGCGCTCGCGCGTGCCCGGGTTCATCGCGGGCGGCGCGACGCGCGTCAGCACGGAGATGTCCGTCACCCACGCGCCGCGCCCGTCGAGCGACTTGATAATCCCGGCCACGTCGGGCGAAGGCCCACGCCGCGGCTGCTCGCCCGACTCCCGGACGCGGCGTCGTTGCTCGTACTCGGCGCGCGCCTGCTCGCGCGTCAGCTTCGAGACCCGCTCGTACTCCCGGCGCATGGGCTCGACCTCGATGAAGGCCCTGACGGCCTGCGCCTCCTCGCCCGCGCGGTAGAGGCCGAAGCCGTCGCCGCGCGCCTCGGTCGTGCTCCAGAGGTAGAGGCCGTAGCCTTCGGGGTTCGTCTTCTCCGTCCGTATCACGTAGACGGGCAGGTTCGTCCCGAGCTGATAGTAGCGCGCGGGCGGCCGCTTCAGCTCCACCGTCTCGCGGTTGACCCGCTCGAACCAGGCGAGGGCGCCCGGCACGGGGCGCAAATACCTGGCGCTCCCCGTCATCAGGTAGAAGGTTTCGAGGAGCTGGACTATCTCGGCGCTCTCGCGGACGACGAAGCCGGCGGGCTCGTGCGTGCGCGCCGCCGCGGGCTCCGACGTCTTCGGGTCGTACTGCTCGGCCCACGCCGCCTGACCCTCCGGCCCCTGCACGGCGATCATGAAGTCGACGCCCCGCTTCGCCGCTTCGAGGTAGCGCTCGTCGCCGAGCAGCTCGTAGCCGGCGACGAGCGTCAGGACGTTGGCCGCCGCCGCGCCGTCGTTGAGCGTGTAGAAGGAAGTGTAGTCCGGAAAGCCGTCGTGCGAGAACTCGCGGCTGAGCGGGTAGCGCTGCGGCCACGCGCCGTTCGGGTACTGGGCGCGGACGAAGAAGTCGAGCGCCTTGACGACGGGCGGGTGGTAGGCCGGCTCAAGGGTGGCCGCGTAGAAGCGGAGCAGGTAGCGCGCCGCCTCCGCGCTGTTGGCGTCGTCGAAGGTGGCGTTGCCGTAGTAGTGCCGGTACTCCTCGTAGCCCCACTTGAAGCGCGAGGCTTCGGCCCTGTACCACTCCTCCGTCCCCCTCGGGTCGAAGTCGATGAAGTAGTGCCAGCCGCCCTCGGGGCGCTGGCCGTAGACTAAGGCGTCGGCGGCGCGGCGCGCGGCGTCGAGGAAGAGCGGGTCGCGCGTCGCCTCGTAGGCGTCGAGGAAGCAGTGGCCGGCCTCGGGCGTGCCGCCCTGAATCCAGATTTGCGTCTCGCGGGCGGGCACCTCGCCGTCGCGCCTCTTAAAATCCTCCGACACGGACCAGACGTAGCCGCCGCGGAGCGAGACTTTTTCAAGCATGAACTGCGTGGCGCGCCTCATCGCGGCCAGCGCCTCCTGCTTCGAGGGCTGCTGCCGGGCGTGCGCCGCGTGCGGGAGCGCGAGCAGCGCCAGCAGCAGGGCGACGCGCGCGCCCCGCGTTGAGATTCCTTTTTTCATCTGGCGGGCCGGCATCAGAGCGTCTTCTTCAGGAACTCCTCGACGTGCAGTATCGTCTGGTCGAACCACGGGCGGAAGAGCCAGAAGGGGTGCGGCGTGTCGGGGACGACGACCATCTCGGAGCTGACGCCGGCCGCGAGCAGCTTCGCCATCATCTCCTCGCGCTGCTGGAACGGGCGGTAGGCGCTGCTGTTGATGAAAAGCACGGGCGCGCTGCCGCGGTGGACGTGCGTGATGGGCGAAGCCTCGCGCCAGAGGTCGGGGCGCTCGTCGTAGGTCGCGCCGACGAGGCGCGTGTTGGTGTCGAGCGGCCCGCGCTTCTCCTTCTCGATGTTGCCGGGGTCGACGAAGGTGGCCGTGCCGTCAATGTCCACGACCGCCTGCACGGCGCTCGACACGGACGGGTTCCCGCCGTCGCCCTCGAAATTCTTCATGCCGTTGGTCGCGCCGAGCAGCGCGACGAGGTGGCCGCCGGAGGAGGCGCCGACCGCCGCGACGCGTTCGGGGTCAATCCCGTACCGCGCGGCGTTGGCGCGCAAGAAACGCACGGCCGCCTTCAGGTCGTGAATCTGCGCGGGGTACCTGGCCTCTTTCGAGAGGCGGTACTCGACCGTCGCCGCGACGTAGCCGCGCCGCGCCAGCTCCGCCGCGAAGGGGTTCTCCATCCGGTGGTTGCCGGTTATCCACGCGCCGCCGTGGACGACGATGACGGCCGGGCGCCTTCCCTCGCCCGCCGCGGCCGGGCTGAAGAGGTCGAGCCGCATCTCGCGCGCGCCGTAGCGGGCGTAGGTGACGCCGGGCCGGGCGCGGACGCCGGGCGGGAGCTCCGCGGGCAGGCGCGTGACGAAGGGGTAGTTGCGGAGCAGGCCGCGCTCGGCCGTCTCGACCGAGAAGACGTTGTAGCCGGGCGGGAGCGTCTTCTGCTCCGCGACGAGCTCGGGCGGGAGCGGCGGGTCGGCGGCCGGCGCGTAGTCGAACCAGTCGAAGTCGGCGGGCGCCGCGGCCTCGCGCCCGCGCCCGGTGGCGAAGGGGCCGACGAAGACGCCGTTGAAGCCGTTGGCCACCTCGGAGGCGAGGTAGCGCGTCTCGACGCCGCCGAGGTCGCGGAAGGGGCCGCCGCCGACGGCGTAAGAGAAGCGGTAGAACTCCGGGTGGGCGCGCACGCGCAGGCGCACGGGGCCGTCGCCGATACCTTGCGCCGCGGCGACGTTGCCGACGCCGCCGACGCGGTAGCGGAGGTAGACCTCGCGCCCGGCGCCGGCCGCCGCGCGCCTCACGCCAATCTCATAATGGTGGCGCTCGTTCTGCCGGATGGCGAGGCCGGCCTCTTCACCCACGCGCGCGGGGTTGAAGTCGAGTTGCGTGACGGCCTCGGCGTCGAGGTGCTGCTGGCGGCGGGCGACGAAGACGGGCGGCGCCTCGGCGTCGTCGAGCGTCACGGCCGAGCCCTTGAGGCGGAGCCAGCCCGGCCGCTCCGTCAGGGAGAGCCGCGCCGGGTCGAGGTTGCGGACGAAGCTCCAGGCGTGCGCGAGCCCCGGCGCGGCGAAGTCGTCGCGCGCGGCTTCGGCGGGCCACGGCCGCGGCGGCAGCGTCTTCACGTCCATGCGCGGCGTGACGGTGCCCGTGCCGTTGAAGACGGGCCAGCCGTCGTCAGACCACGTCACGGGCGTCAGGTAGGTCTCGCGCCCCGTGTGGTGCGCCTGCCGGGAGGCGGGGCGGATGCCGTGGAAGACCGCCCACCAGCCGCCGTCGTGCGTCTGGACGAGGTCGGCGTGGCCCGTGGCCTGGATGGGGCTCTGCTTGAAGTCGCGGTGCGTGAGGACGGGGTTGCGCGGGTTCGACTCGAAAGGCCCCCACGGGCCGCGGCCGCGGGCGACCGTGACCATGTGGCCGTACTCGGTGCCGCCCTCGGCGATGACGAGGTAGTAGAAGCCGTCCTTCTTGTAGAGGTGCGGGCCTTCGGGGCTGCTGCCGCCGGTGCCGCTCCAGAGCGGGCGGATGTCGGAGAGGCGCCTGCCCGTCTTCGGGTCTATCTCGGACTGGCAGATGCGCATGGCGCACTCGCCGCCGCCGGTCGTGAGGTAGACCCGCCCGTCGTCGTCGAAGAAGAGCGAGGGGTCTATGCCGCCCTGGTCTAACTTGACGGGCTCGGACCAGGGGCCGGCCGGGTCTTTGGCGGTGACGAAGAAGTTGCCGCCCGCCTCGGTCTTGAGCGTCGTCACCATGTAGAAGGTGCCTTCGTGGTGGCGGATGGTCGGCGCCCAGACGCCGCCGTTGCGCGTGAGCCGGACGAGCGGGAGCTGGCTGGGGCGCGTGAGCGCGTGGCCGACGAGCCGCCAGTGGACGAGGTCGCGGCTGTGGTAGACGGGGACGCCGGGGAAGTACTCGAAGGTCGAGGTGACGAGGTAGTAGTCTTCACCGGCGCGCGTGACGCTCGGGTCGGAGGCCATGCCGGGGATGACGGGGTTGTCGAACCCCCGAGTCGGGGGCTGCTGCTGCTGCCGCGCGCCGGCCGGCGCGGGCCGGAGGAGACCGGGGGAGAGGGCGAGGAACGCGAGCGCCAGCGCCGCGAGCGGGCGGAGACGGCGAGGGTTTTTGTGACGCGTCATCTGCTGCCTCGCGGGGCGGCGGCGCGCGGGGACGCGGCCCCCGGCTGCCCACGCTCTTGCGGAGTCGAGAAAGGGGGGAGGCTTTGCGGCCTCCCCCCTCATGCGACGGGCGGGGGAACGCGTCCGGCCTAGAAGACCAGCCGCAGCCCGTACTGCATCTCGCGCCCGTTGTAGGCGACGAGCTTGCGCGTGACCCGGCCGAAGTTGCCGCTGGTGAAGTCCACCGTCGGGTTGTCCCAGTTGAGCCGGTTGAAGGCGTTGTAGGACTCGGCGCGCGCTTCGAGCCGGAACCGCTCGGTGAGGCGGAACGACTTGCTCATCGTCATGTCGGTCTGCCATGTCGTCGGCCCGACCAGCCCGGGGAACGTCCAGGGGTTGTCGCGGCGGTGGAGGTTGACGGGGTCGGTCGCCAGCGTCGAGGTCGGCAGCGCGTGGAACTTCGTCACGTCGAACCAGAGCCCGGCCGGCCCCTTCTCCGGGTTGCTGATGCGCGGGTTGCCGTCCACGACGAGGTTCTGGTTGAAGAAGATGGGGCGGCCCGAGTAGACGCGCGTCGTGGTCGTGAACTGCCAGCCGCCGATGACGTAGTCCACCGCCCTCGGCGCGTCCTTCAGGAGCGAGCGGCCGCGGCCGACGGGGACGTCCCACGAGAGCGCGCTCGTCAGGCGGTGGCGCGGCGTGTCGGTCGCGCGCCACTCGAACTGGCGCGCGAACTGCGCGAACTCGTCGAAGAACTCCTGCGTCTTCTCGCGCTGGTAGGCGTAGGCGACGAGGATGCTCAGGCCCCGCGTGAAGGGGCGCTGCGCCTCCAGGGTGAACGAGTGGAGCCGCTCCTGCCGGCCCGACGTGTTCGTCTGGTTGATGACGCCGTACTGCGGGTAGGGCCGCAAGAGCGCGCCGACCGTGATGGTCGACTGGTTGCGCAGGCTCCCGGGGAACTTGTCCGGCGTCAGGTAGTTGAAGAACGGGTTCGCCACGTTCTGGTTGAAGACCGAGCGCGGTATCTCGTAGGAGAACGCCGGGTCGGCCATGTTGAGGTCGACGCCGTAGGGCAGGTTCTTCCCGCGGTTGTAGAAGTAGTCGAGCGTGACGACGAAGTTGCCCCACACGCCGCGCTGGTAGGAGAGGTTGACGCGGTCGTTGACCTGCGGCTTGAGGTCGAACTCGTCGAGCCCGTTCGTCGCGTTGAAGGCGGCGCCGATGCTGTTGCCGAGGTTGGTGTAGCGGCCGAGCGACTGGCCGATGGGCTGCTGGAGCGGCGTCAGGTTCGAGGGGAACGGGTTCGAGATGCGCACCTGCGGGATGCCGTTGCTGACGGTCGGCGCCGCGGTCGTCGTCGTCGAGTAGCCGGCGTACTGGTTGACGAAGTCGCCGAGCGGGTCGCGGATGCGGCTCGAAGGCTCCGAGTAGCGCGCGTAGCCGAAGCGGAAGACCGACTTGTCGTCGATGCGGAAGGCGCCGCCGAGGCGCGGCATCAGGTTGAGCTTGTCGCGGTGCCAGGCGTTGCGGTTGTCGGCGGAGGTGAAGACCCACGCGCCGTTGAAGACGTGCTTCTCGCCCTTCGTCGCCAGAAGGTTCGTCACCGTCGCGGGAATCGCGGGCGGCGTCGCCTGGAACTCGGGGATGGGCTGCGTCAGGTCGAGCCGCTGCGACAGGCGGTTCTGCGCGTCCACGGGGCCGGGCTCGTACTCCCAGCGCAGGCCGAGGTTGAGCGTCAGGCGCTGGCTCACGCGGTAGTCGTCCTGGAAGTAGGCGGCGTAGCCCTTCGAGACGACCTCCTGGATGGGCACGCGCGAGGCGAAGGAGTTGTTGTCGATGTAGCCGAGCATGAAGGTCGCCCACGGGCTGCCCGAGGTGTTCAGGTTCGGGCTGGAGTTGGCGTTGGCCGTGAGCTGCTGCCGGAAGTTGAAGTTCAGGGGCTCGAAGCGCGCGCCCTTGCCCTTGTCGATGCGCAGCTCGCCGCCCCACTTCAGGGAGTGCGCGCCCTGGTAGCGGTTCAGGCGCAGCGAGCCGCCGAAGCCCTGCGGGTGCTGCCAGAACTCGCGCCCGGGCCGGCCCAGGCGGTTGTTGGCGCCGACGTCGATGGCCGGGTAGTAGACCTGGTCGATGGTGTAGAGCGTGGCGAACTCGTTGCCGAAGAGGTCGCGGATGACCTCCGGGCTGATGCGCGCGGTGTCGGCGGCGTACTCGTCGGTGAGCTGGTGGTAGTTGGCGCGCACGTTCAGGACCGTCTTCGCCGAGAGGGTGTAGACCGAGTCGGCGGCGATGCTCAGGCCGTAGCGGTTGCTGCCGTTGACCGGCAGGAGCAGGCCCGGGTCGGGGTTCGACTCCAGCAGGTTCGCCTTGAACTGCCCGTAGCGGAAGAAGGTCTTCCAGTTCTCGGAGTAGTTCCAGTCCACGCGCTCGGAGAAGTTCCAGTACTTGGTGTTGTTGACGCGGAAGCCCTGGTAGTTGTCCTGGCTGCCCGGCAGGTTCGGCAGCGGGAGCTGGGCGAGGAGCTTTAAGGCCGTCGGGTCTATGCGTCCGGCCGGGATGACGTTGCCCGCGAACTGCGTGCGCGTGCCGCTGGAGCCCGCCGAGGTGAGCGGGTCGAAGATGTTGCGGACGACGCCGTTCGAGAGCCGCGACTGGCTGAAGTCCCCCTGGCGCTCAAGCGCCGTCGGGAGCGTCAGGACGAAGGGCAGCGGCGAGACGTCCGACCAGTGCTCGTAGGAGGTGAAGCTGAAGAGCTTGTTCTTGATGAGCGGGCCGCCGACGGTGCCGCCGTAAATCTTGAGGTCCGTGCCGCGGAAGTTGCGCTCGTCGGCGCCCTCGGTGCGCTTGATGGTCGGGTCGTTGAAGGCGTTGAAGCGCGGGCTGCGGCCGTTGGCGATGGCCGTGCCGTGCCACTCGTTGGTGCCCGCCTTCATGTTCAGGACGACGACGCCGCCCGAGCTGTAGCCGTACTCGGAGTCCACGGCGTTCTTCTGGAACGTCACCTCCTGCACGGCGTCCATCGAGGGCGTGTAGGAGGTCTTGTAGCTCGAGGTGAGCGGCACGCCGTCGAGGAGCACGTCGTTGGCGCGCTGCGTGCCGCCGCCGGCGTCGATGTCGTTGGCGTAGGCGTGGTGGTACGGGCGGTTCTCGTTCGAGGTCGAGCCCGTGCCGGGCGTCACCGTCGGGTCGAGCGTCGAGACGTTGTAGGGGTTGCGCCCGCGGATGGGGAGCTGGTCGATGACCTTGTTCTCGATGGTCAGCGCCGAGCCGCTGGTGGTGAACTCGACCTGGACGGGCGGCGCCTCGACCGTGACCACGTCGGCCACGCCGCCGACTTCGAGCGTGACGTCGGCCGTGACGTCGCCGCGCTGGCGGACGAGCACGTTCTTCTGCTCGACCTTCTTGAAGCCCGCCAGCTCGACCGTCACCGTGTACGTGCCGGGGTCGACGAAGTCGAACTGGAAGCGCCCCTCGCTGTCGGTCTGGCGCACGACCTCGACGCCCGTCTCGTCGTTATGCAGGACGACGCGGGCGCCGGGGATGGCCGCCGTGTTGACGTCCGAGACCGCCCCCGAAACCTTGCCGCGGTAGTCCTGCGCGGCGGCCGGCAGCGCCGACCCGAGCAGAAGCGCGGCGGCGGCGAGGCCCAAAAGAAATCGCATACTCCAACCACTTCTCCGAAAACTCATCTCCACCTCCGTGTTTCAAATGAAAGTCTCAGGTCGTAACTCTCCGGTCGTTTCCGAAAGTCGTCCGCCGCGGCCCCCGCGACCCTCTACGCCACCTTCGGGGCGGCGAAGGCCGGCGCCGTGACTAACGCGACGGCGCCCTGGAGCCGCGGGTGCTCGCCCGTCGGGACGAGCACCAGCTCGGTCTCGGCGGCCGCCGCCACCAGCACGCGCCCGGCCAGCGCCGTCCGCACGGACTTCTCAAGCAGGTCCCACGCGCCCGTAATCTCGCCGCTGATGTAGACCCGCGCCGGGTCGATGGCGTTGATGACCGAGGCGAGGCCGACGCCGAGGTACTGCGCCGTGGCCTGCAAGGCGTCGAGCGCCTTCCCGTCGCCGACGCGGGCGCGCGCGATGAGCGCCGTGACGTCGAAGGCGGCGGCCTCGGCGCTCGCCGGCCTCTGCTCGGCGAGGCTGCGGCCGAAGTAGCGCGAGAGCGTGGCGATGTTCGAGACGTAAGCCTCCCAGCAGCCCGTCGCGCCGCACGCGCAGCGCGGGCCGTCGATGTTGAGCGGGAGGTGGCCGAACTCGCCGGCGATGTTGTGCCGGCCGTGGAGCAGCTCGCCGTTGACGACGACGCCGACGCCGACGCCGTCCGAGATGCTGACGAAGACGACGTCGCCGAAGCTGGTCGCCTCGCCGCGCGTGGCCCACACCTGCGCGAGCGCGCAGGCACGCCCCGAGTTCTCGATGTGGACGGGGAAGCCCGTGGCGGCCGCGAGCGGCTCGCGCAGGTTGACGTCGCGCCAGCCGAGCGTCGGGGCGTTCAGAAGCTTCCCGCTGACCCTGTCCACCATGCCGGGGACGACCACGCCGACGCCCGCGCACGAGTCTATTTCTCTGCGCTCGCCGATGGTGGCCTTGATGCGCGCGCCAAGCTCGGCCACCTGCCGCTCGGGGTCGCGCTCGGTGGGAAAGCTTTTAATATCAACGAGTTGCTTGCCGAGCAGGTCTGTGACGGCGATGTATGTGCGCGTGTATCGTATGTCAACGCCGACGACGCACTGCTCGCGCGAGTTGATGTAGAGGAAGGTCGGCTTGCGCCCCCTGTGGCTCTCGCCCGTCCCGCCCTCGACGACCAGCCCCTCGGCCAGTAACTCGTTGACGAGCAACGTGATAGAGGCGCGGTGCATGTTCATCAGGCGCGCGAGGTCGGCGCGCGAAATCGGCTGGTGCGTCCTCACCAGGTCGAGCGCGATGCGCGTGTTTATCTCGCGCGAGGTGCCTCGGCGCGCGATGTGGAAATTTTTCTGGTTTATCTTGCGCACGAACAGATGCGTTTGTTGCTGAATGCAACAATAGGGCCGACACTGAGACTGTGAATGAGGCCGGGAACGAGGAGCCGCGCCCCCGGCGCAAAACGCCGCCCTGCTTGTTCTGGTAGGTTAAAGAATCCTGCTTTCCGCGGGGATTCCGGGTAAAACGCTGTCTAGTTTGTTACTGCCGGGGTGCCTTCGGACTTTATTTTATTGACGAATAAAATCCGAATTTGTTAGGATGTGCAACATATTAAGTTGGTCTTACCACTCTGTCAAGATAAATTTTCCGGGGCCGCAAAAATTTTCCCGCCAACCCCCAACCGAAAGGCGCCCTAATGAACAGAAGCCGTCTGAAACCGCTCGCGTCAATCCCCTTTCTACTGCTCTCGCTCCTGCTCTCCGCCCACGCGTCCGCGCAGGCCCCACGGCGTCTGACGCTCAACGTCCGCGACTTCGGCGCCGCCGGCGACGGGAAGACGAAGGACACCGCCGCCATCCAGCGCGCGCTCGACCGCTGCCGGGCGCTCGGCGGCTGCGAACTGGTGGTGCCGGCGGGCGATTACCTGACCGGCGCGCTCGGGCTTAAGTCCAACACCATCTTACGTTTGGAGAAAGGCGCCGTCATCCGCGGCACGCCCGACCTCGCCGACTACCCCGTCACGCACGTCCGCTGGGAGGGCAAGTGGATTGAGGGGCACCTCGGGCTCATCTACGCCATTGACGCCGAGCACATCGCGGTCGTCGGGCCGGGGCGCGTCGTCGGCAACCCGGCCGTCGGCGGGCGCCCCACGCCGCAGAGCCCCTTGCGCCGCCCCGCGCTCATCGAGCCCATCGGCTGCGACGACGTGCGGCTCGAAGACTTCTCCACCGAGTACCACCGTATGTGGTCAGTCCACCCGACCAGCTCCCGCAACATCCTCATCCGCAACCTGACCATCCGCAGCACGGGCGGCAACGGCGACGGCATCGACATCGACTCCTGCAAGCACGTCCGCATCGAAGGCTGCGACATCTCGACGGGCGACGACTGCATCTCGGTCAAGTCGGGCCGCGGCATGGAGGGTTACACGCTCCTCGACACGTCCGAGGACATCCTCATCACCGACTGCACGCTGGCCGACTCCATCTACGCCTGCATCGGCATCGGCAGCGAGACGTCGGGCGGCATCCGGGGCGTGCGCATCGAGCACTGCAAGTTCACGCACGCGCAGACCTACGCCATCTACATCAAGAGCCGCCCCGGCCGCGGCGCCTTCATCGAAGACATCTCGGCCACAGACCTCGACGTCTCGGGCATGGTGGGCGGGTTCCTCCGCTTCAACTTCCTCAACAGCGGGCTGCAGGACCAGGAGCCCGTGCCCGGGCTCGAAGGCATCCCGACGCTCAAAAACTTCCGCTTCTCGGACGTCCGCGTCCGCGACGTGCCCGTCCTCGTGGACGGCACGAGCGTCCACCCGGACAAGCCGCTCCAGGGCTTCTCGCTCACGGGCGTCACCGGCACCGCCCTGAAGGGCATCAGCCTCGCCAACATCAGGGGCGCGAAACTCGGCGGCATCAAGGTCACCGGCTACGCCGGCCCGCTCCTCGGTGTCCACAACGTGACCGGCAGCGGGCTCAAGGGCGCGGCCGCCATCGAGGCGCCCAAACTCCCAGACCCGGTGCCCGCGCCCGCCAGGCCCTACCGGCTCCGCTGAGCGTGTCCGCGCCCGCGCCGCCCGCCCTTGGTATTGTTTCGCGGGCGGAACTGTGTTACTACCTGCCTGAAACCCTCGCGCGGCATTAAGGTTTTAGGAGGAAAGGAGGCGGGTGATGAGTCCCTTTTTCCGGTCTGCTTTTCGGGCCGCGGCGGCGCTCGCCTTTCTCGCCTCGCTGCCGGCGGCCTCCGCCCACGGCCAGCAGCCGCCCGGGCGCAGCACCCTCGAACGCCTGCTCCGCGAGCGCCAGAAGACGATCTACAACCGCGCCATGGAGGACGAGCTGCGCAAGCCCGCCGGGCACGAGGAGGAGCTGCGCCTCGCGCTCGACCAGATTAAGGAGGACTACGAGCACATCCAGCTCGTCAACAACGAGCTGGCGAAGGCGACCTCCGACCCGGCCGCGCTCGACCTCAGACTCGCCGGCGAATCGGCCTCGGAAATCAGGAAGCGCGCCGAGCGGCTCCTGACGAATCTGGCGCTGCCCGACGTGCCGGCCGACATGGAGCGCGTGAAGATGCCGTCGGAGGGCGAAGGGCAGCTCCGGCCGTCGCTCGTCATGCTGCGCCGGCTGGTCGAGCGCTTCGTGCGCAGCCCGCTCTTCAGGGACGTCAACGTCATCGACGCGCAGGTCTCGACCCGCACGCGGCGCGACCTCGAAGGCATCGTCGAGCTGAGCGGCAGGCTGAAGCGGGACTGCGAGAAGTACCACAGAGGCTCCCACTAGCCCCGCCCTATAATCCCCGCGTTCAACACAACGTCCGCCCGTTCACGGGCACTCTAAGCCGTCCGGCCGAGGCTCACCGGGAGCCCCGTCCGCGAAGACTCGTAGAGGGCGCGCGCCAGCTCGACGCTGCGCCGCCCCTCGCGCCCGTCGCACATGGGCGTCCCGCCCGTCTCGATTGCCCGGAGGAAGTCCGCCAGAATCTCCCTGTGGCCGCTCACGTCCGAGACGACCGCCGAGGTCGCACCCGGGCTCCCCGCCGCCGCGCCGCGGACGAGGCCCTCGCGGGGCGTGCGCAGGTCCGCGGCGACGAGCGTGTTCCCTTCGAGGATGACGGTGCCTTCGGTGCCCGTCAGCTCGACGCGCCGCGGGTAGCCCGGGTAGACGGAGGTCGCCGCCTCCAGCGTGCCGACGGCGCCGCACGCGAACTCCAGCGTCGCCGCGACCGTGTCCTCCACCTCTATCTCGTGCAGCGCCGTGACCGCGCGCGCGTAGACGCGCGTCACGTCCCCCAGCAGCCACAGCAGCAAGTCGAGCGTGTGGACGCCCTGATTCATCAGCGCGCCGCCGCCGTCGAGCGCCCACGTCCCGCGCCAGCGCGAGCCGGCGTAATACTCCGGCGGCCTGTACCACTTCACGCGCCCCGAGACGAGCAGCAGACGCCCCAGCCCGCCCGACGCGACGAACTCTTTGAGCCCGCGCACGGCGGGCGCGGCGCGGTCCTGGAAGAAGACGCCGAGCTTGACGCCCGCCCTGTCGCATTCGGTAATCAGGGCGTCGGCGCGCTCGGGCGTGACGTCGAGGGGCTTTTCCACCAGCACGTGGAGGCCGCGCCGCGCCGCCGCGATGCCCTGCTCGGCGTGCAGCCCCGAGGGGCTGCCGACGAGCACCAACTCCAGCGGCCTGTGCGCGAGGAACGCGTCGAGGTCGTCGTAAACGGCGGCGCCGCACAGGGCCGCCAGCCGCCCGGCCTTCTCACGGTTCTGCCCGTGGACGGCGACCACGCGGACGCCCTCCAGCTCGCGCGCCGCGCGCGCGTGCGTCTCGCTGATGTTGCCGCCGCCCAGAATCCCGACGTGTCTCAACGCCGTCCCCCTCCTTCTACTTTGCTTCTACTTTGCTTCTACTTTGCTGCCCGGAGTCTACCAACAGAAAGAAACTTCTTCACAGGCGCCGGGACGGTGGTAGAATGCGCGCCCAACACGTGGCGGCGGGGCGCGGGACGCGCCTTGGCCGCCCACCGCCTCCCGCGCCGCCTCGTCCGCGCGACTTGTACGGCCCCGCGGCGCGAGTAGCCTCTCAACCGAAAAACGCCCTCTGCACGAAGGATGAATATGAAGAAGGAACTCTGCCTCCTCGTCCTCTTAGTCTTTGCGGCCCCCACGTTCGCGCCGGCCCGCGCGGCCGACGACGCGGCGGCCGACCCGCTGGCCGCCGTCCTGAAGCGGGAAGGCTACACCGTCTCCTTAGACCTCCGGGTGAGGAAGAAGAAGCGCGACTCGCTGCAACACTTCCTCGAAATCCTCGACGGCGAGGTGCCGCCGAACGCCTACGCCACCGGCTTCGTCGTCGGCGACGGGCTGGTGATGACCGCCTACCACGCCGTCTCCGGCGGCCTGGACGCCGCGCACAGGCGGCAGCTCGGCTTCTCGCCGGACGAGGGGCTGGAGGTCGCCGCCTCCGTCAACGGCTGCGAGGCCACGGTGCTCAAGGTCGACCGCGAGGCCGACCTCGCGCTCCTGAGCGTCTGCCGCACGAAGAGGCTGGCGTCCCCGCTCGCCTTCCAGGACTCGCCCGCGCCCGACGACGAGCTGCTCGTCATCGCGCGGCCGAACGGCATCAAGGCCGTCCGGCGCGGCGCCTTCTCGGGGACGTACACCTTCCGCGGCCGCCAGTACTGGGCCGCCAAGATTGAGGGGCGCGACGGCTTTTCGGGCAGCCCCGTCTACAACGGCAGGGGCGAGATTGTCGGCGTCTTCAGCGGCTACGACTCGACGCAGAAGGTCGCGCTCATCAGCCCCGGCGCGCGCGTGCAGAAACTTCTCGCGGAATACTCTTCCGCCGCGCGGCCCTGAGCCGCCCTTGAACGTGGCGCCGCACGCGTGCGCCGGGTGAACAATGAACATTCTAACGAGGGGGTTGGCGCGCGCGTGCGGCCTCGCCGTCTTCGTGTGCGTCCTCGGCTCGCCGGCCCACGGCGGCGGCCGCCAGTCGCAGCCGCCGCCGCGCCACCCCTTAACCGCCTACCTCGACTCCGTCGCGCGCGCGCACCTCAAAGAGCGCGAGCTTCAAGTCTCAAAAATACAGACGCGCGAAGGGGCCGAGCGCCGCCGGGCTTCGGTGCGCGCGACGGCGCTCCGCCTGATGGGCGGACTGCCGGCGCCTCCGGAGTCGGTGCGCCGCGCGCCCGCCGTCCGCCGCTTCGGCGCGCTCGAAGAAGAGGGCTTCCGCGTCGAGAAGATCGCCTACGAGAGCCTGCCCGGCTTCCTCGTCACCGCGAACGTGTACGTCCCCGCGGCGGGCGTGCGCGGCCCCTTCCCGGCCGTCCTGCTCACGCCCGGGCACGACCCGCGCGGGAAGGTCGGTCAGTATTCGTGGGGCGCGAACCTCGCGCGCGCGGGCTTCGTGGCGCTGGCCTACGACCCCATCTCGGAGGGCGAGCGGTTCCAGAACTACGACCCCGAGCTGGGCGCGTCGAAGGTCGGCGGCGTGACGGGCGAGCACGGCCACGCCGATTTGCAGACGCTCCTGCTGGGCGAGCACGTCTCGCGCTACTTCGTCTGGGACGCGGTGCGCGGCCTGGACTACCTCGCGGGCCGCCCCGACGTTGACGCCGCGCGGCTCGGGGCGTTCGGCTGTTCGGGCGGCGGCACGGTGACCGCCTACCTCGCGGCGCTCGACGAGCGCGTCAAGGCGGCGGCGACCGCCTGTTACATCACGTCGGCCGAGGAGTTGCTCGCCTCGCCCGCGGGGCCGCAGGAGGCCGAGCAGAGCCTCCCGCGGTTCATCGAGCGGGGGCTCGACTTCGGCGACTGGGTCGAGGCGGCCGCGCCGAGGCCCTACGCCATCGTCTCCACGACCGAAGACATGTTCCCCTTCGCCGGCGCGCGCCGTACGTACGAGGAGGCGAAGCGCGTCTACGGGCTCTACGGCGCGGCCGACCGGCTGCAATGGATAACGGGGCCGGGCGGGCACGGCGCGCTCAACCCCGTCGCGCCCGACATCCTCTCGTTCTTCGCGCGCTGGCTCAAGGGTGAAGACGGCAGGCAAACGTTCACGCCGACGCGCCCGCGGCGGCCCGACGACCTGCTCTGCACGCCGACCGGCCAGTTGTCCGACTCCGTCGGCGGCGAGACGGTCTACTCGCTCAACCGCAAGCGCGCGGCCGAGCTTCTGCCGCCGCGCCGCGCGCTGGGCACGCGCGCCGAACTCGCGCGCCTGCAAGCGCGCCTGCGCGAAGAAGTGCGGGCGACGGCCGCCATCAGCGCAAGGCCCGGCGCCAGCCCGCCTGACGTCAGGACGGCGGGCACGACGCGGCGCGATGGCTACAGGCTGGAAGCCGTCACGATGCGCGCCGGGGACGGCCTCGACCTCGGGGGGCTCCTGGCCGTGCCCGACCGCGAAGGCCCGAAGCGGGCCATGCTCTTTATGGACTCGCGCCCGGCGGAGGCGTCGGCGGCGGCGGGCGGCGAGGTCGAGCGGCTGGCGCGCGCGGGCTGGCTCGTCTTCGTGCTGCAACCGCGCGCGACGCCCGCGTGGGTTGACGAGATAAAGTCGCCGCTGCTCGGCCCGCACTACCTGCTCTCGCTGCGCGCGCGGCTGGTGGGAAAGACCATCGCGGGGATGCGCGCCGACGACATTATCCGCGCCGTGGACTGGCTGGCCGCGCGCCCCGAAGTCGGGCGCGCGGGCGTCGCCGCCTACGGCAGCGGGCCGCACGGCGTCGCTCTGCTCCACGCCGCCGCGCTCGACGAGCGCATCGGCCGCGTCTTCGTCGAGAACACGCTGGCCGCCTACCGCATGGCGGTCGAGCGACCCCTCCACCGCAACCTCTCGGAGGTCGCGCTGCCCGGCGTGCTGCGGCGCTACGACGTGGGCGACCTCCTGCTCGCTGCGAGCCCGCGCCCCGTCGTCTTCGTCAACCCGTTGAACAGCGTCGGCGCGGCGATGCGCGAACCGGAAGCGCGCCGCGAGCTTTCCTACGTCCTCGACTCCGAGCGCAACCTCGGCACGCCCGGCCGCGTCCGCCTCGTCTGGCGCGGCTCCGGCGAGCCGCTGCCGGTCGAGTAAGGGCGCGGCGGTTCGTAGAAACAACGCCGCGCCCGCGAGCGTTCGGTCTGTTGATGAACACGGAGGAAGAAGCGGCGGGCGCGGGTTCGGGGCCCGAGCCGGGGGGACTCTGGCGCAGCGCGGACTTCGTCAAGTTCTGGCTGGGGACGAACGTGTCGTTCCTCGGCACGCAGGTCGCCTCGCTCGCGTACCCCTTGACGGCCGTCCTCGTCCTCCACGCGAGCACCGCCGAGATGGGCTGGCTGCGCGCGACCGGCACCGCCGCCTCCTTCCTCGTCGGCCCGTTCGCGGGCGTCGTCGCCGACCGCGTGCGCCGCCGCCCCGTCCTCATCCTCACCGACCTCGGCCTGGCGCTGCTCTCCGCCTCCATCCCCGCCGCCTACTTCCTCGGCGCGCTCGGCATGTTTCAGTTGTACGCCGTGCAGTTCCTCGCGGGCGCGCTCTTCATCTTCTCGGAGGTGGCGGCGATGGCCTACCTGCCCGCGCTCGTGCGGCGCGGGCAGCTCGTGCGCGCCAACAGCCAGTTGCAGGCGAGCGGCGCGGCCGCCTCCATCGCCGGGCCGGGGCTCGCCGGGCTGCTCGTGCAGGCGTTGGGCGCGCCCGTCTCAATCCTCTTCGACTCCCTCTCGTTCCTGCTCTCGGCCGCGTGCACCGCGCTCATCCGCGCGCCCGAGCCGGCGGCCGAAGAGGCGATGGCTGACGGCTCTACGACGGCCGCGCCGCGGCGCCGCGGCGTGTGGGCGGAGATAGGCGAGGGCCTGCGCTTCGTCTACGGCCACGGGCTCCTGCGGCCGCTCGCCGAAGGCATCGCGCTCCACTTCCTGTTCGCCAACGTCATCTACACGCTGCTCGTCGTCTACGCCGTGCGCGAGCTGGGGCTGGGGCCGGCGGCGCTCGGCGTCGTCTTCGCCGCGCTCGGGCCGGGCTTCCTCGTCGGCGCGCTCCTCGCCCCGCGCGCGGCGCGGCGCTTCGGGCCGGGCCGCGTGATGACCTACGCGCCGCTCCTGACGGTCGCGGGCCTCGGCCTCGTGCCCCTCGCGTCGGGCTCGCAGACGAGGGCGGCGGCGATGCTCTCGGCGGCGCACCTCCTGACGGCCTGCGGGATACAGTTGAGCGGCGTCAACCTCGTGAGCCTGCGCCAGTCGGTCACGCCCCACCGCTTGCAGGGGCGCATGACGGCGAGCTTCCGCTACGTCAACCTGCTCGGCGCGTGCCTCGGCGCCCTCGCCGCGGGCGCGCTCGCCGAAAGAATCGGCACCCGCCCGACGCTGGCCCTCGGCGTCTGCGGCCTCCTCCTCCCCTTCCTCCGTCTCTTCTTCTCGCCCGTCCGTCACCTGCGGGAAGTTCCCGCCGCCGAATAAGAGAGCTTGTCAGAGCTAAAGGATTTGCCACAGAGACACAGAGGCACAGAGATTTCAAATTCTAAAAATCTCTGTGCCTCTGTGTCTCTGTGGCAATTCTGAAATCCGCCCCGATTGCCGCGTCACACGACGGCGTTGCGCGCGATGACCTCGCGGTAGAAGTCGGCGCTCAGCTTCGGCGTGCGCTTCTGCGACTCGAAGTCGACGTAGTGGATGCCGAAGCGGTTGGTGTAGCCGTCGGCCCACTCGAAGTTGTCCATCAGGCTCCAGAGGAAGTAGCCGCGGACGGGGACGCCCTCGGCCGTCGCGCGGCGCAGTTGCGTGAGGTAGCTGCGCAGGTACGTCACGCGGTCGGTGTCGTAGACCTTGCCGTCCGCCGCCGGCTCGTCCGAAGAGGAGCAGCCGTTCTCCGTGATGTAAATCTCCTTCGCGCCCCAGAGCTTCGAGACGTGGCGCGGCCCCCAGTAGAGCGCCTCCGGGCCGACGAAGAGCCACGGCGACGGCGCGTGCGGGAAGGACTTCGGGTGCGGCACGTGTGCGAAGCCCGGCTCCGAGTCGGAGGCGCGCACGAACTGCGGCGTGTAGATGTTGATGCCGACGAAGTCGAGCGGCGAGGAGATGGCCTTCAAGTCCTCGGGCGTGAACTTCGGCGCGTCGGCGCCGGCCTGCTTCAAATACCAGTCGGTGTACTTCCCCTCCATGATGACGGTCAGGTACTGCGCGTTCATCTCGCGCGTCGCGCGCTCGGCCGCCGCGACGTGCGCCGCCGACTCGAAGACGGGGGCGGCGACCGTGATGTTCTCGGCGATGCCGACTTTCGTCCCCGGCTTCGCCGCGGCGCGGACGGCCTGCACGGCGAGGCCGTGGCCGAGGACGGCGTGGTGGCGCGTCTGGTTCAGGCGCAGGCCCGTCAGCCGTAGGCCCGGCGCGTGGACGCCCCAGCGGTAGCCGACCTCGACGAAGGCGCCGAACTCGTTGATGGTGAAGATGTGCTTGACGCGGTCGGTCAGGCGGGCCGCGACGTAGCCGGCGTAGTCGGCGAAAGCCTTCGACGTCTCGCGCCCCTCCCAGCCGCCGAAGCGGTCTTGCAGGGACTGCGGCAAGTCCCAGTGGTAGAGCGTGGCGAAGGGCTGGATGCCGTTGGCGAGCAGCTCGTCCACCAGCCGGTTGTAGAAGTCGAGCCCCTTCGGGTTCGCCGGGCCGTCGCCGTTGGGGAAGACGCGCGGCCACGCGACCGAGAAGCGGTACGACTTGACGCCGAGCGCCTTCATCAACTGCACGTCGCCCTTGTAAAGGTGGTAGTGGTCGTTCGCCACGTCGCCCGTCGCGCCCGCCACCGTCTTGCCCGGCGTGTGCGAGAAGGTGTCCCAGATGGAGGGGCCGCGCCCGTCCTCCTTGACCGCGCCCTCGACCTGATAGGAGGCGGTCGCCGTGCCCCACAGGAAGCCGGGCGGGAAGGCGCGCAGCGCGTCCCCCTGCGCGGCGGCGGAACCGCCTTGCGGCTTCGCGGCGCCGGCGAGCGCCGGCAGTTCGGCCGCGGACGCGAGCGCCGCGGCGCCCGCGACCTTTGCGAACGTCCGTCTCGATATTTTTTTACTCAACGGTGAATCCCTCCTGAGTTTTCGAACGTGGTGCGCCCCGGGCGGCTAACGCGCCGGGGAGCGCGTGACGCGCCAGTTGACGCGGCCGCGGAGCGGGTCGTTTCGCAACGCGTACGCCCCGGCGGCGCTCGTCAGGTTGAGCGCCTGCACGCCGCCGTCGGGGAGCGCGAAGAGGCCGTCGGCCGGCGCGTCGTCGGCGCTGAAGACGCGCAGCTCGACCTCCTTCCAGTCGATGTCGTTCGTGCTCTGCGCGACCCGGACGTGCGGGACGGCCGCGTGATTCCTGACCAGCAGCACGACCGGAATCGGCCCGGCCTTTATCCGGCGCCAGCGCCCGCCCGCGTGCGGCTCGCCCGTCTGGTAGTCGAGCCACTCGCCGGGCGGGAGGTAGACGCGGCGGCCGTCGCCCGGCTCCATGAGCGGCGCGACGAGGAGGTCCGAGCCGAACAGATACTCGTCGTCCACCGTCCAGCAGGTCGGGTCGCCCGGGTACTCGAAGAAGAGCGCGCGCAGGAGCGGGAAGCCGCGCGCGGAGGAGTCCTTCGCCTGCGCGAGGATGTAGGGCATCAGCGAGTAGCGGAGCCCGAGCGCGCGGCGGAAGTCTTCGGTCAGGGCCTCGTCGTACTCCCACGGCTCGCGCGGCGGCGCGCCGTGCGCCCGCGTGTGCGAGGTGAGCACGCCCCACGCGAGCCAGCGCCGGTAGAGGTCGCGCGGCGCGCGGTCTACGAAGCCGCCCACGTCGTGGCTCCAGTAGGTGAAGCCCGAGAGGCCGAAGGAGAGCCCGCCGCGCAAGGTCGCCGCCATCGCCGAGTCGGTGTTCTCCGCGTCGCCGCCCCAGTGCAGGGGGTAGCGCTGGCTCCCGGCCCACGCGCTCCGCGCCCAGATGACGTTCTCGCCCGTCGTCTCGCGCGTCACGTCGGCGACGGCCTTGTTGTAGCGGAGCGGGTAGAGGTTGTGCTCGTAGAGCCCCGTCCGCCCCGAAGCGTAAAGTCCGGTCGCCGGCGCGCCCTCGCCGAAGTCGACCTTGACGGCGCCGACGCCGAGCTTGAGGAGCGCCGCGAGCTTCGACTGATACCAGCGCACGGCCTCGGGGCTCGACAGGTCGAGCACGGCGTCCTCGGGCACCGCGCGGCCCGCGTCGTCCCGCACCGCGTAGCCTTTCGAGACTATCTCCCCGAACAGCTCGTTCTTCGGCGTGAAGTAGGTGTACTGCCAGAGGCTCACGCGGAAGCCCTGCCTCTTCAAATCGGCGACCATGCGCGCGGGGTCGCGGAAGCGCGTCGGGGAGAATTGGAGGTTGCTCCGCCAGTCGGTCTCGAACCAGCCGGTGTCGAGGTGGATGACGTCCGAGGGGACGCGCTGCTCGCGCAGCTTCGCCGCCACCGCCCGCACCTCGTCCTCCGACTTGTAGGTGATGCGGCTCATCCAGAAGCCGAACGACCAGAGCGGCGGGACGGGGCTGCGGCCCGTCAAGGCCGTGTACTCGGAGAGCACCTGCTTCGGGTCGCCGATGAAGACGAAGAGGTCGAGCGTCTCGTCGGCCGTGTAGATGACGTTGTGACGGTCGTAGGTCTTCCCGAAGTCGAAGGTGACGGGCGCGGAGGTGTGGAGGAACACGGCGTAGCCGCGGTTCGACATGAAGAACGGGACGGGCTTGTACATCCACTCGTTCTGCACGCCCATCGCGTCGCGCGTCCAGGCGTTGACCTTCTGCCCGCGCTTGTCGAGGCGCGTGAACGACTCGCCGCAGCCGAAAATCTTCTCGTCGTGCCGAAGCTCGAACGTCGCGGCGGCGCGGCGGGCGAGGTCGGACGCGCGGCGGACGAAGGAGAAGGGGACGGGCGTGAAGTAGGTGTGCGGGTCGCCCGCGTTCTGCGTGCGCGTGAGCAGGCGGCCCGCGGCGTCGTAGAACTCGACGTGCCACGGGTCGCGCACGATGCGGACGCGGCCGTGCGCGCTCGTGTAGGTGACGGCCTCGGCCGTCTGCTCGACCTTCCACGAGTCGTCGCGCGGCGGGTCGCCGGCGAGCATCAGCGAGGGCTCGTCCCGGATGGGCGCGTCGCGCGTGTTGAAGCGCAGGCGGACGGCGCGCGGGCTGACGAAGTCGATGGCGAAAGGGAGCGCGGGGTCGGCGTCGTACTCGGTGGCGGGGAACTCGGTCGCCTTGGCGCGGCTCAGGCCGACGTCAATCTTGTTGAAGGAGAGCGTGGTCGAGCGCAGGTGCCTGTCCCACTGGAGCCGGCCGCGCCCGCGCGCCGCGTCGAACTCTTTGACGCGGGCGGCGACGAAGTAGACGTGCTCCATCCTTTGGAAGTCCTGGCTCACGTCAACCGGGTCGCCGAGCGCGTGCGGCTGCTGCGCGAAGGCCGCGCACGCCAGCGCGCACGCCAGCGCGAGCGCCGGACACAGGCGGCCGCCGACCTTTGTTGCAACCGTAGACAAAAGCCCGGGCCACACATTATCATCGCCGGCGCACGCGCTCATGGTCTCACCGCCGTCTGGTTGGAGGAGATAAGCTGAAGGAGCTTTGCGCACGCATTCTCTTTCATTCCCCTTCCCTTTTTCAAGCACTATTTGTCGGGCCGCGGAACAAAAACCCCCGCGCCGAGCTTCTATGAAAAGAGTCCTGCCGCCGCTGCTCCTGCTCGCCTGCCTGCTCGCCCCGCACGCCCGTGCGCTGAAGCCCGCGACGGCCGCGGACGACGGGGAGCGGCCGTTCCTTCATCAACTCTTCTCCGACCACATGGTGCTGCAACGCGGCGTGCGCTTCCCCGTCTGGGGCTGGACGACGCCCGGCGCGCGCGTCACGGTCAGGATGCTCGGCCGCGAGGCGCGGGCGGTCGCCGACGCGCGCGGGCGCTGGGAGGCGCGGCTCGGCCCCTTCGAGGCGGGCGGCCCGCACACGCTCGACGTCGAGGGGCCGCGGAGCGTGACGCTGCGGGACGTGCTCGTCGGCGACGTGTGGCTGGCGTCGGGCCAGTCGAACATGGAGATGGGCGTCACCCTCGTCAACCGCGCGGAGGAGGAGGTGGCGCGCGCCGACCACCCTTCGATTCGCCTCTTCGCCGTGCCCAAGGTCGCGGCGACCAGCCCGCGCGAGACGGCCGACGCGCGCTGGCTCGTCTGCGACCCGAAGAACGTCGCGGCCGGCGGCTGGGGCGGCTTCTCCGCGGTCGCCTACTTCTTCGGGCGCCGCCTGCACAAAGAACTGAACGTCCCCGTCGGGCTCGTCCACGCGTCCTGGGGCGGGACGGCGGCCGAGGGCTGGGTGAGCGGCGACGCGCTCAGGACGATGCAGGAGTTCGCGCCCGCCGTCGGGGACTTGGAGAAGACCTGGGCGGACTCGAAGAAGACGCCGGCGGATTTCGACGACGCGCTGGCCGCGTGGTGGACGAAGAACGACCCGGGCTCGGCCGGACGGACGTGGGCCGACCCTTCGTTCGACGCCTCGGGCTGGAAGCGGATGAGCCTGCCGCGGTACTTCGAGGACGCGGGGCTGCCGGGCTTCGACGGCGTGGTCTGGTTCCGCAGGACGTTCGAGCTGCCCGAGGGCTGGGAGGGCCGCGACCTTCTGCTCAGCCTCGGCCCCGTGGACGACGCGGACACGACCTTCGTCAACGGCGTCCCCGTCGGCGGCCTGAGCCAGTGGGACGCGCCGCGCAGCTACCACGTCAACGCGCGCCTGCTCCGGCCCGGCACGAACACCGTCGCCGTGCGCGTGCTCGACACGGGCGTCGGCGGCGGCATCTACGGCAAGCCGGAGGAGTTGAGAATCGAGCCGGCCGAGGCCGGCGGCGCCGCGCCCGTCTCGCTCGCGGGCGAGTGGGCCTTCCGCGCCAGCGTCGCGCTGGCCGAGTTGAAGACGCCGCCGCCGCGGCAGGGCGGCAACGACTTCAGCGTCCCCGTCATCCGCTACAACGGCATGGTCGCGCCGCTCGTCCCCTTCGCCCTCAAGGGCGCCATCTGGTATCAGGGCGAGACCAACGTCGGCCGCGCGGCGCAGTACGAGCGCCTCCTCCCGCTCCTCGTCCGCGACTGGCGCGCGCGGTTCGGCGTCGGCGACTTCCCCTTCCTCGTCGTCCAGCTCGCCAACTACCTCGAACGTCGCGCCGAGCCCGCCGACTCCGAGTGGGCGCGGCTGCGCGAGGCGCAGCTCCGCGTCTCGCGGGCCGTCCCGAACGCGGGGCTCGCCGTCACCATCGACATCGGCGACGCCAAGGACATTCACCCGAAGAACAAGCAGGACGTGGGCGAGCGGCTGGCGCTGGCCGCGCTGGCGAAGGTCTACGGGCGTAAGGTCGAGTATTCCGGCCCCGCCTACCGCGGCATGAAAGTCGAGGGCGACCGCGTCCGCCTCGCCTTCGAGCACGCGGACGGGCTGGTCTTTAAGGGCGGCGCGCCGAAGGGCTTCGCCGTCGCGGGCGGGGACGGGCGTTTCGTGTGGGCGGAGGCCGCGATTCAGGGCGGCGACGTTCTCGTCTGGTCGCCGCGCGTGAAGAGGCCCGCGGCGGTGCGCTACGGCTGGGCCGACAACCCGGACTGCAACCTCTACAACCGCGCGGGGCTGCCCGCCTCGCCCTTCCGCACGGACGACTTTCCCGCGTCGGGCCCGAGGTGAGCGGCGGCGCGGCTTCGGCTAAAGGCGGGCGGAGGCGTTACAGTCGGACGTCGAAACAGAAGACCTGAGACCGTTTCGCCGAACGACCGGATGACCTCGCCCTTGCAGCCGCGCGCCGCCACGGAGCGCCTCCGGGACTACGTCGCGGGCGCGCGCCCGCGCGTCGCCCCGCGGTCGTAGCGCCGGATGAAGCCGCGCTCGGCGAGGTAGTCGAGGATGATTTGGGCGTTCTCCTCGGCGGTGCGGGTCTCGGTCTCGATTCTGATTTCGGGGCTCGGCGGGGGCTCGTAGGCGTCGTCCACGCCCGTGAAGGACTTGAGCTTGCCGGCGCGCGCCAGTGCGTACATGCCCTTCGTGTCGCGCCGCTCGCAGACTTCGAGCGGCGTGTCCACGAAGACCTCGACGAAGCGCTCGCCCCCGACCATCGCGCGGCACTCGTTGCGCGCGGCGCGGTAAGGGCTGACGGCGGCGCACACGGCCGCCCCGCCGTGCCTCACCACCTCCGAGGCGACGTAGCCGATGCGGCGCACGTTCGTGTCGCGGTCCTCCTTGCTGAATCCCAAACCCTTCGAGAGGTGCGCGCGCACCGCGTCGCCGTCGAGCCCCGTCACGCGCCGCCCGTGCTCAAGGAGCTTCACCGTCAGGATGTCGGCGGTCGTCGACTTCCCCGCCCCGCTCAGCCCCGTGAACCAGACGCAGAAGCCCTGCTGGTGCCTCGGCGGGTACGCCTGCCGCAGCACGGCCGCGACCTCCGGCCGCATGAACCACTCGGGGATGTCGCGCCCGCCCTCAAGGTACTCCTCCCTCAGCTCGCTGCCCGAGATGGAGAGCGTCCGCGCGCCCGCCGGTATCGCCGCCTGCTCCTCGTAGCGGCCCTCTTCCGGCAGGTAGACCATCTCGCTGAAGGCGAGCGGCGTGACGCCGGCCTCGGCGGCGTGACGCCCGACCAGTTCCTGCGCGTCGTAGGGGCCGTAGAAGGGGCGCCCCCGCGAGTCTTGGCCGGGGCTGGCGTGGTCGCGCCCGACGATGAAGTGGTCGGCGCCGAAGTTGCGCCGGATGAGCGCGTGCCACAGCGCCTCGCGCGGCCCGCACATGCGCATCGCCAGCGGGAGCAGGGCGAGCACCGTCGAGCGCGGGTCGTAGTAGTCGGCGGCGAGGATTTTGTAGGTGCGGACGCGCGTGTAGTAGTCCACGTCGCCCGGCTTGGTCAGCCCGACGGTGGGGTGGAGCAGGAGCGTCCCGCCGATGCGGCGCGCGGCGCGCGCGGTCAGCTCCTCGTGCGCGCGGTGGAGCGGGTTGCGCGTCTGGAAGGCGACGACGTTCGGGCGGCCGAGCGCCGCCAGCCGCTCGCGCGCGCCCGCGGGCGTCAGGCGTATGTCCCGAAAGTCGTAGTGGCGCGGCGGCGCGAGCACGCGCAGCTCGCCCGAGACGTACATGTCGCCCCACGAGTTCATCTCGGCCACGAGGGGGTGGCGCGGGTCTTCGGTGCCGCAGACGGCGCGCGCCTCCCGCGCGCCTTCGCGCCCGTAGATTTCCTCGACGCGCATCACGGCCAGGAGGTTGTTGTACTGGTCGGCGAGCGCGACCTCGCCGCCGAGCCGGAGGCCCGCGTCCTTCGAGACGGGGAGCGTGACCGGGATGGGGTAGAGCGTGCCGTCTTCGAGCCGCATCCCGTCGAGGACGCCCAGGTAGTCGGCGCGCCCCATGAAGCGGCGGAGCGGCGAGAGGCCGCCGTTGGCGAGCAGTTCGAGGTCGCAGACGCCGCGCGCCGTGAGCTGGAGCCGCGGCAACGTCGCCGCGTGGGCGAGCAGCTCCCCGCCGTCTTCGGGCGCGAGCAGGTCGACGAGCGCGCCGCCGTACGGCGCGACGAGGCCGCCGGCATGTCCGAGTTGTTCCGACACGTTCTCAGTCACTCCTTAAAAGAGCTTCAGTGTCACCCGCCTTCCGCCGCGGCCGGCGCGGAGACGTTGTAGGCTTCGAGCGCGAACTGGGGGACGGGCTTCGGCTCGGTCGCGTGACAGGAGACGGGGTTGCGGAAGTCCGACATGCGGCGCGCGACCGTGGCCTCGTGCAGGCGGCGCGCGCCGCGCTCGGCGAAGTGCACGCGCCACGCGTCGGCGTGCGCCGGCTCGGCCGAGAGGAAGCGCAGGGCCTCGACGCCGTCGAGCCCCGACTCGGCGCGGACGAAGGCTTCGGCCGCCTGTATGAAGTGCGAGTAGCAGGCGCGGCCGCGGAACTCCTCGTTGGCGACGCGGCCCGCGAGGTAGTCGGCGGCGACGCGGCGCCCGGCCTCCGGCGTCGCGTGCGCGTAGAAGAGCCCGTGCGGGAAGCAGACGAGGTTGCCCGCGAAGCGGTCGCCGCCGACGTGCGACGACTGCCAGACGGAGTCGCCCGCGAACTGGCGCAGGGAGTTGTAGAGCGGGACGCCGAACTTGGCGCAGCACTTGTCGCGCCGGCCGTGCGTGCAGACGAGGAAGAGCGGCCCGTCGCACGTCTCGCCGCCCTGCGCGTCGCGCCCCGAGGCGACGGCGGCGAGGTCGTAGTCCACGACGTCGTCGTACTTCTCAAGGCGCAGGCGCACCGCGAAGGGCGCGCGCTCGCGGCAGCGGACGACGAAGAGGTTCATGCGCGAGTCGGTGCGCCCGCGGTCGGTCTTGATGAGGAGGAGGCGCGAGTGCTTGATGCGCGCCATCGTGTCGGAGAGGGACTGCTTGACCCGCGGCGGGAGCGCGCTCTCCTCGAAGGCGCGGCGCCCCCAGCCGTGAGGGTATTCGAGCAGCAGCCAGACGGCGCCGGTCGAGGCCGTGCCGGCGCTCCTCTCGCCCGAGAGGAGCGAGAGTTCCGAGCAGAAGAAGCGTGAGGCGTCGGGCGTCGTCAAGCGCGCCCCCCGCCCTCGATTGCGACCAGGCCGTGCAGCGCCAGCTCGGCCACGAACGCGCGCACCTGCGACTCCGGCAGCCGCCCCGCCGCCTCCTCGCACAGCGCCGCGACCGTGCACTCGCGCCGCGACGCGAGCCTTCTCAGGACGGGCAGCGCGTCTTCCGCGAAGCGCCAGCGCCGCCCGAGGCAGTCGAACTCCACGACGCCCCGCGACGCCTCCAGCTTCAGCGGGCGCGGCGCGAGCAGCGTGACGAGGGCGTCGGGCGCGGGCGGCGCGGCGCCGGGCGTCGCCGCCCACGGCAGCTCGACGCGCGGGCGCGGCTCGGCGCGCGCGTCCAGGTCTTCGTAGAACTTCTCGACGAGCGAGTCGTCCCACGCCGCCAGCAGCTCCTCGCGCAGCCGCGCGGCGTGCGCGGCGCGGCCTTCGGCCGTGGCGAAGCGCGGGAGGTCGCCCCGGAAGGTCTCGCTCCCGCGCATCCGCTCCGCGAGCCAGCGCAGGAGGTCGAGGCCCGTGCGGTTGTGCACGCCGACCGTCAGGTGCAGCGTCGGCTCGGCCAGCGGCACCGCGACGTGCCACCAGCCGCGCGGGATGTAGAGCAGGTCGCCGTCTTCGAGCGTCCCCTCCCACAGCGGCCCGCCGGTCGGCTTCGCGGCCTTCTCGACGTCGCTGACCAGGGGGTGCGGCCGCGTCTGCCCGTAGACGCTCCAACGCTTTCGCCCCGCGACCTGGAGGATGAAGACGTCGTGGTCGTCCCAGTGGAGGTCGAAGCCGCGCGAGGTCTGCCAGCCGGCGTAGAGGTTGACCTGCACGCGCTCGCGGAAGAAGAGTTCGAGCCCCTTCGCCAGCGCCTCGATTGGCTCGGAGAGTTCGTCCACGGCGTCGAGCACGAGGGTGGCGCCCTCGCGCAGCTGCCGCGCCAGCTCCGCGGCCCTGAGTCGCGGGACCGTGGTCTTCTGACGCGCGCCCTTCGTGTGGCGCAGGTAGGAGGTGACGGGGACGGGCTTGCCGTCGCGCACGAGGCGCAGGCGCGGGTGGTCGAGCCGGTGGCGGCGCAGTATCTCGCTCAGGCGCGGCCACGGCATCAGGCGCTCGAAGCGCCCCGCGCGCCCGCGGACGTGCAAGAAGCTCGCGCCCCAGGAGGAGGCGAGGAACTCCCCCGGGGCGCATGGTTCGAGTATCTCCGCGAGGCTTTCGCCCCCGGAGCCCTCCGGCCTTCGAGAAGCGGCGCTCATCGGTCGTCCGTGCTAGTTGTCGGAGTAGTCCGGGTCTTCGCCGCTGTCCGTGTCGTCGTCGGAGTCGCCGCTGTCGGCGTCGCCGACGGTTTCGACGACGACCGCGCCCCCGGCGTCCGCGCCGCCGGAGTCACCCCCGTCGGAGTCGCCGTTGTCCGTGTTGTAGTCTTCGTCATCGCCGTCGTCGGCGTCGGCGTCGCCCGCGCTCAGCCTGTGGCCGACCGCGTCCTGCTGTAAGGGGTCGGTCGAGATTAAGAGTCCTGAAGAGGTCGCCTCGCGCTCGTCGCCCGCGTCGGGCCGCACGTTGTCTGCCATGCCTTCCTCCTTCCGAGTTTTGAAAGCGGTTGCGGTTTGGGGGCCAAGCTTAGTACGGGACGCCGGCGGGGACAAGCCGCGGAGCGAGGGCGCGGCGGCCGGAGAGGTTCGGGGCGGCCGCCCGGCGCGGCCGCCCCGTGCTCAGGAGGCTTGCGGCCTACTTGGCGTCCGTGCCGTCCGCGTCCGAGCCGTCGGCGTTCTCGGGCTGGATGCCGAGCGGGTCCGTCCCGTCGGCGTCGAGCCCCGTGTCGTTGCCGTCGGCGTCCGAGGCGTCCGTGCCGTCGGCGTCGGAGTCGTCGCCCGAGCCCGAGTCGTCGCCGCCGTCGGAGTCGCCCGCGCCGGAGTCGTCGCCGCCGCCGAGCGCGTCGCCGCCGTCCGCGTCCGAGGTGTCGTCGCCGAGGAGCCCGCCCTTGCCGCCGTCCGAGTCGTCGCCGCTCAGCTTGTGTTGGGTCGCGCCCCGCAAGGGGTCAACCGAGAGTAAGAGGCCCGAAGTGGACTCCTCGCGCTGCTCGCCCGCGTCGGGGCGCACGTTGTCTGCCATGCCCATCCTCCTTCCGAACTGTGAAAGCGATTTGCGGTTCAGCTTAGTACGTACGGGGCGGCGGGGACAAGCGGCGGAGGGCGGGTTCGGGCGGGCGGGGGCGGAAATCAGCGGACGGCCGGGGTCGCGGCCGCCTTGCGCTGCGAGATTTCGACGACGAGGCTCGTGATGCGGTCGACGGTGAAGGGCTTCGGGATGACCCAGTCGGCCTGCGCCGCCGACTGCTCCTCGGCCGTGACCGTGTCGCCCCAGCCGGTGATGACGGCGAGCGCGAGCCGGTCGTCGCGCTCGCGCACGGCGCGCGCCAGCTCCCAGCCGCTCATCCCCGGCAGCCCGACGTCGGTGAAGACGGCGTCGAACCCCTGCCCGTCGAAGAGCGAGAGCGCCTCGCGCCCCTCGCCCGCGAGCACCACCTCGCAGCCCTCGCGTTCGAGGATGTCGGCCAGCAGCTCGCGGACGTAGTCCTCGTCGTCCACGACGAGGATGCGCAGAGTCCCGTCGGCGCGCGCCAGCGGGAGCGGGCCGGTGTCGGCGATGCGCTGCGTGTCCGACTCGCCGACGACGGGGAACCTCATGCGGAAGGTCGTCCCCCGCCCGACCTCGCTCTCGACCTCGACTCTGCCCTCGTGGCGGCGGATGATGCCGTAGGAGACCGAGAGCCCGAGCCCCATCCCGGCCTTCCCCTTCGTCGTGAAGAACGGGTCGAAGATGCGCGAGCGCACCTCCTCGGCCATCCCCGTGCCGGTGTCGGCGACCGTGAGCACGACCTCGTCGCCCGCGTCCGAAGTCGAGAGCGTGAGCGTGCCGCCCTCGGGCATCGCGTCCACGGCGTTGAAGACCATGTTGACGAGCACCTCGCGCAGCTCGCCCGCGTCGCCCATGATGGCGGCGTTCGAGCCTATCTGCCGGACGAGCTTGATGTGGACGTTCGACGCCTCGGCGTAGTCCTTCCAGCGCGGGCGCGTGATCTCGGCAACTTCGAGCATGAGCTGGTCCACGTCTATGCGCACGAAGTCCTGGTCGCGGCGCTGGCGGGCGAAGTCCTGGATGCGCTTGACGGTCTTGGCGCCGTCCTCGGCCGTCTGGATGATGATGCGCAGGCCGCGCCGCACGTCCTTCACGTCGGTGGCGTCGAGCAGGAGCTGCGCGCGGGCGAGGATGCCCGTCAGCGTGTTGTTGAAGTTGTGCGCCACGCCCGACGCCAGCTCGCCCAAAGCCGACAGCTTCTCCATCTGCGCGTAGTGCTCGTGCATGCGCTCGCGCTCGGCCTGCTCGGCCTGCGCCGCCGACGCCTCGACGCTCTTGAGGTAGGTGCGGTAGGTCAGGTAGACGATGGTGATGATGGGCGCCGTCAGCAGGATGTAGAAGAAGCCGAAGCGGACGACGACGCGCGAGATGAGCCCGGCGGCCGACGCGCCCGCCAGCAGCGTGATCGAAGACCAGAGGTAGTAGCGGCTCCAGGTGTGCGCGACGCCGAGGCCCCGCTTGAAGGCCGTGTAGATGGCCGCGAGGCCCGAGTTCGTCAGGTACTGCACGACCGACATCGTGCAGATGGCGGAGAGGAACAGCCCCAAATTCTCGCTCCGCGGCAGCGCCTCCACGGGGCCGAAGATGAGCCTCATCACGGTCGCCGTGACGTAGGTCGAGGCCGTCATCTGCGCGCAGTTGAAGGCGACCGTCTTCGCCTTGTCGCCGAAGCGGTGGGAGGAGTAGGCGCTCTCGGCCGCGGACAAAAGCGTCGCCGGCCCGCCGCCGTAGAGCAGCATCGTCAGGAAGATGAAGGTGTCCGAGACGGTGATGTGGCCGCTCGAATGCGGGATTTGAATCTCGATGCGGGCGCTGAGGAAGACCGTCACCGCCGCCAGCAGCAGGAACTGGAGGTCGAGGTTGGCGAAGGACATCTGCGCCAGGCAGAGCGCGAGCGCGACCGCGCCGAGCGCGGTGACGAAGCGGACGTAATACTCTTGCCAGTGCTTGATGTCCATCGGGTTACGGCGACGCGCGCCGGAGGGGGCAAGTGCCCGCGCGGTGAGGCGCCCCTTGCGTTGCGTCGAAAGTGTAGTGGCTCCGACCGGCCCAGTCAAAGCGCCGCGGAGAAGCCGCGCGCCGCTTTGCCGGCGCACCGGCGGTTGCGCCCCAGAAGACTTGAGGCGGCGCGGGCGTCCCCATATTTAGGGG
>DASVTS010000145.1:0-4174 GCA_036387455.1 Pyrinomonadaceae bacterium | reverse complement strand
GGCGAGCAGGAGTTCTTCCACGAGAAGGGCTTCACCAACCCTCCCAAGCGTTGCAAGGAGTGCCGGCAGGCCAAGAAGGATCAGCGCGGCGGCGGCGAGAGGAAAGGCGGCAATTATTGAGCGCCGCCCAGTACACGTACGAGGCCACCTGGTCCGAGGAGGAGCGGACGTTCATCGCGCGGGTCAGGGAGTTCCCCGCCCTGGAGGCCCGCGCCCCCAGCCGCGGCGGCGCGCTGCGCGCCCTCAAGGGCGTCGTCTACGCCGTGGCGAAGGAGATGTCCGAGTCCGGCGTCGGGGCGCCCGAACGGCCCGCCGGGGGGAAGGCGCGCGGCGGTGAGTGAGGACGCCGTCCGGCGGAGGGTGGACGAGGCCCTGCGCGAGGCGGAAGGCGCCCTCGCAGACGTCAGGCGGCTGGCGGAGCGCCTCGGCGAGGGGGCCTTCGACGAGCCGAGCCACGACTCCGCGAAGGGGCGGCTGCGCGCGGCGCTGGCACACCTCGAAAGCCTGCGCCCGCCGCCGCCCGTCCAGCCCGCCGACGCCCGGACGTAGCGGCGCGGCCGGCGCCACGCGAGGAGAGCGATGACGGCTGAGCACGAGACGGAGAAGACCCGGCCCGACCCCGTGGAGGAGGCCGGAGAGACCACCGCCGCCGACTCGACCCCGACCCCTTCGGAGGCCCGGCCCGTCGGCGCCGGCACGACCGCCGACGTCGAAGGCGAGGGCGAGCCGCCCCGCCCCGCCTAGTTGTTCCTTCCGTGGGGGGATGCCCGGCACCCCCGGTTCGCGCCTCTTCCGGGCTCTATTTCGCGTTTTCCGCCCCGCCGGCCGGGGGAAGCCCGCCTGCGGGGTAAAAATTCAACTGAGGGCAAATACGGCGCAAAGAGAGGGCATTGACGCGGGGTCGTCGGACTGCCCGGCGCTTCGGAGAAAACGCCTTGAAGACCATCGTGCTTGCCAACGCCAAGGGGGGGACGGGTAAGACGACAGTGGCGGTGAACCTCTCGGCCTGTCTCGCGCTCCACCACGGCAAGCGCGTGCTCGGCATCGACCTCGACCCGCAGGGGAATTTCGGCATCTCCTACGGCATCGACCCGCGGCAGCTCGAACTCACCTCCTACCACCTGCTCACCTCGGAGTCCCCGAAGGTGCGCGACTACATCCTGGAGGTCAAGCCCAACCTCCACCTGATCCCGAACGCCATCGCGCCGGACCTGGAGAACCGTCTGGAGGCGAGCCACAACCGCGACTCCCTCCTCCGCCTGCGCCTGCGGCAGCTCCGCAGCGAGTACGACTACGTCGTCATCGACACCCCGCCGGCGATGCGCACGGCGACGATGAACGCCATCGTCGCGGCCGACGAGATCATCGTCGTCGTCGACTGCGGCTTCTACGCCCTCTACGGCCTCACCGACCTGATGCGGCAGATCGCAAGGGTCTCCGACGCCTACGAGAAGGACGACGTGGTCATCCGCGGCCTCGTCAACCTCTTCAACCGGGGGCAGAACCTGGACCGCGACGTGAAGAACGAGATCTCCGAGTTTTTCGGCGGGCTGATGATCCGGACCACCATCCACAAGAACGTCCGGCTCGCCGAGGCCGCCTCGGCGAGCCAGTCCATCATCGAGTTCGACTCCGCCGCGCCCGGCGCGTTCGACTTCCTCAAACTGACGAAGGAGCTGCTCTCGGAATATGAGCCGGAAACGGAAAAGCGGTCTGCAAAGAGGGCTAAGTGAGATAGTCGCGCGCCAGACGGCCGCGGCCGGGGAGAAGGCGCGCCAGAGCGCTCACCTGATCTCCAGGTTCGCGGAGCCGAAGCCCGTCGCGCCCGCCGGCCCGCCGGTTAAAGCCGTCCCGCGGGGCCGCGCGGTGACGCCCGTCGCGCCGCTCGTCGAGAAGCCGGTGGCCGACGAGGCGCCGCAGGCGCTCCCGTCGCCGGAGCTCGGGGAGCTCGTCAGGGAGGAGCGCGGGTACTACCCGACCTTCAACGACATTTCGGACAGGCTCGTCCCGGAGCTGAAGCTCGACGCCTACGAGCAGGCCGTCGTCTACAGGATGTACAGGCTGAGCCGCGGGTGGCAGAAGGACAGTTGCGTGATCGGCCACACCAAGCTCGCCGACAGCACCAACCTGAGCCGCAGCACCGTGCAGAAGACGGTCGCGCGCCTGATAGAACGGGGCCTGATCGAGAACCTGGGCAACCGCGGCAACGACGGCACGGAGTACCGAGTCCTGCCAGGCGTACCTATACCGTCGCGCGGTATACCGTTAGACGGTATACCGCGCGACGGTATACCTAGTATACCGTCGCGCGGTATACCTAGCGAACTAGGTATACCGTCGCGCGGGCACATTAAAAACATTAGATCTAAAAACAATAACAAAAAGGGTGTTCCCCGGCTGACGCCGGAGGAAGTCCGATCCCTGACCGCGACCGTGGTGGGTTTACTCGTGGCGGGGCAGTCCGTCGGGGAGGTGGAGGCCAGGTTCGCTCCGACCATGCACGCGGTCGACTGGGCGACCGTCCGCAGCACGGCGCAGGCGCAGGTCGCACCCAAGAAAGGGAAGTGAAGCGCGGGCGGGTGACCCCGCCGGCGGACGGGTCGGGAAGACGGCGAGTCCCGGGTCGGACGTTACCCTCAGGGCTTCTCAAACGAATGCATCCGGAAGAGACAACCGTCGCGGACTCGCGCTTGCCGCCCGAGAAGGAGCCGGCCTTCGTCAACGCGCTTCTGGAGAACGTCGAGGACGGGATCGTCGCCTGTGACGCCGGCGGCGTCCTCACCGTCTTCAACCACGCGGCCAGGGAGCTGCACGGCCTCCCCGAAAGGCCCATCACCGCCGACCACTGGGCCGAGTACTACGACCTCTACCTGCCGGACGGGAAGACGCTGATGAGGATGGAAGAAATTCCCCTCTTCCGCGCCCTCCAGGGGGAGCGCGTCCGCGACGTCGAGATGGTCATCGCCCCGAAAGGCGGCCGCGCGCGGACGGTGCTCTCCAGCGGGGCCGCGATCTACGGCCCCGGCGGCGAGAAGCTGGGGGCGGTCGTCGTCATGCGCGACTTCACCGAGCGCAAGGAGGCGCAGGAGGCCCTCCGGCGGGAGAGCAGCCTGCTCCACGCCCTGATGGACAACATCCCGGACGCGATCTACTTCAAGGACGTCGAAGGGCGCTTCACGCGCGTCAACCGGCACGCGCCCTACAGGGGCGGCCGGGCGCCGGAGGAGGTCGTCGGCAAGACCGACTTCGACTTCTTCGTCGAGGAGCACGCGCGCGCCGCCTACGAGGACGAGCAGCGGGTCGTCCGCACGGGCGAGCCGATCGTGGACAAGGAGGAGAAGGAGACCTACCCGGACGGCTCGACCACCTGGCTCTCGACGACGAAGGTGCCCGTCGTGGACGACGCGGGGCGGGTGACCGGCATCGTCGGCATTTCGCGGGACATCACCGAGCGCAAGCGCGCCGAGGAGTCGCGCCTCGAGCTCGCCCGCGAGCAGGCGGCGCGGGCCGAGGCCGAGGCCGCCAACCGGCTCAAGGACGAGTTCCTCGCCACCCTCTCGCACGAGCTGCGCACTCCGCTCACCTCGATCCTCGGCTGGGCCAGGCTGCTCGTCGACGGGCAGATCGGCGAACAGATGCGCGCCGAGGCGCTCGGCGTCATCTACCGCAACGCCGTGGCGCAGGCGCAGCTCATCGACGACCTGCTCGACGTCTCGCGCATCATCACGGGCAAGCTGAGGATCGACTTCCGCCCCGTCGAGCTCGCCGCCGTCGTCGAGGCCGCCGTGTCGGTCGTCCGCCCGGCGGCCTCCGAGAAGGGGGTTCAGCTCCAGGCGGTCTTCGACCCCGGGGCCGGGACCGTGTCGGGCGACCCGGCGCGGCTCCAGCAGGTCGTGTGGAACCTCCTCTCGAACGCGTTGAAGTTCACGCCCGGGGGCGGGCGCGTGCAGGTGCGGCTGCGGCGCGCCGGCCCGCAGGTCGAGATCGCCGTCAGCGACACGGGGCAGGGCATCGAGCCCGGGTTCGTGCCGCACGTCTTCGAGCGCTTCCGCCAGGCCGACATGGGCACG
The DNA here is from genome assembly GCA_036387455.1 of Pyrinomonadaceae bacterium. Taxonomy (GTDB): domain Bacteria; phylum Acidobacteriota; class Blastocatellia; order Pyrinomonadales; family Pyrinomonadaceae; genus QHXN01. The sequence continues at coordinate 104 of DASVTS010000145.1, read as the reverse complement.
ACCAGACGCCACGGCGGCCTCGGGCTCGGGCTCGCCATCGTGCGCCACATCGTGGAGCTGCACGGCGGGACGGTCGAGGCCGAGAGTCCGGGGGGCGGGCTGGG
>DASVTS010000144.1:0-7650 GCA_036387455.1 Pyrinomonadaceae bacterium | reverse complement strand
ACCTATGACTGAAACCGAGTTTCAGTCATATATTACGACGAGACGGCACGTGAGTTCCAGTTTCTTTCGCCGCGCGGCGCCGGCGCGCGCCCAGTCGCCCACCCCCGGAAAAGCGCCGTTGCGGCGGGGCCGGGCGTGATGTAACATCAGGCCGCCAAAACGACCCATGACAGTGACGCGCCGGGAGGAGTTGAGAGGATGAGCGACCTTTTGAACGCGCCTTTGGCCGAGGTTGACCCGCTGGTCGCGGGCGCCGTCGCCGACGAGGTGCGGCGGCAGGCCGAGGGGCTTGAGCTGATCGCTTCGGAGAACTTCGTCTCCGAGGCCGTGCTCGAAGCGATGGGCTCGGTCTTCACGAACAAGTACGCCGAGGGCTACCCGAAGAAGAGGTACTACGGCGGCTGCGAGTTCACGGACGTGGTCGAGCAGGCGGCCATCGACCGCGCCAAAGAGTTGTTCGGCGCCGAGCACGCCAACGTCCAGCCCCACTCCGGCTCGCAGGCGAACATGGCCGTCTACCTCGCGGCGCTCCAGTACGGCGACACCATCCTCGGCATGAACCTCTCGCACGGCGGCCACCTCACGCACGGCCACCCGCTGAACTTCTCCGGCTTCAGCTACAAGGTCGTCGAGTACGGCGTCTCGCGCGAGACCGAGCAGATAGACTACGACGAACTCGAACGCCTCGCGGGCGAGCACGAGCCACGCCTCATCGTCTGCGGCGCCTCGGCCTACCCGCGCGTCATCGACTTCGAGCGCATCGGCGAAATCGCCCGCGGGGTCGGCGCGCGCGTGATGGCCGACATCGCGCACATCGCGGGGCCGGTGGCCGCCGGCCTCCACCCCTCGCCCGTCCCGCACGCGGACTACGTGACGACGACGACGCACAAGACGCTGCGCGGCCCGCGCGGCGGGCTCGTCCTGTGCCGGGCCGAGTACGCGGCCGACGTGGACCGGAAGGTCTTCCCCGGCATCCAGGGCGGCCCGCTCGTCCACATCATCGCCGCGAAGGCCGTCGCCTTCGGCGAGGCGCTGCGCGAAGACTTCAAGGAGTACCAGCGCCGCATCCTCGCGAACGCGAAGGCGCTGGCCTCCGAGTTACAGGAGCAGGGCTTCCGGCTGGTCTCGGGCGGGACGGACAACCACCTCGTCCTCGTGGACGTGTTCATGGCGGGCAAGGGCGTGACGGGCAAGGTGGCCGAGAAGGCGCTCGAAGCCGCCGGCATCACGGCCAACAAGAACACCATCCCGTTCGACACCAACAAGCCCTTCGTCGCCTCGGGCATCCGCCTGGGGACGCCCGCGCTCACGACGCGCGGCATGGGCGAGGAGGAGATGCGGCAGGTCGCCCGCCTCATCGCCGCCGTGCTCCACGACCCGGAGTCGGAGGAGGTGCGCGGCCGCGTCGCCGAGTCGGTGCGCGAGCTTGCGGGGCGCTTCCCGCTCTACGCGCGCCGCCTGCGCGACAGGCCCGCCGGGGCCGGCGCGGCGGGCGCCGACTAGTGGCCACGCCAGGGGAGTTTCCGACGCAACAAACCTCGCTGACAACTCTTGCCCTCGCCGCGCGGGCGCGCGGCGACGCTTCACGAAGGAGGACGAACGATGAGCAGCAGCATTGAGCCGCCGGATGGCGGCGGCGACCCGAAAGACCCGGGCTACGACCCGTCCGAGAGGGGCAACCCCGGCGGCGGGGGCAGCGGCGGCGAAGAGGGCGGCCAGGGTGGCCACGGCAAAGGCGGCGGCAAGGGCGGCGGCAAGGGCGGCGGCAAGGGGGGCGGCCGTGGCGAGGGCGGCGGCGAAGGCGGGGGCGGCCCGAGGGGCGGCGGCCCGAAGGCGTCCTCGAAGGGCATCAACCCCGTCCAGCACTCCGAGTAAGGCGCGCCCCGCCCGGCCCGCGCCGGGCGCGGAGTCCGACAGCCGGCAGTCAGCCCGAAGGCGCCGCCTTTATACTGACTGCCGGCTTCTCTTTACGACACCGACGCACCCGAAATCATGAACAGGAAAATCTCCGCCGCCCTCGTCGCCGCACTCCTGCTCGCCGCACACCTTTCTCTGCCGCGCGCGGCGCGGGCGCAGAGCGCGGCCGGGGCCGCGCGGGCGGACGCCCCGGCGTGGATGAAAGAGTCTGTGACGAAACTCGAAGCGGAACTCGTGTCGAAGCACGGCGAGTCGCAGCGCGGGCGCGCGGCGCGCGGACTGCGGCAGGTGTCGGCCTTCTGGCGCGCCGAGGACGGCGACGCCGCGGCCTTCGAGGAGTTCGCGCGCGCGAACTTCGCGGGCGACGCCGCGACGCTCGACACGATGTTCGGGCGCTTCCAGCACAACCTCGAACAGCTCTACGGCCACATGGGCGAGATCGGCCGCGAGTTCCGCACGCAGGCGGATTTAGACCGCGGCCCCATCCTCCCCTTCGACGACCTCTTCAACGGCTACGACCCGGGCGCGCACCTCTCCGACGACTTCTTCCGCAACAAGCTCGCCTTCGTCGTCCTGCTCAACTTCCCCCTGACGACGCTCGAACAGAGGCTCGCGGAGGGCGAGCGCTGGACGCGCCGCCAGTGGGCCGAGGCGCGGCTCGCGCAGCAGTTCTCCAAGCGCATCCCGGCCGAGGTCAACCTCGCCAACGCGCGCGACTCGGCCGAGGCCGACCGCTACGTCTCCGGCTACAACGTCTGGATGCACCACATCGTCGGCGACGGCGGCGCGCGCCTCTTCCCGGCGCGGATGCGGCTGCTCACCCACTGGAACCTGCGCGACCAGATTAAGGCCGACTACGGCGGCGGCGCGCAGGGGCTCGCCCGCCAGCGCGCCGTCCAGCAGGTGTTGGAGCGCATCGTGACGCAGACCATCCCGGCCGTCGTCGTGGACAACCCGCGCTACGACTGGAACCCTTTCACGAACGAGGTGCGCCCCTCTACGGCGCGCGACTTCGAGGCGGACGCGCCGGGCGCCGAGGCGCCCGCGGGCGCGCGGCTCGACGCCCCCGAGCCCGACACGCGCTACGCGAAACTCCTCCTCGCCCTCCGCTCGGCGCGCCGCGTAGACCCCTACTCGCCGACCGCGCCGACCTACGTCGCGCGCAGCTTCGACGAGGGGCGCGAGATTCCCGAGGCGCGCGTCCGCGAGATGTTCGAGCAGGTGCTCTCCTCGCCGCTCGTCCCGCGGGTCGCCGCGCTCATCGAGCAGCGCCTGGGCCGCCCGCTCGAACCCTTCGACGTCTGGTACGACGGCTTCCGCTCGCGCGGCGCCTACACCGAGGCGCAGCTGGACGAAATCGTCTCGAAGAGGTACCCGGACGCCGCCGCGTTCGAAAAGGACGTCCCTAACATCCTCGTCAAGCTCGGCTTCCCGAAGGAGCGCGCCGAGTCCGTGGCCGCCAACGTCGTCGTAGACCCGGCGCGCGGGTCGGGGCACGCGCTCGGCGCCTCGATGCGCGCGGCGAAGGCGCACCTGCGCACGCGCGTCGAGAAGGGCGGGATGAACTACAAGGGCTACAACATCGCCGTCCACGAGCTGGGGCACAACGTCGAGCAGACCCTGTCGCTCAACCACATCGACCACACGCTCCTCCAGGGCGTGCCCAACGCCGCCTTCACCGAGGCGCTCGCCTTCGTCTTCCAGAACCGCGACCTCGAACTGCTCGGCCTCTCGAAGCCCGACGCGCAGAGCGAGGCGCTGAAGACGCTCAACGACTTCTGGGGCACCTACGAGATAGCCGGGATGGCGCTCGTGGACATGCAGACCTGGCACTGGCTCTACGGGCACCCGGAGGCGACGCCGGCCGAACTTAAAAACGCCATGCTGCGGATAGCGCGCGAGGTCTGGAACAGGTACTACGCGCCCGTCTTCAAGCGGCGCGACGCGGTGCTCCTCGCCGTCTACTCGCACATGATTAACTACCCGCTCTACCTGCCCAACTACCCGCTCGGCCACATGATAGCTTTTCAAATCGAGGAGCAGATGGAGAAGGCGGGGCTCGTCGGCCCCGAGTTCGAGCGCATGGCGCTGGCCGGCAACATCGCCCCCGACCTCTGGATGAAGCGCGCCACCGGCGCCCCCGTCGGCCCCGAAGCGCTGCTGAACGCCACCCGCAAAGCCCTCGCCGCGCTCGGCCCGGCCGCGAAGTAAGGGCGAGTAATATTTAACGGCCCCCGCCTCACGTCTCCCGCCCCGGCTGCGGTAAAATAGCGGCGTGGAAGAGATTTTCGGCCCCGGCGGCCTCATCGCCCGCGCACACCCCGAGTACGAGTTCAGGCCCGGCCAAGTCGAGATGGCCGGGGCCGTGCTGCGCGCGTTCGAGGAGCGGCGCCACCTCATCGTCGAGGCGGGGACGGGGACTGGAAAGACGCTCGCGTACCTCGTCCCGGCGATTGCGGCGGCCGTCGCGCGCGGCGGACGCGTCGTCGTCTCGACGGGGACGAAGAACCTACAGGAGCAGTTGATGGAGAAGGACATCCCCTTCCTCCAGCGCGTGCTCCCGCGGAAGTTCACGGCCGCCTACATGAAGGGGCGCTCGAACTACGTCTGCCTGAGCCGCGTCAAGCGCGCCGAGACCTCGCCCATCCTCGATGGCCTCGACGACGTGGGCCACTTCGACGCCGTCCGCCGCTGGTCGCGCGACTCCGTTTCGGGCGACCGCGCCGAACTCACGGAGCTGCCCGAGAACCTCACCTTCTGGCGCCACATCGACGCGCGCTCCGAAATCTGCACGGGGCAGAAGTGCGCCGACTACGACGCCTGCTACATCACGCGGATGCGCCAGCGCGCCACCGACGCCGACATCGTCATCGTCAACCACCACCTCTTCTTCGCCGACCTCGCGCTGCGCGGCGGCGAGTACGGGCAGGTCATCCCCGACTACTCGGCCGTCATCTTCGACGAGGCGCACCAGGTCGAGGACGTGGCCGCCGAGTACTTCGGCGCGCAGGTCTCGAACTTCCAGCTCGAAGACGTGCTGCGCGACTTGCAGACGCTGCCCGTCACGAACGCCTCTACGAACCGCGAGCTGACGCGCGCCGCCAACCGCGTGGCCCGCTTCGCGGAGCAGTTCTGGGTGGGCTTCGCGCGCGAGTCGCGCGCCGAGGAGGGGCGCTTCCCGCTGGCGCCCGGCACGTTCGCACGCAAGGGGCGCAACGGCGAGATAGAGGCCACGCCGCTCGGCGACGCCTACCTCGGCGTGGACGGCGCGATGGGCCGCCTGGAGGCGACGCTCGACGTGCTGCGCGAGAAGCCGCCCGAGGTGGAGAACCTCATCCGGCGCATCCGCGAGACGCGCTTCAACCTCGAATTCATCGTCGCGGGCGACGACCGCCGCTACGTCTACTGGGTCGAGCGGCGCGGGCGCGGCACGTTCCTCCGCGCCTCGCCGATAGACGTCTCGACGCTTTTGCAGGACAAGCTCTTCGACCGCGTCGAGACGGTCGTCCTCACCTCGGCCACGCTGGCGAGCGCCGGCAGCTTCGACTTCATCAAGCAGCGGCTCGGGCTGGCGCCGGCCGACGGCGGCGAGGACGGCGACGTCGAGGGCAGGGAGATGAAGACGGACGAGCTGGTCGCCTCCTCCGGCTACAACTACGAGGAGCAGGCCGTGCTCTACCTCCCGCCGCGGATGCCCGACCCGCGCAACGCGGGCTGGATCGAGCGCGCCGCGGCCGAGGTGATAGAGCTCCTGCGCGTCTCGCGCGGCCGCGCCTTCGTCCTCTCGACGTCCCTGAGCGGGATGCGCGCCCTCTACGACCGCGTGGCGCCGGAGGTCGAGTTCCCCTGCTTCGTGCAGGGGAGCATGGCGAAGGCGGGGCTGTTGGAGAAGTTCCGCACGACGCCGAACGCCGTGCTCTTCGCCACGGCGAGCTTCTGGCAGGGCGTGGACGTGCGCGGCGAGCAGCTCTCCTGCGTCATCATCGACAAGCTGCCCTTCGCCGTCCCGACCGACCCGGTCGTCGCCGCGCGCCAGCGCTTCATCGAGCAGCAGGGCGGTTCGAGCTTCTACGAGTACAGCGTCCCGCAGGCCATCATCACGCTCAAGCAGGGCCTGGGCCGCCTCATCCGCTCCGCCACCGACCGCGGCCTGCTCGCCGTCCTCGACCCGCGCCTGCGCACGGCCTCCTACGGCCGCCTCTTCCTCCAGTCGCTCCCGCCCTGCCGCGTCACCTCCTCGCTCGCCGAGGCCGCCGCCGTGTTTGAGTCGGACGAGACGGCGGTGAGATAATCGGGGAAACTCAGAACGCCGACGGAAGCGGGGGACGATGGCCGGACAATTCGAGGTGATGATCGAGCGGAACTTTTCGAGCGCGCACCAGCTGCGCGGCTACAAGGGGAAGTGCGAGAACCTGCACGGGCACAACTACAAAATTGAGATTTACGCGCGCGGGAGCGAGCTGGACAACATCGGGCTGCTGGTGGACTTCGGCGAGCTGAAGGAGGCGGCCGACGAGGTGGTCGCCTACCTCGACCACCGCAACATCAACGAGCTGCCGCCCTTCGACGAGGAGCTGAACCCCTCGGCCGAAAACCTCGCCCGCTACATCCTGGAGCGCGTCGCCTCCCGCGTCGGCGACGAGCGGGTGAGGGTTTTTAAAGTCCGCTGCTTCGAGACGCCGACGAGCGTGGCGACGTATCAGGTGGACTGAAGTTAGCGTGAGCCGTAAACCGTAAACCGTGACGAGTAAGGAGACCGTTCTTACTCGTCACGGTTTACGGTTTACGCTCTTTTTAAGTGGCCGTGAGCGCGGGGATGTCTATCTTGTACTTCTTTATCTTCGAGTAGAGGCGGGGGCGGTAGATGCCGAGGAGGTTGGCCGCCGCCTGCTTGTTGCCGCCCGTGCGCTGGAGCGTGCGCTCGATGACGAACTTCTCTATCTCTTCGAGCGTCATGTTGGGCGGGACGTCCCAGTTCGCGCCCGCGGCGTTCTTCTCGGGGAGCGAGCCGTTGTCGAAGGGCAAGTCCACGGGCTCGATCTTGTTGTTCTTGGCGAGCAGGACGGCGCGCTCGAGGACGTTCTGCAGCTCGCGGACGTTGCCCGGCCACGAGTGCGAGAAGAGGCGCTGGTAGGCCGTCTGAGAGATGCCGCTGATGGAGCGCTGGTACTTGCGCGCGTACATCTTGAGGAAGTGCTCGGCGAGGAGCTGGATGTCCTCGCTCCGCTCGCGCAGGGGCGGCACGTGAATCGTGATGGTCGAGATGCGGTAGAAGAGGTCGTCGCGCAGCGCCCCGTCGCGGATGGCGTCGGCCGGCAGCCGGTTCGTCGAGGTGATGAGCCGGAAGTCCACGGGGTAAGTCCGCTCCGACCCGAGCTTGCGGTAGCTGCGCTCCTGAAGCACGCGCAGGAGCTTGGGCTGAAGCTCGACCGGCATCTCGGCTATCTCGTCGAGCAGGAGCGAGCCGCCCTCGGCGTGCTGGATGAGGCCGTCCTTGTCGGCGTGCGCGCCGGTGAAGGCGCCCTTGGTGTGGCCGAACAGCTCCGACTCGATGAGCTCCTTGGGGAGGGCCGCGCAGTTGACCTTGATGAAGGGCTTCTTGGCGCGCAGGGAGTTGTAGTGGATGGCGTTGGCTATCAGCTCCTTGCCCGTCCCCGACTCGCCGACGATGAGGACGTTGGCGTCCGACTTCGCCACCGACTCGATGGTCTCGTAGATGGTCTGCATCTCCTT
>DASVTS010000143.1:0-2632 GCA_036387455.1 Pyrinomonadaceae bacterium | reverse complement strand
CGTCTTCGAGCGCTTCCGCCAGGCCGACATGGGCACGACCAGACGCCACGGCGGCCTCGGGCTCGGGCTCGCCATCGTGCGCCACATCGTGGAGCTGCACGGCGGGACGGTCGAGGCCGAGAGTCCGGGGGGCGGGCTGGGCGCGACCTTCAACGTGCGGCTCCCCGCCGCGGAGGATTCGCGGGCCGCGGCCGGCGGGGCCGGCTCGGCGCTCCCCGCGGAGCCGCCCGCGCTCCCTTCGCTCGAAGGCGTCAAAGTGCTGGCCGTCGACGACGAGGCGGACGCGCGGAAGCTGGTGACGGAGATACTCGAAAGGTGCGGCGCCCGCGTCAGGACGGCCTCCTCGGCCGGGGAGGCCTTCGAGTCGCTCCGCGCGTGGCGCCCGCACGTGCTCCTCTCGGACATAGGGATGCCCGGCGCCGACGGCTACGTGCTGATTCAAAGAATTCGGGAGCTGCCCGCGGAGCTGGGGGGCGAGACGCCCGCGGCGGCGCTGACGGCGTACGGCGGCGCGGAGGACCGGGCGCGCATCCTCTCCTCGGGCTATCAAAGGCACGTGGCGAAGCCGGTCGAGCCGTCGGAGCTGGCGGCCGTCGTCAGGAGCCTGGTCGGGCGCGCCGACGACGCGCCCGCCGAGCGTCTGCGGCCCGCCGGGTAAGTTTCTCCGGGCGGGACGGGCCGGAGGCAATCTTTAACCACGTCGGGGCAGGGGAGACACGACTCATGAGCACGCCTGTCAACACGCACGCGGCGCGGACGGCCCTCAACCGCGACCCGGAACTGCGCCGCTGGGCCGAGCGCTGGCTGAAGGACAAAGAGCGGGCCGCGCGGCCCGAGCTGACGGCCGAGGAGTTCGAGAAGCACTGGACGTACGTCACCCCCGAGCGGATGCACGAGGGCGCCGTCGAGGCCGTCACCGCCTACCTGCAGAGCCGCCGGCCGTCGGCGGGCGACGGCTGAGCCCGGCGCCACCACGGGTGGTGGTCGGACGCGCGTTTTCAAAAAGGCGCGTCGGGCGCCCCCGCCCCGCGTTCTTGCACACCCCTTCAGCCTACATCTTGTGGCCGGGGCGGGAAGCCGGCCGCGCCTCACGTTATCACGCCCGATAATGAGCTTTATGTGCCCGCGGCCCCGCACGAGCATCGGCCCCGGGCGGCGGTCAGCCGTTCACCAGCGGGATGCCCTTCTCCTCGAACCACCAGTCTTCGTCCGACACGGGCGCGCCCCCGTCGGCGTTGTAGTTGATGGTCAGCTCCTCGCCGGGGCCGATCTCCCGGACGGCCACGAAACGCATGAGGAGCGCCTCCCCGTCCGTCTCGTAGCGCAGGTTGGAGGGGTTGGCGTGGTTGTAGAGGCTCCCGTAACCCAGGGCGAGCGCCTGCGTGGCGGGCGAGCCCTCGGGCACCTCCCAGTGGAAAGCGTAGGCCTTGAGCTCCCTGTGGAGCGTCTGATACGGCTTGCGCAGGAGCAGGACGGGGCAGACCTCGACAATCTCCCCGGCGCCGAAGGCGCGGGCCGCGAAGACCCCCCGGCCCCTCGGCGTGCCCGTGTCCGTGACGTAGATGCGTGGCGGCTTCAGTCTCATCTTCGAGACACTCTGGCGCGTCCCCGCCCCCCGGTCAAACGGCGCCGCCGCGGGCGAGCAAGCGCTAGTGCTAAACTTTCGTTTCTGTTTCTTTAGCGGTTGTGCTAACCTTCCCGGCCATGAAAGACGGAATGCTGACCACCTCGCAGGTAGCCGAGCGTCTGGGCGTCGGGCGCTCGACGGTCAACCTGTGGTGCCGTCAGGGCAAGTTCCCGAACGCGGAGGCGCGCCAGGAGGTCATCGGGAACGTCTGGTACGTGCCGGAGAGCGACCTGGCGGACTTCACCCCGCCGAAGATGGGCCGGCCCGCCAAGCTCAAGGGCGACGCCCCGGGCGCCGGCGTCATCGAGGCGCAGACGAAGACCACCCGGCGGCTGAGCCAGTCGGTCAAGCAGGGCGCCGAGCTGAAGATGGGCGGCGGCCGGAAGGACGGCGAGAAGTGAAAAAACTACAGAGCGGCTACACGTTCGACCCTCACGCCGGCGCCACCTACAGCTTCGAGCGGATGGGGCTCGCCGACGCCGAGGAGAGGGCGCGGGCGGCGGAGTCCCCGCACATCGTCGAGGCGGTCAACTGGACGCCCTCGGACGGCGGCGACGTGCGCTACAGCCGCTACTTCGCCCACAGCCTGGACGAGGCGCTGGGGCTCGCCGTCAGGCTCCGGGTCGGGTTCGAGGAGGGCGTCGAGGAGGTGGTGGCGATCCGCCCGGCCACCCCGGCCGAGGCCTCCGGGGGGAGCAGGGCCTCGGCGCACTTCCTCGCGCTGATGCCGCTGGCGATCTCCAGCATCAACCACGCAGAGGGGCCGGCGAAAGGCCCCGCGAAGAAGGACGGTAAGAAGTGAGCGAATACAACGACAAGCACCTGACCTGCGCCGACTGCAACCGGGAGTTCACCTGGACGGCCGGCGAGCAGGAGTTCTTCCACGAGAAGGGCTTCACCAACCCTCCCAAGCGTTGCAAGGAGTGCCGGCAGGCCAAGAAGGATCAGCGCGGCGGCGGCGAGAGGAAAGGCGGCAATTATTGAGCGCCGCCCAGTACACGTACG
>DASVTS010000142.1:0-53314 GCA_036387455.1 Pyrinomonadaceae bacterium | reverse complement strand
CCTACCGCGGCCGGCAACTCTTCGGCGCGCTCCAGCGCCGCCGCCTGCGCACGTTCGAAGAGATGACCGACCTGCCGAGGTCGCTCCGCGAGCGCCTGTCGGAGACGGCCACGGCCTCGACGCTCGCGGTCGAGTCGCGCTACGTCGCCGCGGACGGCACGCGCCGTTACCTTTTGAAGACGCACGACGGGCTGCCCGTCGAGACCGTCTTCATCCCCGAGGAGCGGCGCGACACCATCTGCTTCTCCTCGCAGTCGGGCTGCCCGCTCCAGTGCGACTTCTGCCTGACGGCGAAGCTCGGCCTGCTGCGCACGCTCGACGCGGGCGAGATGGTCGAGCAGATAGTCGTCGCCTTGAACGACGCCTACGGCGTGGGCGCGAAGACGCCGCGCGGCACCAACCTCGTGGCGATGGGCGCGGGCGAGCCCTTCCTCGCCTTCGACCCGCTGATGAAGGCGCTGCGCGTGATGGCGGACCCCGAAGGACTCCACATCGTCCCGAACCGCGTGACGGTCTCGACGGCCGGCGTGGTGCCGAAGATTCGGGAGCTGGCCCGCACGCCCGAGCGGCCGCACCTGGCGATTTCGCTCGCCGCGCCGACCGACGAGCTGCGCGACCGGCTGATGCCGATTAACAAACGCTGGCCGCTCGAAGAACTGCTGGACGCCTGCAAGGAGTTCGAGGAGTCTTTGAAGCCCGGCGAGCGCTTCACCTTCGAGTACGTCATGCTCGACGGCGTCAACGACTCGGACGGGCACGCGCGGCAACTGGCGAACCTGCTCAACCGGCACCAGCTGCGCGCGAAGGTCAACCTCATCCCGCACAACCCCGCGGACGAGCTGCCCTACCGCCCCTCGCCCGAGGGGCGCGTCGAGGCGTTCAAGGCGATTCTCGAAGCGAAGGGCGTCCACGCCTTCGTGCGCCGGCCGCGCGGCCGGGACATCTACGCCGCCTGCGGCCAGCTCGCCGCCCGCCGCGTGAGCGCGCCGGCGGGGCCCGCGCTCGTCCAACTCTCCTGAAGTAATCCCGACCAGCACAGACGAGACAGACTCAGCATGAGACGAAAACTTTACACCGGACTCGCCGCCGCGCTGCTCGCCTTCGCGGCGCCGCCCGCGCCGACGACGCGCGCGACCGACGCCGCGGCCCGGCCGGCCCTCGACGCGTCCGCGCCCGAGCCCGAGCCGCAGCCGGGCAACATCGCCGTCAACGGCTTCTTCTCCGTCGAGCCGGCGCAGCAGGGCAGCACGTTCCAGGCGGCCGTCGTGATGGAGATTCCGCGCGGCCTCCACGTCAACTCGAACAAGCCGCTCGGCAAGTACGCCGTCCCGACCGTGGTCAAGGTGGACGCGCCGAAGGGGCTGCGCGTGACGCCGGTCAGCTACCCGCGCGGCACGGTGCGCACCTTCCGCTTCGGCGGCGCGTCCGAGGACAGGCTCGCGGTCTACGAGGGGCGCACCATCTTCCGCTTCAACGTCAGCGTCCCGGCCGACGCCGAGCAGGGCGTGGCGCGGCTGCGCGTCAGCGTCCGCTTCCAGAGCTGCAACGACGAGGTCTGCTTCCCGCCCGCCACGCGCGAGATGGTGCTGCCCATCGCCGTCGTCAGCCGCGGCGCGCCCTCGAACCGCATCAACAGCGTCTACTTCCCCGGCGGCCGAAGGAAAGGCTGAACCTAATCCGGCATCCCGATGACGGAGAGCAGGCGCCCGGTGCGGCCGTGGAGCGGCCTGTCCTTGCGGTAGGAGAAGAAGAGGTCGGGGCGGCACATGGTGCAGAGCGGGAGCAGGTAGACGCGCCCGGCCGGGACGCCCGCCGCGACGAGCTGGCGCCGGTTCGCCTCGTGCAAATCCACGAGCGCGTGCCCTTCGGTCGTCCCGGTGAAGAGCGAGTCGGCGTCGTCGAACTTTTCGCGGAAAGGGTTGATGACCTCTTCCCCGACTTCGTAGCAGCAGCCGAGCGCGGCGGGGCCGACGGCCGCGCGCACGTCCCGCGGGTCGGTGCCGAACTCCTCGCGGAGCGCCGCGAGCGCGCGCGGGACGATTCCGGCCAGCGTCCCGCGCCAGCCGGCGTGGACGGCGGCGCAGGCGCCGCGGCGCGAATCGGCGAGGAGGATGGGCACGCAGTCGGCGGTCTTGACGCCGAGCAGCAGGCCCTTCAAGTTCGTCGCCAGCGCGTCGCACCGCTCGCCCTCCGAGCGCGGGTCTCCGGGGTCGCGGATGACGAGCACGTCGCTCCCGTGAACCTGCCAGCAGGCGGCGAGCTTCCAACGGCCCCCGAGCGCCGAGACGAAGCGGCGGCGGTTCTCCCGTATGTTCTCCGCCGAGTCCTGGTCGAAGCCCGCGAGGTTGAGCGACGCCTCGGGGAACGGGCTCACGCCCCCGCCGCGCGTCGAGAAGGCGTTGGCGAAGCCGTCGCGTTCGAGCGGCTCGCAAGCTATGGCGCGCACGCCACCGTCGCCCGCGCGCCAGCGGAAGCCGGCGCGTTCCAGTTCGGTCTCAGCCGTGATCGTCTCCATCGGGATAGACATTATCGAAATCCGCCGCGTGCGTGAAGTGCTCACGCGCACGCCGCGCTTCCGCGAGCGCGTCTTCACCGAAGCCGAGCGCGCCTACTGCGACTCGCGCGGCGAGGCGACGGCGGCGCAGCACTACGCCGCGCGCTTCGCCGCCAAAGAGGCGGCCTTCAAGGCGCTCCGCACGGGCTGGCGCGACGGCCTCTCCTGGCACCACGTCGAAGTCGCCGCGGACGAACTCGGCGCCCCCCTCCTCCGACTCTCCGGCCACGCCCGCGACCTCTTCGAACGCCTCGGCGCCACGCACTCACACCTCTCGCTCTCGCACACCGCCGAACACGCCGTCGCGCAGGTTCTCTTCGAGAACAGAGGCTAGAAGCTAGAGGCTAGGGGCTAGGGGCTAGGGGCTAGGGGCTAGTTAAGAAGCGAATTTCTTAACTAGCCCCTATCCCCTAGCCCCTAGCCCCTAGTCATTCCTGCCAGTCGTCGGCGCCCTTCGGCGCGACGCGGAGGTCGTTGGTCAGGCGGCGGCGCCCGTCGCGGCCTGTCTCGACGCGCGTGGCGCGGGTCACCTCGGCGGGCGTCGGCGCGAGGCCGTCCGGCGCCTCCGGCAGCGCGGGGGCCGCGGGGGCCGTCGTGCGCGCGGCGTGTGCGTCGTAGCTGATGACGGCGGGCGCCTCGACCTGCGCGGTCGGCGTCAGGCCCGCGTATTGCGGCGAAGAGGCGGCGAGCGCCAACAGGCCCCACGGGTCGCCGTGGATCGAGCACTCGTGGTCGGGGACGAAGGCGGGCGCGAGCGCCACGCGCTCGCGCTGCGGGCAGGAGGGCGCGGCCGCGAGGCCCGTCTCGGGGTCTACGTCCACGAACGTGATTGAGGCCGGGCGCGTGAACTCCTCGCCGCCCAGCTCCGGCCTCAGCTCGACCGCGCGGCGGACGAACTCCGTCCAGGCGGGCAGCGCCGCGTCCGCGCCCGTCAGGTCCAGCTCCTCGCCGTCGTCAAAACCCACCCACACGACGCAGACGAGGTTCGGCGTGTAGCCGGCGAACCAGCCGTCGCGGCTCGTGCCGGTCTTGCCCGCCACCGCCGTCCCCTTGAAGGCCCCGCGCGCGGCGCGCGCCGTCCCGCGCTCGATGACGGCCGAGAGCATGTCGGTCAGCATGTAGGCGGTCGCCGGCTTCAAGACCTGCTCGGACGGCCCCCGCTGTTCGGCGCCCGCGGCCGGCCCGCCCGCGCTGTCCACGCGCAGCACGGGGCTCGGCCGCGCGACGCGCCCGCCCGACGCGAAGGCCGTGTAGGCGGTCGCCACTTCGAGCGGCGTCGCCTCCGCGGTGCCGAGCGCCATCGAGGGGTAGGTCTGTGGCTTGGGGAGCCCGAGCCGTTCGGCGAGCGTGGCGACGCGCGTCAGCCCCGTGCGCAGCGCCGCGTCCACCGTGACGACGTTGAGCGAGCGGACGAGCCCCGTGCGCAGCGTCACGTCGCGACGCGAGTACCCGCCGCCGTAGTTCGCCGGGCGGTAGCGCGAGCGCACGTCGTAGGTGAACTCGCGCGGCGCGTCGGCCGAGAGCGTGAGCGGCGAGAGGCCCGCCTCCAGCGCCGCCGCGTAGACCACCGGCTTGAAGACCGAGCCGGGCTGGCGGCGCGCGTCGGTCGCGCGGTTCAGTTGCGACTCGGCGTAGGACGTGCCGCCGACCATCGCCAGCACGTTCCCGCTGCGCGGGTCTATGGCGACGAGCGCCGCCTGCGGCCGGCGCTTGCCTTTGAAGACTTTCTCCAGACGCCCGACCTGCCGGCCCACGGCCTCCTCCGCCGCGCGCTGCAAATCGAGGTCGAGCGTCGTGTGGACGCGCAAAGATTGCCCCGGCTGTTCCGCCGAGTCGCCGAGGCGCGTCTCGACGGCGCGGCTGACGTAGTCGATGAAGTAGGGCGCGGTCGCGTCGGCGCGTTCGAGCGGCGCGACGCGGACGGGCTCGTCGCAGGCGGCGCGCGCCTCGTCGGCCGTCGCCGCGCCGTCGCGGAGCATCATCGCCAGCACCGCGTTGCGCCGGCCGCGCGCCTCCTCGGGGTGGCGGTCGGGCGCGTAGCGCGCGGGGCTCTGAATCATGCCGGCGAGCGTCGCCGCCTCGGCCAGCGTCAAGTCCTTCAGCCCCTTGCCGAAGAAGACGCGCGCCGCCTGGCGGACGCCGCGCACGGCGACCGAGCCGCGCTGCCCGAGGTAAATCTCGTTGCAGTAGAGCGCGAAGATGTCCTCCTTCGACAAACGGCTCTCAAGGACGGAGGCCACGGCCGCCTCGCGGAACTTGCGGCGGAGCGTGCGCTCGGGTGTCAGGTAGGTGTTCTTGACGAGCTGCTGCGTGATGGTCGAGCCGCCCTGCTTGAGCCCCTGCGAGTCGTCGCCCCAACTGAAGGCCGCGCGCGCGATGCCCCGGAGGTCTACGGCGCCGTGCTCGAAGAAGCGCCGGTCCTCGACCGAGAGGACGGCGCGCCGCAGCACGTCGGGAATCTCGGCGTAGGTGAGCGCGCCGCGCTCGCCCGTCTTCTCGCCCGCCTCGACCGTGAGCGGCTCGGGCGCGAGCGTGAAGGAGTCGAGCGTCGCGCCGTCGCCGCGGAGCTTTCCGATTTGCCCGCCGCGGTCGAACTCGACGCGCACGGCCGCGAAGGCTTGCGCCCCGGCCGACTCCTCGGACGGGAAGATTTCGACCGCGTCGCCTTCGACGCGGAAGCCGCCGTTCCAGACGCGGCTCGCGGCCCCGCCCTCGACGTAGCCGGCGCGGCGCAGAATCTCCGCGAGCCCCGCGGCCGTCATGCGCTGCCCCTCGCGCAAAGTGCGCGGCGCGGCGTAGAGCCCCGCGCGGCTCGTCAGATAGCCCGAGGCCAGACGCCCGTCGACGACTTTTGAGTAGTGTGAGTAGAGGTAGGCGAAGGCGGCCGCCGTGGCGGCGACCGAGGCAATCAGGAGCGCGCACGTCAGGCGCAGCAGGCGCGGGAGGAGCCGGGCGCGACAGGCGCCCGCGGCATGGTCGTCGGCCCGGTAGAGCCTCGCGCGGCCGGAGCGCCGGCCCGCGGCCTTCGCCGCCCCAATCGCGTCAACGCCCGCGGTCTGAATCTCCGTCGCCATTCGTTCTCGCCGCCCGCGCGACACACCTCTGCCGCCGCGGGCGCGTGCTGGCGCCCGCCTCGGGCGGGTCGGTCAAACTCCCTTCCTTGTGCAGGAAGTAAATTGCTAATCGTCACCGAATTCTCGTTCCCGGGAGGCGGGGAGAGCCTCCGCGTAAACCTCCGCCGTCGCGCGCCTCAGCCGAACATCATCGAGAACGCCGCCGTCGAGACGGCGAGCGTGACCATCGTCACGATGAGCGCCAGGAGCTTTAAGAAGCTGTCGGTTATCTCTTTCATCTCTGCTGTGTCCCCTTGTACTTAAAGCTTGTGTCCGCTGTGGCACACAGCAACGGCCATGCCGACGCCCCGCCGGCGCCGCGGCTGTGCGTAAATCCCCGCCTCCGACGACTTTAAGATTCGGCGCCGCCGCGGGCGCTTGTGGGCTCGCCCGCTTTCAGTACGAAGGCGGCGGGGCGGCTGTCAGGTTTCGCGTTTTGAAACAGGTCGGGGAGGCGCGCGGGCTTCAGTCGTTGGCGGGCTGGCGTGCGCGCTGGCGGCGGAGGCCGAGCCAGCCGTGGCTCTCCTCGGGCTGGGGTTCGAGCAGTTCCTTGATGGCGGGCATGGCGGCGCGCGCGGCCTCTTCGCCGGCCTCGATGAACTCCCCGGCGCGCGCCAGCTCGTCCCAGCGCAGGTGGCCGACCGCGGGGCTGACGAGGACGTCGGCGAGCTGGCGCTGGTGCTCGGCGGCCGTGCGCTGGACGACGAGCATTGACTGGAGCAGGACGCCGAAGACCGACGCGGGCGGCCCGAGGAACTTCGCGCCCTCGGAGTTGACGTCCACGGCCACGACCAGCTCGGCGCCGAGCGCGCGCACGACCGAGACGGGCAGGTTGGCGACCAGCCCGCCGTCCACGAGCTGGCGCCCGCGCCCGTCCGTGACGGGGACGTACCAGCCGGGCACGGCGCAGCTGGCGCGGACGGCGAAGCCGACGTCGCCCTCGTCGCGCATGACGACGGCCGCGCCCGTCCGCAGGTCGGTGGCGACGGCCGCGAAGCGGAGGGGAAGCTCCTCGAAGCGCGTGACGGGGAAGCGCGCGCGGATGTAGTCCTCCAACACGGCGTTCGACTGGACGCCGAGCCGCGAGACGGTCATCCGCCCGAGGTCGCGCCAGCGTAAGCTCCGGCCTATCTCCTCAATCTCTCCGACCGCCATCCCCGACGCCAGCGCCCCGCCGACGAGCGCGCCGGCCGACGTGCCCGCCACGCAGTCGAAGCCGACGCCGTGCTCCGCGAAGACCTTGAGCACGCCGACGTGCGCCAGCCCGCGCGCCGCCCCGCCCGAGAGCGCGAGCCCGAGCCGCGGACGCCTGACTTTGCCGTCTGCCTTACGCCACATAAGAGTCGGCCCCTGAAGAATCGGGAGCCCGAGGTTAAGAACGCGCGGGGAGGGCCCGGGGTTTCGGCGGGCCGGGCGCTTCAGGGAGTTTTCGGGCGCGGCGCGCGGCCGGGCGCGCCGCCGCCGCGCCCCGCCGGGCCGACGCCCCCGCCCGCCGGACGCTGCACGCCGTCGGCGAGCGACGAATCGAGGAAGGTTATCTGCGCCGAGGCGCGCGCCTCTTCGAGGAAGGCGTCGGTCTCGGACTCGATCTTGCGCTCGATCAGCTCGGCCTGCATCTGGTCGTAGACGGCCTTGAGTTCGGGGACGATGGCGCCGGGCGACTGGCGGCGGCGGCGGGGGACGAAGACGTCCTTGTAGAAAGCCTCGACCTCCTGCGGCGTGACGACGGTGAAGGAGCGGAAGCGGAAGTCGAGGTACTTCTCCATGTCGATGCGCTCGTGGATGATTTCGCGCAGCTGCGCCGACGTCATGCCGACGCGCTCGAGGCGGCGCTGGAACTCTTCGAGCGAGGGGAAGCGCTTGATGAGGTCGGCCTCGGCCCGCTTCATCTCCTCCTCGGTGGCGTGGACGTGCGGCAGCTTCTCGGCCTCCTGCACGACGAGCCGCTGGTCGATGAGCAGTTCGAGCGCGCGGCGCAGGTCCTCGCGCCGGGGGCTTTCGAGCGGCACGCCCGGCAGCAGCGCCAGCTGCCACAGCAGGTCGGAGTAGGTAATCAGCTCGCCGCCGTTGACGACCGCCACCATCCGGTCGACGACCTCGCCGCCCCCGGCCGCGGGGGTCTGCGCGGCGGCGCCCGACGCGAGTACGACGACGAAGATTGCGCTCAGCAGTCGCTTCATGCTCGAAAACCTCAGAACGTCTGCCCGAAGCGGAAGTGTATCTGGTTGTTCTTCAGGCGGTGGATGGCGGTGGCGCCGCCGTACTGGGGGACGACGAACTCGGGCGGGCTGAGCAGGTAGGCCCAGTCCGCGCCGATGGAGCCGAGCGGCGTCTTGAGCCGCAGGCCGAGGCCGACGGTGTGCGTCCACTTCTGGCACGAGTTCGGGTCGCGCCCGGCCTCGCAGCGCCCGGGGCGGAAGAGGTCGCCGAGGCGGTCGAAGACGTTGCCGCCGTCGTAGAAGGGCACGGCCTGGAGGTTGCGCGTCAGCGCGACGCGCGCCTCAAGGTTGACGACCGCCATCGCGTTCCCGCCGATGGGGACGGTGAAGGGGTTGACGGCGATTGGCTCGCCCTCGCGGTCGCGGAACGTCCCGCACGGCTGGAGGAGCTCGGGCGGCGGGTTCGTGTTCGTCACGGGGCCGGACTGCGGCCCGAAGGTGCAGAAGGGCGCGACGACGCGCGGGCCCGCCTCCTCGAAGCTGAAGCCCCGGAGCGAGGTCGCGCCGCCCGCGAAGAAGCGCTCGCTGATGGGGAGGCGGCGGTCGGCGTCGTCAATCACGCCGTTCAGGTTGCGGTCGCGTATCTGGAAGAGGGAGGCCATCCCGAGCTGCACGCTCGCCGCCAGCACCGTGTCGCGCAGGCGGCCCAG
Organism: Pyrinomonadaceae bacterium; assembly: GCA_036387455.1. Taxonomy (GTDB): domain Bacteria; phylum Acidobacteriota; class Blastocatellia; order Pyrinomonadales; family Pyrinomonadaceae; genus QHXN01. The sequence continues at coordinate 44,778 of DASVTS010000142.1, read as the reverse complement.
CGCGTGGTAGCGCTGGTAGCGGAGGTTGAGCTTGCTGAAGGAGAGGTTGCCGCCGAGCGCGCGCGCCGCCAGCGCGTAGTCCACGGTGAGGAAGTCGCCGCGCGTCGGGTCGAACCGTCGGTCGCGCGTGTCGCGCGCGAGGGAGGCGCCGAAGCGCGAGAGGCGCACCGCCTGGTCGGGCCGGAGCACGTTGGCGATGAGCAGGCTCCCGATGTTGAAGAGGCGCACGTCCTCGTAGTTGTAGCGGAGGAAGAGCGTGGTGCGCTTGCGCTGCGCGCCCGAGGGCGTCAGCTCCAGCTCCAGGTCGCGCCGCGTCTCGAGGTTGACCGTGAAGCGGTTGATGGAGGGGCCCTTGGCGCTCTGGCCGAACTCGTCGATCAGCTCGCCCTCCTCGTCGAAGCGCTGGACGACTCCGTTGGTGCCGCGGTCGATGGTCGTGCGGAAGAAGCGCGTGACGCTGGTGTCGCGCTGGTACTGGACGGAGAAGGTGAGCGGGGCGAAGTCCTTCTCGCCGTAGCGGCGGAAGCGCGGGTCGAAGTACTCGAAGCGCGCGAGCTGCTGCTGGCGGCTGGCGCGCGTGCGGATGGCGCCCTGCCGGAGCTTGCCGAAGAGGTTCGTGTTGCGCACCTCGAAGCCGCCCAAGGCGCCCGTGTCGGTCGAGAAGCCGACGATGTACTCGGTCGTGAGGCTCTTGCGCTCCTGCACGTCGATGATGACGTCGCGGCGCTTGAAGCCGCCGGGGCCGTCGGGCGCGGGCTCCGTGCGGATGAGCACCTGCTGGAACGCCTCGGCCGTGTTGAGCAGAGCGCGCTCGCTCTCGGCGAGGTCGTCGCCCCGGAGCACGGTGTTCTCGCGCAGCGGGATGGCTTCGAGCACGGCCTCCTTCTTCGTCCGCACCAGCCCGTTGACGTAGATGTGGTTGATGAAGAACTTGTCCGACTCGTTGACCTGGTAGACGAGGCGCACCTGCTCGTCGCCGTCGGGCGCCGCGGGCAGCTCGTCGAGCGACACGTCCACGGCGGCGTCGATGTAGCCGTTGCGGACGTAGTGCGCGCGCATCCGCTCGCCGTCGGCGCGGGCGGCGGCGCGCGAGTAGGGGCCGCCGACGACGAGGCACCCGTCTTCGGGGGGCGCGCCCGCAGGCGCCCCCTCGCGCGAGAGCGTCCCGGCCGCGCAGCGCGCGCCGCGCAACTGCTCGGCGGTGTAAATCTGGTTGCCGCGCGTCTCGACGCCGGCGACGCGCGTGAGCGGCCCCTCCGTGACGGCGAAGGTGATGATGAGGTTGTCGCTCTCCAGGGTGATGCCCTGCCGGACGGAGACGGCGGCGCGGCGGTAGCCGAGGTCGCGCAGCCGCGCCTCGATGACGCGGCGGTCGTGCTCCAAAGCGTCCTCGCTCGTGTAGCCGCGGCCGTAGCCGAGCAGCGGGACGATGCCGAGCACGTTGGCCGTCTGCGTCCGCAGGTCGGCGTCCACGTCCTCGACGGCGAGCCGGTCGGTGCCCTCGATGCGGAGGCTCGTGAGCTTGAAGCGGCGGCCGCGCGCGACCTCGTAGGTGACGGTGACGTTGCTCGAAGCCAGCTCCTCGGGGTTGAGCAGCTCGCAGGGGTCGGCCTCGCCGCCGAGCGCGTCGGGCTGCGGGGCGAGCGGCGGCGCGACGGCGCAGACGGCCGTCACGTCGGCGAAGAAGTAGCCCTCCGACTGGAGGCGGTTGCGGATGCGGCGGCGCCCCTCCTCGATGGCCGAGTAGTCGATGGTGCCCTCGCGCTCGATGGGGAGCAGCTCGCGGCGCCGCTTCTCGCTCAGCTCGTAGCCGGTGACGGCGACCTTGACGAGCGGGCCGACGCTCCCCTTGAGCGTGACGCTGATGCGGTTGGCGGCCGAGTCGAGCCGGACGTCGGGCTCCTCGAAGCGCGGGGCGAGGTGGCCGGTGGCGATGACGGCGGCGCGGACGCGGCGCACGTCGTCGCCGAGCGCGGCCTGCGTGAATTGCGCGCCCGGCTGGAGCTTCAGCTCGCGGCGGACTTCCGCCAGCAGCGCGCCGTCGAAGCCCTTGAGCTGGATGTCGAAGGATTCGAGCGTGGTGGGCGCGCCCGGCCGCACGTCGAAGACGACCGTGGCGCGCGTGCGCGTCGGGTCGAGGCGCGTGTCGTAGTTGACCTCGGCGCGGTAGAAGCCGCGGTCGCGCAGGTAAGCCTGGACGGCGTCGGCGTTCTCCCGCAGCGACTGCTCGGTGAGCCGCTTGCCGGGTTCGAGCAGCGTGACGCGCGAGCGCAGCTCGTCCTCGCCGGGGCCGGGGCCGGGCGCGAGCTGGAACTCGACGCCCGCGACCGAGACCTGCGGGCGGATGAGGAAGCGGAGCGCGACGCGGGGGCGGCCGTCGGCGCCCGTGCCCGGGGCGTCGCGCGCCTCGACGCGCGCGTCGGCGACGCGCCCCGTGTCGAAGAGCGCCTGCAAGGACTCGCGCACCGTGACGGCCGAGAAGACCGCGCCGGCCGCGACGCGCAGGCGGGCGCGCAGCTCGGCGAGCGCCGCCTCGCCGACCGTCGCCTCCTCGACTTCGAGCGCGACGCTCTCGACCGTGCGCCCCTCGTAGCGGCTCAGGTCGGGCGCCAGGCGCGGCCCGCCGTTGGACGCCGCGGCCGGGGGCGCCGCGAGCAGCAGCACGAGGCTTAGAAAGATGACCCGCTGGATAATCACGACTAAATCAGTAGACAGTAGTCAGTAGTCAGTAAAAAAACCTTCGACGGTTGAATCGTTCGGGTGTCAGCGTCAGCGCCCGCCGGGCGGAGACTGCCGGCTACTGCCCGCCGCGTCTCAGTACCTCTTCCGGAAGCGCAGCTCGAAGTTGAAGTTGTTGCTGCTGGAGCGCAGCGCGTCGGTCGAGCCCTGCTGGTACTGCGCGATGAACGACAGGCGGTCGCTGACGCGGTACTCGACGGCGATGACCTGGTTGGTCTCGCCGGTGACGTTGGTCGAATAGGTGATGGCGAGGTTGCGGTTGACCTGACGGCCCACCGTCAGCCGCGCGGTCGGGCTCTGGCCGCCGCGCCCCGCGATGACGGGGTCGAACTCGAAGCGGTTCAGGCCGAAGAGCTTGTCCGTCGCCTTCTGCACCGGCGCGTTAATCAGCGTGTCCGTCAGGAGGCTCGTCGCCGTACCCAGCCCCGTCTGCGCCAGGGTCGAAGTCCCCTCGGGCCCGCCCGAAAGGTTGCCCGTCGTGATGAGCGCGATGACGTCGGCCTGCGGCAGCGGCGGGTCGGACGTGGCCGTCGTCGTCAGGCCGCCCGAGAGCGGCCCCGACATCGTCACCGTCACGCGGTAGCCGCGGATGTCGGACTGCGCCTGGAGGTTGATGACGGGCGGCGCCTCGACGCGCGGCGGGAGGTCGACGGTCGCGCGCAGAATCTCGTAGCGGTCGTTGCGGAAGGCGACGGTGCCGCGCGTGGCCGTGATGCGGCCCGACGTGACGGGCGCGTCAATCGGCCCGTGCACGCGGATGCTGAGCGAGCCGACCATGTCCGCGAGGTTGTTGCGCACGACGAGCGCGTCCTGCCCCTGGATGGTCAGGTCCACGGTCGTCGGGCCGAGGAACCCGGCGCCGCCGCCCCCGCCGCCGCCCCCGCCGCCCGAGGTGATGGGCACCTCGTTGCGCCGGTCAATGAGGTCGGCGAGGTCGATGTCCTCGGTGATTTCGGTGCGCCGCACCTTGATGGTGCCCTGCGCGATGACGCCCTCGGTGCCGCCGCGGATTTCGAGGCTCGCGTCGGCGGTCGTGGGCAGGTCGCCGAGGAAGGCCGGCAGCGTGACGAAGGCCGCCGCCGGCACCGTCACGTTCTCGCCGCGCGCGAGGACGCGGAACTGCGTCGGCACGAAGCCCGTCAGCAGCGCGCCGCCCGTCACGGCGAAGCGCCCGCCGCCGAGGCGGCCCGTCAGGCTCTCGATGTTCGCCTGGTTCGAGTTGAAGCGCACGGAGCCGTTAATCTCGGTCGCCGTCAGGCGCTCGTTCGAGAGCAGCAGCGCCAGCGACACGCCCTGCACGGAGGCCGTGCCCGTCACCTGCGGCTGCTCGAAGGTGCCCGTGATGCCGGCGGCGACGCGCGCCACGCCCGACATGAAGAAGTTGCGGCGGGCGCTCGAGAGCACGCGGAGGTTGAGGTCGCCGTTGACGGTGAGGCTCTGGCGCCCGCCCGCGCCGAGCGCGGCCGTCCCGCCGAAGACGATGTTGGTGCCGGGGCCGGTGAAGCGCGTCCGCTCGAAGGTGACCTCGTTGGGCTTGAAGGTGACGACGAGCGGGCTCTCGGCCGTCAGGGGCACGTCCTCGACCTGCACAGTCAGCTCGGAGAACTCGGCGCGGCCGGCGATGGCGCCGGGCGTGAAGGCGCCCTCCTCGTCGAGCAGGTCGCCGGAGGCGCGGATGGTGCCGGCGGCGCGGCCCGTCACGCGGACGTTCGGGTTGTTGAGGAGCGCGGCGAAGAGCGGCGTCAGGTCGGCGCCCGTCAGCGTCGTCTCGACGGTGAGCGGCAGATTCTCGCCCGCGAGGTCGAGCGTGGCGCGGACGACCTGCGGCTGGCCGAGGAGCCCCGTCGTCAGCTCGGCGACGAACTTCTGGTCGGAGGTCATGCGGCCCACGAGCGTCAACTCGCCCGCGGGCTGGCCGTTGACGGTCACGTCGCGGCCCCGCGCGCTGAGGTCGGCCCGGAGCGTCGTCGGGTCGAGCGGGTTGCCGGAGACCGTGGCCGTGAAGTCGGCCTTGCCCGAGAGCGCGGGCAGGCCCCGCCCGCCGAAGAGCGTGGCGACGAGCCCCAGCTCGACGTTCTTGCCCTCGACGCGGAAGTCCTTGACGTTGACGTTGGGGACGCCGTGCGCGCCCTCGCCGAGCTCGACGCCGCCGGAGGCGGTGACGCGCCCGTCGCCGAGCCTCATCTCGAAGGCGTCGAGGTTGACGTTCGAGCCGCTGAAGGTGGCGCGGGCGACGACCTCGTCGTAGGGCTGCGTGCCGATGCGCCCGGCGGCGACGCGCAGGTCGGCGCTGCCCTGCATCGCGCCGGGGTAGCCCGTGACGCTAATCTTCCCCGAGGCCGGCCCCATCCCGGAGAGGTTGCTCACGACCGCGCCCGCCGTCCCCTGATTCTCGGCCTGACCGCCGACGCCGAGCGCGCCGAGCAGGCTCCCGGCGTTGGCGTTCTCCAGCACGGCGTCGAACGCGATGTTGTTCTCGCCCGTGCGCGGGATGACGGCGGAGAAGTTGATGCCGCCGCCGTCGGGCTCGGCGAGGCGGCCGTTCTCCAGGCGCGTGTCGGCCGCCGTCGAGGCGATGTCCACGGAGAGCGCGCCGAGGTCGCGCCCGCGTACGGTGAGCGACTGAAGCTCGAAGCGGCCGTTGACGACCGGCGAGTCGAGGTCGCCCGTGACGGTGCCGGCGAAGCGCAGGCTGCCGGCGAGGGCGACGTCGGCGCTCTTCAGCCTCTCCTCGATTGGCCCGGCCAGCCCCGTCGAGAGCAGGACGGCCTGGAACTCCCCGGCGTCGGTCGAGTTGAGGTTGACGCTGAGGTCGGAGCCGCCCTCGAAGGAGAAGCGCCCGGCGGCCGTCAGCTCGGTCGCGCCCGCCGACAGGTTCGCGCGCTCGATGTTGAAAGTGCCGCGGTCCGCCGTCAGCGCCAGCCGGCCCGTGAGCGGCGTGCGCGCCGACTCGTCCCTGCCGGTGGCGCCCTCGAAGGTCGCGTCCACGCGGCCGGTGGCGAGCTTGAAGTTGGTGCCGGGGAAGCGCAGGTCTACGGTGCCGGTCGCGGCGCCCGTCAGCGGGACGGCGTTGCCGGAGGCGAGGGCGAGCAGGCCGCCGGCGTCCACGCCCTCGAAGCTGGCGTTGACCCTCGAAGCGGCGCGCGCGCTGGTGGCGATGGTCGCGCTGCCGCGCGCGCTGCCGTTGAAGAGGTCGGCGACGAAGTCGTTCAACTGTATCTGGTCGTTCGTCGCCACGACCGCGGCGCGCGCCCGCCCCATCTTCAGCTCGCCGAGGACGCCGCCGCCCAGGCTCAGGTCGGCGCTCGCGCGGTAGCGCCCGCCCGGCTCCAACACGAAGCGCGGGCGGGCGAGGCGCACGTTCTCCACGCGCCCCTGTTGCGCCTTCGCGCCCTTCGACGCGGGCGGCGCCGTGAAGGCCACCGAGCCGACGCCGACGTCGCCCGACGTGCCCTCGACGCGCCCGCCGGGGCTGACCGAGAGGCGCACGCCCGCGATGTTGATGCTCCCCGTGCGCGCGCCCGCCGCGTTCAGGCCCGCGACGCTCACGCGCGCCAACGTGGCGCTGACGGAGTTGTCCGGGTTAATCGTCGCGTCCACGCCCGCGGCCTGCGCGCCGCTGACGGTCGCGCCCCGCGCGTTAATCGTCCCGGCGCGCGCCGAGCCGGCCGTGACGCGCAGGCGGCCGTCGGCGCCGCGCTCGGCCTTGACGTCCGAGACCTGCGCGCCGGCGACGCGCCCGCCCGCGAAGACGACCGAGGAGGCCGACGCCGACTCGGCGCTCCCGCCCGAAAGCTCGCCGCCTTTGAGTTCGGCGGCCGCGTCCTTGACGAAGAGGCCGGCGAGGCTCGTCGAGCCGCCGCGCGCCGACGCCGCGCGCAAATCGCCCAGCCAGCGGAAGTCCGTCCCCGTCCCCGTCACGCCGCCGACGAGCTGGACGAGGTTGAGCTGGTAGTCGCCCGCGGTCAGGAGTTCGGCGACGGCCTTCCCGCGCGCCTCGTAGCTGCCCCCGTGCCCCGACGCGGTGCCGCTCACGTTCAGGGCCTTCAGCCGCACGCCGTCGGCCGCGAGCGCGTCGGAGACGACGCTGCCTTCGACCTTGTACCGGTCGCCCTCGCCCTCGACCCGTCCCTCGAAGCGGCCGGCGCCGCGCATCGTCGTGTCGAGCCGCAGCACGTCCGAGGTCTGCGTCAAATCGACGTCGGCGCGCACGTCCATGTGGTAGCGGAGCGCGCGCCAGTCGTCGAGCGCACCCACGAGCCGCGCCTCGGCGACGGGCGAGCGCAGGACGAGCTCCTGTATGTCGGCGCGCACCTGGTTTACGCGGGCGCTCAGCTTGACGTCAATCGGGTTGACCCTGCGGCCGTCGAGGGCGAAGGTCGAGTCCGAGGCCGAAAGCTCGACGCGGTTCATGCGGCTCTCGGCCGGCGCGTTGGGGTCGTCGGGCAGGACAGTGGCGCGGACGTTTCTGGCCTCGCCCGAGATGTCGTAGCGGCGGTCGTCGTAGTGGAGGACGGCCTCGTTGACCGTGACCTCGGCGGTCGAGTAGGCGAAGAGGAGGCGGCTGTTCGGCTCGGGCGGCGGCACCTTGAGCCCCGTGAAGTTCGAGCGCCCCTCGGCGTCGTAGACGACCCAGATTTCCGGCCGGTCGACGACCAGCTTTTCCAGGTTGACGTTGCGCGAGAGCGAGAGCGCCCACATGTCCTCGACGCGGACGGTGGCGAGGATGCGGCCGACGTGGCCTATCTGCGCGCCGGTCGTCGAGTTGTAGAGCTTGAGGTCGTTAATCTCGACCTCGCGCGGGCCGAGGCGCGTGCGGAACGAGCCGACTTCGGCGCGGATGTTGTACTTGGCGAGGGTGGAGACTATCTGGCGCGCGACGAAGCGGTCGGCCTGCCCCGAGCGGTAGAGCACGAAGATGATGACCGCGAGCGCGAGGACGGCGACGGCCGCCACGATGCCCGTCCACATCGCGGTGCGGCGGTTGACGACGCGCCGCAGGCCGCGGCGGCGCCGGCGCGGCGCGGGCGCGGGCCCCGCGTCGGGCGGCGGCGGCGTCTCGGGTGTCGGCTGAGCTGGTCGCTCGTCGTGCTCGTCCGTCGGCATAGCTTTTCCGTGAAGCGCCGCCGGGGGAGTGGCGGCGGAGACTTTCTGACCTCTTTTAAGGAGAGCTAAACGGGAACGATGAAGTGGGGACGCCGGGCGACGAACCGAAAGCCTCTCGCCTTCAGGTCGCCGCTCACCGCCCGTCGTTCATCGTCTTCAACCTCTCTTCGCCGCGCGCCGGGGTGCCGAGCGGGACGTTGCCGACTATCTCCAGCTCGAAGCCTTCGAGCGCCGAGACGCGCGGCGGGTGGTTCGTGAGCAGCAGAATCCGGCGCAGGCCCAGCTCGTGGAGAATTTGCGCGCCGACGCCGTAGTCGCGGTCGGTGCCGTAGCCGGTCTCGACGCTCGCCTCCTGCTTCGACAGGCCCCGCTCGCGCATGAGCTGGTAGGTGCGGAGCTGGTGGACGAGGTCGAGGTTGTTCTGGCGCTGGCGCAGGTAGAGCACGACGCCGCGCCCCTCGGCCGCGATGCGCTCCAGGGCGGCGTGGAGCTGGAAGCCCGTGTCGTCCACGAGCGAGCCGAACATGTCGCAGGTGACGTTCTCGGTGTGGACGCGGACGAGCACGGGGTCGTCCGTCCTCACCTCGCCCATCACCATCGCGAGGTGCACCTCCTCGCTCAGCACGTTCTCGAAGGCGACGGCGCGGAACATCCCGTAGACCGTGGGGAGGTCGGTCTCGACGGCGCGCCGCACCAGCACCTCCTTCCGCATCCGGTAGCGGACGAGGTCGGCGACGGTGATGATCTTCAGCTGGTGGCGCGCGGCGAACTCTTCGAGCTGCGGGAGCCGCGCCATCGTGCCGTCCTCGTTCATGATCTCGCAGATGACGGCGGCCGGCGTCAGGCCCGCGATGCGCGCGAGGTCCACGCTGGCCTCGGTCTGGCCGGGCCGGACGAGCACGCCGCCCTTCCGGGCGCGTAAGGGGAAGACGTGGCCGGGCCGGGCCAAGTCCTGCGGGCGCGTCTTCGGGTCAACGGCCGTGAGTATCGTCGTCGCGCGGTCGGCGGCACTGATGCCGGTCGTCACCCCCTTGCGGGCCTCGATGGAGACGGTGAAGGCGGTGCCGAGGAAGGAGGTGTTGTCGGCGACCTGCATCGTCAGGTGCAGCTCGTCGCAGCGCTCCTCGGTCAGGGGCATGCAGATGAGCCCGCGCGCGTGCGTCGCCATGAAGTTGATGACCTCGGGCGTGACCAGCTCGGCGGCGCAGACGAGGTCGCCCTCGTTCTCGCGGTCCTCGTCGTCCACGATGATGGTCATGCGGCCTTCGCGCAGGTCAGCGGCGGCCTCTTCGATGGAAGCAAAAGGCATCTGGTTTTGGCCTAAAAAGCAACTGTGGAGAGCTTTCGCGGTCGCCGGTTATGTTACCCGAATCCGGCCGTTTTGGCGAACGCTTCGTGCCGCCGGCCGGCGCGCGCGGCGGAAAAGGTTCCGGCCGGCGAAACCTTTGGAGAGTTTCGCCGGCCGGGCGGGTTGCCCGCGGGGGCTTTCGTGTTTCGCGGCGGGGCCGCTACTGCGGCGCGGCGAAGCGCCGCCGGTACTCGTCCGACGAGACGAACGCCCTGACCATCTCGGCCGCGACGTAGTCGCCGCCGAACTGGTTGAGCTTCCCGAGCCAGAACGAGTAGCCCGAGAAGTCGGAGTCGGGCGGGTCGAAGGGGTTGCGGCGCAGGTAGCCGAAGTATTGCATGAGGACGAACGCCTTGCGGAACTCCTGATTGACGAACTGCGGGTGCGCGGCGATTTTGCGCAGCACGGTGGCGCGCGTCTCGGCGCCCGTGCGCAGACCGTCGGCGAGCTGGCGGCGCTCGGCGGCCGTGAGCGGCCCGCCTTCCAGCTCGCTCCACGGGTGCGCGATCATCCGGTCGAGCGCGTCCACGTACTGCTCGGGCGTCAGCGTCTCCGGGTAGCGCTCCCTGAACTCGGCGCGCGCGGTGAACTCCTCGGCCAGCCGCCGCTGGTTCTCCTCGACCAGCGCCTCCCAGCCCGCCCTCCCGACGACCACGCCCGCGGCGGCGCGGCGCGTGTCGGCGAGGAAGTCCGCGAAGCGCGGCATCGGCCCGTAGGCGGCCTTGTGCAGGCGGTAGACGTAGTAGCCCGTCGCCTGGAACTCGATGGAGAGGAAGAAGGCGGCCGAGACGTGGACGCGCCGGGCGTCCATGCACGGCGAGGGGATGAAGGGGCAGTGGGCCACGAGGTCGTCGTACCAGAAGGTGAGCCCCTCGGGGTCAGGCTCGCGCCCGAGGAAGTCGAGGTAGTGCTGGCGGACGAAGAAGGCCGGGTCGTCCAGCGGGCTCGCGGACGCGGGGCGCGCCGTGCCGGCCGGCGTGAACGGGAAGCTCGTGTGGCGGACGCCGTCCGAGAACTCGACGCTGACGGTGAACGTCTCCTCGGGCGGCAGTTGCCCGAGGACGAAGAGGCGCCGGTCGCCCTTGCGCTCGAGCACCGAGGCGCGCCCCGTCCAGCGCTCCAGCCGGACGCGCGAGACGAAGTCGTTCCCCGCCCGCTCGGGCGCCTTCCACTCGACGACGCGGTAGTCGTAGTCGGTGAAGTTGAGCGTGACGCCGGCGAAGGTCACCCCGCCGGCCGTCCAGACCGAAAAGCCGACGTTGCCGCGCGGGAGCGACGCCTCCTCCCAGTGCTCGACGACCAGGCGCGGGTCGAAGGTGACGCTCTTGACGGCGGTGCCGCGCGACCTGAACGTGAAGGTGAAGGTGCCCGGCCCGAGCGCTCCGAGGTCGAAGAAGTATTCCTTGACGACGATGACGGTGAGGCCCACCTCCCCGCGGTCGAGCGTGAAGTCCACGGAGAGGTCGTTCCCCTGGCGCGTGACGGGGCCGACGTCGGTGACGCGGTAGCTCGTGTCGGGCAGGGTCAGGACGACGCGCGCGAACGTGTGGTCTCCGGAAGTCCAGACGCGCAGGTCCGTCCACTCGGGGCGCGGGTGGACGGGCTGGAACGTCTGCGCGGCGACGGGCGCGGCGGAGGCCGTCAGCAGCAGCGCGACGAGGACGGCGTGCGCGAGGGCGAGAGTTAGGCGAGGGTTGTACTTCATAAGGCGACTCCCTTTCCGGCTCGGAATTATTCTCCACTTCCGAGACGCCGGCAAGGAGTGAAAACCCACGCGGAATTTTCCGCGCGGCGGCTATTCGTAGCCCAGCTCGGACAGCCGCTCGACCGTCAGCCCGGGCGCCCGGCCCGCGCCGCCGCCGGCCTTGAGGATGCGCTCGACGTACTTGGCGATGATGTCGGCTTCGAGGTTGACCGGGTCGCCGGGGCGCAGGGCCGAGAGGTTCGTCGCGGCCCAGGTCTTCGGAATGACGGCGACCTCGAAGTGGTCTTCGTGGAGGCCGGCGACCGTGAGGCTGATGCCCTCGACCGCGACCGACCCTTTGAAGACGAGGTAGCGCGCGACCTCCGGGGGGAAGCCGACGCGCACCGTCCAGGAGCCGCCGTGCTCCTCGGCCGAGAGGAAGCGGCCGCGCGCGTCCACGTGCCCCTGCACGATGTGGCCGCCGAGGCGCGTCGAGGGCGTCGCGGCCCGCTCCAGGTTGACGGCCGAGCCGGCGCGCAGGGCGCCGAGCGTCGAGCGCTGCAAGGTCTCGCGCGAGCCGTCGGCCGCGAACGAGTCGGCGCGCACGTCGAGCGCCGTCAGGCACACGCCGTTGACCGCGACCGAGTCGCCCTCCCGCGTCCCCTCCGTCACCAGACGCGCCTCGACCGTCATCCGCACGCCCTCGCCCCGCCGCTCCAAAGACCGCACGCGCCCCAGCTCTTCGATGATGCCAGTGAACATAACTCCTCACCTACAAAATCCGAGTCCGCCCGTGAAGCACTTCACGGGCGGACTCAGCCGCAGGTCATTGACCGTTATCGCTTGGATTGCGATTCGAGCTTCTCGATCCGCTCCTCTATCTCCTCCCGCTCGATTCGGACTCTGAGAATCTCCTTGTGCATGGCCTTCCAGGTGTATTTAATCTCTTTGACATCGCTCTTGACCTTCGTAACGTCGTCCTTGACGTATGCCAAATCAGCCTGCATCGCCTCCCAGATGGGGCGCGTCTCGCGCAGGCGCGAGTCAACTTTCTCTTCGAGCGTGGTCAGGCGCCCGTCTAAGTTGTCGAAGCGTGCGAAGACGCGCTCCTCGAAGGAGCGGGAGTCGGGAATTTGTTGGGTTGGGTTGTCGCTCATGGCGTACTCCTCGTTGGCGGGATTATGAGCCTTCCCCGGGAAGCGCTCAAGCCTCGGCCTCGCCCCGTTCGACGCCGCTGCTGTGTCGGTCGCGGACGGTCTGGAGCATGCGCTGGAAAACCTCCTCGACGGAGAGTTCGGTGGTGTCGATGACGACGGCGTCGTCGGCGATCCTCAGCGGCGAGTCGTCGCGCGTCGCGTCGCGCTCGTCGCGCTCGTTGATGTCGGCCAGCGTCGCCTCGAAGGTCTGGACGCGGTCGCGGGCGCGCTCCTCGTCGAGGCGGCGGCGGGCGCGCGCCTCGGGCACGGCCGTCAGAAAGAACTTCACGTCGGCCGAAGGGAAGACGACCGTGCCGACGTCGCGCCCGTCGAGCACGCAGCCCTCGCCGGTCTCGCCCAGCTCGCGCTGGCGGCGCACGAGCTCGCGCCGCACGCCGGGCACCGCCGAGACGACCGACGCCACGCGCCCCACGCCCTCGCCCCGTATCTCCTCCGACACGTCGCGCCCGTCGAGGTAGACGCGCAGGGAGTCCGGGTCGCCTTCCAGCCGGACGCGCGCGCGGTGCGCGACCTCGGTCAGCCGGTCGGCGTCCGACTCGTCCACGCCCGCCGCCCCGGCGGCGAGCGCCACGGCCCGGTACATCGCGCCCGTGTCGATGTAGAGCAGCCCCAGCTCCCGCGCCAGCCTCCGCCCCAGCGTGGACTTGCCCGCGCCCGAAGGCCCGTCGATGGCGATGATGAAAGGTTTCGGCATGGGTGAGCGGCTTTACTGACTACCGTCTACTGACTACTTCCCTCAGCGCCCCGAGCGCGACTTCGACGTCGTCGCGGGAGACGTCGTAGTGGGTGACCATGCGGACGGAGGTGCCGAAGCCGGAGCAGAGCACGCCGCGCGAGTCGCGCACGCGGGCGCAGATTTCGTCGGCGGCGCGGCCCGTCTCCGAGACGTCGAAGAGGACGATGTTGGTGCGGACGGCTTCGGGGTCAATCATCACGCCGGGCAGCTCGGCCACGCCTTCGGCGAGGCGGCGCGCGTTGGCGTGGTCTTCGGCGAGGCGCGGCGGCGTCTCTTCGAGCGCGACGAGCCCGGCGGCCGCGAGCACGCCCGCCTGCCGCATCCCGCCGCCCAGGAGCTTGCGCCAGCGGCGCGCCTCCTCGATGAAGCCGCGCCCGCCGAGGAGCAGCGAGCCGACCGGCGCGCCCAGGCCCTTCGACAGGCAGAACATCACGGAGTCGGCGGGGCGCGCGAGCGCGGCCACCGTCTCGCCGAGCGCCTCGGCCGCGTTGAAGATGCGCGCGCCGTCGAGGTGGACTTTGAGGCCGAGCGCGTGCGCGCCCTCGCAGACCTCCTCCGTCCGCTCGCGCGTCAAGACCGAGCCGCCCGCGAGGTTGTGCGAGTTCTCAAGGGCGACGAGGCCGGTGCGCGCGACGTAGTAGGGCGCGTCGTCGGCGTGGACGGCCGACTTCACCTCCTCCCACGTCAGGAGCCCTGACCCGTCGGCGCTTCTGACGGGGCGGGCGAGCGCGCCGGAGATGGCCGACATGGCGGCCATCTCGTAGTTGTAGATGTGGCCGCGCTCCTCGATGACGACCTCGTCGCCGGGGCGCGTGTGGAGCTTGACGGCGATCTGGTTGCCCATCGAGCCGGTGGGGACGAAGAGCGCCGCCTCCTTCTCGAAAATCTCGGCGGCGCGCTCTTGCAGGCGGTTGACCGTCGGGTCCTCGCCGTAGACGTCGTCGCCGACCTCGGCCTCGGCCATCGCGCGCCGCATGGCGGGCGTCGGCCGGGTCACGGTGTCGCTGCGAAAATCAATCATAAAACCCCTGGGCGTTAGACGAATGCCGAAAAGACTTCGTTCGAGAGCAAGGCGCCCTCGGGCGTGAGACGGAGCACGTCGCCGTCCAGCTCGACGAGGCCGGCCTCGCCGAAGCGCGCGAGGTCTTCGGCGTAGTCGGCGCGCACGTCGCGGCGGAAGCGCGCGCGGTGCGCGGCGAGGTCCACGCCGCGCCCGAGCAGTCGCAGCCCGAGGAAGAGCGCCTCGGCGCTCGCCCCGCGCTCGTCCAGCTCGTCGAGCATGACGACGGCGCCGCCCTCCTCTTCGATGAGCTTGACGTAGCCGGCGGCGTCGCGCTCGTTCGCCCAGCGCGCCCGCCTGCCGTCGAAGGAGTGGGCCGAGCAGCCGAAGCCGAAGTAGGGCGCGCCCGTCCAGTATTTCATGTTGTGGCGCGACTCGCGCCCGGCGAGGCAGAAGTTTGAAATCTCGTACTGCTCGTAGCCGGCCTCGCGCGTGCGCTCGACCATCACGCGGTACATCTCGGCGGCGAGGTCGGGGTCGGGCTGGCGGTAGCGCCCTTCACGAATCTGCGCGGCGAGCGGCGTCCCCTCGTGGACTTCGAGCAGGTAGAGCGAGAGGTGTTCGGGCCGCAGGCGCAGGGCCTCCGAGAGGTTGCGCTCCCAGGCGGCGAGCGTCTGCCGCGGGAGCCCCGCGATGAGGTCGAAGCTGAGGTTGTCGAAGCCGGCGGCGCGCAGGTCTTCGAGCGTGCGGCGCGTGTCGTCGGCCGAGTGCGTGCGCCCGAGCCGCTTCAGCTCGCGGTCGTCGAAGGTCTGTGCGCCGAAGCTCGCGCGGTTGACGCCGGCCGCGCGCAGCTCGCGCAGGCGCGCGGCGTCCACGGTGCCGGGGTTCATCTCCAGCGTCACCTCGGCGCGCGCGTCGACGTCGAAGCGGCGCCGGACGGCTTCGAGCACGCGCGAGACCTGCGCGGGCGTCAGGAGCGAAGGGGTGCCGCCGCCGAAGTAGACGGTGTCAACTTCGGCGTTTCCTTCGACGGCTTCGGCGCGCGCGAACGCCTCTATCTCGCGCGCGAGCGCGCGGACGTACCTCTCCGCGAGCGCCTCGTCGTAAGCGCCCGTGGCGAAGTCGCAGTAGGAGCAGCGCGAGCGGCAGAAGGGGACGTGGATGTATATTCCGGCGCGATCCATGTTCGAGATTGAGGGATTATAACACGCGCGTGCGCGTGCCGTCGGGCGCGCCCGTTAGCCGACAGACGGGGCCGCGGCCATGTACGCTTTTCGCAGCGGCCGTGTATGACTTTACTCTGCGCGCTTTGGTACCAATCCGCACGGCCGACTTCGGGCGCCGGTCGGAAGAGGCGTAAAGCGAAAAAGTTTATTTTCTAAAATTCGGGGCGGCAGCAGAGCCCGAATGTGGCATGGATTTTGTTGTTTAAGGGAACAAAAGCTAGACAGAACGGACGAGTGCGTGCGGCCGTCTCATCGTTTCTTACCCTTGAATAGTCCGCGCACTCGTCTGACGGGTTAAACCACAACACCGACATCTGGAGGTAGCGATACTATGGCAGACAACGTTGAAGGAACTGGCGGCGGTAGCACCGGCGGCGGCGGCGGCTCTTCGAGCGGCGGCGGCGGCAGCTCGTCCGGCGGCGGCAGCTCGTCGGGCGGCAGCTCGGGCGGCGGCGGCGGCGCTGGCGGCGGCGGCGGCTCTTCGAGCGGCGGCGGCGGTGGTAGCAGCTCGGGCGGCGGCTCCGGCGGCGGCGGCAGCACCTCGGGTGGCGGTGGCGGCGGCAGCTCTTCGGGTGGCTCGTCCGGCGGCGGTAGCGGCTCGGGCGGCGGTAGCGGCTCGGGTGGCGGTAGCGGCTCGGGTGGCTCGGGCGGTGGCAGCGGCTCCGGCGGGTCGTCCGGTGGCGGCGGTGGCTCTTCGAGCGGCTCCGGCGGCGGCGGCAGTTCTTCGGGCGGCAGCGGCGGCTCGGGCGGCGGCAGCGGCTCCTCCGGCGGCTCGGGCGGCTCAGGTGGCGGCAGCGGCTCAGGCGGCGGCAGTGGCTCGGGTGGCTCGGGCGGTGGCGGCGGCCAGTAGTCGAGATTGAAGCGTTCGCGCGGGTCGGCCGCCTGAGGGCCGACCCGCGCGAGATTCGAAACAGCAGCTTAAAGGATGAGGCGCGCGGGCCACGGCCGGCGCGCCTCAAGTTTTTTAGAGAGAGCCCGCGCGCCCGCGACTCATTTCGCCGGCACGCCGAGACGGCGGAGGCTCCCCTCGCCGCTGACCTTGCGGCGATTCGTGTCCGCCACGCGCTCGGCCTGCTCGAAGGCGCGCAGGAGGTTGCCGCCGAGTATCTTGAGCACGTCGCGGTCGGAGTAGCCGCGGCGCAAAAGCTCGTAGGTGACGTTCGGCAGGTCGGCCACGTCCTTGATGCCCTCGGGCAGGTTGGGCACGCCGTCGAAGTCCGAGCCGAGGCCGACGTGATCCACGCCCGCGACCTTGGCGATGTGGTCGATGTGGTCAACCAGCATCGAGAGCGTCGTGTTCGGGATGGGGTTGGCGTCGTTGAGCTTCCGCAGCTCCTCTTCGAGGCGCTTCGGGTCGTCCCTGAACTGCTCGCGCAACGCGTCGCGCTGCGCCTTCAACTTCTGGTCGCGCTCCAGTCCCGCCGTGCGCACCTTCTCGTCGAGGAAGGCGGGGTAGAAGTTGACCATCACGACGCCGCCGTTCTGCGCGATGCGCTTGAGCAGTTCGTCGGGGACGTTGCGCCTGTGGTTCGAGAAGACGCGCGCCGAGGAGTGCGAGGCGATGACCGGCGCCTTCGTCACGTCGAGCACGTCCGACATCGTCTCGTCCGAGACGTGCGAGACGTCCACGAACATGCCGAGCCGGTTCATCTCGCGCACGACCTCCCTGCCGAAGTCCGAGAGCCCGCCGTGGCGCGGCGCGTCGCAGCAGGCGTCGGCCCACTCGTTGGTGTTGTTGTGCGTGAGCGTCATGTAGCGCACGCCGAGGCGGTAGAACTCGCGCAGCGCCGGGAGCGAGTTCTCGATGGCGTGCCCGCCCTCGATGCCGAACAGCACGCCGACCTTCCCCTCCCGCTTCGCCCGCCGGATGTCGGCCGCCGAGGTGGCGAACAGGAGGTCGTTCGGGTACTTCTCAAGCATCCGGTAGCTCACGTCGATCAGGTCGAGCGCGCGCCGCGCCGCGCCGCCCTGCGTCGCGTAATTCTTCGCCACCCACTCCGGCGTCGCGTACTGCCTGTCCACGTAAATCGAGAAGAACTCCCCCGTCATCCCCCCCTGCTTCAGGCGCGGGATGTCCGTGTGGTACTTCCCCGGCGAGGGCACCCCGATGTCGTAATCCTCGTCCGCCATAATCGTCGGGATGTCGTTGTGCCCGTCCACGACGACGGCCTTCCTGTGCAGCGCCAGCGCACGCTTCCACAACTTCTCGTCCCGCGCCGGCGTCGCCCCGGCCTGCGGCGTCGGGCCCGCGGCCGCCTGCGCGCCCGCCCGCGCCGCGCCGCCCTTCCCGGCACCCGCGGCCTTGCCCGCCGACCCCGTCAAAGCCGACGCCGCCGACGCACAGGCGACGGCGCCCACGAACAGAACGACGCGAAGAGTCCTCTTCATCACTTGCCCCTACTTTTTATCCAGAAATTTTCCACGGAGAGCGCACGCATTATAAACCTTCACCTCGCCCCTGTCGCCCTCAGCGCTTGCGGCCGACGGCGAAGAGGGTGGCGTTGGAGCGGACGTACATCACGCCGCCGGAGAGCGCGGGGGTCGCCATCAGCAGCTCGCCCATCGAGTTCGTGGCGAGGTGCTGGAAGGTTCGGCCCGCGGCGACGACGAGCATCTCGCCGTCCTCGTTCGAGAGGTAGAGCTTGCCGTCGGCGGCGACGGGCGAGGCGCTGAAGCCGCTGCCGACGAGCGGGAGCCGCTGCCGGTAAAGCTCCTCGCCCGTGCGCAGGTCGTAGGCGTCGAGGACGCCGTTGTTCGAGAGCACGTAGACGACGCCCCTGTAGACGAGCGGCGAGGGCATGTAGGAGCCGCGCCCCGTCTTGCTCCACACGACCGAAGCGCTCTTCGTCTCGCCCTCGGGCAGCGTCAGGTCGCCGCGCGAGCCGGCGCGCACGACGAAGATGGGGCGCTCGGGCGCGCGCCCGCTGGCGACGACGAAGAGGTCTTCGGCGAAGACGGGCGTCGGCGCCGTAATCTTCGAGCTGCGGCCGAGCCGCCAAAGCTCCCGGCCCGTCCGCGGGTCGTAGCCGCGGATGTAGTTCGACGCGTTCGCCACCAGCTCCGGCCCCGCGGAGGTCTCGGCCACGGTCGGCGTGCCCCACGACGGAATCTCCTCGCGCTCGGTCTTCCACACGGTCTTGCCCGTCGAGGCGTCGAGCGCGAGGAGGAAGGAGTCGGCCTGCGTGTCGCACTGGAGGATGACGAGGCCGTTCCAGATGACGGGCGAGCTGGCCGGCCCCCACTCGTAGGTCGGGATGTCGTAGGCGCCGAGGTCGAGCCGGCCGAGTTCGACCTTCCAGAGGGGGCGCCCCGCGGTGTCGTAGGCGTAGACGCCCTGCGAGCCGAACCACGCGACGACGACGCGGCCGTCGGTCGCGGGCGTCGAGTTGGCGTAGGTGGATTTGATGTGGCGCTTGTCCGCGGGCACGCCCGCGTGGGCAGTGCGCTCCCAGACGATTTTTCCGGTCCGCCGGTCGAGCGCGTAGAGCACCCAGCGCTGCGGCGAGCGGTCCTCCGAGGCGTCGCCGTCGCCGTAGAGGCCGGGTCGGAAAGACGCCTTCGGGTCGCCGCTGACGGCGCTCGTGACGTAGACGCGCTCGCCCCAGACGACGGGGCTGGAATGCGCGAGCCCGGGGACGGGCGTGCGCCAGAGGATGTTCTCGCCGGTCTTGCCGTCCCAGCGGTCGGGGAGCGACTGCCCGTCGGCCACGCCCGACGCCCGCGGGCCGCGGAAAGAGGGCCAGCCGCCGGCGCCCGCTTCCGGCTCCGCGCGCGAGGGCGCGCGCGCGAAGGCCGTCCGCAGGATGCGACGCGGCGCCCGCCTCTTCACCTCGCCCGCGGGAGCCCACGTGCTCCGGTGCAGAATCATCCGGCGCGGCGTGCAGTCGTCCGCGACGACCTCGAAGTGAACCTTCGCGCCTTCCACGCCGACGCGGTAACGCCCGACGCCCTCGCAGCCCTTCGGCCCGCCCTGCGTGGACAGCTCGACCTCGCCGCCCCTGCCCTTCCAGTTGCCGCCCAGCGCCGGCCAGCGGTCGCCCTCCAGCGTGAACGTGCCCCCGGCGTCGAACCGCGCCTTGAAGACGCCGAACTTCAGCGGCGCCGAAGGGAGCCGCACCTCCGCCTGCCGCGCCGCCGCCGCAGGCCCCACCGCGCAGGCGACCGCGACGCAGCACGTGAGCGATAACACGCGCGCCCTGCGAGTCGTTCTTTTCATACGCCTGGTCACCCTCCCCGATGTCGGAAGAGACGAAAGTCTAAACGATGGAAGCGACGTAGTCCGGCGGCAGCCCCGTGCGCCCGGCGAGTTCCCTCAGCTTCGACGCGTACTCCGGGTTGCGCTCGCCGGGCGGCGGCGGCGCGGGCAGGTTGTAACAGAGAACCCGCGCCTCGCCCCCCTCCGCCAGCCGCGCCCCGACGACTTCCGGCCGGTAGGCACTCACGGACTCGTCCGAATACAAAGCCTCCACCTCGCCACGCGTCAGCGAGAAAACGACGCCGTGCACCGTCGCCCCCGTCCGCGGCGCCAGCGTCGCCCGCGCCCCGATGTGCAGACGGTAATTCTCCACCGAAGCCACACGCCTCCCCCTCGGCTTCAACCCCTTCCCCCGCAACACGGCCTCGTCCATAAACAGCCCGTAGAAGAAGACGTCAACCCTTTCTTCCCCATCCTCCGCCAACACGCCCTCCCCGGTTACCCGTCACGCCACGTCCCGGCGACGGCCCCCACACCAACGAACACGCCGCGAACCACCGACATTTATATCACCCGGCAAAATCAAATCAACCTTAAAAGCGGGCGGGCGCGCGGGCGACAAAGTGTGCCGCCCGCGCGCCCTTTTCGTTCTCAAAGCATTCCGCGGAGCCGCGCATTACGTCGCGGGCTGACTCGCCTGTCTGCGCCGCGCCGGTCTCTTGTAGTCCGACTTTTTCTTCATCCCGAGCGACGCGAACTCGTCCGAATCCGACCCGAACTGAGCCTCCACTTGAACCTTCGCGCCGAGTATGGCGTTGTGAAACTCCCACTCACCCGCCGTCGCCGCGTCGCGCTTCGCCGCCGCCGTCGCCTCAGCCTGCGTCGCCTCGCGTAGCAGGTCGTCCATCCGGTCGCGCGCGGCCTTAACGGTTTCCATCTTATACGCCTGATTCGCGGGCGCGTACCCGGCTATCCCCTGCAATGCGTCGAACGCCTCGCGGTCTGCACTCAGAGCCTGTTTGAAAACTCGTCCTGAAGGTTTCGGCCGTCGCTGGTTAGCCGCCGCCCCGGCTCCAAATCCGATGGTTTGAGGCCCAAGAGCCATGAAAATCGGCACTCAGCCGCGCAGTAAAACCGGACGAATTACAGTCGTTTTGGAGTTTTCAAACAGGCTCTCAGTACCGCGGACGTAATACGTCGCGTCTGGTTCTTCGCCATAAAGCTTCTCTCCTTTAAATGAGGTTCGTGAACGGTTTCGTGAGTCTGGCATGAGGCTCACGGTCTTCGTTGCGTTTGTGGCGGGATTCCCTGCGAGGTGGCGCGCATTCTACGCCGTCCGCCCCACCTCCGCAAGACTTTTTACTACCCCCGTGAGGTCTGACTCTCCCACCGCATCGCCTACTTCTCTTATTGCACCGCGCGCTTCTCTTATTGCAACTTGTGCTACGTTCTTGCAACGTTTGCTTCCATTATTGCAGCCTGTGCTTTCTTCATTGCACCATCTGTTATGCTCTAACACCTGTTGCAACGAAGCAAGCACGCCCTGCAACTACGCAACAACCCATCACCCCAAGCCGATAACATCCCGCGAAAGCCCCGTCACCGCTCCCTACCCCACTTTTCACCCGACTTTTTCACCGTCCACGCCCCTTTCCACCCTACTTCCCCTCCGACCTTCTCGCTACGCCTCCCCGCGCCACTGTTCAAGTATCGCCCGCGCCCTTTCGGCATACGGCGACTCAATCTGCTCAAAAATCTCAAGCGCCGCTTCGATGTGAGCGATAGCTTTTGCGCGGCCGCCGAGTTTGTTGAGTACAAAGCCGATGTTGAAAAGCATACTCCCCTCACCGAGGCGGTCGCCTATCTCTCGCGCAATAGCAAGGCGTTGCTCATAAAATTCGACGGCCCGCCTTCGCCGCGGAGCGCGCCTTGAAGTTTCGGGGTCAGGTACTCGTCGAAGAGCCAGCGGTGGAGGTCGGCCGTGAGGAGGGCCGCGAGGCCGCCCGGCGTGTCGAACTCTTTGACGGTGTGCGCGTCGCGGAGCCTGCGTTTGAAGGCGTCGAGCCTTGCCACAAGCTCGGGGTCGGTCTCGCGCTCGTCGGCGGGGACGGCCGCGTCCGACTTGAAGTAGGCGAAGCGGCGGAGGCCGCGCGCCGAGGCGCGGTCGTATTCCGCTTCGGTGATGCCGGAGCCGTAGCGGCCGCCGACGATGACGACGTAGACGCGGCTGCGGTCGACCTCGTCGAGCGAGGCTTGGCGCGTGTCCTCGTCGCGCGCGCCGAAGTATTTCATGCCGACGTACTTCGTCTCGCGCATCGAGTTGACGGCGCCCTCGGCGGCCTCGTGCTCGGGGCGCAGGTCGAGCCAGGTGGAGCTGATGAAGACGGGGAGGATTTTGAAGTCTTGAGCCATCCGTGCGCTCCTCGGGCGAAGGTGATGAGGGCCGCGTTCCGCGCGGCAACAATACAATCGGCGCGCGCGCGGTGTAAACAGGTTAACGACTCGGCCTCGCCCCGCGGAGATTGTGTGTCCCCGCCCCCGCGGGTTTTCCGAAGGCGCGCGCCGGCCTGACGAATCAAGTCCCCCTCAAGCAACTAAAAGCGGCCGCCCCTCGTCCAATGCTGGTCTCCGTCTTTCGACTCAAACCACTTTACTCCCTGATTCGTAGAAGGCCGGGCCCGCGCCGCCGCATGTATTTCGCGGGCGGTTTCGCGCACTGTTGCATGGCGACCCCTGTCACTTGCGCGCCTTCTCCGCTTGTTGGCGGGGACGCCTGCACCGCTTTCTCAGTTATTCAAGGAGTTCTCGATGTCTGCCTCGCGCCCCAATCCCCTCGCCAAACTTCGGCCCGCCTCCCGACAGTCCGTAGTCGGCCGCGCGGTAATGCTCGCGGCCGTCGTCGCGTTGGGCTCCTACGGCGTGTGGGCGACGGCCCACGCGGCGGGCGGCGGGGGCGCCGCGTACGCGGGTCAGGCCGCCGGAGCGGTCGCGGCGCCGCAGATTACGTCGCTGTCGGCCGCCGCGGCGACGCGCAGCGGGCGAGTCCTGATTAACGGCACGGGCTTCGGCGCCACGCGGCAGGGGGGCAGGGTCGAAATCGGCGGCGCGACGGCCGTCGTCTCGCGTTGGAGCGACACGCTGATTGCCGCCTACGTCGCGGAGGCCACGCCGACCGGCGTCGTCCCGGTGCAGGTCGTGCAGGGCGGCGTGGCGAGCGACCCGACGCCGCTTGAGGTCACTCCGCGCCCCGCGCAGGCCGACCGCGTCAGGTGGCGCTTCACGGTGGATTCCGACTACGTCATCACGCGCTCGGCGGTCGGCGCGGACGGCACGGTCTACCTGAACGACGTCGGCGGCAACCTCTACGCGCTCACCCCGGGCGGCGCTCTGAAGTGGATTTATCGCGCGGGACTGCGGGGCGCTTACGGGCCCGTCTCGGTCGGCGCGGACGGCACGATCTACGTCGCGTCGCTCGTCCCGAGGCCGGACGGCACGCTCGGCAACGTCGGCGCGATTCACGCCGTCAACCCCGACGGCACGGAGAGGTGGGTCTTCAGGCAGACGGGCGGCACCATCATCGCCGGCCCGAGCGTCGGCCCCGACGGCAACGTCTACTCGGTCGCCGAGATAGAAGGCATCGGCCTATTCGCGCTCTCGCCCGCGGGCAACCTGCTCTACCAGCGCGGGAGGTTCTACGAGCGTTGGGGCTCGGAGCGGGGACAGGAGATAGTCTTCGACGCCGCCGGCCACCTTTACTTCGGGTTCAACTGGGAAGAGAAGATTAACTCCTACACCCTCGGCGGCGACTGGCGCTGGAGCGCCCGGGCCTTCTCCCCCGACGAGGCGCAGCAGGTCGCCCTCGGGCCTAACGGGAACGTCTACGCCCGCACGTTCCCCACGGGCGTCGGCAAAAGCCTGGGCGCCTTCGACCCGCAGGGCAAGCAACTGTGGAACCTCTACGAGTTCCCCGGCAACGCGCAATCCACGCCCGACGTCGGCGCCGACGGCACCGTCTACATGGTGAAGAACGGGGCGCGGCTGCTCGCCGTCAACCCCGACGGGACGGTCAGGTGGCGCTACACCGAGGGCGAAGAACTCTACGACCCCGTCGTCAGCCCGGCGAACGACCTCGTCCTGATGGGCGGGCGCATCTCTTACAGGGAGTCGAGCTTCTTCGTCGCCGTGAGCCCGGCCACCGGCCAGCCCCTGTGGAAGGTCTTGCTGCCGTTCGAGCAGGGCTTCGGCGAGTACGGGCAGCTCTTCCCCATCTCGCGCGCGCGTTTCACGCCGGACGGCCAGACGGCCTACGTCGCCACGGACATCCTGGGCGACGGCTCGACGAACGTCTACTCCTACTTCTACGCCATCGACACCTCGCCGGGGGGCGCCCCCGTCAACAAAGCCCCGACGGTCGCCATCACCAGCCCGCGGCCGAACGCGGAGTTTCTGAAAGGCTCGACGGTGGCGGTGGACGCCGACGCCGCCGACGACGGCGCCGTCTCCAGGGTCGAGTTCTATTACAACAGGCGCGGGACGACCACGCTCGTCGGCACCGACACGACCGCGCCCTACGGCGCCTCGCTGACGAACGTCACGCCGGACGTCTACGGCCTGTTCGCCGTCGCCTACGACGACCGCGGGCTGCGGACGTCGTCCGAGATAGTGACCGTCGTCGTCAACTACGCCTCGCCCGAGGTGTCCATCACCGGCCCGGCCAGCGGGGCGACGTTCACCGCCCCGGCCAGCATCACCTTCACGGCCGACGCGACGGACAGGGACGGCACCGTCAGCCGTGTAGACTTCTACGACGCGGATTCCGGCTTCTCCATCGGCACGGACACGACCGCCCCGTACTCGGCCACCTGGTCGAACGCGCCGGCGGGCACGTACCGCGTGCGCGCCTACGCCGTCGACGACGATGGCCGCGGCGCCCTCTCGAACATCGTCACAATCAACGTGGCCGGCGCCCCGACGCCGACCCCGACGCCAGCCCCGACTCCGACTCCGGCGCCCAGTCCGACCCCGCTGCCGACGCCGGAGCCCACGCCGGTGCCGACGCCGACGCCGACTCCTACTCCTTCCCCGACGCCGGCGCCTACGCCTACCCCGTCTCCCGTGTCTACTCCGACGCCGACGCCTGTCTCCACCCCGACGCCGACTCCCGTCCCGACGCCGGAGCCGACTCCGATTGCGACGCCTATCCCGACCCCCGTCCCGACTCCAGCGCCGACGCCCGTCCCGACCCCGGTGGCGACCCCGCAGCCGGTGCAGATTGCCAACCCGGGCGACTTCGTCGCGCAGCACTACCGCGACTTCCTCGGGCGCGAGCCCGACGCCTCCGGCCGTGACCACTGGACGAAGGAGATAGAGTCTTGCGGCGCCGACGCCGCCTGCCGCGAGGTCAGGCGCGTCAACGTCTCGGCGGCCTTCTTCCTGTCAATCGAGTTTCAGGAGACGGGCTACCTCGCCTACCGCGCGAACAAGGTCGCGTTCGGCGACCTCGCGGGCAGGCCCGTGCCCGTCACGCGCGCGGAGATACTGGACGCCGTGCGGCGGCTCGGCGCGGGCGTGGTCGTGGGGCCGGAAGGCTGGCAGACGGCTCTCGAACAGAACAAGCGCGCCTACTTCGACGCGCTGGTCGCGGGCGAGCGCTTCCAGTCCCTCTACCCGCCGTCGCTCCCGCCCGAGCAGTTCGTCGGGGCGCTCAACGCTAACGCCGGCGGCGCGCTCTCGGCGGCCGAGCGCGACGCGCTCGCCGCGGAGCTGAGGTCGGGCGCGAAGACGCGCGCGCAGGCGCTCAGGGCCGTGGCCGAGGACGCGGAGCTGGCGGCGGCCGAGAAGGGGAAGGCGTTCGTGCTGATGCAGTACTTCGGCTACCTGCGGCGCAACCCGGACGACGCGCCCGACCGCGACTTCGGCGGGTGGCGCTTCTGGCTCTCGAAGCTCGAAGAGTTCGGCGGCGACTACGTCCGCGCCGAGATGGTCAGGGCGTTCATCTCGTCCGGCGAATACCTCGAACGCTTCGGCCGTTAGGAACGGGGAAGCGGGAGACGGCGGGGGCCGGGCCCCCGCCGTCTTCTTTTTGACGCACGACCGGAGATTGCTTGCCGCACGCACGACTTTTCTGATACACAGGACGAAAACCTCGGAGGGAGAGTCGCACGCGGGATGTCTACACCCACGACCAACATCGAGTCCGTCCTGCACGAGGAGCGCGTGTTCCCGCCGCCGCCCGAGTTCTCGGAGCGCGCCCACGTCAAGTCAATGGAGGAGCTGGAGGCGCTCAGGTGCGAGGCGTCGGACGCGCCCGAAGCCTTCTGGGCGCGCCTCGCCGAGTCCGAGCTGCACTGGTTCAGGAAGTGGGACACCGTGCTGAAGTGGGAGCCGCCGCACGCCGAGTGGTTCGTCGGCGGGAAGACGAACGCCGCCTACAACTGCCTCGACCGCCACCTCTCGACGTGGCGGCGCAACAAGGCCGCCATCGTCTGGGAGGGCGAGCCGGGCGAGCAGCGCACGCTCACCTACCAGCAGCTCCACCGCGAGGTCTCGCGCTTCGCCAACGTCCTCAAGCGCGCCGGGGTGGAGCGCGGCGACCGCGTCGCGCTCTACATGCCGCTCGTGCCGGAGCTGGCCGTCGCCATGCTCGCGTGCGCGCGCATCGGCGCCACGCACTCGGTCATCTTCGGAGGCTTCGCCTCGCAGGCGCTCGTCGACCGCATCAACGACGCGGGCTGCAAGCTCGTCGTCACGGCCGACGGCGGCTACCGCCGCGGCTCGGAGGTGCGGCTCAAGGACATCGCGGACGAGGCGATGAAGCACACGCCGAGCGTCAAGGGCTGCATCGTCTTCAGGCGCACGGGCAGTAAAGTCCACATGCAGATGGGGCGCGACTACTGGTGGCACGAGGTCATGCAGACCGTCGCCGACGAGTGCCCCGCGGAGGAACTCGACAGCGAGCACCCGCTCTACATCCTCTACACGTCGGGGACGACGGGGAAGCCCAAAGGCATCCTGCACACGACGGCCGGCTACCTCCTCCAGACGCACCTCACGACCAAATGGGTCTTCGACCTCAGGGACGAGGACGTCTACTGGTGCACGGCCGACATCGGCTGGGTGACCGGCCACAGCTACGTCGTCTACGGCCCGCTCTCGAACGGCGCGACCGTCCTGATGTACGAGGGCGCCCCGAACCACCCCGAGCCCGACCGCTTCTGGGACATCATCCAGCGCCACCGCGTCAGCATCTTCTACACCGCGCCGACGGCCATCCGCGCCTTCACCAAGTGGGGCGAGCACTGGCCGCTCCGCCACGACCTCTCAAGCCTTCGCCTGCTCGGCACCGTGGGCGAGCCCATCAACCCCGAGGCGTGGATGTGGTACCGCGAAATCATCGGCAAGGGGCGCTGCCCCATCGTGGACACCTTCTGGCAGACCGAGACGGGCGCCATCATGATCGCGCCGCTGCCGGGCGCGACGCCGACCAAGCCCGGCTCCGCCACGCGCCCGCTCCCCGGCGTCGAGGCCGCCGTCATGTCGAAGTCGGGGCAGGAGGCCGGGCCGAACGAGGGTGGCTACCTCGTCGTCAAGCGGCCGTGGCCCTCGATGCTGCGCACCATCTGGGGCGACGACGAGCGGTACCGCAAGCAGTACTTCGACGAGATAGACGGCGTCTACTTCGCGGGCGACGGCGCGCGCAAGGACGCGGACGGCTACTTCTGGATCATGGGGCGCGTGGACGACGTGATTAACGTCTCGGGCCACCGCCTGGGGACGATGGAGGTCGAGAGCGCGCTCGTCTCGCACGAGGCGGTGGCCGAGGCGGCGGTCGTCGGCCGCCCCGACGAGATGAAGGGCCAGGGCATCGTCGCCTTCGTCACGCTCGAAGGCGAGCGCAAGGCGACCGACGAGCTGAGGGAGGAGCTGCGCCGCCACGTCGCGCGCGAGATAGGCGCGCTCGCCCGCCCCGACGAGATACGCTTCACCGACTCGCTCCCCAAGACGCGCTCGGGCAAAATCATGCGCCGCCTCCTGCGCGAGATAGCCACCTCCGGCTCCGCGCACGGCGACACGAGCACGCTCGAAGACTTCTCCGTGCTGGAGAAGCTGCGGACGGACGAAGATTAGGAAGTGGACGGCAGACGGTAGTCGGCCGGGCCCCGCCTTTCGCGCGTCGACGCCGTTTCGAGGGCCGCGCGGACGAGAAAAGGTTTTTCCACTGACGCGATGTGCAAGTTTTAGTTGTTTGAAAAGTTGAAAGTCCAAGCCCACCGGCCTTCTAATGGAAGTCGCTGAACTATCCGTCTAGGAGGTCTGGTGTGGACTTGGACTCGCTCATTATAGCCGTCTTCTGCCTCGTTGACGACACTTTGCCGCAGGCCGCGCCCGGGCGGCTGCGCCGGCGCGGGCCGCGCCCCGCCCTCGCCGATGCCGAGGTGCTGACCATCGAGGTCGTCGGCGAGCACCTCGGGCTCGACCGCGACGCGGAGGTCTTCGCCTACTTCCGCCGTCACTACCAACACTTCTTCCCCAGACTCGCCGGCGTGCACCGCACGACGTTCGCGCGCCAGGCCGCGAACCTGTGGCGCGTCAAGGAAAGACTCTGGCAGCGGCTGCTCGGGCGGACGGGCTGCGACCCGCGGTGGGCGATGGCCGACAGCTTCCCCCTTTCGGTCTGCCGCTTCGGCCGCGCCCCTTCTTGCCCCCGCTTCCGCGGCGAGGCCGGCTACGGGCCGGATCACGCGGCGAGGGCGACCATCTACGGCTTCCGCCTCCACGCCCGCGTCTGTTGGCCCGGGGTGGTGACGCGCCTCAGCGTGGCGCCGGCCGGGGCGGCCGACCTGACGGTGGTGGAGGAGTTGACGGACCAGACGGCGGGCGTCTGCCTCGGTGACCGCGCCTACTGGGCGCCGGAGCTGGCCGGGTGGCTGCGGGGGCGGGGCGTCGAGTTGCTGGCGCCCTTCAAGAAGAGGGCCAGCGACCCGACGCCCGAACGCAGCCGCCGCCTGACGCGCATCCGCTACCGGATCGAGACCGTCTTCTCTCAGCTCTGCGGGCGGCTCTCGGTCAAGCGGGTCTGGGCGCGCGACCTGTGGCATCTCTCCTCGCGGCTGCTGCGCAAGGTGCTGGCGCATACACTGATGGTGGTGCTCAACCGCGAGCAGGGCAACGAGCCGCTGCGCCTGGCTGAGCTGTT
The DNA here is from genome assembly GCA_036387455.1 of Pyrinomonadaceae bacterium. GTDB lineage: Bacteria > Acidobacteriota > Blastocatellia > Pyrinomonadales > Pyrinomonadaceae > QHXN01. Next base: position 16,331 of record DASVTS010000142.1, on the reverse strand, counting down.
GACCGACTAAAACTTGCACATCGCGTCACTGACTACTATTCTTCGATTCCGCCCCCTTTAGCAGTTTATTTGTAAGCGGAGAGAATTTCGCCTTTCGAACGGAGGATGCCCCGGATGTCCGCAAGTTTCGTTGAGCAGCGCACAGGCCCCCGCTACATGGTTCACATCAGCGTGCGCGCCGAGTGGGACGACGAGCGCTCGGGCGAGCACGTCGTCGTCGAGGGCGAGACCGAGAACATCGGCCCGCAGGGCGCGCTCGTCCACCTCGAACGCCTGCCCGACGTCGGCAGCCGCGTCCACCTCATCGTGCCCGACGCCGAGGGGCGCACGCTCGAAGCGGTGGCCGAAGTGCTCCGCCTCGAGCGCAACCCCGTCCAGCCGCTCGCCGCGCTCCACCTCATCGGCGAGACCGACGAGTGGCGCGGCCTCGTCTGGGAGCCCGCCGGCATCAAAGAGCGCGAGGCCGACGAGGACTACAGCGACTACGAGAACTGACGCACGGCGGGCGCGGGCCGTAGACCGTCAACCGCGACAGGAGGGGGCGGCCCTCCCCTGTCGCGGTTGACGGTTTACGGCCCGCGCCCGTTTGGTGCATCATGGGGCGTCCCTCAGACTCACGGGCGTAAATTCCGGCGGCGCGGGGTGGAAGACTGAAGACTTTGGCGAAACAGAAAACAACCGTCCGGCCGGAGTCGGCCGGCGACGAGGAGGCGGCCGCGGCGCTCGCGCTCACGGAGGAGCGCACGCGCGTCGTGCTGCGGCTCGCCTCGCGCTCGCTGCTGTGGGTCGCCGTCCTCGTCCTCGTCATCCACTACCTGTTCGAGACGGTGCGCTGGGTCTTCTACGCGCTGACGGGCGTGCTGCTCGTCGTCGTCCTCGCCATCTTCTTCGCCTACCTCATCTCGCCGCTCATCGAGCTGGTGCGCAAGGGGCTCGCGCGGCGCGCGCGCGACGGCGAGCCGCGGCTGCTGCCGCGCACGGCCGCCATCGCCCTCGTCTACGCCCTCATCTTCGGCTCGCTGGGCCTGGGCGCGTGGGTGCTCACGCCGCGCCTCGGCTCGCAGATGGCCGAGATCGCGCAGCAGGCGCCCGACTACCTGACCAACGCGCGCAAGCGCGCCGAGCGCCTGAACCAGGTGCTCGAAGAGCTGAACCTCCCGCGCGCCGTGCGCGACACGGCCAACAAGGCCGTCTCGGACGCCATCGGCGACGCCGGCAAGTACGTCACCGGCGAGGGCTTCACGAGCGCCATCAACCTGCTCGGCTACCTGCCCTACCTCGTCCTCATCCCCATCCTCGCCTTCTTCTTCCTGAAGGACGCCGACAGCTTCCGGCGCTCGGCGCTGATGATGCTGCCGCAGGGGCGCATCCGCTGGCGCGGCGACGAGCTGTTCCAGGACATCAACTCGACGCTCGCCGCCTACATCCGCGCGCAGCTCACCGCGTGCCTGATTATCGGCATCGTCTGCACCGCGGCCTTCGCCCTCCTCGGCGTGCGCTACGCGCTGGTGCTGGGGCTCGTCGCCGGGATGCTGGAGTTCATCCCGCTGCTCGGCCCCGTGGTCGTCGCGGTGCTGGCCGGGACGGTCGCCGGGTTCGACGGCGGGACGAAGGCGCTCGTCGTCCTCCTCTTCCTCGGCGTGCTGCGCATCGTGCAGGACTACGTGCTCTACCCGCGCCTCATCGGCAGTGGGATTCACCTCCACCCGCTCGCCGTCATCCTCGCCATCCTCGCCGGGCACGAGCTGGCGGGCGTGGCCGGCATCTTCCTCGCCATCCCCGTCATCGCCGTCCTGACCGTCACCTACCGCCACTGGCTCGAACACCGCGGCAGCGCCGGCCTCGTCGCCGAGCTGCTGAAGCCGGCCGAGACGCCCGCCGCCGAGACGCCCGGCGTCACCGCCGGGGCGCAGGTCACGGCCGGCGCGCAGGCCCCCGCGCCCCCGCCCGCCGCCCCCGCCCGCCCGGACCCGCCCCGCCCCGAACCCGCCCGATAATTTGGTTGCTTATTTTCGCGGGACTCTCACCCCAATTGACCTGATTATTTTCTTGCTCGATGCAGGTTAATTGCTCGCGCGCGCTGTTGGAAGGCGTGATAAGGCGGAGATGTGTGTGACGCGGCATGCTGCCCTCCTGTGCTTGAAGGGGTGCAATGTGAGTGTGAATCCCGCCGCGCGACGAGTTGCACGGCCCGCGTTCATCAATACTCGCCCGTAGCTATCGTTCGAGCATGACTAGCGCGGCGGGATGTTCCGTCCAGCGGTGGCGGCCGGGACGTGCTGCGCAATCTACGCCCTTCGGTTGTGAGGGTCAATCTCTTTTTTGCGGGTGGTGCCCGATAGGCCAACGGAGGCGCGGCGCGCGGGGAGCCGAGCGCGGGAGCGCGAGCGCCGCGCCTCGCGGCGGTGGGGGGAGGCCAAAGGCGCGCCAGCGCCGCAGCCGCGGCGGGCGGGGCCATCTGTAGAAGGGCACCGCGCGCCGGGGCGCGAGGCGCGCAGCGAAGCGAGCACACGAGCGCGCCACGATGCGAGGTCGAGGGGGCGCGCGGCCTCACGGCTCCCGGCTCGGGTGGCCTTCCTCCTGCTGCCGGCGGCGGCGCCGTCGAGCCCGCGCAGCTCCGGGGCCGCGCTCGTCGTCCGCCCTCAGGCGCTGGATGTAGTTGAACATCACCATGAGGGCGGCGACGCAGAGCGACTGGAGCAGCTCGCGCAAGGCGGCGTGTGTGAAGGTCCCGTGCTCGATGAAGCTGGCGACGCGCGGCAGCGTGACGATGGAGAGCGCCAGCGCGGCGCTGCGCAGCGAACGGGTCGCCGTGCAGCGCGCGCGGTGGCGGCGGTAAGAGTGTGGCGTGCGCATGGCACCCTTCCCCTACGGGTAGACGCGGATTTCGAACGGCGTGTTGATTAACGAGTCGTCGCCCTGGAGGGCATAGATTTCAACTGCAACTTCAGCCTCCAGCACCCCGGGGGCGCTGTACTCGACCCGGCAGTCGTTCATCGCCCCGTTCGAGGCCAGGTAGCGGAAGCTCGGGGCGAAGAATTTGGACTGGGCTAGCCCCGGGAAGTTGAAGTAGTAGCGCCCGGGCTCGGCCGCGGGGTCGTTCTCCAACGCGACGCCGCTGCGCTTCCAGATGGGCGTGAAGCCGAGCGTGTTGCGGATGACGTTGGCGACGGGCGGGTTATTGCCCTCCTGTGTGAGCAGCGCGACATACTCCTTGAAGGCCGGGACGGGCCGCCCCTGGCTGGTCGCGCCGCCATCGAACTGAACCGGGCCGCGGAAGCGCGCGGCCCCGAAGGTGCGTCTGGCTGGCATGGTTGACTCCTCGTGTTGTGAAGGGGCAGCGGATGGCCGCTGCCCCTTCTGTGTTGATGGCCGGAGCCGTGGTTACGACTCGAAGTAATCGCCCCAGGCGTCGTAGTTGGCGGCGGCCGGCGTGCCCGCCGCCACGTTGAGGCCGAGGTTGAAGAGCGCGCGCGAGACGGCGAACAGCGCGAGGCCCGGCGAGATGGGGTCGTCGCTCGCGTAGGGGATGGTCTGCTGGGTGATGCCGAGCGCCGCGGCGCGCGTCTCCCAGTTGGCGCGGTCGGGGGCGGCCAGCGCGGCGAAGGCCGCGCGCGACGCCTCGAAGGTCTCGGAGCCGGGGCCGATGACCTGCGAGAGCAGGTAGGAGTTCCAGCGGTAGGCGACGGGCGCGAGCGTCTTCACCGCGGCGATGGCGGCCGCGCCGAGCAGCGTCAGTGTCTTCTGCACGGCCAGAAGCATCTGGCGGACGTTGCCCTGCGCGTCGCTCTTGGGGTTGGTCGGAATCACCCGCGTCCGCACGAAGCCCCGGCGGTCGAAGGTGATGGTGTTGCCGATGGTGCCGCTTGCTTCCATCGACATGAGCGGGCCGTTCACTTTTGCCATGTGGCCTCCTTCTGATTGGGCTACGGCTTGAACGGCTTGGCGTGGCCGCTGCTGAGCAGTAGCGAGTTGAGGTTGTGCCACTGAGCGCCGGTTTCCTTCGTCTGGTAATCCAGCTCTGCCAACCAGCGGCCGTACTTCTCTGCGCGCCTGGTCGTCACTCTCAGCGCTGTGGCCTTCGAGAGCACACCAGCGACAAAGAGACGAGCCTTCATACCTTCGAGCGTGAGCAGTTCAGGGCAGTTGAGCCGAGCAAGCCGGAACACTTCACGCACCCGCACATGGAAGCCGAGGTCTACTTCCAGCTTCAACGTGTCTCCGTCAACGATGCTAATAAGTGTGGCGGCGTACTCGAACATGGGAGCGTTGAGGCGCGCTCGTCTGGCTGGCAAAAGAGAAAGGCCGTCCCTGGGCTGCTCTAATGCCAGGGACGGCGCGCGGTTGAAGGATAGCACCAACGGCCGGGCTGTCAATGGTCGAGGGAGAGCTGCGCTGGTGGAGAGCTGTGGTCGAGGTCTAGGAGCTGAGCGCGCCGGAGCTGGTCGAGCGCGATCTCCTCCGCGGCCGGCGGAGCTGTGAGCTGCGGCGGTCGAGCTGGAGCTGCGCGAGCTGCTGCCTGTCCAGTGCGCCTGGTCTACTCCGCCTGGTCGAGCTGGAGAGCTGGAGGAGCTGCTGCTGCTGCGTTTTTCAAAGTATGGAAGGGATTTGCAAAAAGACCTGAAAATTTGCGATTTCGACTCAAATTCTCCATGCCGCGCCGCTCCCGCTCCGTAGCAACGCCGTAGAGAAGTTGATTTTTAATTCATTCTTAATTTTCTAAATCGAGTTGCGACCGCGAGCCCGCGCCGAGGCGCGACGGCCGCCGCTCTGTGGAGAGCTTTTATTTCGCTCATATTTGACCTGTGGCGCATTTTTCGGCAGATGCTCAACGCGCGCGGCACCTGCACTTTTTTTATTTGTGAGCTGGTCGAGGTCGAGGAGCTGATGGCGTCGACGCTGGTACGTTAAATTTTAACGTACAGTTTGTTTCTCTCATTCAGCGTCGGCCAAGGTCGGAGCTGTCGTCGAGGATTCACCGTCGGGAGCTGCTGCGCCGTCGGCACCGCGCGTGCTGGCGGCGCGTTTTTTGCGCCGCCCCTGTGGTGCGCGCGCGAGGCTCGGCGAGCGCGCGAGGGGCAACCCGACGCGGCCCGCGCCGCCGGCATCAGCGCGCGGCGTACGATAATGCGAATTATGTGCGGCGGAGGCGCGAGAGCGCCGACGACGGCGTAGCGTCAGGGCGCAGCCCAGCGGAGCGGACACATAATTCCGCATTATCGTTGACGACGCGCGCGCACACGCAGCCCGCCCCGCGCCGGCGCGAGCGGAGCGAGCGACGCCAGCGCCGGCGCGGAATGAAATGGAGCGCCACGGCGCGCTGATGTTCAGCCCCTGCCGTAGAGCACGCCCGAGACTTCCCAGGCGGTTTTTATTTGAAGCCGGTATGTCCAGTGGGCTTCAAACCAGCTCGCGTCCGGCGGCGGCCACGTGGGACGCCACACGATGGAGAGAAAGAAGCTGATTCTTCGCATTCGAGTTACCTCCTCCGCGGCCGGCGTGCGAGGTTCATCCGGCGCATCATCCGCCACCATGCGCGCTCGCTGATTTGCTCGATGCGCAAAGCCCGCCCCCAGTCCTGCCCGGCCTCGGCCTCGGCCTGGGCGTCGCGGAGGCGGAGCCACAATGTCTCGGCCTGATAGCTCAGTGATTGCTTTAGCATTTGCTACTCCTCCCTCCTGCGCCCCTGCCAGAATCTTTTTCTGCTCTGTAGCAGGGCGATGTCTCCGTTCACCTCGACCCACGGCATGAGCCTTCTGACCTGGTTGAAGTAGTAAACCGTCATCTGCACGTCGGTATGACCGACGCGCGACATCACTTCGAGCGCCGATTTGCCCTGTGCGATTAGCTTCACGATGAAGCGGTAGCGGAAGGTGTGAGGCGAGACGTGACAGCTCAGCTCAAGCTCTTCGCAGAAGTGGGTGAGCCAGTGGCCGTAGGTGCGCTCTGGCAACTCTTTGCCGGTCCGTGAGAGAAAGACCCGGCCGCGTAACTGCCAGCGCTCGCAGTAGCGGTGCAGCTCGTCGTAGAGAATTTTGGGAATCATCACGGCCCGCTCGGCCGCGTCGCTCTTCGTCCCTCGGAGAAAAATCGCGTGGTGCGTCTCTTTGCCCGCGCGCCGCTCGATGATGTCTTGGAGTTCGAGCCGGGAGATTTCACCGATGCGCGCGCCCGTCTCGACCAGTAGCGCGGTGATCAGATAGTTCTTGCCGTACGCGCGCTGCCGGTTGGGCGTGCGCCCCGCGCGCTCGTATTTGTCGCGCAGGATGCGCAGCAGCCCGGAAATCTCCCCGTCCGAGGGGAACTCTTTCTGCTGCGGCCGGCGCTTGAGCTTCTTTAGAGGCCGGTGTCGAGCGTGGGTGTAGTGCTGGTGAGCAAGCCAATTGCCGAACGCGCAGAAGCGTAGCAGGTGTGAGGCAATCGTTTGGTTCGTCCAGCTCGGTTTGCAGACCGCGGCTGTAAACTTCTCTTGGCAGCGCCCGGGTTCGTTGAAGTCGTCCAGCGTGAGACCTGAACGCTCAATCATGCGCGCCGTGCACCGGTAGACGACTAGGCTCTTTTCTGAGAGTTCCCCGTCTCCCAGCCATTCTTCCAGTAAGGTGTTGAGGTTTTTTTCACTGTGAGTCTCCTTTTTTAGCTTGATAAAACTATCGGTTTGAGGCTTAATGTCTGCCGTCTCAAGTCGGCCTCAGCGGTTTTTCTGTCTTCCCCCGTACGGACCGCGGAACCGCCAGAGCTGGGATGTGAATCGCCAGCTTCCCGACTTCGCCCACTCAGTTCAAAGGACAACAAGGAGTTCCCCCGATGCCGTACCCCCCCAGGCGCGTCCTTTGCGCGGAGCCGCACGAAGACACGTGCCGGCTCGTCACCGTGCTGCTCGAACGCCAGGGGCACGAGGTCGTCTCGGCCGGGACCCTGGCGGAGTGCGTGCGGCTGGCGGGCGGGGGCGGCTTCGACCTCTACATGCTCGACGACGACTACATCGACGGGACGGCGCTCCAGCTCTGCAAGCGCCTGCGCGAGATGACGCCGGGCACCCCCATCCTCTTCTTCTCGGCGCGGGCGTTCGCGCGCGACCGCGAGCTGGCGCTGGAGGCCGGGGCCTCGGCCTACCTGAACAAGCCCGACGACCTCTTCGAAATCGTCCACACCGTCAACTCCATCCTCTCGGGCAAGGCCGCCCGCCCGCACCGCACCGGCGGGGCCGAGAAGCCTTGACTGAGGCTGCCACGGCGTTTACATTTAGGCTTCCCCTGTAGTTCCCCTCGCCCGTTTCCCCTTTCTCCGAACTCTCTCGTCGGGGTGTGTCCGCATGCCAGAAGGAAAGAGGCGCATTCTGTGCGCCGAGTCGAACCGGGATGTCGGCGACCTGATCGCCCTCATGCTCACGCGCAAGGGTTACGAGGTCGAGTCGGTGCAGACGGCCGCCGACTGCCTCAAGCTGGCCGCGACCGACCGCTTCGACCTCTACATCCTCAACGACACCTACATCGACGCCGACAGCCTGGAACTCTGCCGCGACCTCCGCGAGCTGGACCCCACCACGCCCGTCCTCCTCTTCTCGCTCGAAAGCTCCGGCCCGCGGCGCCGACACGCCGCCCAGACGGGCGTCAAAATCTACCAGAGCAAGACCTCCGACTTCGTCGCCCTCGTCCAGACGATAGACAGGCTCTTGCAGAGCTAAGCCGGCAGACAGTAGTCGGTGGAAAGAAACAAGCGGCGCGTCTTCGGCCACCGGCCGGGACACGCCGCTCCTGTTTTCTACCGACTACCGACTACTGCCTACCGTTTAGTCCCTTCCCCCTCCATCAGCTCGACGAAGCGCCGGAAGTGGTGTTCGGCGTCGTGGGGGCCGGGGGCGGCCTCGGGGTGGTACTGGACGGAGATGACGGGCAGGCTCTTGTGGCGCATCCCCTCGACGCAGCCGTCGTTGAGGTTGACGTGCGTGACCTCGACCTCGGCGGGCAGGCTCTCGCGGCTGACGGCGAAGCCGTGGTTGTGCGAGGTGATTTCGACCTTCCCCGTCGCCAGGTCCTTCACCGGCTGGTTGCCGCCGCGGTGGCCGAAGCGCAGCTTGTAGGTCTCGCCGCCGAAGGCGCGGCCGAGGAGCTGGTGCCCGAAGCAGATGCCGAAGGTCGGCACGCCCCCGCCGACGAGGCTGCGTATCTCCGCCACCACGTCCGACATCGAGGCCGGGTCGCCCGGCCCGTTCGAGAGGTAGACGCCGTCGGGGCGCATCGCCATGACGTCCGCCGCGGGCGTCGAGGACGGCACGACCGTCACGCGGCACCCGAGCGCGGCCAGCTCGTGCAGCGAGTTCCGCTTCACGCCGAAGTCGTAGCAGACGACGCGGAAGCGCTCGCCGCCCTCGGCCGGGATTTCGTAGGCCGCGGCGGTCGTCACCGCGCTCGCCAGCTCCCTGTTCTCCATCGGCGCCGACGCGCGCGCCTTCTCCAGCAGGCTCCGCTCGTCGAGGTCTACCGACGAGATGCAGGCGCGCATCGCGCCCTTGTCGCGGATGTGGCGGACGAGGGCGCGCGTGTCCACGCGCTCGACGGCCGGCACGTTCCAGCGCCGCAGGTAGTCGTCCAGCGTCTCCTCCGAGCGCCAGTTCGACGCCAGCCGGCTCGCCTCGCGCACGACGAAGCCCTCGACCCACGGCCGCGCCGACTCCGCGTCCGAGGCGTTCACGCCGTAGTTGCCGATGAGCGGGTAGGTCATGCAGACGACCTGCCCCGCGTACGAGGGGTCGGTCAAAACCTCCTGGTAGCCCGACATCGAGGTGTTGAAGACCACCTCGCCGCACGCCTCGCCCTCGGCGCCCCACGCGCGCCCGCGGAAGGCGCGCCCGTCTTCGAGCACGAGCAGCGCCGGTTTCGTTTCCCTTTTAGACATAGACCGAGTTGTCCCCCGCTTCATCCCGCCTCGACGTAAGAAAGGTGCAGCCGCGCCGCCGCTTGCGCGGCCCCGCAGGCCGGCAGCAGCGTCAGCGCCGCCCACGCCAGAAAAGTCGCGGCGTCGGGCGCGACGAACGAGGCGAGGCAGATGGGCAGCGCCGTCAGCCACACGCCCCAGCGCCAGCCGACCTCCGGCCACACGGCCCCGAACGCCCCGCCGAGCAGCGCGTGGAAGGCGGCGATGACGGCCCCGGCGATGATTTCGCCGTCGTAGCTGCCGGGCGGGAGGCCGCGCAGGTAGTCGGCCAGCGCGTAGGTCACCACGTGGCTGGCCAGCGCGAGCACGAACGGCAGGCCGAAGAGCCCCACGCCGAGCGCGAGCGCGTAGAAGACTCTGGGCACGGGCGTCGTTCGTGCTCCCATAAGGGCGGCGGCCGTCATGACTGCGTGCGCAGGTACTGCTGCGCCTCGTTGAGCCAGCGCTTGTCGGCGCGGTACTTGTAGGCGGGCGCGGTGCGCACGGCCTCGACGCAGCGCTGCATCCACTCGCGCGCCCCGCGCGGGTCGCCGAGCCCCGCGGCGGCGCGCCCCATCAGGTAGAGCGCCTCGGGGTCGGACGGGCGGCGGTCGAGGAAGCGCTCCAGCGCGTCGCGCGCGTCGCCGAACTGGCCGGCGGCGAGGTAGGTCGCCCCGACCTCGCGCCAGATTTCGTGCTGCGCGTGCGCGTCGTCGCGCGCCACCGCCTCGCCGAAGTGGGCGATGGCCTCGGGGAGCCGCCCCTCGGCGCGGGCGATGCGCCCGAGCTGGTAGTGCGCGTCGGTCTCCTCGGGGTCGACCTCGACGGCGCGCAGGAAGCGCACGCGCGCCTCCCCGTACTCCTTGCGCTGCTGGTGCAGCAGCCCGAGGTTGTAGTGCGCCGAGGCGTCGGCCGGGTTGAGCGTGGCGGCCTCAAGGTTCTGGCGGAACGAGGCGCGGGCGCGCTGGGCGCGGGTCGCCTCGCCGATGTAGGAGCGCACCAGGAAGAAGACGAGCAGCACGAGGAAGGGCGACGCGAGCAGCGCGCTCAGGATGGGCAGGAGCGCCAGCGCCGGGATCATCAGCACCGCGCTGAAGACGACCGCCAGCGCCGCCTTCCACCACGCGACGCGGAAGACCTCGCGCACGGCCGCCACGGCCCACAGGCTGAAGAGGATGAGCGGCTGGATGAGGATGGCGAGCGCCGCGCGCGGCAGCACGCCCCCGAGCGACGCCCACAGCGCGCGCGCCTCCTCGTCCGTCGGCCCCTCGGGGCGCGAGGCGCGCAGCATCACCTCGTTGAGCGCCTGGAGCGAGTCGCGCACGGAGGAGGTCAGCCCCGTGGCCTGGTCGAAGTAGGCCAACGGCAGCGCCGCCAGGGAGGCCGCCGCCAGCGCGTAGAGCATGGCCGAGGCCGCCGCCCCGTACTCCTGCCGCAGCACCAGCCCGAAGCCGCCGCGCCGCTCGAAGAGGTTGGCGAAAAACACCGCCAGCGGCACGTAGACGAGCGCGACCAGCAGCACCGAGCCCGCCGACGAGAAGAGGACGCCGACGGCCGTCCACGCGCCGAAGCGCGCCGCCAGCCCCGCCAGCTCGCGCCACTGCCCGAGCAGCGCGTGCGCCACCTGCAACAGCACCGCCAGCAGCGCCGCCTGACCCAGCGGCGCGCGGTCGCGCACCTCGGCCATCCCGCGCGCCGGCGCGTAGAACATCAACAGCAGGGGTCGCAGCCAGTCCATAAAAACAGTAGACGGTAGTCGGCAGTCGGTAGAAAACCTTCGTCGGTCGAATCACCCGGTCACCAGCGTCAACGTTCGTCAAGGCGGAGCCTGCCGCCTACTGTCTACTGACTACCGTCTGCTGCCTTTCGCTCATTCCGGCTCGTCGAGCCGCTCCAGGCGGTGGGTGGGAACGCCGGGGTATTCGGTCTCGTGGCGGATGACGCTGGCCTGCGAGAGCGGCCAGTAGCGGAAGAGCGCCTTGCCGTAGATGTACTTCTCGGGGACGAGCCCCCACGTGCGCGAGTCGGAGGAGTTGTCGCGGTTGTCGCCCATGACGAAGTAGTAGTGCGGCTTGACGTAGACGGGCGCGCCGTCGCTGTCGGCGACGTTGAGGGAGTGTTCGAGGTAGGGCTCCTGGAGCTCCTTCCCGTTGACGAAGATGCGGCCGCCCCTCATCTGCACGGTCTCGCCGGGCAGGCCGATGACGCGCTTGATGTAGCTCTTCGAGGGGTCGTTGGGGAACCAGAAGACGACGATGTCGCCGCGCTCGATGTCGGGCAGGCCGTAGTAGATGAGCTTGTTGACGAAGATGCGCTCGCCGTCGTGCAGGCGCGGCAGCATCGAGGTGCCCTCGACCTTGACGGGCTGCGCGACGAAGACGAGCACGAGCGCCATAATCATCAGCGCGAAGACGAGGTCGCGGAACAGCAGGCGCGCCTCGCCCCAGAAGTGCGTGCGCGACTCGTCGCGCAGCCGCCGCACCTCTATGTCGCGGTCGTCGTCCGGCTGCACGTCGCCGAACGCCGGCACCTTCCCGCCTTTGCTTCCGAAGAAGAGCATGAGCCGTCCCCCGCCGCGCGTCGTCCGACGCCGCGCGCCCCCGAGAGTCCGAGGTTAGCCGCCGCCCTCGGGCGTTGTCAAAGGGGGAAGTACCCGGCGGCCGGCAGCCGGCGGGCGGCAGGCCCCGCCCGGCGTGCGCCGCCGGGTTCGCACTGGCGGCCGGCTGAAAAGGTTTTCCTACCGGCCGCCGACTGCCGTCCACCGTCCGCCTCCCCAAATGCTTGACAGCCCGCGCGCGCCGTCTCTATTATCCAGACGTAAGTTGTTGTCATCCTTAGACAAATCCTCTCGCGCGAAGTCGGAGGAGCCTGGAGCGGAGGCTTAGAGCGACGTGATTAAACTCGACATCGTGAACCGCGTGGCCGAGCGGACGGGCGTGCCGAAGATGAAGGCCGAGCAGGCCGTGGACGCCCTCTTTCATTCGATGAAGGAGGCGCTGGCGCGCGGCGAGCGCATCGAGCTGCGCGGCTTCGGCGTCTTCGTCGTCAAGCCGCGCAAGCGCGGGGTCGGCCGCAACCCGCGCACGGGCGAGGAGGTCGCCATCCCCTCGGGGAAGACCATCCGCTTCAAGCCCGGCAAGGAGCTTCAGGCGCACGGCTTCGACGCCGAGCACGACGACCACGACGACATCCACGACACCGAGTCGCCCGACGGCGGCGACGACTCGCCCGCCGGCCACGCGGACGCCGACGCGCCCGGCAGCTTCTAAGAACAGGGGCTAGGGGCTAGAGGCTAGGGGCTAGTGATACAGCTTTACAACTAGCCCCTAGCCTCTAGCCCCTAGCCCCTTCCTTTATGTCTGACACCCTACGGGAGATGACGACCTTCGCGGCGCGCGGCGTGGGGCTGCCGCTGGGGCGGCGCCGCGCGGCGCGGCCGACCGCGCGCGAGTGGCTGAGGCACTCGGCGCTCTTCCTCCTGACGGGGGTCACGGCGGCCTGGGCCGGGCTGAGCTTCCTGCTCCCGTTCGGCGGCGGCGGCGAGCCCGCTTTGGCCGCGCCCGCCGCCCCGCTCGACTACCTGCTCTACGTCCCGAAGTACTACCTGCTCGCGCTGGCCGCCACGGGCTCCTACGCGCTGGCGCACCCGCAGCTCATCTACGACGGGGTGAAGTTCGCCGCCTCGCTCCTCTCGATTCTGCTGGCGCACGAGGCCGGGCACTACGTCGCCTGCCGGCGCTACGGCGTGGACGCGACGCTCCCCTTCTTCATCCCGATGCCGCCGCCCTTCATCGCCGGCACGCTCGGCGCCTTCATCAAAATCAAGTCGCCCATCCCGTCGCGCCGCGCGCTCTTCGACATCGGCGTGGCCGGCCCGCTCGCGGGCTTCCTCGTCATCATCCCCGTGGCCTGCGTCGCGCTCCTGACGTCGGCGCCCGCGCCGCCGCTGCCCGCGGCCTCCGAGGGCGCGGTGCTTTTCCTGAACGACCCGCCGCTGCTGCGCCTGCTGGCCGTGCCGCTCGGCGTGAGCGACCTCGCGGGGATAGCGCCGAACCCCTTCTACCTCGCGGCGTGGATAGGGCTTTTGGTGACGAGCCTGAACCTCCTGCCCGTCGGGCAGCTCGACGGCGGGCACGCCGTCTACGCCGTCTTCGGCCGGCGCGCGCACAGGCACGCGGGCCGCCTCGGCTTCCTCTCGATGCTCGCGCTCGCGCCCCTCGGCTGGCTCTGGCACGGCGTGCCGAGCGGCTTCCTCTACGTCATCCTGCTCTTCGTCATGCTGCGCATGCCGCACCCGCAGCCGCTCGACGACGCCGACGCCCTCGGCGCCGCGCGCCGCGCCGTCGCGCTCGCCACGCTGCTCGTCTTCCTGCTCTCCTTCGTCCCCTTCCCGCTGACCATCAGGTGAGCCGCCGCCCGCCGGCCGCGCGGAGTCTCGCAGTTAAAATTTAATCTTGATGCCGCCGTTGAAGACGCGCCCCTCGGTGTGCGTGTAGATTTCGGCGAAGGTGGGCCGCTGGTGCGGGGGGAAGACGACCGCCCCGAAACGGCCTTGCCGGGTGTCGGTGGTGTTTTCGGCGTTGACGAAAAGGCTGTACTTGCCGAAAGTCTTCTCCCCGAAAATGCCCAGCACCCAGTAAGGCCGCGTCCTGAGACGGCTGGTGAGGGTCTGGCTGCTCGTGTAGTACGCCTCGAAGCCCGCCTTAAAGTTCGCCTCTTTTTCGAAAAGCAGGGCGGAGTTTAATTTGCTCTTCGGCGTGAGGGGCAGAATCCGGTCGCCCGCCAGGTACTTCGCCCTCGCGTCCGTGAAGGTGTAGCCCGCGAACAGCTTGACGAAGTCGTAGGAGGCCCGCACGTTCGTCTCGAAGCCCGCGCTCCTGACGGGCCGGGCGGCGTTCGTGAAACTGTAGAAGCCGTCGGCGCGCGGCAGCAGCACGAGCGGGTCTTCGATCTCGGTGTAGAAGAACATCTGGTTGAGCGCGTAGGAGAATTTCTCCCCGGCCGCGCCCCTGTAATTCACGTCGAACGTCCCGCCGCGGCTGCGCTCGGCCTTCAGGGCGTTCCCGACGGGGAGGACGTTCTCGAAGAGCAGCGTCTCGGCCTCCTCGGTGAAGATGCTCGGCGCCTTGTAGCCGAAGCCGACGCTCAGGCGGCTGCTCAGCTTGTCCGTCAGCCTGTAGAGGGCCGACACGCGGGGCAGCGGGAACGTGCCGTAGCCCCTCACGTGGTCGAGCCGGAAGCCGGCTTCGAGCGAAAGCTTTTCCGTGACGTCGAAACTGTCCTGCGCGTACCCGCCGAAGGTCGCGCGGCTCTCGTCGCGCGGAATTGGGCTGGCGCCGTTCCGCCCCTCCCTGAACCGGTCGTAGGCGGAGTTGAAGCCGAAGACGAGCGCGTGCGTGCCGGCCGGCTGGAAGTACGAAACGTCGGTGTAGGAGTTGAGCTGCCGGCCCTCGAACAGGTAGCCGGGGGTCTCGATGTCGCGGTTGAAGAGGGCGAGGCTCTGCCGGGCGACGAGCCTCCGGCCGCCGGAGAAGCCGCGCTCGAACTGCAAGGTCGTGACGTTGCGGAGGGAGTCGTTCTTCTCGAAGTACTGGTGGGGGCCGCCCGCACCGTCGCGGATGACGAACACGTCGCCGCCCTCGCGGCTCTGGTACGCGGTCGAATTGCCGACCGTCAGCCGTGTGTCGTCATCAAGGTCGAAGAAGAGGCGCGGGCTTAACTGGAACGAGCGCGTGCGCGGCAGCTCGGTGAAGTCGTCGTCGTCAACGTCGTACTCCCGCTGGTAGTTGAGCGAGCCGAGGAAGGTGTAGCCGAACCGCCCGAGCTTCCGCGAGGTGAAGACGGAGAGGTCGGTGCCGCCCGCCGAGGTCAGGTTGAAAATCATGTTCGTCACCGGCTCGTCTTCGGGCTCTTTGCTGACGAAGTTGACGACCCCGGCGATGGCCCCGCCGCCGTAGAAGGTGGCCGACGGCCCCTTGATGATTTCGACCTGTTTCAAGTCGAGCGGCAGGATGTCGAGCAGGCTCAGGCTGCCCGAGAAGCCGCCGAAGGCGGGGAACCCGTCTTTGAGGAGCTGCGTGTAGCGGCCGTCGAGCCCCTGGATGCGGACGCTCTGGGTGTTGGAGGTCGCCGAGGTCTGCTGCACCTTGATGCCCGTGCTCTCGTTCAGGACCATCGAGACGTTCGAGGGGCGCATGTTGCTCTTCTCGTCAACCTCCTCCTCGTCGATGGCCTCGACCCGCGTCGGCACGTCGTCGATCTCGCGCCCCGTGCGCGTCGTTTCCACGACGGTAACCTCGCCCAGCTCATTCGTGACTTTGATGAAGACGACGGCCTCGCCCGGCGGCGCGGGCGGGAAGGTCACTTTCAACTCCCCGGTCTCGTAGCCGGCGGAGAAGATTTCGACGGTCTGCTCGCCATCAGGGACGCCGGCCAGCCGGGCCACGCCACTGTCGTCGGTGACGGCCGAGACCTCCGTGCCCGCCACGGACACCTTCGCCCCGACGACCGGCTGCTTCGTCTCCCTATCCCTGACCGTGACTTTGAAGGCGCTCTGCGCGAGCGAGACTTGCGCCGTCAGCAGGACGGCGAGCGAAAGGACGAACGCTCTCATGATTGAACGGGCGGGCGACGGCCTACTCTTTAGGCCGTCGCCGCCGAAGGCAGGAGCCCCTTGATCTCCCTGACGATGCGCTGGGCGTCCTGCTGGTCCTTGAGCGCGACCATGAAGAACTTGTAGCCCTGCTGGAAGCAGATGACGCCGTTGCCGAAGAGCCAGACGGCGTCGAGGACGGGGTTGCCGCCCGTCAGCCAGCTGACGGGGGCGCCGACGATGGGGCCGGGCTGGAGTATCTGCGCCCAGATGGCGACGCCCGCGGCGCAGCTGAAGGCGCCGAGGAGCGGCGCGCCGACGTAGCGCACCATCTTGCGCTCGAACTCGACGCGGCTGCGCTCGGCCTCGTCCAGCTCGCCGGCCGCGACGAGCCGCTCGCGCTCGCGGACGTAGTCGTCGAACTTCTGCCCCACCATGCGGACGGCCCAGACGGGGAGCGCCGAGTGCGTGAGCCAGTGCGGGTGCGCGCCGAGGAGGAAGCCGTCGAGGCCGGGGAAGGCCGCGCCGCCGCGCACGCCCGCCGCCAGCGAGAGCGTGACGACGATGGCCTGCTTCGGGTTCTGCCGCGCCCAGTCGTAGACGCGGTAGAGGCCGGCGGACGAGGCCGCGGTCAGGCGCGTGGCGCGAAGCCCAAGCCCCGCGAAGCGCGCGCCGACGCCGGCCGCGCGCGCCGCGCCCTTGTAATACTTCTTCGCGCCGCCGAGGAAGTCTTCGGCGCGCTCGCCCGCCTTCTGCCCCGCCTCGCGGACGCGCCCGCCGACCTCGCGCGCGAGGCGGGCCGCCTCCTCGGCGGCGCGCGCGGCCT
>DASVTS010000141.1:0-16216 GCA_036387455.1 Pyrinomonadaceae bacterium | reverse complement strand
CCCCCCCCCCCCGCCCCTCCGGAAATCGCCTCCCGGCCGCCTAGTCGGTCAGCCGGATTCGCGTGAAGAACGGGTCATCAAGGGCGGGCGCGGCCCTCGCCAGCACCGGCCCGAACCTGAAGCCCGAGTCCACATTCCCCTCGTCTCCCGGCGGGCCGCCCTCCTGGTTGCCGCCGGGGGCGCCGTGGAACCGCCTCCTGTACTCGGCTGACACGATGAAGGAGCGCACCATCTCGGCCCTCCTGACCCGGGCCAGCGCCACCGCCTCGTCCCTGACGTTCTCGCCGGGGACGCTGAAGGTGTTCATCTTGTTGAGCCAGAAGTCATAGCCCGCGAAGTTGGCGTCGGGCGCGTCGTCCGGGTTCCTCCGCAGGTAGCCGAAGTACTGCATCAGCACGAACGACGGGTTGTAGAGCACGGAGTAGACCGAGTCGCTGTCGGCCACCGCCTTGAGCGCCGCCGCCTTCCCCGCCGTGTCCCCCGACCCGAAGGCCGCTATCGCCGCGTTGCGCTCGGCCGCCGTCGGCGTCGCCCCCGCGTTGGCGTAGAGCTTATCCACGAACTGCGTCGCGTTCAGCCCGTTGAACTGCGCGGTGAACGCGGCGCGGGTGACGAAGTCTTCGAGGTACTTCTGCCGGTTGGCTTCGAGCTTCTGCTGGAAGCCGGCCTGCCCGACGATGACCCCCTCGGAGATTTGCCGCAGGTCGCGCAGGAAGCCCGTGTAGCGCGGAATCTCCTTCGCGCTGCCGAACGCCGCCTTGTGCGTGCGGATGACGAAGTAGCCCGTGGTCTGGAACTCGATGGACAGGAAGAACGCCGTCGAGACGTCCGTGCGCTTCTCGTCGCGGCACTGCGCGTTCGCGCCGCAGTTCTCGATGCCGTTAGTCCAGAAGTTCTCGCCGGCCTGGTCGGCCTGCCGGTAGAGGAAGTCGTGGTAGTGCGTGCAGACGAAGGTGCGGGAGTCGTCAATCGGGTTGACGTTCGCCTCGGCCAGGTCGTCCACGATCTGGAGCGAGGCCGTGCTCGGCGCCAGGAGCGTCCCGTTCGACGGGTTCTGGAGGATGAGCGTCGCGGACTCCGCCCCCTCCGTGTAGGCGTCCTCGTTGATGAGCACCTGGAAGGTCTTCACCTCCTCGTCCGGCTCGAAGACCAGCCGGCCGACGACGATTTCGTAGTCGCCCTTCTGCTTGGCCGTGCCGTCGTTGCTGGCGATGTCCACGGTGGCGCGCGAGGACTTCAGGCCCGTGCGCAGGACGCTCACGGCGATTGCCGCGCAGTTCTCGTCGATGGCGTAGGCCGCCGAGTTGAACTGGAAGGTGGCGGCGGTCGGCGGCGTGGGCGTGGGCGTCGCCGTCGCCGTCGGGCTCGCCGTCGGGCTGGGCGTCGGGGTCGGGGTCGGGGTCGGCGTGGGCGTCGGGTCGGCCACGGCGGCGCAGCCCGAGCCGGGCGCCGCGGCGCAGGAGCCGACGACGAACTCGGTGCCGCCGCGCGTGAGGTCGCTCTTGCCGCTGACCTGACTCGTGAAGGTCTGCCCGCGCAGGCCCGCCAGCACCGACCCGGTCGTGATGGCGCCCTGCGGCGCGAACTGGTTGAGTTTGCTCACGGCCACCTTGACGGTGATGGTGCCCGCGGCCGTGTCGAACGCGCCGCAGTCGGCGTTGCCGCGCGAGGTGTAGGTGATGGAGCCGTCGGAGTTGCGGACGCCCGTCCCCCAGGTGAAGGCGCCCGCCGGGTTGGTGTCGGTGCTCGCCCGCACGAAGAACATGTCGCCGCGGTCGGAGAGCGCGAAGCTGTAGTCGCCCGTCGGGCTCACGCCCGCGGAGGGCGCGTTGGCCGTGAAGTTCATCCGCCAGTTCGAGCCCGGCGGCACGGTCGGGAGGGTCGAGACCTTCATCTTGGCGACGATGACGGGCACGCCGCCCGCGCCCGTCTCGCACGTGTAGCTGATGGAGACGATGTCGAGCGGGTCGTCGGCCCCGACGTTGCCGACCGCGCCGGTCTCCACGTCGCCGCGGAAGTCTGTGACCTGCGAGCCGGGGATGCCGGAGACGGTGGGGGCCAGCGGGAACGGGCCCGGCTGCGCGGCGGGCGTCGGCCCGGGGCTCGGCACGTTCGTCTTGGCGTTGTCCTTGATGGACGGCCCGGAAATCTGCCGCGTGATGTAGGTGTGGCCGTCGAAGTCGTTGTGGTCGTCGGTGTAGCCGACGACGGCCGCGCCGGTCGGGTCGAACGAGACCTGGAAGTAGTCGATCAGGTTGCGGTTGGCCGTCCCCGTCAGGCCGCCCTCGCTGATGTTGCTGCCGTGGATGAAGTGGTCGCTGACGGTGGCCTGCCGGAAGGTCGGCGCGTCGGAGGTCGCGTTGAACGACTGCGCGTAGAAGACCTTCCAGTTGGCGTTGTCGTCGTTGGCGGCGTTAGACGTGCCGTACCAGACGATGCCGACCGAGCCGGGCGTCGGGCCGGTCTCCATCCACGGGAAGACGGCCGTCCTCGTCTCCGGGCCGTTCGAGACGCGCACGGGCTGGCTCCACGTCACGCCCTTGTCGGTCGAGTGGACGAGGAAGATGTCGTGGTCGTTCGAGTAGGCGACGTAGACCGTCCCGTTGGGCGTGCCGTCGTCGGCCACCTTGACGGGGAAGAAGATGTGCGCCACGCCGTTCGGGTCGCTCGCGGCCTGCGCGCAGGTGTAGCTCACGGGCTCCTGCCCGGGCAGCAGCGGTTCGCCGTGGCAGACCTGCCCCGTCGAGCCGCTGACGTAGACGGTGCCCGTCTTCTGGTGGACGTCGATGTAGCCGACCTGGCCGATGGTGCCGGCGGTGCGCGCCGGGCCGTAGGTCAGGCCGCCGTCGGTCGAGCGCTGAATCTGCGTGACGGTGGGCGCCGCCGTGCGGTAGTAGAGGTAGACGTTGGTCGGGCCGTGGAACTCGTGCCACTGCCGGTCGTCGGCCGGGATGCCGCCCGTGACGTTGCCGAGCGGGTTGCGCTGGATGTTCACGCCCCGGTCGGTGGACCTCTGCGTGGTGATGTTGGTCACGAGCAGGCTGCTCGCGGCGAGCGTCGCCGGCTCCGTGATGTTCCCCGTCGTCGGGTCGGGGAGGCCGACGGCGAGGTCGATGTCGCCGCCGCCCTGCGCGCCGGCCGCGAAGTCGGGCGAGCCCGTCACCGAGTCGGGCTGGCCGCGGTAGGCCCAGTTGCGCATGAACGGGTCGTAGTTCGGGTTCGGGCTGCCGCTCACGGTCGGCCGCAGGTCAACGTACCAGAGGTCGTTGCCGGCGGGGACGCCGCGGATGCCGCCGACGTAGAAGTTGCCGAAGACGTCCGTGCGGCTGGAGGGCTCGCCGTCGCGCCCGGCGACGGGCGCCTTGACCGTGACGCTCGGGGCGAAGGTGATGCCGCCCGAGACGTAGTTGGCCGCCCGCGAGGCGTTCGCCGCCTTCAGCGAGACGCTGCCCTGGTACTGGTCGGCCGGGCCGGAGGTGGCGAAGTAGACGACGTGGACGGTGTAGTCGGTCGGGGCGGCGGTGATGCCGCCCGGGTCGATGGCCGCGTTCTCCTGCGTCTGCGGCGCGCCGCCGCCGTCCTGCCCGACGGGCGCGGTGGCGTTACACTGCGCGACGGTCGAAGCCTGCGTCGGGCACTTGTGGATGTAGAGGTCGTAGTCGTTGGCGGGCACCGTCCACTGGATGCGGACGGCGATGATCTTCCCGGTGTAGTTGCCGGGCGCGACCGTCAGGCGGAAGGTGTCGCAGTTGACGCCCTCGACGCAGGTGGCCTCGCCGCCGCCCGAGCCGGTGCCGGTGGCCGTGCCCGTCCACGTGCCCGTGAACGGGATGACGGGGCCGGTCGGGGCGATGGTGCCGGAGGCGGGGCTCGCCGCCTCGACCACCGTCCGCGTGCCGCGCAGGGCGGGCGAAAGGAAGAGGAGCGCCGCGCCCGCGCACGCTACGAGCAGCGCCAGTAGGAGCAGGCGCGCCGACGCGCCGCGGGCGCCGCGGGCGCCGCCGACTCCTTTTCTCAAGCTGAAAGGTCTTTCCCGCCGCGCGCCGGACAGGCGGTGGGGCCCGCCTTTGACAGTCTTTTCAGACTCTTCGCCTTTTAAACTCATTACAAAATACTCCTCGGTTAAATTGGACGGGAGCGCGCCACGGCCGCGGGCAAGCTGGGCCGGGGGCGGGCTGTTCGAGGGCAGCCGGGCAAGTCGGCCACGCCACGGACGACTACCGCGTCGGGGAGACGGTTCGTCGGGTTGTTCAGGGGTTCGCCTGAAATTTATACCACAGCCGCCGCCGACGCGCACCTAAAAAGAAGTCGGCAGGCAGGCGGCGGCAGGCACTCGCTCCGCGTTTCGGAATTTAAAGGGTTAACTCAAGGGTTGCGACACAGGGGCTTTCAACTGCCGCCTAGCCCGCTCACTTCGGCGCCAGGTCGCGCCGCACGTAGAGGACGAGGTTGACGCCGGGGCGCAGCGGGTAGAGGCCGCCGACGCGCGCGTAATCGTTGGCGAGTATGCGCTGGAGCTGCGGGAGCTGGTCCTCCTTGCCGATGACGGCGAGCGTGGACTTCGGGTCGTAGTAGGTCGAGGGGCGCCCCTCGTAGCCGCCGTGCGTGTTGTCGCGGAAGTACCACGGCAGCGGCCAGTAGTCGGGCGAGGCCGTGGCGAAGCCCGGCTCCTTCGTCCCCGCGCGCCGCCCGACCATCTCTATCTCGGCGACGAGGTCGTGGAACCCGCGCTGCGTCTGCGAGTAGACGTAAGGGTAGCGGTCGTTGTCGTACTCGCGGAAGTTGACGACGAGGGTCTGGTAGAGGCTGAGGCCGAGCGCCAGGGCCGCGAGCGCCGCGGCGCCCGGCCAGAGCAGCTCGCGCCGGCGCAAGCCCGACCAGCGCCGCCCCGCCCACGCGCCGAACGCCTGCACGGCGTACCCGGCCGCCACCGCCAGCGGGAGCAGGAAGTTGAGGACGAGCCAGGGCGTCTTGTAGCTGATGAGCGAGTAGGCCGCCAGCAGCCCGAAGCCCCACGCCGCGAAGAAGACGGCGAAGCGGTTCCGCCTCCGCTCGAAGAGCGCCACGAGCGCGCCGAAGCCGCCGAGCATCAGAATCGGCGCGTCCTCCTGGAGCAGCCACTTGACGTAGGTGTAGAAGGGCTTGCCGTGGAACTCGCTCATGCCCGTCTTCTGCCAGACGGCGAACGCCTTGAACGAGTCCCAGACGCCCTTCGAGTTGGTGAAGAAAGAGGAGTAGAAGGCGACCCAGATGAAGACGAAGAGCGCGGCCGCGCCCGCGACCGCTAGCCCGGCCCGGCCCGCGCCCCGCAGTCCGGCGAAGCCGCCCGAGCCCGCCGCGTCGCGCCGGCCGCTCGCGCCGCGCGCGTCGCCCGCCAGCCGCTCCCACGTGACGGCCGTCAGCCACGCCAGCCCCAGCGTGCCGACCGAGATGAAGGCCGTCTCCTTCGTCGCAAACATCAGCGCGGCCGACGCCGACGCCAGCACGAGGTCGCCCGCGGCGCCCGTCTCGCGGAAGCGGAGCGCGGCGACGACGAGCCCCAGCGTGAAGAAGACGAAGGGCATCTCGTGGATGAAGTAGCGCGAGTAGAAGACGAAGGCGGGCGAGACGGCGACGAGCGCCGCGGCCGCCAGCGCGGCGGTGGCGCCGACCCGGCGCCGGAGCGAGAGCAGGAGCCACACCGTCCCGACGCCGAAGAGCGAGGGCACGAGCCGGACGACGAACGTGCTCAAGCCCGTCAGCGCGACAAAGGGCAGCGTCAGGTAGTAGAGCGTCGGCCCGTGGTAGTTCGCCGGGTCGTAGGCGTAGCGCCCCTGCCGCAGGAGGTTCGTCAGGAAGAAGCCGTTGACGCCCTCGTCGTGGTGCAGCGGCTTCATCTCCAGCGCGTAGAGCCTGAGCGCGGCGGCCGCGAGCAGCACGGCGACGCTCGCGTAAAGCCACGCGCGCCCCCCGAGTTCGCCCGCCGCCGCGGCGGCGGGCGCGGGCGAAGGGGCGGACGACGAGGACGAAGAGGCGGCGCCCCAATCGCCCCGCGCCTTCTTACGGTTTCGTTTTGTAGAGGCGGTAGGCACCTGCTTCCCCAACCTTCCTGTACCTGTTAAAGAAAGAGTCGCTGACCGCGACGCCCTGCCGCGACAACTCCTCGCGCTCGAGCGGCCCGACGACGACGTAATCTATCCCCGCGCGCTCGATGAGGGCGGGCGCGTCGGCCGCGCCGGAGTAGATTCTCTTCAGCTCGGCCTCGCGCGCGTAGTAGTCGATGCCGTGCGACCAGACGTGGCCGGGGTAGCCGAGGAACGTCCGCCGCCCCGTCAGGTAGACCGGGTCATTATATGTCGGCGCGTGGAGAATCAAAGAGCGCGGCTCGGTCACGCGCTTGACGAGTTCCGCGAAGGCGACGCCCGCCGCGTCGAACGAGCGCCGCTCGACCGCGCCCGAGGCCGCGCGCCACACGTCGAGCCCGCCCGCGGCCGTCTGCGCGAGCAGGAGCGCGAGCGCCGCCGCCCGCCAAGCGCCCCCGCGGCGCCACAGCCGCGCCAGCACCAGCGCCACCAAGGGGGCCGACGCGACCCACCAGTAGAGCAGCACCTTGATGTTGTCCCAGACCCACGGCGAGAGCTTGTAGACGTTCGGCACCACGAAGCAGAGCAGGAACGGCAGGTAGAAGAATAGCAGCCGCCTGCCGACGCCCGCCCCCCGCCACGCGAGCGCCGCGACGAGCAGCGGGATGAAGACGGCCGTGTTCTTGAGCCAGAACCAGACGACGTTGCGCCCGCCGCGGTCCCAGCCGAACTCCCAGCCGAAGAACTTCGAGGCGTTGACGGCCGACTCGCGCGTCGCCCAGTACATCTGCGGCAGCGCCAGCGCCGACGCCGCCGCCGCGAACAACAGCCACGGCCGCCACACCGCCCACACCCCGGCCCACGCCGGAGCGCCGGCCCGCGCGTCAACCCCGCCCGCCCCGCCCCTCGACAGCAGCACGGCCGCGCCCTGCATCAGCGCCAGGCAGGCGCCCATCAGCATCATCACCACGAAGCTGTGCGCGTGAACCAGCGGCAGCAGCCCCGCCACCACGCCCGCCGCGACCATCGGCCGCAGGGCGAACGGCCGGACGATGAAGGCGCCGCTGTTGTCGTCGGCGTCGTCTACATCTCCGGCCGCACCCTTCGCCGACGCGCCGCGCGCGGCCTTACCCTTCCCCTTAGCCTTCTTCTTCCCCGCCCGACGACTCTCCTGCTCCGCCGCGCGCCCCTCGCCGTCGCCTTCCGACTCCCGGCTCCCGGCCTCCGTCCCCTCGCCCGCCTGCCACCAGAGCGTCCAGACGACGAGCGCGAGCGCGACGCCGAGCAGGATGCTGCGCTGCGTGACGAAGAGCGCGGTGACGGCGTTGCCCCAGCGGATGCCGAAGTGCCCCATGATGGTGTAGTCGCGTTCGAGCCCGCCCAAAAGGCCCAGCACGCCCTTCCCGCTCTTCGCCGCGTCGCCGAGGAAGTAGACCCACCCGAGGCCGCCGCTCAGCAGCACCAGCGCGGGCACGAGCAGCGCGGCCAGCCGCTCGCGCGTCAGCTTCAAGGCCCAGCGGTGCAGCAGCCCCACGAGCGACATCATCATCGCGAAGTTCTGCCAGAACAGCGCGCCTTCGAGCCCCGCGCCCGCGCGCACGAACATCGCCGCCACGAAGTCCACCACGAACGGGTAGGTCAGCCGCACGCCCGCGAACTCCGGGTGCTGCGGCGGGAAGTTCTCGCCGTAGGCGAAGCCCGTCACGACGGCGAGGTGGAACGGCATGTCGCCGATGTTCGTGTCCACGCCCGTGAAGACGCCGGCCGGCGTCTCGTACATCGCGCGCGCGAACACCAGCCAGAAGACGAACGCCGCCGCCGCGTAGAAGACGAGCGTCCGCGTCCCTTCCCGCCCCCTGAGCGCGCGGCTCAGCGCCCGAGCGCCCGCCCTCACGTCGTCGGCCGCGCGCCCGCGCCAACCGCGGCGCGCGAGCAGCAGCAGCGGCGACGCGCAGGCCGCGCCGGCGAGCGCCACGGCCGCCGGCGTCATCCCGAGCAGCGACGCGAGCAGGAAGCCCACGAGCCCGAGCGCCGCGAACCCGAGGCACACGCCCGCGCACAGGCGCGGCCAGAACGGCGCCCCGCGGTCGTAGAGGTAGGTCAGCACGGTCGCGCCCGCGATTGCCGCGAGCGCCAGCAGGATTGCGAAAGGCATAAGGTGCGCGGGGCTTATTTGAGCTAGAAAGACGCGGCGATTATACGCGAACACCGTCCGCCCCGCGCAAAGCCACGCGGGGCCTCGGGCTGGCGCCGGGCCGGGCCGCCCCGCCCGCCCCGGTGGCTGGACAAGTCAGACGCGCGAATGTTTAGATGTTCGACTTAAAGAACGACACAGGAAATCGAAATTATGCTCCGTGCAGGCATCGTCGGGCTGCCGAACGTCGGCAAGTCCACACTCTTCAACGCGCTCACCGCGCAGGCGTCGGCGCTCGCCGCCAACTACCCCTTCGCCACCATCGAGCCCAACGTCGGCGTCGTCCCCGTCCCCGACGAGCGGCTCGAACCGCTGGCGAAGATAGTCAAGACGACCACCATCGTCCCCGCCACCGTCGAGTTCGTGGACATCGCCGGGCTCGTCCGCGGCGCGTCGAAGGGCGAGGGCCTCGGCAACCAGTTCCTCGCCAACATCCGCGAGACCGACGCCGTCATCCAGGTCGTCCGCTGCTTCGAGGACGAGAACATCCACCACGTCGAGGGCTCCGTAGACCCGCGCCGCGACATCGACACCATCCAGGTCGAACTCGCCCTCGCCGACCTCTCCACGGTCGAGCGCCGCCGCGAGAAGGCGCAGAAGACCGCGAAGGGCGGCGACAAGACGGCCAAGTCCGAAATCGAAGTCGCCGACAAGCTGCTCGCCGTCCTCTCCGACGGCCGTGCGGCGCGCACGGCCGACCTGAGCGACGACGAGCGCGCCGTCGCGCGCGGCTTCTTCCTGCTCACCTTCAAGCCCACCGTCTACGCCGCCAACGTGGACGAGGCGACGCTGGCCGACCCCGACGCGAACCCGCACGTCGTGGCGGTGCGCGAGATTGCGGCCGCCGAGGGCGCCGAGCACGTCGTCATCTGCGCGCAGCTCGAAGCCGAGCTGGTCGCGCTCGCGCCCGAAGACCGCAAGGGCTACCTCGCCGAGCTGGGCGTCGGTTCGAGCGGCGTTGACCGGCTCATCAAGAGCGCCTACCGTCTGCTCGGCCTGATGTCCTTCCTCACGGCGGGCGAGAAGGAGGTGCGCGCCTGGACTGTCCCGCGCGGCACGCGCGCCCCGCAGGCCGCCGGCACCATCCACACGGACATCGAGCGCGGCTTCATCCGCGCCGAAATCGTCTCCTACGAAGACCTCACGCGCGCGGGCTCCTACGCCGCCGCGCGCGAGCAGGGGCTCCTCCGCCTCGAAGGCAAGGAGTACGTCATGCAGGAGGGCGACGTCGTCCACTTCCGCTTCAACGTCTGAGGCGGGGCTCTGGATTCCCCGCCCTTTTAGTGCTACCTTGTCGCTCAACTCGGGCGACGCAAACTCCCCGCCTGCACCCTTTGCCCCGCCCCGTCACGTCGTACAACAGAAAAGAGGTTGTCATGAAGTACCCTGCCTCGTACGTGTCGAAGCGTCGTCGCCTGACGTGGACGTGCGTCGGCCTTCTGTGCGCGCTGGCCGCGGTCGCGGGCGGCGGCGGGTCGTCGGCGGCGCCGGCGCTGGCCCCCAACGGCCGGATAGTCTTCGCCAGCGCGCGCGACGGCGACCTGGAAATCTACTCCGTCAACCCGGACGGGAGCGGCCTCCGGCGGCTCACCGACAACGCGGCCGACGACACGGACCCGCGCTGGTCGTATGACGGCTCGCGCATCGTCTTTTCGAGCGCGCGCGACGGCCAGCGCGAAATCTACTCGATGGACGCCGACGGCGCGCACCAGACGCGCCTCACCTTCCGCGCCTCCGCGTCGGACGCGTCCGCGAACGGCGACCCCGCGTGGTCGCCCGACGGGGGGAAAATCGTCTTCGTCAGAACGCCGAACGCGCCGGGCACGACCGCGGGCGTCTACGTGATGAACGCCGACGGCAGCGGCCAGCAGCGGCTCACCGACGACCAGACGGTCAACGACCAGCCGGCGTGGTCGCCCGACGGCTCGAAGATCGCCTTCCGCAGCAGCCGCGCGGCCGGCGGCGCCGCTTCGAGCGTCTACGTCATGAGCCCGGACGGGAGCGGGCAGACGCAGTTGACGCCGGCCGACTTCTCCGCTGCCGAGAACCCCTCTTGGAAGTCGGACGGCAGCCAGCTCGTCTTTAACGGCGTGACCCCCTGGTTCGGCAACGCCGTCTACGTCATTCACGCCGACCGCAGCTTCCCCGGCGGCGTCGCCCGCACCAACGGCGGCGACGTCTCGCACCCGGCGTGGTCGCCCGACGGCGAGGCCGTCGTCTACACCCGCCGCGAAGGCGAGAACTCGGAACTCCTCGTCGTGAACCTCAAGGGCGACGTGCCGCAAAAGCTGGCCTCGACCCCGCAGTTCGACGGCTCGCCCGACTGGCAGCGCTTCGTGCCCGGCGCCGGCAAAATCTCCTTCATCACGCGGCGCGACGGCAACGACGAGGTCTACACGATGCGCGGCTCCGACGGCGGCGACCAGAGGAGGCTGACCACCGACGCCCCCCACGAGACGGCGCACGCGTGGTCGCCCGACGGGACGCGCCTCGCCTTCGTCCGCGAGCGCGACGACAACCTATACATCATCAACGCGGACGGCACGAACCTCACGCGGCCGACCAACAACGACTTCCAGCACATCGCCATCACGAGCCTCTCCTGGTCGCCCGACGGCTCGAAGATCGCCTACGTCGCCGGCTCGGACCTGGTCCACTACCTCTACTCCATCAACGTGGACGGCACGAACAAGCGGCTGCTCCACCCGCTGAACTTCCCCTACCTCGACGTGGCGTGGTCGCCGGACGGGACCAAGCTCGCCTTCGCCGTCGGCGCCGGCTTCAACCAGTCCGACCTCTACGTGATGAACGTGGACGGCGGGGGCTTGACCGTCTTCACGAGCGGCGGCTCGGGCATCTACCACCGCTCGCTCGCGTGGTCGCCCGACGGCTACCGCATCGCCTTCGAGAGCAACCGCGACGGCAACGACGAAATCTACGTCCTCTACCTGCCGAACGTCTTCTTCGACCCCGTCGTGCAGAACATCGTCCGGCTGACGACCAACCCCGCGCGCGACACCGACCCCGCCTGGTCGCCCGACGGGAGCCGCATCGCCTTCGCCACCGACCGCGACGGCAACTCCGAGATTTACACGATGGAGTCGTCCGGCGGCGGCGGCCTGCAAAGGCTGACGGCGAACACCATCTACGACGCGGAGCCCGAGTGGCAGCCGACGGGCAGGGCCACGCCCCCCAACGTCCCCCTCGTTCAGTTCGCCGCCCCCGCCTTCAGGACGTTCGAGGACGGCACCTCGCAGGCGGGCGCGGGCCCGACCCAGATAGTCGTGACGCGGCTCGGCGACGTCTCACAGCCGGCCTCCGTGAACTACGAGACCTCCGACGGGACGGCCTCGCAGCGCTCGGACTACACGCCCGTCTTCGGCCGGCTCGACTTCGCGGCCGGGGAGGCTTCGAAAAGCTTCACCGTGCCCGTCACCTACGACTCGCTCATCGAGGGGAACGAGACCGTCAACCTCGTCCTGACGGGCGGCCCGGGCCTGGGCAGCCAGTACAGGGCGCAGCTCGTCATCTCCGAGTTCTACATCGGCACGCCGCCGCGCAACGCTATCGACGTGACGGGCAGCTTCGTCCGGCAGCAGTACCACGACTTCCTCTCGCGCGAGCCCGACGCCGAGGGGCTCGCCTTCTGGGCGCAGGGCATCGAGTCGTGCGGCGCGAGCGCCCAGTGCCGCGAGGTCAAGCGCATAGACACCTCGGCCGCCTTCTTCCTCTCGATAGAGTTTCAGGAGACGGGCTTCTTCCTCCACCGGCTGCACGTCCTCTCCTTCGGCACGCTGCCGCGCTACGCCGACTTCCTGCGCGACGTGCAGAAGCTCAACCGCGGCGTCGTCGTCAACCATGGCGACTGGCAGCGGCAGCTCCAACTGAACAAGGAGGAGTTCTTCCGCGAGTGGGTCGGCCGCCCCGCCTTCCTGGCCGCGTGCGGCGGCAGGCCGAACGCCGCGTTCGTGGACCTGCTCCTCTCGCACGTCACCTTCACGCCGCCCGCCGGCTACCGCGACTCGCTGGTGGCCGCGCTCGACGCGGGGCACAAGACACAGAACGGCGTGCTGCTCGAAATAGCCGAAAGCCAGGCGTTCAAGGACGGCGAGAAGAGCCGCGCCTTCGTCCTGATGCAGTACTTCGGCTACCTGCGCCGCGACCCCGACGCCGCGCCCGACCGCGACCTGACGGGCTACAACTTCTGGCTCGCCAAGCTCAACTCGTTCGGCGGCGACTACCGCCGCGCCGAGATGGTCAACGCGTTCCTCTCCTCGGCCGAGTACCGCCGGCGGTTCGGCACGCCTTAGCCGAGCAGTCACGCGGACACAAAGAGGCCGGCGCGTCGGAGTCGCCCGACGCGCCGGCCTCTCGAATGTCGTCCCTGTTACTTCAGCACGGCGCGGACGCCGGCGAGGACGAGGTAGATGACGGCCAGTGTGACGGCCACCTTGATGAGCAGGACGGCCAGCTTGACCACGGCGCCGATGACGCCGACGGCCGTGACCACGACCAGCCCGGCGGCGGCGAAGACGAGCGGGACTGCCACCACGAGGACGAACAGGCCCAGCAGAATGATTCCGACGATACGCAGCATCTCTTTACTGTCTTTCATAATCTCACCTCGAAACCCGCCGCGCTCCACTTGAATTTATTCGACCCTCGGGCGGCGTCTCGACTCCCTATACGAACGCCCGCGGGGCGGCGTTCCGTCCAAGATTTTACACTTTTTGGCAAATCCGTATCTCACAATTTTGTCACCGCCGCCCGCGCCCCCGCCCCGCCGTTTTGTGCTAAGCTTCCCGCAGTTGACCCGTAAACAATTCCCCGAGGAAGAGTGTGAGCCATGCCGCGCCGCGTCACTGAGAGCCTGTTCGAGGACGAGCCCGGGCCCGAGCCGCCGCCGGACACGAGCGCCCCGCTGGCGGAGCGCATGCGGCCGCGCACGCTCGAAGAGTTCGTCGGGCAGCGCCACCTCGTCGGCGAGGGGCGCGTGCTGCGGCGGGTGATAGAGGGCGGCGGGCTCCTGCCCTCGCTCATCCTCTGGGGCGGGCCCGGGACGGGCAAGACGACGCTGGCGCGGCTCCTCGCCGGCCAGAGCGGCTCGCGCTTCGTGGCGCTCTCGGCCGTCTTCTCGGGCGTCAAGGAGGTGCGCGCCGCCATCGGCGAGGCGCGCGACGACAAGCGCCGCGGCCGGCGCACCACGCTCTTCATCGACGAGATACACCGCTTCAACAAGGCGCAGCAGGACGCGCTGCTGCCCGCGGTCGAGGACGGCACCGTCACGCTCATCGGCGCGACGACCGAGAACCCGTCCTTCGAGGTCATCGGCGCGCTGCTCTCTCGCAGCCGCGTGCTCACGCTCGAACCCCTGAGCGAGGAGGACGTCGTCGCGCTGCTCCGGCGCGCGCTCGAAGACGCGGAGCGCGGGCTCGCCCCTCTGAATCCTAAGTTCTCCGACGAGCTTCTGTCGCGCATCGCGCACGCGGCAGGCGGCGACGCGCGCGTCGCGCTGACGGCGCTCGAAGCGGCGGTCGAGGCGACCGAGCCGGACCGGAAGGGCGCGCGGCGCGTCTCGGAGGAGACGGTCGTCGAGGCGCTGGGGCGCGCGCGCTACGCCTACGACAAGGGCGGCGAGGAGCACTACAACCTCGCCTCCGCGCTCATCAAGTCTCTGCGCAACTCGGACGCGGACGCCGGGCTCTACTGGCTGGCGCGGCTCATCGAGGGCGGCGCCGACCCGGTCTTCATCGCGCGCCGCCTCTGCATCCTCGCCTCGGAGGACGTCGGGCTGGCCGACCCGCAGGCGATGGTGCAGGCCGCGGCGGCGGCGCAAATCACGCAGCTCATCGGGCTGCCCGAGGCGCTCTACCCGCTCTCGCAGGCGACCGTCTACCTCGCGCGCGCGCCCAAGTCGAACGCCGTCAAGCGCGCCTACATGGCCGCGGCCGAGGACGCTTCGGCCACGGCGCGCGAGCCCGTGCCGCTGCACCTGCGCAACGCCGTCACGCCCCTGATGAGGCGGCAGGGCTACGGCAAGGGCTACCGCTACGCGCACGACGACGCCGCGGCCAGCCGCGAGATGGCCTGCCTCCCCGAAGGGCTGCGGGGGAGAAAGTATTGGGAGGAGAAAGAAAGTGCTGAGGACTGAGTGCTGAGGACTGAGTGGGAACCCGTTGTCTTCCACTCAGTCCTCAGCACTCAGTCCTCAGCACTCGGTTTTATGACGACACAGAAGTCAGACAAGGAGCTGGCGTTCCTGCACGACCTGTACGTGGCGACGGACTGGGGCGAGCGGTTCGCGGAGCTGGTGGACGCGCACGTCACGCTGCCGAAGGAGGGGCGCGCGCTCTACGTCGGGTCGGGGACGGGCGGGCACGCGCTGGCTCTGGCAGAGCGCGGCGGGGCGGCGCTGGAGCTGGTCGGCGTGGACGAGAGCGAGGGCCAGGTGGAGCTGGCGCGCGCGAAGGCCGCGGCGGTCGAGGGCGCGGGCGTCGAGTTCCGCCACGCGCAGCTCGAAGCCCTCGGGTTCGAGGACGAGCAGTTCGACCTCGTCGTCGGCGACGCCTCGCTCGTCGGCCCCGAGCGGCTGCCCGAGGTGCTCTCGGAGATGGTGCGGGTGGCGGCGCGGGGCGCGACCGTCTCGCTGAGCGCGGCGACGGCTTCGAGCTTCGGCGAGTTCTTCTCGGTCTTCTGGGAGGCGCTCGCCGGGGCGGGCTACGACGAGCAGGCGGCGGCGGTCGGCTCCATGATAAACGAGCTGCCGACCGCCGCGGGGCTTGAGGTGCTGGCGACGCGCGAGGCGCTCGAAGGGGTCGAGTCGTGGACGAGCATCGAGGAGTTCGACTTCCCCACGGGCGGCGACTTCCTCGCCGCGCCGCTCGTGCGCGACTTCCTGCTCGGGCGCTGGCTCGACTCGCTGCCCGACGACGAAGCCCGCGCCGGCGTGCTCTCGGAGGTCGAGCGCATCATCGACGACGACCGCCACGAGGGTGACTTCTCCCTCACCGTCAAGGCGACCATCGTCGTCGGGCGCAAAGCAAACTAGGGGCTAGAGGCTAGGGGCTAGGGGCTAGTTAAGAAGCGAATTTCTTAACTAGCCCCTAACCCCTAGCCTCTAGCCCCTAGTCTCTAGCCCCTGTTCTACCGGGGCTTGTTGACGGTGAAGCTGTCGGAGGTGGCGTCTTCCCGGACGCGTTCGCGGTCGGCGTCGCGGAGCTGCTCGCGGCGCGAGTCGGCCAGCTCGCGCTCGCGGTCGGCCTCGGTGCTGCCCTCGCCGATGCCCTTCTTGAACTCGTTGATGCTCTTGCCCATGCCGCGGGCGAGCTGCGGCAGGCGCGAGCTGCCGAAGAGCAGCAGCAGGATGACGAGGATGATGATGAGTTCCGTGATTCCGATGTTTGGCATGTTGAGTCCTTATGTGTCCTTCCGCCCGCAGCCCTACTTCTCGCCGCCGTCCGACTCGTAGAAAAGGTATTTGCGCCAGGTCTCGTCGGCGCGGCCGATGAAGCGCATGATCTGGCGGTTGACGTGCAGCGAGAAGGCGCGCGGCCTGCGGACGAGGTGCATCCGCGCCTCCTCGGGCGTCCGGCTCCCCTTCTGGTGGTTACACTTCTTGCAGCACGCGACCAGATTATCCCACGTACTCTCGCCCCCGCGCGAGCGCGGGAAGACGTGGTCGAGCGTCAGCTCGGAGGGCGAGAACTGCCGCCCGCAGTACTGGCAGGTCGAGTGGTCGCGCAGCAGGATGTTCTTGCGCGAGAGCGAGCGGCTCTTGTACGGGATGTGGATGTACTCGACGAGGCGGATGACCGATGGCGCGTGCATCGTGATGCGCGCCGAGTGGAGCATGTGGCCGTTGTGCTCCTCCATCCGGGCGATGCCCTTGAAGATCATCACGACGGCGCGGCGCTCGGTGCAGACGTTCACCGGCTCGAAAGAGGCGTTCAGGACTAAAACA
>DASVTS010000140.1:0-55588 GCA_036387455.1 Pyrinomonadaceae bacterium | reverse complement strand
AGGAGCGGCCGGACGTGGGGCGCCGCGCGCTGGAGCTGGCCGACGAGTCGGAGGAGGCGGCCAAGCCGGAGGACGCGGGCAAGCCGGTGGACGCGGGCAAGCCCGGCGAGTCGGCCGGCAAGCAGGCGGAGGCCATCAACTGATGCTCGTCATACTCGCAAGCCGGCACGACGCCGTCGCGCAAACCCTGGCCGAGCGCTGGTCGAACGAAGACGTGGCGCTGCTCACGCCCGAAGGGTTCTCCGTGCCGGGCTGGCGCCACTACCCGGGCGCGCCCGCCTCCTCCGCGTCGGCGCTCAAAGGGCGCGCGGTCGGCGAGTGCGACGTCACCGGCGTGCTCTCGCGCATGTGGGGCGTCTCGGAGTTCGACCTGCCGCACATCGTCCCCGAAGACCGCGCCTACGTCGGGATGGAGATGACCGCGTTCATCACCTCCTGGCTCTACGGCCTGCCCTGTCCCGTGCTCAACCGCCCGACCCCGACGTGCCTGACCGGGCTCAACTGGCGCGAAGAAGAATGGACGCACAAGGCCGCGCGGCTCGGCATCCCCGTCCGCCCCGTCCGGCGCCGCCTCGCGCTCGGCTCCGAGCCCGAGCCGCCGCAGGAGGCGGGCACGTCCTCAGTCGTCACGGTCGTCGGCCGTCGTTGCCTCGGCGCGGCGGACGAGTCTCTCAAGGCCCACGCGCGCAACCTCGCCGCGGCGGCGGGGACGGAGCTGCTGGACGTACACTTCAGCGGCGCGGGGCCGGACGCCGTCTTCCTAGGCGTCGGCCTCTGGCCGGACGTGACCGTGCCGGAGACGGCCGACGCGATACTCGAACACCTGAAAGGGGGCGGAGCTTGCTGATACTACTCTGGGGACTCGGGACGGAGAGACCTTTCGAGGTCGTCTGGGAAGAGGTGGAGCGGCAGGGGCTTCCCCTTCTGCTCCTCGACCAGCGCGAGGTGGCGGAGACGGAGGTGGATATCTCCTTCGGCGCGGAGCTGCGGGGCACCATCCGCACGCGCACGCGGACGGTTGACCTGCGCGCCATCACCTCCGCCTACGTCCGCCCCTGCGACTCGCGGATGCTGCCCGCCGTGGCGCGCGCCGGCGAAGGCAGCCCGCTCTGGCGCCACGCGCTGGCGCTCGCCGAAACCCTCTCGGCGTGGACGGAGCTGACGCCCGCCCTCGTCATCAACCGCTTCAGCAGCATGGCCTCCAACGGCTCGAAGCCGTTCCAGTTGGAGCTGATTCGCCGGCAGGGCTTCAGCGTGCCCGAGACGCTGGTGACGACCGACCCCGAGGAGGCGCGCGCCTTCTACGAGCGACACGGCCGCATCATCTACAAGTCCGTGAGCAGCGTCCGCAGCATCGTCTCGTGCCTTGAGCCGGGGCAGCTCGACCGTCTCGCCGAAGTCGTCCACTGCCCGACGCAGTTTCAAAAGTACATACCCGGGCGTGACCACCGCGTCCACGTCGTCGGCTCTGAAATCTTCCCGTGCGAAATCATCTGCGACGCGACGGACTACCGCTACCCCGAAGAGGAGTCAGTCGAGCTGCGCCCGTGCCGCCTGCCCGCGGAAGTCGAGGAGCGTTGCTTCAAGCTCGCCGCCTCGATGAACCTGCCCGTGGCGGGCATCGACCTCCGGCGCTCGCCCGAGGGCGAGTGGTTCTGCCTTGAAGTCAACCCCTCGCCGGCGTTCTCTTACTACCAGGCCCACGCGGGGCTTCCCATCAGCGAGGCCATCGCGCGGCTGCTGGCCGCCGGCCCGAAGGACGCGGAGATGCTGCACGCCGGGTTCGTCAGTAACCACGCCGGCGCGCCGCTGCAACTCGCATGATTGTCGAAGCGGGCAAGACTTACGTCAGACGCCTGCGCGCCTTCAGCACGTCGCGCGACGAGCTGGCGCTCAGGCTCAGGCTCGAACGGACGCTCGCGCACGCGAACCTGCACCCGGCGTGGCTGCCCGCCTCGGCCATCCTGTGCGTGCGCAAGCTGCGCGGCGAGAGCGCGGCGGCGTCGCTCGCGCCGTACGGCCGCGGCGGGGCTTCGCCCGAGTGGGAGAGGGAGATTGCCGCCCGGCTCGAAGCGCTCGCGCGCCGTGCCGCGAGGCCCGCGCGCGAAGTGGTGGCCGCTGGCGCCGAGGCCGTCATCTTCGACGACCAGGCGGAACTGCTCGCGTGTCTGGTGAGCGACTGGTGCGGGGGCGGCGTCGAGACGACGCGCTGGTGGTGGCAGAGTCTTTTCGGCGTGCGCGAGGTGTCGGCGGCGTTGATGCCGGCACTGCTCTCGTCCCCCGAACACGTCCCGGCCGCGCTTGAGCACCTGTCGAGGGCCGGGAAACTCTCCGCCTTCGCACGCGCTCTGGGCGCGCAGGACGCGCGTGACATTCGGCGGAGTGTGACGCGCAAGTTCGCCCTGCGCGCGCTCGAAGATGCTTTGGAGCAGACCGCGTCGCCCGCGGGTCGTTCCGGGTCGGGGGTTGCAACTGACGGCGAGCAGCCGGGCGGGAATGACACGGCGCGTCTCACGAGTCGCGCGCCGTGGGCGCAGTTCGTCCCGCAGCTTCACGCCGAAGAATTTGGGGACGAGCAGAGTTGTCTGGTCGGCACATCGCTGATGCTCCTGCGGGCGCCCGCCGTCGTCCGCTCCCCCTCGTTCGCCGAAGCCGTCACGCGCTGTCGGCTCGGCGCACAGGGGCGACCGGAGTCAGCAGTTTCGTCGGCACCCGCCGAAGACGGTCGCGGGCGGGCGGGCGAGCATGAGCGCGGCGGTTCTAGCGACTCCGGCGATGTGGATGGGCACAGGCCGGGCGCCGAATCGGACGCGCATCTGAGAGCGGCCGACGACGCCCTTCGTTCACGAATCGAGACGGACGAAGCGCCGAAGGGGAATGCTTTTTCCGTCGGGCCGGAAACCGACGCTCGCAAGGGCGAGAGTGAAGACACGGCCGCCCCCGTCGAGGTGCAACGGTCAGGACGCGAGACGGGAGGCAGGGCGAAGTTCTCATCTTTCGTCCGAGAGGCCGAGCGTCCTGCGGAGACGCGGCCGACGGTCGCGCCGGTCTTGTTAACAGACGGGGACGCGCGCGCGCCCGAGACATTCATCAACCCGCTCGACTACGAGGCGCGCATCAGGACGGAGTTCGGCGGCGTCTTCTACCTGACGAACCTCGCGCTGTTCCTTGAGCTCTACGGCGATTTCACGGCGCCGCTCGCGCCCGGCCTTGACCTGCCGCTGTGGGACTTCGTCGCGCTCGTCGGAAGCCGGCTCTGCGGCGAGAGAATCCGGCGTGACCGTGTCTGGACGCTGCTCCGAAAGTTGTCCGGTCGGGACGAAGGCGAGGAGCCCGGCGTCGCTTTCGCGCCGCCTGAGGCGTGGCGCGTCCCGCCCGCGTGGCTCGCGGCGTTCCCCGGGCGCGGCGCGTGGGGGTGGAAGGTTGAAGAAGGGCGCCTGCGCGTCAGGCACCCGCGGGGGTTTCTGTTGCTGGACGTGCCTTCGTCGGGCGACGCGCGCGTGCAACTGGAAGTGGAGACGGCCGTCTACCCGTCACACCTCCGCGGCACCCTGCGCCGGGCGTCGTTCGAGACGGCAGGCGGGGCGCCGGGCACGGTCGGGTGGTGGCTCGGGCGTCTGATGCCTTACGTCCGCGCGCGCCTCGACCGTGCGCTCGGCGTCCGCGGCGCGAAGGCGGTCGGGCGCCTCGTCTGCGAGCACGAGGCGCAGGCCGTCGTCACGGCGACGCGCCTCGACGTGACGTTCTCGCTGGCGCGGCTGCCGCTCGAAGTGCGCTTCGCCGGACTCGACCGCGACCCGGGCTGGGTGCCTGCGGCCGGCCGCCACATCGCCTTTCATTACGAGTAGCGCGAGGAGGTCGAAACACAATGCTCCTTGAGGAAGCCGCGGAGCGCGCCGCCGCCACCACGCCCGCCCGGCATTTCAAGCTCTACTTTTACGCGGCCGTGCTGCGCCTGCTTGAGTACTGCTCGCGGACGTTCGACTCGTGGGAGGAGGTCTTCGCGGAGCACCCTTTTCTGCTCGGCTACTTTCAGGAGTTGACGGCGCACGGGCTCGACGGGATGCCGCTCGACGACGCGTCGGACTTCTGGCGCCGGTCAATCAGTGAGCGCGAGGAGGCGACGGGCGCGCACCTGCCCATCCGCGCGCTGCGCGAGGCCGCTGGTCTCGACTTCGAGACGACGGTGCTGCTGCTGACCGTCGGCCTCGTCGAAGAGGACGCGCGCTTCGGGACGATGTTCGAGGGGATGCACGTCGCCGCGGGGCAGCACCGCCCGACCTTCGGGCTGCTGAACGAGCTGTGGCAGGACTCGGCCGGGGAGGTGCAGCGGCCGCTCCGCCGGTTGCAGGAGTTGGGGCTGGTGCGCGTGTCGAACGCGGAGGCGCCGCGCGTCGAGTGGGCGCTGCAAGTGCCAGGGCTCCTGTGGGACGCGCTGCGCGGCGAGACGCACGAGCGTCTGGCGCCGTGGGCGCGTTACCGCCCGCCCGAAGAACTCGTCCCGGCGGAGGAGTTAATCATCCCGGCGATGCTGCGGGAACAGCTGGGCGTCGTCCCGGCGCTGCTCGCGGCGGGCGAGGTGCGGACGCTGGTCGTGCGCGGGCCGCGGCACAACGGGCGGCGGACGCTGCTCGGCTCGGTCGCGCGCAGGCTCGGGCTCGGGGTCATCGAGGCCGAAGGTTTGCAGCGTGCGGACGACGAGCGCTGGCGCCTGCTCGCGCCGCTGGCGACGATGCTCAACGCGATGCCCGTGGTCGTGCTCGAAGTGGCGCCCGGCGAGGCGGCCGAGGTGCCCGAGTTCGAGGGGGCGGGCGCGCCTTTGGGGCTGGCGCTCGGGACGCAGGGCGGACTGACGGGGGCGGGCGCCGTCTGCTCGCACACGCTGACGCTCGGCATCCCTTCGCCGGCCGAGCGGCGCGAGCTTTGGGCGCGGGGCTTCGACGGGCGCGCGTGCGCCGACGCGGAGGAGGTCGTCGGCCGCTTCCGCATGACGAGCGGGAACATCAGGCGCACCGCCCGCCTCGCGCTGACGTGCGCGACGCTCGAAGGCCGCACGGCCGTCACGCACGCCGACGTGCGTCAGGCCAGCCGCGCCCTCAACCGCCAGACGCTCGACACGCTCGCCACGCGCGTCAACGTCGAAGGCGACTGGGGGCACCTCGCCGCCGGGGCCGAGACGCTGCGCGAGCTGGCCAACCTCGAAAGCCGCTGCCGCCACCGCGAGAGCCTGCACGCGAACGTCGGCGAGAGTCTGGGCGCGCAGTTGAACTGCGGCGTCCGCGCCCTCTTCAGCGGGCCGAGCGGGACGGGCAAGACGCTCGCCGCGCGCCTGCTCGCCTCGTCCCTGCGGATGGATTTATATCGCCTCGACCTCTCCTCGGTCGTCAACAAGTACATCGGCGAGACGGAGAAGAGTCTGAACCAGGTCTTCGCGCGCGCCGAGGAGTTGGACGTCATCCTGCTGCTCGACGAGGGCGACGCGCTCCTGACGCAGCGCACGAACGTCAACTCGTCGAACGACCGCTACGCGAATCTTGAGACGAACTTTTTGCTGCAACGGCTCGAAACGTTCGAGGGCATCATCGTCGTCACGACGAACGCCAGCGAGAGGATAGACGGCGCCTTCCAGCGGCGCATGGACGTGGTCGTTGACTTCCGCGCGCCGGAGCCGGCCGAGCGCTGGCAAATCTGGCGGCTGCACCTGCCCGCGAACCACTCGGTTGACCCGGCGACGCTCGAAGAGGTGGCGCAGCGTTGCGCGCTCACCGGCGGGCAGATTCGGAACGCGGTGCTGCACGCCTCCCTGCTCGCGCTCGACGGCGGTCAGGTCATCACCTCCGGCCACCTCGAAGCGGCCGTCCTGCGCGAGTACAGGAAGGCGGGCGCGGTCTGCCCGCTCCGCCCGTCGGGCTCCACGCGCGGCGATTGGAATTAAGATGGCGTCCACGGAGTGTAAAGCCAGAAAGACCGCCCCGCCCGCCCGCGCACCGGCGCCCGCAACGCGCTCGTCCGCGGGCCGCAGCCCGGCCGC
This sequence comes from Pyrinomonadaceae bacterium, assembly GCA_036387455.1. Lineage (GTDB taxonomy): Bacteria > Acidobacteriota > Blastocatellia > Pyrinomonadales > Pyrinomonadaceae > QHXN01. The sequence continues at coordinate 49,557 of DASVTS010000140.1, read as the reverse complement.
GTCCGCCGCCGCCGAGAAGGCCAAGCGCGCGGGCACGCCCGCCGTGCGCCTGACGGAAAAGGCCAAGCGCCCGCGTGCTGGCGCTTCGAAGGCGGAGGCGGCCGGGGCCGACCCGAAGCTGGCGCTCGACCCGCGGCTCAAGGCGGCACTGGATAAGAACAAGGGGAACGCCAAGAGGCTGAAGAAGCACCCGCCCGCGGCCGACAAGGCCGCCGAAGCGCAGGACGCCGCGCTGGCGCCGCCCAACGCCAAGCTGGCCGAGGCGCAGGCCGGCAAGGTCGAGCAGATGCAGGAGGCCGAGGGGAAGCCGCCCGACACGAGCAGCTTCGCCGCGACGCTCAAGAAGGCCATCGAAGACATCCTGCCGAAGAACGTCGAGGCGTCGGAGAAATACCTCAACGACAACGACACGCAAAAGCTCAAGGACACGGCCGGCGGCAACATCGAGGCGCAGAAGAAGGCCGCCACCGGCGGGCTCCGTTCGGCCGCCTCGTCGGCGCCGGACACGAGCAAGATTCCCGACAAAGAGGTGACTCCGCTGCCGGCCGAAGTCCTGCCGCCCGCCGCGGTCGCGCCCGTCGGCGCCCGCGACGCCATGCCCGCCCCGAAGCCGGACGAGGAGGTCTCGCTTCAGGGGAGCAAGGACGAAGTCAACCGGAAGCTCGCCGACAACAAAATCACGACCGCGCAGCTTCAGAAGGCGAACGACCCGCGCTTCTCGGCCGCGCTCGCCGCCAAGCAGACGGTGGACAAGAACGCCGACGCCGCGCCCGGCCGCTACCGCGTCTCGGAGCAGAAGGCCATCGACGCCGCGGCCAAGCGCGCCGTCGCCGACGAGCGCAAGCAGGTCGCGCAGATGAAGGACGTTCACGGCAAGTCGGACGCCGCCGCGCGCTACCGGCAGGCCGCGGCCAAAGAGCAGGACGAGCGGCGGCGCAAAGAGGTCGCCGACCAGATAGAGGCCATCTTCGCCCAGACGAAGCGGAACGTCGAAGGTAAGCTCTCCACGCTCGAAGCCGACGTCACCGCGATGTTCAACAAGGGGCTGGACAAGGCCCTCGCGGACATGCGGAATTTCATCGTCCTGGAGAAGAAGGCCTGGAAGAAGGACCGGTACGGCGAGCTGCCGCTCTTCGACGCCATCCAGTGGGGCATCGACAAGTGGAAGGGCATCGACAAGGTGCCGGGCATCCAGAAAATCTACACCTGCGCGAACAAGTACTTCCTCGACGACCTCAACATCGTCGTCGACAACATCGCCGTGCACGTGGACAGGCAGTTGCAGGCGGCGAAGGACGAGGTGGCCGCCGGGCAGAAGCGCATCGCCGAGTACGTCGCCAGCCTCCCCGCGGACTTGCAGGAGTTCGGGCGCGCGGCCGAGCGCGAAATCAGCGGCCGCTTCGACGAGCTGCGGCAGGGCATCGAGGACAAGAAGAACGACCTCGCGCAGAACCTCGCGCAGCGCTACAAGGAGGCGCGCGACAAGGCCGAGGAGCTGACGAAGGAGATGCAGGCCGAGGACAAGGGGCTCGTCACCGGCTTCCTCGAAAAGATAGGCGAGGTCATCGAGATACTGCGTAAGTTCCGCGACCGCGTGATGGGGATGCTCAGGAAGGCGGCGGCGACCATCGACCTCATCGTCTCGGACCCCATCGGCTTCCTCAAGAACCTGCTGGCCGCCATCAAGCTGGGGCTCGACCAGTTCTCCGCAACATCTGGGAGCACCTCAAGGCCGGCTTCATGGGCTGGCTCTTCGGCGCGCTCGGCGGGATGGGCATCCGCCTGCCCGCGGATTTCTCGCTGCCGTCCATCCTCTCGCTCGTCCTCCAGGTGCTCGGCCTGACGCCCGAGCGCATCCGCGAGCGCGTCGTCAGACTCATCGGCGAGCGCAACATGGCCATCATCGAGGGGGTCTGGGGGGCCGTCAAGCTCCTCATCGACGGCGGCCCGGCGGCGCTGTGGGAGAAGATCAAGGAGTACGTCGGCAACCTGAAGGACATGCTCGTGGACGCGATTCAGGAATGGGTCGTGACGAAAATCATCCAGGCGGCGGTGACGAAGCTGGTCTCGATGTTCAACCCCGTCGGCGCCATCATCCAGGCCATCATCGCCATCTACAACACGGTGATGTTCTTCATCGAGCGCATCAACCAGATTCTCGAATTCGTCGAGGCGGTCGTCAACTCGGTGGACAAGATCGCGCGCGGCGCCATCGGCGACGCCGCGAGCTGGATCGAGAAGGCGCTGGCGCGCACCATCCCCGTCATCATCAGCTTCCTCGCCCGCCTCATCGGGCTCGGCGGCGTCAGCGAGAAGGTCAAGGGCTTCATCCTCAAGCTCCAGACGAAAGTCGAGGGGGCCATTGACAAGGTCATCGAAAAAATCCTCGGCGGGATTAAGAAGATAGCCGGCGCGGTATTCGGCGCCGGCAAGGCCGCGGTCGCCGCCGTCTTCGAGTGGTGGAAGAAGAAGATGAAGGTCGGGAAGGGCAAGAACACCCACACCCTCTACTTCCGCGGCGAGCAGGGCAAGGCGAAGCTCTACATCGAGAGCACCCCCAGAATCCTGCGCGACTACGTCGCCGATTTGCGGGGCGACGTTGATTATCAGGGCGCCGACCAGCTCAAGATATTGAAGCGCATAGATAACAGGATTGACGACATCGAGGACGACCAGGACAAGCTGACCATAGCCAACGACCGCAACCACGTCCACGTCGCGGCCAACCTCGGCGTCAAAATCAGCAACAGCTTCGAATACATCGGCAAACAGCTCGGCGACCTTTTCGAGGGGGACACGTACGGTACGGAGACCGACCCGATTGACATAGACTGGCCGGGGCCGAAGTCCTCGCAGTACCGTGTGCTCTACTTCGGCGGCCGCCTCCCCGACTCAAGGCTCCCGAAGTCGCAGACCGTCATGAGGGTGATTCACGACAAGGGGCAGAAGGACGAGACCGGCAACCCCGTCAAAAAGTACACGCCGCACGGCAGCGACAACCAGCTCAAGGACGGCAAGACGATAGGCATCACCCCGGAGTTCCGCCTCACCGAGGGGACGGTGGTCGGGCCGCTAACGCAGGAGGGGACGAGTAGCGGCGATAAACTGCAAAGACGCATCGAGCCTTACGGCTACAACTCCAAACAGGACGGCCTGGAGCTGGATCACGTCCGTGAGATACAATTCGGCGGCCGCGAGCAGAACGACAAGGTCGGAAACCTCTGGCCCCTGGAGCAGAGCAGGAACTCCTCCAAAGGCCCGACGCTGGCCGGCGCCTCGGTCGAATACCCGCGCGGCCACACGACCACCATCCGCACGCTGAAGCTCGTCAAGAACGATGACGTGAAGCAGAGGAAGAAGTTCTTCTTCAGGGTTAAATCCACGGGGCCGGGGGACAAGTAGTGATGGAGAAGGTTTGGAAGAGGGTCGAGGCGTGGCTTGAGAAGAACGCGCCGAAAATGCTCGCGGACTTGCGGCCCGGCGCCTCCGCCGCCGACATCAAGAAGGCGGAGCGCGCCCTCTCGTGCGAGCTGCCCGCCGACGCGGCCGAGTCCTACCGCATCCACGACGGCCAGCGCCGCAGCGTCGGCCCGCTCTTCGGCGAATGGGAGCTGCTTAAACTGACCGACGTCGTCGCGAGCTGGAAGATTTTGAAGGGGGTCGCGGACAAAGGGATTTTCGACGACTCGCTCGCCATAGGGAATGACATCCCGCCGCAGATTAAGCGCGTCTGGTGGAGCCCGCTGTGGATTCCGGTCGCCTCGAACAGCTCGGGCGATTACTACTGCCTTGACCTCGACCCCGCCCGCAGCGGCAAGAGGGGCCAAATCATCTCGTACTACCACACCGACGCGGTACGCGAACTCGTCGCCAAAGACTTCAAATCCTGGCTCACGGGGTTCGCCAAAGATTTGGAGGCCGGGAAGTATACAGTCGAAGACAGGTACCTCACCAAGTCGGAGTAATCAACGCCCCATGGCCTTATAACCTCACGGCGAATCCTGGGCGAAGAGCACACGTTATCCCCACACAAGGTGAGTCTGATAAGCTAAGACATAAAAGATTCGCAAGATAGAATCACCCGACCTTATCGGACGCCTGTGAAAGGGTGAGGGCCGGCGCCACTGCTTCGAGGCGCCGGCCCTCGCCACGAAGACACAGTTGCCGCCCGGCGCGGGTCGGGGCGTTTTCGGGACTTCAGGTTTTGGACTTGAGCGAATTCACCTATAGAATCTCGGGACATGTCCGCTGGTGAAACTCGACATCGTTTGCTGACGAACAGCCCCGAGAAGACGGTCTCTATAAACGAGGCGGGCCTCTCGCTGGCCTCCTTCAGCCTCAGAGAGATTTGGGCCTACCGCGAGCTGCTCTACTTCCTCACGTGGCGCGACATCAAGGTGCGCTACAAGCAGACCGTCATGGGTGCGGCGTGGGCCATCATCCAGCCGCTCTTCATGATGCTCATCTTCGCGGTCTTCTTCGGCATCCTCATCGGCGTGCCGACAGAAGGGATGCCGTTCCTCATCTTTTACTACTGCGGGCTCCTGCCGTGGACGTTCGTCGGCAACGGCGTCGTCAACAGCAGCATGAGTCTCATCAACAGCTCCAACCTCATCACGAAGGTCTACTTCCCGAGAATCCTCGTCCCGCTGGCGGCCACGGGGGCGGGGCTGGTTGATCTCCTCATCTCCTCCCTCATCCTTCTGGGGCTCGGCATCTACTACAAAATGAACCTCGGCACGAGCATCGTCGTCATACCGCTGTTGCTTTTGCTCTCCGTCTTCCTCACGCTCGCCGTCGGCATATGGCTGGCGGCCCTGATCGTCAAGTACAGAGACATCCGCCACGTGCTGCCGTTCGTGCTACAGATTTGGATGTTCCTGACGCCCATCATCTACCCCATGGGGGTCGTGCCGGACAAGTGGCAGTGGATTGTTCAGATCAACCCCCTGACAGGCGTCGTCGAAGGCATCCGCGCGTCCCTGATGGGCCGCGCCCTCGACAAGCAGGCACTCTTCGTTTCGGTCGGCATCACCGCGGCCATGCTCCTGTGCGGTATTTACACCTTCCGGAGGATCGAGAAGACTTTCGCCGACCTGATCTGAAGATAAGATGAGCCACGCCATCAGAGTCAAGGAGTTGAGCAAGTGTTACCGCATCGGCGGGCTCGACGCCGGCTACGCCACCTTCCGCGAGATGGTCGCCGTCGCGCTCGCCAAGCCGTTCAGGCGTCTGCGCGGCCACCAGAGGGCGCCCGGCGAGATGATTTGGGCGCTGAAAGACGTTGACTTCGACGTTCAGCCGGGCGAGGTGGTGGGACTCATCGGGCACAACGGCGCGGGCAAATCTACCTTACTCAAAATCCTCTCCCGCATCACGGTGCCGACCAAGGGGCGGACGGAAGTCTACGGGAAGATGGGCAGCCTCCTGGAGATTGGGACCGGGTTCCACCCCGACCTCACGGGGCGCGAGAACATCTACCTGAGCGGCGCCATCCTCGGCATCAGCCGCGCCGAGGTCGCGCGCAGGTTCGAGGAGGTCGTCGAATTCTCCGGCATCGAACAGTTCATCGACACGCCGGTCAAATGGTATTCGAGCGGGATGTACCTGCGCCTGGCCTTCGCGGTGGCGGCGCACCTCGAAACCGAGGTGCTGGTTATGGACGAGGTGCTGGCCGTCGGCGACGTCTCGTTCCAGCAGAAGTGCCTCGACAAGATGCACGAGATCAGGAGCCAGGGCAGGACGATTCTCTTCGTCTCGCACAGCATGGCGGCGGTGACGCGCCTGTGCAAGCGAGTCATCCTTCTGGAGAAGGGGCTCGTGGTCAACGACGGGCCGGCGCACGAGGTCGTGAACCGCTACCTCGGCTCCAACTGGCAGCTGACGGCGACGAGGGAGTGGGACGACGCGCACGCCCCCGGCAACGAGGTGGTCCGGATGCGCACCGCCCGCGTGCGCAACCCCGCCGGCGAGACCACCGAGTCAATAGACATACGCCACGAGGTCGGCGTCGAACTAGGCTACGAGGTGCTCCAACCCGGCCACGTCCTCGCGCCCAAGGTAGACCTCTACAACGAGGGCGGCGTCCACGTCTTCTCCACCCACGACGTCACGCCCGAGTGGCTCCGGCGGCCGCGCCCGCAGGGGCATTACTTGAGCACGGTCTGGATACCGGGCAACTTCCTCTCCGAAGGAAACATGATCGTCTACGCCTCAATCGTGTCGCACACACCCGTGACCGCCTTGCACGCGAACGCGCCGCACGCGGTGACGTTTCAGGTCGTGGACAACCAGAACAGCGACTCGGCCCGCGGGAACTACATCGGCACCATCCCGGGCGTGGTGAGGCCGCTACTCAACTGGACGACCGATTTTCAGGAGGGCGCCGGGGCCTGACGGCGCCGGCCTGGGCGGGCTTTCTTGCGGCTTTAATCAGGTTGGACTTTACGAGGGTGCGCGGATAGAATCCTGTGCGCCCGCCGGCGGTTAGCCTCTCACGGCCGAGCCGGCGGGCGTTCACTCACGCGTTCGGCGGCCGCGGCGGACACCCCGCCAGCCGCCCCCGCGGCCCATTCCAGACCGAGAAAGGTGTTCCGAGCTTGCCCGAGGCCGCCGCAGGGCAATGACCGGCCATGACTTCAACCGCGCGCGCGACGCTCTCCAGGCACCTTTCATTACTTCAGGAGCTCTTCTTCGTAACGCTGGCGATGAGCGGCCTCGCCGTCTTCGCCCTGAGGAAGTACCTCGCCCCGGACCGGAACATCTCCACCTTCGCGGACAACACGTACCTCATCCACCCGCTCTTCAGCCACGTCTCCAGGAGTTTCAGCCGCGGCGAATACCCCTACTGGGTCAACACTCTCGTGGCGGGGCTGCCGCTCTACAACTCGCCGCAGTTCTCCGTCACCTACCCTTTCTATTTTTTCCGGGCGGGGCTCTACGCCGACCCTCTGAGCGCGCTAATTCAGATTCATAACCTGACGGTTTTTCACATCCTCGTTCTTTACGTCAGCACCTACGTTCTGCTGAGGGTGTTGCGGCTCGGGCCCCTGGCCTCGCTGCTCGGCGCTTCGCTGCTGGCCTTCAGCCCGAACACTTTTGCCTACTCGGTCTGGGTTAACACCGTCGCCTCCTACTGCTGGTTCCCGCTGGTCGTGGCCGCGGTCGTCCGCGTCCTCGACAACAAGCGCCCTTTGAAGTGGGTGCTGCTCGGCGCGGCCTCCTTCGGCCTGCTGATTCTGGCTACGCCCTCACAGCCCTTCATCCACGCGCTTTTCGTCGTCGCGGTTCTGTACCTGTCTAACCTCGTTCGCCGCCTGATAAACCGCGAGGCGGGCGCGCTGGTGAAGTCGACCGCGTGGCTGATCGTCATGGCCGCGCTGACCTTCGCCATCGCCTCGCCGGCCGTCCTGCCGGCTTACCTCAGCGCCGCGACCTCGATTCGCTTCATCGGCGACTTCCCCCCCGTGTACGGCCACGCCCCCATCCCCTTCGAGGGGTTCCTGACCGGTCAGATTACGCCCGCGCAGTTGGCCGGGACGCTGCTCCCGCTTCAGGTGCCCGTCACGCTCGGCAACTCATTCATCGGACTCGGCGCGGCGCTGCTGGCGCTGTTCGCCGTCTTCAAGGCGCGGGCCCATTGGGTCGTCACCCCGCTGCTCCTGATAGCCGTCTACGCGCTGCTCTCCGCGACCGGCGAGCACCTCGGGCTCGCGCAGCTCAACTACCGCGTGCCCTTCGTCAACAAGATCAGGGAGCCCTCGCGCCACCTCTTCCTCTTCGTCTTCAGCGCGTCCGTGCTGGCGGCCTTCGGCTTCAGCCACCTCGTCGAGAGACTGAGCGCCGGTTACAAGTCCGTGCTGGACTGGAGACACCTGTCGGTTCTGGCCGTCTTCGCGGCGCTGCTCGCCCTCTCCCTGAGCGCCGACGCCCCTTACGTGGGCGCCGTCTCGAAGCCGCTGCTGCTCGCGACGCTCGTGGTTACGGTCGGCCTGCTCCTGCTGCTCGGGCGGGCGGGCGGGCGGGGCGGGAGGGTCGTCGCGGCGCTGGCGGCGCTCTCTGTCGTCTACTCGTCGCTGCAATACCCGAGCGAGGTGCCGAAGTTGCAGGAGGGCGACTACTTCAGCCGCGTGAACCTGGTCTCGCACGACACGCTGGCGTCGCTGGCCGCACTGCCGGGCGTGCGCGACTACCGCATCATCTTCGCCGACGACAAGCTGAACTCTTCGTTCTGGTCCATGAACGCCAGCTACTACGGCCTGCGCAGCTACCAGGCGTACATGAACCCGCTGCCCTTCCGGCAGTTCAACGAGGTGTTCCAGCGCTTCAACCAGGAGCACTACTACCCGCTGCTCGGGGCCAAATATTACCTCTGCGCGCCCTGCGACCCGGCGCCGCCGAGCGACTACAAATTGCAGGGCGAGATTAACGGTTATAAGCTCTACGTGGCCGAGCGGGCGCTCCCCAGGTATTTCCTCGTCAGCGGTGTCGCGGGGGGCTACGAGAGCGCCGGCGATTTTTATAACAAGGTCATCGCGGGCTACGACTGCGCGGCGGGCGTGATGCTGGAGGCCAAGGACGTGGCCGAGGTCGGCAACTGGCTGGCCGGCCAGCCGTCTCCGCCGCGGTACGTCTTCAAGGAGGAGCTCTCCTCCGTCAACGCGCTCCGCCTGAGCGTCAACACGGAGGGGCGCGCGCTCTTCGTCCTTAACGAGTATTACAGACGCGACTGGAAGGCGAGGGTCAACGGGAGGCCCGTCCGGCCGCTCAAGGTGAATTTGAACCAGATCGGGCTCCGGCTCGAACCGGGGGCCAACCTGGTGGAGCTGGAATACCGCCCGACGCTCTACGTGAGGCTGCTCTGGGTACAGCGGGCGACCTGGCTGTTGCTGCTCTTGTCCCCCCTCGGCGCCGTCGTCTACCGCAGGCTCCGCACGCCGGGTGCGAGCCGGAGGGGAAGCGGCCGCCACCCTGACGGCGATGATGACAACCCATCAGATTGAGCCGCTGCTCCCGCTCCCCTTCCCGCTCGAGCCCAGGGACGACTCGGCCCCGAAGCTGTGCGTGGTTATCCCCGTCTACAACGAGGAGCAGGTGTTGCCGAGGACGTACGACGAGCTGAAGGCCGCGCTCGACGGCCTGCGGCTCGACTGGAGCCTCCTCTTCGTCAACGACGGCAGCCGGGACGGCACGGCCGCCATCCTCGAATCCCTCTTCCGCAGGGACCGGCGCGTCTCCTACCTCCTCCTCTCCCGCAACTTCGGGCACCAGGCCGCGCTCACGGCCGGCCTCGACCACGCGAACGCCGACGTGATTATCAGCATGGACGGCGACCTGCAACACCCGCCGAGCCTGATCGCGGAGCTGGTCGCGGCCTGGCGGCAGGGTTACGACATCGTCCACACGCGGAAGCTTCAGACCCTCGGGCTGTCGCGGCGCAGGAGCGTGACGACCGACATCGCCTACCGCTTCATCGGCCGCGTGGCGCAGGTCAGCATCATCCCGAACGCGTCCGACTATCGCCTGTTGGACCGCGAGGCGCTGGACGCCATCCGCTCGCTGCCAGAGAGCGGGCGCCTTTACCGCGGGCTGACCCCGTGGATAGGCTTCAGGCAGTGCGTCATCCCGTACGCGGCGGCCGAGCGGGCGGCCGGCACGTCGCAGTACGGCTGGAAGCAGTTGCTCAACCTTTTCGCGCGCGCGCTCTTCGACTTCTCAAGCCTGCCGCTCCACCTCGGGCTCGCGCTCGGCGGCGGGGCCATCGCCCTGAGCGCCCTCTACTTTCTCTTCATCGTCGGGTGGCACCTGCTCGGGAAGGAGGCCCCGCCGGGCTGGGCTTCGAGCATCAGCGTCACGCTGATGCTCAATTCCGTGACCCTCGCCTTCGCCGGCATCATCGGCGTCTACGTCGCGCGCATCTACAACGAGGTGCGCGCGCGACCCGCGTACATGCTGAGCCGAATCAGGAGGCACACGGACGCCGTTTGAGATGACGACGACGACTGACAAATCCACGGCCTGCCGGGTGTGCGGGAGCGGGAAAGGGTACGAGCCCGCCCTCGCGCGGTTAGAGCGGTGTACCGCCTGCGGCTTCGTCACCTACCGCGACTTCGACCGGTCGGAGCTGGCGGAGATTTACGACGAGGAGTACTTCGCGGGCGAGGAGTACCCGGACTACCTGGGCCAGCAGGACTCGCTCCGGCGCTCGATGCGACACCACCTGAAACAGATGTGGCGTCACAACCCGCGGCGCGGGGCGCTGCTTGAGGTGGGCTGCGCCTACGGCCTCTTCCTCGACGAGGCGCGGCCGCACTTCGAGAGGGTGGAGGGCATAGACATCAGCGCGGCCCCCGTGGCCTACGCCAGGGACGCGCTCGGGCTCGACGCGAGGCAGGGCGAGTTCCTCACGACCGGGTACGAGGGCAAGACCTTCGACGTGGTCTGCATGTGGGACACAATCGAACACCTCCCCTCCCCCGAGGAGTATCTGGAGAAGGCCGCGCGGTTGCTCGGCGATGGCGGGATGGTCTTCCTGACCACGGGCGACATCGGCTCGCTCAACGCGCGCTGGAAGGGCGCGGGCTGGAGGCAAATCCACCCGCCTTCACACCTGCACTATTTCTCCCGCCACACCATCACCGTCCTGCTCGAACGGCTCGGCTTCGAGGTGGTGGGCATCGAAAGCACCCCCTACTACCACACACTCTACAACGTCTTCGCCTCCATCAGGCTGCGCGGTGGCTGGAAGGGACGCGTCGCCTCCCTCGCGCTGTCCGCCGTGGGCGAGAGGCTCTCGCGCCGCTTCGGTTTCTGGATTAACCTCGGCGACATCATGTTCGTGGCGGGGCGGCTCAAAGCCCCTCCCCGCCCCTGACCCGCGGGCCTTCGGCGCCATCACGGGCCGACGACTTACTTGCTGAGGCAGTGAAAATGTGCTAACTAAATCGGCGAAATTTACAGACTTAGACCTTGCCGAAAGGAATAAACGCCAATGCCGCGATTCAACTTCGAGAGCATATGGAGTTTGACCGGCCGGTCGTGCGCCGCCCTTGAGCGGCGGCGCGTGGCGAGGGTCGCGTGCGGCGTCCTCCTGCTTCTGTCCGCCGTCTCATTCGTCGCCTGCGGTGACGGCGAAGATTCCGACGACGCGCCCGCCGCGAACGCCACCACGACTACCAGCGCCCCGAAGTCGGACGAGGGCAGCCTCAAGGCCGACCCGAACCCCGTCCCGGCCGGGCCTGACAACGGCAAGACCAAAATCACCTGGACGACTAAGGGCAACAAGGGGGTCGTGAAGGTCTACGTCTCCGAGAACGGCCAGCCCGAGACCCTCTTCGCGCAGGGCTCGGAGGGCTCGGTGGATGTCCCATGGATTGGCGCCGGGGCGGTGTACGAGTTCCGCCTCTATGATGAGCAGGGCTCCAGCCGGAAGCTGATTGACAAGATTCAGGTGACGCGGAACAGGTCGTAGGGCGCCCTCGTTTCACTTGACGACGACCATGCGCTCGTAACGCTGCTCGCGGCCGCGCTCGTCTACCACCCTGACCGTCAGCCTCGCCGGCCCGGGCCGCACGCCCACCAGCGGGAGCAGTTCAACGAAGCCGCAGGCCGCGGGGGCCTGCGGCCCCTGTGCGGCGGCCACGTCGGGCCGCTCGGTTCCGTAGCCCACGGCCCCCAGGTAGTCCCCGCCCAGAAAAGCCTCCACGCGAGTCACCTGCCCGCCGCCGGAAAAGACCCAGCCCTCGACCTTCAGTTCCTTCGACAAGCGCGCCCCCTCCGCCGGGGATTCGAGCGCCCCGCGGAAGTCGTCCGCCAGGGGGAGGTGGAGCCGCCGCCCTATCCGCCGGGAGAGGGGCCGCAACCCGTCCGCCATCCCTTGCAGCCGCCGCAGCGCGCAGGCCAGCCGCCAGGTGTGCGAGGCCCGTATCCGGCTGAGCACCTCGTCTCGCTTCGCCAACTGCCTCTCCGCGCAGGACAGCGCGACCTGCTCACGGGCCAGCTCGGCCCGCGCGTCCGAGAGCGCGTCCTCCAACTGCCTCGTGTGCTTCGCGGCCTCCGACAGCCGCTCGCGCATCCCCGTGACCTCTTCGCCGGGCCCTCCGACCCTTCGGGCTTCGGCGCGCGACTCCCCGGCGACGCCACCACCTTTGAAGTTCTTTCTGACCACGTGGACCCAGCCGTTGTCGCCGAGGATGCCGAGGGAGCTGGACCAGAACCTGTACGTAGTGAACCGGCACCCCAGCGACTCGAAGCGTCGCCTGAGGTCACGGAAGGCGAAGACCCTGAAGACGAGGATGCCCTCCTCGGGCCTGATCGGGTCGCCGTGATACTCCGGCTCCGCGAGGTGTCGTATCTCGCCGTCCGGCCCCACCTCGGCCAGCACTTGGTCGCTCTCCCCGTGCGGGATGAAGGGCACCGTGAAGCAGTAGACGCCGCCGGGCTTGAGAATCCTGACCACCTCCCTCTCGGCCCTCGGCGCGTCGGGGATGTGCTCGAAGACCTCGCAGGTGAGCACGATGTCGAAGGTCTCGTCGTCGAACGAGGTCCGCTGCAAGTCCTGGTGCGCGATGCCGTCCGCGACGACCTCGCCCGACCGGTGCCCGTCGCCGAAGTACTCGGAAAAGGCGAAGAGGTCGGGGTTCAGTCGCCGCTTGAGGAAGAGGAAGAGCGCGGAGTTGGCCTCGGCAATGTAGACGCGCAGGGCCCTGCGGTTGACGTGCTCCACGATTTCGGCCAGAGACGCGTACGGGCGGCCGAACACCGCCAGCGAGAGGGCGCAGACGACCTGCCGGTGCCTGTTTATCGATTGCGTGCTCCCGGCGACCAGGTCCTCGCGCAGGTTGTCCGAGGTGACGGAAAAGTCCGTTTCGGTCGCGCTCAGGTTGCAGAACCCCCGGATGCTCCGCCTTTCGAGCGCGAGGGCGCTCACCTCCTTGTCGAGTTGGAGGTCGAAGAGTGAGGGTTGTGCGGGGTCGAAGTCTTCGAAAAAGACCGGGACTCCCATCAAAGCGAAAGCCATGGTAGCCAGTTTAACTCACGTGCCCTTGAACGTGCGCCCGTGCGGTGCGCCCGGCGCCCGCCGGGTTTTCGGCGGGGCCCGTATCCGGGGGCGCCGTCACTGCGTCCCGCCGTCTGCGCCGCGCCGCATCCCGTAAATCAGGTGCTTCACTTTGCGCAAAGGCTTGAGCAGGCGCCACGAGCGGGAGGCGCGGAAGTTGAAGATGGTGCTGTCGGCGACCTTCAGGCGGTTAAGCATGTCCATGTAAGTCTGCCCGTGTTCCAACTCCCTCTTCTGGTAGTACTCGATGAACCTATCCCTCTTAAAGATGAGCTGCCTGATGGTCTCGTAGTCCTCGTGCGAGAGGGGCTGGCCCGGCCTGATGTGCTCGGGCAGCGGGCGCTGGATGTAGAAGGTGGAGTGCGGCGGCGCCAACTCCTCCGCGGGCCTCTCCCGTGTGTAGAGGTAGAGCGAGAAGGACTTCCTTGAGAGGTGTCGCTTGTCGGGCGGCAGCCTGATGACGGAGAAGCCGTGCCAGGAGCGCTCGTTCGTCTCGAAGATGAGGCAGCGGTTGAAGAGCGGGGTGACGACTTTGACGCGGTTCTGCTCGGGCCGGCGCGGGTCGGAGTGAAGCTCGATGGAGCCGCCCCACGCGTCCTCCCACTCTTTATTGAGGTAGAGCAGAAGGTTCAGGCGCCTGTGCACCCAGGTCCTCTCGTCGTAGTTGAAATCTACGTGCGGGTCTAACTCCTGCCCTTCGAGGTTCTCGTGCGTCCCGCCGCCGAAGAGGGTCGGGTCGCCCAGGAGGTTTTCCACGCCCGTCATCGCCGAGACGGCCTCCAGAAACTCCTGCGACTGTACGTGCGCCGCCAGCCTCCGGTAGAAGGGGCTGATGTCCGCTACGTTCTCGAAGACGGCTTTGTTGCCGACCTCGCCCATCTCGTTGAGCGCCTTCGCCGGGTCGAAGACGGGGAAGTCCCGGAGCATCTGCTCGGCCGCGGCGGGCTCAAGGAAGTCGTCAATCACGACGTGGCGGAAGGGCTCGGCGGACTGGAACTCCTCCCGGTACTTCTCGGCCCTGTTCAGAACGCTTTGGTTAATCATCGGTCCGGGCTCGCGGGCCTGTTCCTAAACGGCGACCGCGCCATGCCGCTTCACGGGCTTTTTCATGATTTCGGAGATGACGGCGTTGAAGCGGGCCTTGACGCTCTCGCGCCCGTGAATCGCCATAATCTTGCTTCGGCCGTGGAGGACGAGCTTCTCCCAGAGGGCGTCGTCCCTGACCAGCTGTGTGATCGAGTCGGCGAAGCGCGCGGGGTCGTCGGCCACCAGCACGTCCGACCCGTCTTCCAGATTCAGCCCCTCCGTGCCGATGCTGGTGGACACGCTCGGCGTCCCGACCATGACGGACTGCATCAACTTCCTTTTCGTCCCCGCGCCGTAGAGCAGGGGGATGACCGACATGCGCGCGCGCTGGAGGTAGGGCAGGACCGACGGCACCCAGCCCACCATCAGCACGTTCGGCAGGTCGCGGCCGTAGCCGATGACCGTCTCGTTCAGGCCGTTGCCGATGATGTAGACGGGGTGCGCGGCCAGCACGTCCTCGGGCACGAGTGGGAGCACGCTCTTGCAAAGGTACTCGACGGCCTGGACGTTGGGCGGGTGGCGGTAGTTACCCACGAACAGGATGCCCTTGCGCTCGTCCCGCGGCACGTCCGACAGCGCCAGGTCTTCCGTGTCCGGGACGGCGTAGGCCAGGCTGGAGTCGGCGGTGAAGTCGTTGACCAGGCCCGCCTCCTTCTCCGAGACCGTCAGCACGGCGTCGGCCGCGGAATAGGCGTTCAGCTCGCGCACCATCTCGTGCGCGTACTGCGCGTCGAGCGCGTGGGTCGAGCCGTCCTCGCGGGTCTGGCAGAAGACGCTCCGCGCCTGCCGCAGGAAGTGCAGGTCGATGGAATCGATGACGACCCGCGTGTGCGGCGACTGCGCCCGGATGACGGAGAGGTAGGTCTCGGCGTGGTGCCAGAAGGCGAGGAGGATGATGTCGAAGTGGCCCGTCGCGATGAGCTGCACGGGGTTAATCAGGCTCGACTCGCCGCCGGGCCAGGGGTTATGGGTGACGTAGGTGGGGATGCCCATCTGCTGGAGGGTCTGGGCGTAACGCATGCCCGTCATGGCGTTCTGCGCCATGAAGCTGACCGCCCACCCGTCGTCCTTGAAGAATTCCAGCAGGTGAAAGATGCGTCGCGATCCTCCCTCGCGGTCGAACTCAGGTATGAGCGGGGCGCAGACTAAGACTCTCTTAACTCTCATGGTTCACGCGGGGCCAACTGCGCACCGAAAGCTCATGGAGCGTGGCGAAATCGTACTGGCGGGGGGGGGCCGGGTGGTGCCGCAGGAAGTGCTGCCACTTGGCCTGGAACTTGGCGCGGTTGACCTCCTGATACTTCTTGACCCCGCCGCCGACGTCCGTGCCGGATGTGACCCCCTCGAAGTGGATGATCGCGCTATCCGGCTGGTAGTAGACGCGGTAGCCCTTCTCGCGCAGGCTGAAGCAGTAGTCCGTGTCCTCGTAGTAGGCGGGCGCGTACAGCGTGTCGAAGCCGCCGAGCCGCATGAAGAGTTCGCGCCTGGTCGCGAGCAGCGCCCCGGAGCAGTAATCCACCTCGCGCAGAAAGCTGTAGAGCGGCGCGCTCGCCGCCTTGTCGTGCTTCCCGAAATTGCACCCCGAGGCGTCGGAGAAGATGATGCCGCCCGCCTCCTGCAAGGTCCCGTCGGGGTAGAGCAGCTTGCCGCCGACCGCGCCCGCGTCCGGGTAATCCTGTAAAACTTTCAGGAGCGGCGGCAGCCAGTTCGGCTGCGGCAGGGTGTCGTTGTTGAGGAACACAATCACCTCGCCGGCGGCCGCTTCCGCCGCGCGGTTGCAGCTCCGGATGAAGCCCGCGTTCTGCTCGTTGCGCAGCGACCTGATGCGCGCGTCCCGCCCGGCGAACTCCTCTATCACCGCCGGCGTCTCGTCCGTCGAGGCGTCGTCGATGACGATAATCTCTCCCCTGAAGTTGGCCGGCAGCGTGTTCAGGAGTTGCGCCAGGCAGTTCCGCGTGTACTCGACCTTGTTGTAGACGGGGATGATGATGGACGTTTCGGGGAGGGCCGATTCCAGGGCCTCTTCGTCGCGCCACTCTGCCCTCAGCCTGAGCTTCGACCTTTCTTTGGAGGAGGAGAGCTGCTCCTTCTTGCCCGAGCCGAGGCCCTCGACGTGGACGACGGCGGCCGCCGCAACGCGGCGCGCCTCGGCCAGGCGGTCGTTGCTGCGGGACGGAACAAGGACGATGTCCACGCTGCGGTCCAGGTAGGACAGGTGACCGTTCGACGCGCAGGGCGACATGATGGCCAGGTGCGGGAAGGCGTCCGAGAGTTCCAGGCCAGTGTTCCAGTTCAGGATGAAAGGGGCGCGGTTCATGCGGTCCTCGAACTTGCCGACCACCTCTTCCATCTGGGACACGAAATCCGCCTTGACGACCTCCTCACGCTTGAACACCTTCACGGGGGCGGGCGCCGACTGCTCGGCACCGGCGCGGGCGGCTCCCGGCGCGGGCGGCCCCCCGACGGGCTGGGCGACGACGCCCTGCGCCGACTCCTGCACCAGTTCCGCAGAGTAGGTCACGGTTATCTGGCGCTCGAAGAGATGGCTGTGTCCATCCTGGTCGAACGCCCTGAGGGTCAGCGTCCTCTGGCCCTCGAACGAATTGTATAAAGTCAGGCGCTCGGCGTAGCCGTAGACCTTCCACGCCCGCGAAGGCAACGTCGCGGCGATGTCGGGCCGCTCGGACGAGTAGCGCACCGTCCCGAGAAAAAATCCGTCGAGAAAGGCTTCGACCAGCGTCACGCGGGCCCCCGTCGTGGCGACCCAGCCCGCAACGTCAATGTACTTGGAACAGCTCGCGTCCTGCGCCGGCGACTCGATGACGCCCTTGAACGAGTCGGCCGTGGGCAGCTTCATTCCGCGCAGCAGCCGATTCACGCTGGCGCCGCTTCGGTGATACAGGTAGCGGAGCGAGGTGACGCCCTTCCACGAGCGGGACGTTTGAATCCAGTTGAGGACTTCGTCCTTCCTCAGCAGTTGCGAATGCATCTCCGCGAGCGCCGCGTTACGTTGCAGCAGATGCGACTGCATTTCGGAATGCGCGGCCGCCTGCTGCTCCATCTGCGTCCGCAGCTCGGCTGTCTGCCGCTCAAGCTCCGTGACCTGCCTTTCGAGTTCGGACTCGCGCGCGCCCGCCGCCGAAAGCTCCTCCGCCGTCCGGGCCCTCAGCGCCTCTCCCTCCGAACGGGCCGCGGTCAGTTCGCCCGCGAGCTGTGCTATCTGAAGCTCGTAGCCCTCACGCGCGGCGGACAGCTCCGCCCTCACGCTCTCGATTTGCGCCTCGTAGGACTGTTCGCGCTCGGAGGAGGCGTCAGCGCTCTTCCGCATCTGCTCGAACAGACGCTGCTTCTCGACCTGGAGATGTTCCAGCAGATCATTCTTCGGGTCTATGTAAAAAGAGCTTATCGTCGGCTGCTCGGGGAGCACGGCGTCGGAGCAGACCGCCACGAAATGGGCCGGCGCCGGCAGGCGACACATCTGCTGACTCAGGTGCTCCCGGTCGCCCGAATAGGCGCGGAGGGTGTCCTCGTCCGGGCCTTGCAGCGGGAAGACGAACGAGCCGGCGGCCAGCCTCTGCCCGTACAGGCGCTGGTGCTTGAAGTGGCGGCCCAACAGCTCGCGGAATCCGTCGTAGTGAAGCTCCTTCACGCCAGAAGGGTTGCCGTAATTTCGCTCGTCCGAATAAACAAGGCGGTTGGGGGACGAGATGATTAAAATCCCCCCCGGCTTGAGCACCCTCTTCACCTCTCGCATCATCAATTCGTAGAGGTCGTGGTGTTCGATAGTCTCAAAAGACGTTACCAGGTCAACCGACGCGTCCGGCACGGGCAATTCAGCGCAACCGCCGACGAGAAAATTCAGATTAGAAAAATAATAGTTATGCCTCGCGTGCCTGACCGCCTCCGGGTCCAGAAGGACGCCCGTCACGGAGCGCGCGACGCGCGACAGCATCGCCGCGCCGTGCCCTTCGCCCGAAGCCACATCCAGGACGGACTTATCGGTCGCGAATTCCAGCGTCAAAGAGTACTGGTGTAGGCGCTCGTACTTAATATCGCCCTGTACGAGGGGGACAAATCTTTCGCCCGTGAATTCCATGATTAAAGCTTCTCCGCGATCAGTTAATGAAGCCTCAGGTCTTAGCGCCCCGGCACGTCCGTCCGAAACGTTCGGCAGCGTCCGGCCCCACGGGCAGGCTCAAACGGGCCGATTCGTCCGCCGAACTCACAAAGCGCTTCACTTGCTTCATTGTCTCGGGAGGCTGACGCCGCCCGAGTGGCTAAACAGATGGAACTCCGCTCACCTTCAGCTTCGACGCAGCTCTTCAACTCAAGTTTAAGCCCTTGTGGGTGCAGACGAGGGGAACGTCTGTCAGAATTTTAGGTATGCGGCCCGGGTGAAGGACCTCTTTCCTGTCGGGGTGTGAAAGAGCAGCGGGCGATGGCTTCATGTGACGGCTAGGGGGCCCACTGCGCTTTAATCAAAACATCACAAGGGAGCTAAAGTACTATTACGATTTAAGAGGTGTCAAGGCTGTTAACCCCGATATTTCACTCCGATTTGGGGCGTGTTCCCGCGCCTTCGACCGGCGGCGGCGGGATGCGGCGGTCGCCCACACAAGGGAGACTCTGAAGAGGACCCTGCTCATCCTTCACACCCGACGGCAAATCTCCGGCCGCTTCCCTCACCCGCGAACTAATCGAACTGAATTGAATTGATATTGACTGTTTACGAAACATTCAGTATTGTTCGTCAGATTCATCTTTCCGGAGGCAGGCGCATGGAGGCACATAGGCCGAGCGATCTCATCAAGGTGACGGCGGCGCGAAAGCTGATGGGCGTGAGCCCGATGAAGATGGCGCAGCTGATTAAGGACGGGCTGCTCCACACTTTTGACAACCCGCTTGACAGACGGGTCAAGCTGGTCAGCCGCGCCGAGGTTGATTCTCTGCTGGATATGGGGGAAAAGGCCGCATGAAGACCATTGTTTTTGCCAACCACAAGGGCGGCTGTGCGAAAACTACTGTCGCCCTGAACGTCGCCGGGGCGCTCGCCTCGTCGGGGTCGCGCGTGCTGGCGGTCGACCTCGACCAGCAGGGTAACCTCTCTATCGCCTTCGGCGTCAACCTGGAAGAATTGGAGGAGGCCAGGCGCACCACCCTCCGGCTGATGCTCGACGATAAGGGCGATTTTACGGAATATCTGGTGCACCCGCGCCCGCGCCTCGACCTGATTCCCTGCTGCATTGACGACGAGGCCGAAGCGATCATCTCCGCACTGGATTCCCGCGAGTTGCTGCTGAAGGAGAAGATGGAGCCGGCCCAGGCCAATTACGACTATTGCGTCATAGACACCCCGCCGACTCTGGGCACGCCGACGCTCAACGCCCTGGCGATGAGCGACTTAACCATAGTCCCCATTGACACGGGGCTGTTCGCGCTCGTCGGCATCAAGCAGCTCCTACGGAAAGTGACGCGAATCAGTAAGAAATTCTCCCCCGAGATGCAGGTCATGGCGCTCTCGACGAAGTTCACGGCCCGCCAGAAGCTGGATAAAGAGGTTCGTGAGCGCGTCCTCTCTAGATTCGGCGAGGATTACGTGCTCCAGACGACCGTGCCCCGCCTGGTCGCGGTCGAGGAGGCGACGGCCACTTTAAAGACGGTCGCCGAATCTCACCCCGAATCCCCCGCCACCTTCGCGTTCCGTAAGCTCGTCAAGGAAATAAAAGAGGTCTTAGGTGATGAAGAAATCAGACCGGAAGCTGCTCGCAGAGACGCTCGATAAGGCTCTGGAGCCGCCCCCAAAGCGTAAACCCGCTCTTGCCAGCCATTTAGCGGAGTACGATGAGGGCCCGTCGCTCCCTCTGGAGACGCCCAGGAAGGTCACCCCACCTGACCCCACCTTACATGGGGTCACCCCACCTAACCCCACCCTACCCGCAGCCCCCAAGAAGGACTTTAACAAACGCGCCAACAGTCTCGACCGCGTCGCCCTGCCGGCGGGCATTTTCCCCGGTTCGAGCAAGAAACTCTATGACGCCTTGTACATTCGCACCCGCGGCGCCGTAGTCCCGTCTAAAAGCATCCGGGCCACCAAGCGGGAGCTGAGCGACTGGTCGGGCATCCGCAACGCCAAGACGATTGATGCCCACCTGCGCTACTTCTCTGCCATCGGCCTGATTATCTCTTCATGGGAAAGGGGGCAGAACGAAGGCTCGCTTTACGAGGTGTTATTGCCGGAGGAAACCTCGGGACTTTTCGTGCGGTCACAGGGGGTCGCCCCACCTGACCCCACCCTACCTGGGGTCACCCCACCCGAGGGGGAGTCACCCCAAATTTTGGGGTTACCCCACCCCCAAAATTTGGGGTCACCCCACCCTACCTATCTACCTTTAGAATCAACGATTTCTGAGGACGGCAAGACTTCTTTTAAGACAAATACTGAGAGAACTGATGATGATGAGACTTTCGCCGCGTTCAGTGCGACGATGAAAAAGGTCTCGAAGGAAATTACGGGAAGAGAATTATCGTCGGCGGAAGCTTCTCGATGGGGGGAACTGGCCGAAGTTTTAGCAACGGAGTTAAAGATTGCCGCGGGGCGGACTACAGTCTCCAGCGTCCCCGCCTTTCTCGCAGAGCACCTTCGTAGACGACTCTGGAAAAAAGAGAAGCGTCAACTCGACGACGAGAGCAAAGAGTTGACGGCAAGCTCGGCTCAAAAGATGGACCCAGCGCAGTGTCCGGACTGCTTCGGAACTGGTATGTGGTACCCGGAAGGGTTCGACAAGGGGGTCACGCGCTGCCGCCACGAACAACTGAAGCCGGAAGAAACGAGGCAGGAGGAGCATCCAGTCACGACGTAAAACGCGGCGTCCCCTTAGTTTAATTCGCCGCATAACAACTCGGTGAGCTAGTGCGTCTTACAGGGGCTCCAGAAATGGGCAGATTGCCTCACAACTCGTGTAATTCTTACAACTTATGCCGCCGGGCAAAATGACTTGAGGGCCGGCACTGAGGCTCTGTTAGACTGCTGAAGTGCGCCTTCTACCACTGCTGTTCGGTTCTCTAACCTGCCTCCTGGTTGTCGGCTTGGCTGTGCGTATGTTTCGCCGCGCCCGGCGCCGACGCTACAACTCTGACCGGCGGGAATGGTGGGCCGGCTAAGTCATGATTTCTTCAGCTTCTTCCTCTCGTTTCGTCTTGATTATTTAACTCAGCTACGGGACGAGGCGTATGTTTCACGCCAAAGTTGTGACCTGACGACAGACCACGCGTGTCTCAGGCAGCAGGCCGCGTGCACGAAGCACCGACGCCGAGTTAAGCGAGATAAGTTGTGATGGCGACGTGGAATGACATCGGCGAAGCTAAAGTGCAGCGGCCCAATCAGGCGTCCTGTGTTTGTCCCACACCTGATGGTGCTCGTGGTTAACCGCGGCACCGGCTAATCACAGATATTTCTCTCACTTGCTCTTGTGTGGTCAGAGCCCCGTCGCAATTCGTGAAACATTAAGAACGATCTCTTCCACCATAAAATGGGAAATACTATTTTAATTTTAATCGTTGCCTCCACTACTGAAAGAATTGTGGCACCTCTCAGAGAATGAGTATTATGATTCGTAAATCTACCTGCCACTTCATTTGAGAGAGTGTGGCGGATGAGTAGTAGACGAGAGTCTATTATTGCGGGGCTGTACCTTGAAGCAGACGCGGCACATGACGGTGAAGCAGCGGGGCAGGGGGGCGGCAACAGATTATAGCGGCGGCCCTGTGATTGGCAGATGTCCGGGACCTCTGCCTAAGCCTCACGGACGGGCGGCAGGCCCATGCTCTATATGCCATCTTCGCAGAAGTTGGTTTGAGCTACCTCATTCTACTGAATGATGTCCCCCTTCGAGTATGAATAGACCCGTCTATCGGGAAAGGTTTGGTTGACAGGGGGGCGACGTGGATTTAGGATATGGCGCATTTGCCGCATTATCTGTCTCCCGAAGAGATCAAATAATGGCCTTGCACGTTTCTGCACACAGGCAGCCCGTGGCCGCCGGTGCCGGAGGTTAAAGGAGCTTAGAATGTTCAATCGTCGCGCCGTCAACTTCACTTTGTTGGTCTTAATCTTTTGCGTATCGCTCGCAGGCTGCGGGGACCCGGACAAGGACGACGTGGCCGCCACGCCGACCCCGTCGTCGCCCTCGTCGAATCAGGCGGGCGGCACGCCGCCGGGGGCGGCGACTCCCGCCTCGTCTAACGCCGGCGCGCCGAAGACGGCGTCAACGGATACACAACTGGTGCCCATGCCTGGCAATTACGAAGGCAATCTGGACGCGGCCAACTGCGAGGGGATTATCGGCTGGGCCTGGGATCGCAATCAGCCCAACACCCCGCTCAGGCTCGACGTTTACGACGGTGAGACGAAGATCGAGACGGTGACCGCCTCGTCGGTGCGAGATGATTTGGTCAAGGTGGGCAAGGGCAACGGGGGGCATGGGTTCGTCCTCCTCACCCCGGCGCGCCTGCGTGACGGCAAGCCCCACTCCATCTGGCTCGCCCTTTCAGGCACGAACTTTTACATAAATAAGCCGAACCCGATCAGGCTCACATGTCCGGCCCGCTAGGCCCAGACTCGGGAGGTACCCGACGGCCGGGCCGCAGCGCTGCGGCCCGGCCGCATTTTCGGATGCCGGACTTTTACCGGCCTCGCTGGGTCGCAAGCGCCCTAATCGCCGCACTCCTCACGCCGCTCGTGTGCGTCCCCGTCTGGCCCGGACTGATGTCGTTCGACAGCCTGTTCGCCTACAAGCAGGCCGTCTACGGCGTAGAGACGGCGGTGTGGCCGCCGATGCACGACTACTTCTTCTTCGTCTCGCGCGCCCTCGGGCTGAGGGCGGGCGGGGTGTTCGCGGCACAGACTTTCACGCTCTTCTTCGGCGCCGGACTCATCCTGAGCATGCTCGTCGGCGGGCTGGGCCGCTTCCTCGCGGCGTTCGCCGCCTTCGCCGGCCTCTTCTATTACTTCCCGACGATGCACGGCACCATGCTCGTCCAGTGGAAGGACGTCCCCGTGGTCAGCTTCGGCCTCCTCGGGCTGGCGCTCTGGATGTTCTCCGTCCGCGCGTCCTCCTGGGCCGCACTGCTGCTCGCCGTCCTCTCGGTCAGCGTTGCCGTCTCGTTCAGGCACAACGGCCTGCCGCTGTTCCTCCCGCTCCTGCTACTCTTCGTAGTCTACCCGCCGAGGCGTCAGGGGGTGCCTTGGCCGAGACTCTTCGCGGCGGCGGCGGTCGTGGTCGGGATATCGGGCGCGATTGCGACGACCGTCTGGCGACTGCCGGACTTCCGCCGCCTGCCCTCCGCGGCGAGCGGGTTCGTGGGCGTTCAGCAGTGGGACCTGATCGGCGTCTCGGCCTGCGCCGGAGAAAATTTGCTGCCGCCGTCGTTCTCCGCAGAGGTCGCGCTCAGTGCGGGAGAGCTTCGCGCCCTCTACGACCCGCGCCATTTCAACCTGCCCGCGGAACCCCCTCCGGGCGTCCGACGCCTGAAGCCCCCCCCCGGAGACCATTCCGCCGAGATCGTCGCCGCGTGGAAGCGCGCCCTTCGGAACCACACGCGCTGCTACCTGACGCACCGCACGGCCGTCTTCGTCGAGCAGATGGGCCTCAACCCGCGCGGCGTCTTCTACACCACGCACGGCGGAATCGACCCGAACCCCTACGGCCTGCGCCTCGCGCATAAGGACGCGGCCAGCTTCATGATCGGGCACGTCGTGCGCGGCGCGGATCAGTGGTGGCGCCGCCCCTATCTTCTCTACGTGCTCGCCGCGCTCACGGTCGCCGCCGCTTTCCCGGCACGCCTCTCGTCTCGCTGGCTGCTGCTCGCGCTCGCCCTCGGGGTGCTGGGCTACGTGGCCTCGATCTACTTCCTCATGCCCGCCGCTGACGCGCGCTACATCTTCCCTTCCAGCGCCTTCTGCGCCCTCGCGGTAGTCCTCGGCGTGGCGGGCCTCGCGTCGAGGCGCGATGCCCTCGAACCTCAGCAGCTTTCGGACGCGGACGCGGAGCCGGCGGAGGGGGCTCTCGCCGCCGGGGGGGAGGTCGGCGTCCGGGAGGAGGCAGCGGGCGGGCGCAGGGCCGCGCCGACAAGGCTTCTGCTCTGGGCCGGGGTGGCCGTCGGGGCTTTGCTTCTGGCCGTCGGGCTGGCCCTGTACGGCTCGGGGGATGCGCCGGGTACGGCCGGGCAGGGCGCCGCGCAGGAGTCCCCCGCGCCGCAGAAGGCCGCCGTCACACAAGAGCCGAGGCCGCCCTACCCGGCGTGGGCTTCCGAGGTCATGGGAAAGCCTGTGCGCGAGCTGTTCCCGAAGACGACCGACTGCATCGGGAACACGGACCTCGTCGTGATGAAGTTTGAGGGCGACCCGCCCGGCGTGCAGATAATTGGCTGGGGGTGGGAGCCCGGGGCCGCCCTGCCGGTGCGGCGTGTGGTCCTGGCCGACGCCGCGCAATTGATCGTCGGCGTCGGCGAAGGCGGTTCCGAACGGCCCGACGTGCCGGAGCACCAGCCGTCAGTCACGACGACGAAGACGGGCTGGCAGGCACTGGTGGGCCTCGGGTCGGGCACGGTTGACGCCTACGGAGTGACGAGTCAGCCCCAGACCGTCTGCCGCCTCGGCACCCTCACCTGGTGACCCGCGGCGCCCGCACGTCTCAGCCCTTCGTGTGCTCCAAAGCGGCAGCGGCGTCCACCCGGCCGGGCGGGCCGGGCCTCGGCCCGTTGGGGGTCATGTTGACCATCTCCTCCGTGAGGTAGAGCGGCCTGCGTTTGACTTCGATGAAAGTCCGGCCGAGGTACTCGCCGAGGATTCCGATGCCGAGGCTGTTGATGCCGATGGCGAAGAACGAGAGGACGATGAGCGTGGTGATGCCGGGCGGCGGCGACCCCGTGAAGTAGAGCGCGGTGTAGACCAGGATGCCGAGTACCGAGGCGACGACCATCGCGAAGCCGAAGAAGATGAAGAGCCGCAGCGGCTTGAGCGAGAAGCTACAGATGGCGTTGAAGGTGAAGAAGAGCGTGGGCCAGAAGGGCGCCTTGCTGTGGCCCGAGCGGCGCGGGCGCCGCTCGTAGAGCACGCCGATCTGGTTGAACCCGAGCCAGGCGATCATCCCGCGCATGTACCTGTTCGACTCCTCGCACTGGTTCAGCGCGTCGCGCACCTGGCGCGAGATGAGGCGGAAGTCGCCCGCGTCCTTCGGGATGGGCACGTCCGAGAACCAGTTGATGAGCCGGTAGGCGACCTTGACGCTCGCGTTGCGCCACGCCGGGTCGCCGGTGCGGACGGTGCGCAGGCCGTAGACCACGTCGTAGCCCTCCTCCCACTTCTCGACGAGACGCGGGATGACCTCGGGCGGGTCCTGGAGGTCGGAGTAGAGGACGACGATGGCGTCGCCGGCGGCGAAGTGGTAGCCGGCCGTCATCGACATCTCGACCGTGAAGTTGCGGCTGAACCGGATGTACTTCCAGCGCGGGTCGCGCGCGCAGAGGGCCTTCACCAGCCCGCCCGTGCCGTCCGTGCTGTGGTTGTCGATGACGATGAACTCGAAGCGGTAGGGCAGCCCGCCGACGGCCGCCAGCAGCTCGCTCTCCAGCCGCGCGATGTTCCCCTCCTCGTTGTAGGCGGGGATGACGATTGAGATTAATCGCTGTCCGTCAGCGTTGGCAACCATTTCGCTCTACCCCTGAAAAACGCGCGCGGTCGCGCGCCCCTCGAAGCACTAACCGACGCCGCCGCCCGCGCGCAGGGAGGCGACGACCCGGCCGCTGATGCCCTCCGCCGTCAGCCCGGCCCTGCCGTTCAGGTAAGATTGGCTGCCGATGCTGCCGTCGGCCCCCAGCGTCCCGAGGTTCATGGCGAGCAGGCGGGCGCGGCGCGGCGACGCGGCGGAGGCCAGGCAGCGGGCGACGGCGTCCGCGAGTCCCCCCTCCGGGCCGTGCTCCTCGACCACGCAGAGCAGCGGAGAGGTGCGGGCGGCCTCCTCGACGGCCTGCTCGTCCAGGGGCTTGACGGTCGGCATGCTGATGACCGAGGCCGAGACGCCCTCGTCCGCGAGCCTCGCCGCGGCCTCCATGACCGTCTTCAGCATCCCGCCCGTGCTGACCAGGGTCACGTCCGCCCCCCTGCGCAGGACTATCGCCTTGCCGAGCCGGAACGCGGGCTCCTCCTGATGGACTACCGGCTCGCCGGCCTTGCCCAGACGCAGGTAACAAGGCCCGCTGGCGCCCGCCACCGCGCGGGTCGCCAGCCGGGTCTCGACGGGGTCGGCCGGCGCGACGACCGTCATGTTGGGCAGCGCACGCATGATGGCCAAATCCTCCAGCGCGTGGTGCGTGTACCCGGCCGGCCCGTAAGACATGCCGCCGCCCACGGCCACGACCTTCACGCTCAGGTCGTGGTAGCACACGTCGTTGCGTATCTGTTCGAGGCAGCGCATGACGGGGAAGTTGGCGATGGAGTAGACGAAGGCGGTCTTGCCGCTCATGGCGAGTCCGGCGGCGACGCCGATCATGTTCTGCTCGGCGACGCCGACGTTGACGTAGCGGGCGGGGAAGCGGCCGGCGAAGCGCTCCAGGACCGAGAAGCCCAGGTCGCCGCACAGCAGCCAGACGCGCTCGTCGCGCTCGGCCACTTCGCACAGGGTCTCGATGAAGGCCGTCCTCACGCGCCCGCCTCCAACTCGGCCAGCGCCAGCGCCAACTGCCCGGCGTCGGGCGACCTGTAGTGCCACGCGAGCTGGTCCTCCATGAAGCTGACGCCCTTGCCCTTGACCGTGTGGGCGATGACGACGCTCGGGCGGCCCGGCTCGAACGGGACGCGGGCCAGCGTCTCGCCGATCTCCCGGTGGTCGTGCCCGTCGATCTCACGCACGGCCCAGCGGAAGGCGCGCCACTTGTCGGCCAGGGGGTCGAGGTCGAGCACCTCCTTGACCGAGCCGAAGCTCTGAATCTTGTTGTAGTCCACGACGGCGACGAGGTTATCCAGCCCGTGCTGCGGGGCGAAGAGGATGGCCTCCCAGTTGGAGCCCTCGTCGAGTTCGCCGTCGCTCAGCATGACGAAGACGCGCTGGGGGCGGCCGTCGCGCTTGGCGGCGAGGGCCATCCCGCAGCCGATGGGGAGCCCGTGGCCGAGCGAGCCGGTCGAGACCTCCACGCCCGGCACGCCCTTGTGCATGATGTGGCCGCCCAGCTTCGAGCCGTCCCGGCAGTAGGTGTCGAGCCAGTCCGCCGGGAAGAAGCCGCGCTCGGCGAGGGCGGCGTAGACGATGGCGCCGCCGTGCCCCTTGCTGAGGATGAAGCGGTCGCGCTCGGGCCAGTCGGGCCGGGCCGGGTCCACGCGCAACACCTCGCCGTAGAGGACGGCCAGCAGGTCGGCCGTGCTCAGGCAGGTGCCGATGTGCGAGGCGTTGGCGGCGTGCACCATCCGCAGCGCGGAGGCGCGGATGGCCCGGGCCAGTTCTTCGGTTGAGAGTTGATGGGGCACGCTGGTCACTCTTTGACGAAATAGGAGATGTACGGGTCGTAGGGGAAGCGGCGCAGCCTGACCCCGGAGAGGTCGAGCGTCTCCAGCAGCGCGACGGTCTCGCCCGGGAACTCGGCGCAGTTCAGCTCGTCGAACGCGACGACGCCGCCCCTGACCACCCGCGGGTAGAGGTGTTCGAGGGCGACGCGGGTCGGCTCGTAAATGTCGAAGTCCAGATAGAGCAGGCCGACGAGCAGGTGCGGGTGCTCTTCGACGTAGCGGGGGATGGTCTCGCAGGCGTCGCCCTTCACCAGCTCGATCTTCTTGAGGTGGCCGAGCGGGCGGTTGCGGTCGTGGATGGCCGAGAGCTGTTCCAGCTCCTCGACGATGGTGTCGCTCGTCTGGAACGCTTTCGGGTGGAGGTGCTCGGAGGAGCCGTGGCTGAGGTCCTTCTCGTGGACGGCGCCGAAGCCCTCGAAGGTGTCGAAGCCGATCACGCGGCGGGTGTGGTTGTAGGGCTCCAGGATGGCGGAGAAGTGCGGCCAGGCGAAGAGGCCGCCGCCGCCGAAGACGCCGCCCTCGACGACGCTGCCGTTGGCTTCGAGGGCCAGCTTGAAAATCTCGTACTTGACGAGGAAGCGCGCGATGTCCTGCCGGCGCACGTGGCGCGGGAAGGTCTGGAGGCGCTGCGCCAAGGGCAGCCGCGAGAGGTTGAAGGCCTCGCTGAGGTCGCCGACCGCCCCCTCCTCGCCCTTCGTGTACTTGGCGGCGTGGTGCCCCAGCTCCTTGAGTGACCCGTCCTTCATCTGCTCGTTCCTCCGTTGCCCCTGTACCACTCCACGGTCTGCCGCAGGCCGTCCGCGAGGGCGGTGCGCGGGGCCCAGCCCGTCGCCTCGCGCAGCTTCGTGATGTCGGCCTGAAGGTGCATGGTCTGGTCGGGGCGGTAGGGGACTTCTCCGAACCCGAGCGGGAGCGACGGGTCTATCAGGTCCCTGACGCGTTCGATGATGCCGCGCACCGTGTGGGCCTCGCCCGACCCGAGGTTGAAGACGCCCCGCACCGTCTCGTCGGCGGCGGCCCGGCTGATGGCCTCGGCGGCGTCCTCGACGTAGAGGTAATCCCACCTCTGCTCGCCGGGCGTGAGGCTCGGGCGCCCGCCCGCCAGCAGTTGCCGGATGACGGCCGGGATGACGTGCCTCTCGTCATCCTTCGGGCCGTAGGTCGCCAGCAGGCGAAACCAGACGTGGCGCACGCCGGCCAGCTCGCACAACTCGCCGGTCAGCAGCCCGACGCACAGCTTGCTGACGCCGTAGGTCGTCACGGGACGCGTCGGCAGTTCCTCCGTCAGCGCCCCGGCGTGGTGGGGGCCGTACTCGGCCTGCGAGCCGACGCCGACCCAGCAGCGGCAGCCGGCCCGGCGGGCCGCCTCGAAAAGCTGGAGGCTGCCCGTCACGTTGCGCGTCACCTGCTGCGGGTCGTTGCGGTGCTCCTTCGTGACGCCGAACCAGGCCAGGTGAAAGACCACCTCGGGGGCCGCCGCCGCCAGCGCGTCGCCGGCGGCGGCGACGTCGGAGAGGTCGGCGCGGATGACTTCGACGTCCCCGAGCACGCCTTCGAGCCGCCAGAGGTCGCTCTCCGGCCTGACCATGACGGAGACGTCCGCGCCACCCTCGACCAGCCGCCTCGTCAGGAACGAGCCGAGATGCCCGGACGCGCCGGTGACCAGGCAGCGCACGCTCAAGCCCCGACCGCCTTGTGTAAAGCCTCAACCATGTACTGCAACATCGCTTCCGAGAGGCCGGGATAGACGCCGACCCAGAAGACCTGGTTCATCACGAAGTCCGAGTTGGCGAGGTCGCCGACCGCCCGGTGCGGGACGCCGCGGTAGGCGGGCTGGCGCAGGAGGTTGCCCGCGAACATCAGCCGCGTGCCTATCCGGCGCCCTTCGAGGAAGCGCACCACGGCGTCGCGCCCCACCCGCGCGCCCGGGCGCACGGCCAGCGGGAACCCGAACCAGCTCGGCTCCGACTCGGGCGTCGCCTCGGGCAGAATGAAGACATCTTCGAGGTCGCGCAGGCCCTCGGAGAGCGTGCTGAAGTTGCGCCGCCGCGCCTCGATGAAGGCGGGGAGCTTGCGCATCTGCGCGACGCCGACGGCCGCCTGCATGTCCGTCAGCTTCAGGTTGTAGCCGACGTGCGAGTAGGTGTACTTGTGGTCGTAGCCGCAGGGCAGCTCGCCCAGCTGCCACTCGAAGCGCTTGCCGCAGGTGTTGTCCTTGCCGGTCTCACACCAGCAGTCGCGCCCCCAGTCGCGGAACGACTCGACCAGCTTCTTCAGGCGCGGGCGGTCCGTCAGGACGCAGCCGCCCTCCCCCATCGTGATGTGGTGGGCCGGGTAGAAGCTGACGGTCGCGAGGTCGCCGAAGGTGCCGACGTGCCGGCCCCGGTAGGTCGAGCCGACGGCGTCGCAGCAGTCCTCGATGAGCCACAGGCCGTGCCTGTCAGTGAACTCCTTGACCGCGCCGAGGTCGAACGGGTTGCCGAGCGTGTGCGCCAGCATGACGGCCCGCGTGCGGTCGCTGCGGGCCGCTTCGAGCTGCGAGACGTCCACGTCGTAGGTCGGCACCTTGACGTCTACGAAGACGGGCACCAGCCCGTTCTGCACGATGGGGTTGACCGTCGTCGGGAAACCGGCGGCGACCGTGATGACCTCGTCGCCGGGCCGCAGCCTCTCGTCGCCGAGCGCGGGCGAGGTCAGGCACGAGAGGGCGAGGAGGTTGGCCGACGACCCGGAGTTGACGAGCATCGCGTGGCGCAGGCCGAAGTGGTCTGCGAACTCGCGCTCGAAGCGCGCCGCGAAGCGCCCCGTCGTCAGCCAGAAGTCGAGCGACGAGTCGACGAGGTGCCGCACCTCGTCGGCGTCAAAGACCTTGCCGGAGACCGGGATGGCGGTCTCGCCGGGGACAAACTCCCGCGCGGGGAAGGCCGCGGCGTGGTACTCGGCGACGAGATCGGCGATCTGCGCGCGCAGCGTTGCGGCTCTATTCGTCATGCGCGAGAAATTCTTCGTACCAGCTAATGGTCTTTTGCAGACCGGTGTCGAGGTTGAAGAGGGGCGCCCAGCCCAGCTCCCTGCGCGCCAGGGCGGCGCTCAGGTACTGGTGGCGAATCTCGTTCGACGCCTCGCTGCGCACTTCCGGCAGCAGCGACGAGCCCATCAGCGAAAGTATGCGCTCGACGAGTTCGAGGACGGTGACCTGCGTCTCGTTCGAGAAGTTGTAGGCCCGGCCGCCCAGCTCGGGGCGGGCCGCCAGCGCCTCGGCGAGCAGCATGTAGACGGCCGCGCCGTCCTCGACGTAGAAGTAGTCGCGCACGTAGCGGCCGTCGGAGCGGATGACGGGGCGCTGCCCGCGCAACACCGAGCGGATGGTCCCCGGCACGATGCGGTTCCAGTTGAGGTCGCCGCCGCCGTAAAAGTTGCCGCAGCGCGTCGTCAACACCGGCAGGCCGTAGGAGTTGGCATAGGCGTTCGTGATGAGGTCCGAGCAGGACTTGCTGACGTCGTAGGGGTGGCGGCCCTGGAGCGGGGTCTCCTCGCTGTAGGGCAGAACCTCCTGGTCGCCGTAAGCCTTGTCGGACGAGGCGACCACCACCTGCTTGACGGTCGGGCTGCGGCGGCAGGCTTCGAGGAGTGCCCACGTCCCCTGGATGTTCGTCTCGAAGGTCGAGACGGGGTTGCGGTTGGCGATGCCGACGATGGTCTGCGCGGCGAGGTGGATAACCGTCGCCACCTCGTATTCGCCGAGGGCGCGTTCGAGCAGGGCCTGGTCGCGCACGTCGCCGCGCACGACCTTGACGCGTTCGGAGACGCGCGTCCGCACGAGCTCGGACTGCGGGACCCAGTCGCGCACCAGGCAGACGACGTCGGCGCCCGCCGCCACCAGCCGCTTGACCAGCCAGCCGCCGACCAGCCCCGTGGCGCCCGTGACGAGCGTCGGGCGGTCGAGCCAGAAGCCGGCCGGGGTCCCGGGTGAGAGTGGTTGGGGTTCGCTCATCGCCGGTTCTTCCAGACCGCCCACGGGGCCTGGCCGCCGGCCCACAGCCCCTCCAGCGTGCGGACGTCGCGCAGCGTGTCCATGCACTGCCAGAAACCGTCGTGGCGGTAGGCGACGAGCTGCCCGTCGCGCGCCAGGTGTTCGAGGGGCTCGCGCTCGAAGAAGGTGTCGTCGCCCTCGATGTAGTCGAGCACCTCGGGTTCGAGGACGAAGAAGCCGCCGTTAATCCAGCCCTCGCCGATCTGCGGCTTCTCGCTGAACTCCCTGACGAACTCGCCGTCGAAGGTGATGCCGCCGAAGCGCGAGGGCGGGTGGACGGCCGTGACGGTCGCGAGCCTGCCGTGCGAGCGGTGGAACTGCTCCAGGCTGGCGAGGTCTACGTTCGACACGCCGTCGCCGTAGGTGAGCATGAAGCGCTCGCGGCCGAGCCACGGGGCGAGCCGCTTGATGCGCCCGCCCGTCTCGGTCGCGAAGCCGGTGTCAATCATATGCACGAGCCAGTCGTCGCGGCCGTCCGACCCGTCGTGGGCCTCCACGGCCCCGGCGTTCAGCGAGACGCTGAGGTTGCTCTGGAGGTGGAAGTAGTCCAGGAAGTACCGCTTGATGAATTCGCCCTTGTAGCCGAGCGCGAGGATGAACTCCTTGTAGCCGTAGCTGGCGTAGCTGCGCATGATGTGCCAGAGGATGGGCTGGCCGCCGATTTCGACCATCGGCTTCGGGCGCGAGGCGGTCTCCTCGCTCAGTCTTGTGCCCAGTCCTCCGCAGAGAATAACGACTTTCAACCGAAGGTCTCCTTCACGTCGCCCGGGTAAAGTGTCCCCCGCGCGCGGGGGGGTGAGAGTGGCGCCGGCCTCGACATTGTAGGGGCGCCGATTTAGATGCGCAACCCGGCCCCGGCCTAGACCGAGAGGACGATCTGCGGCTGCCGCACGACCAGCCAGGCGCAGTGGTTCGTGGCCGCCGGGTCGCTGACGTTCGAGCTGAAGGTGATGTCGGCGCGGCGCGCCGCGGCCCCGTCCCCGAGCGGGAGGTCGAGCCGCACCACCTCGCCGTAGGCGACGCCGACGCGCGCCTCGCCAATCACCGCCCCGGTCTCGCTGTCCCTGACGAGGGCCGAGACGTCCACCCCGGGCGCGAGCTCGTGTTCGAGGCAGACTTCGGCCGTGAGCCGCGTCGCGCCCTCCAGGGGCACGCCGGGGAAGGTGATCTCCGTGTCGGGGGCGCCGGGGGCGGGCGGGTGCAGGAAGATGCCCTCGCCCCGGAGCGCGCAGTAGTCCGGCTCTACGCTGCGGAAGCTCGGCCGGGCCGCCCCGATGAGGGAGAGGTGCCTCGCCATCGTGCGCGGGATGTTACGGTAGGCCGACGGCGGGAGGGGCCTCGCCGCCGCGGCACGCGCCGAGTAGCGCGGCAGGCGAAGCACCTGCTCGTAGTCGAGCAGCATCTCGGCCTCCGTACGGTGCTCCATCTCTTCGAGGCGGCTGCGGACTGACTCCAGCTCGGTGCGGTCGGCGTCGAGCCGGCCGAGGGTGCCGAGCAGGTCGTCGGGGGAGCCCGAGACGAGGAAGCCGTTGACGCCGTCGGTGATGCGGTCTGCGAAGCTGCCGATGCGGACGGCGACGGGCGGGATGGCCGAGGCGAACAGCTCGGAGAGCGTGAAGCTGAAGGTCTCGGGGACTTCGGAGAGCAGCAGCCCGAGGTGCGGCCGGAAGTCGCGGAGCAGTTGCGGCAGGTCTTCGTGCCGGTACTCGGCGACGGCCTGCACGCCCGGCAGGTCGGCCAGGTAAGCCCCCTGCAACGAGCAGCCGAGCAGCAGCACGTCGGCCATCTCGGTCAAGGCGGGCAGCACCTTTTCGATCAGCGCGCGCCCCTTCTCGGCGGAGAGCCGGCTGGGGATGACCACGCGCAGCCGGCCGCCCGGCTCGTAGGGCGGCCTGGCCTCGGGGTGGGTCGCGCCCGCGGTGGCGTGCGGGATGACGGTGATGTCGCGCGGGTTCAACTCCGGCGCGAGGTCGAGGTAGATGCGTCGCGCCGAGGGGGAGGGGGCGACGAGCTTCAGCCCCCGCCGGCCGAGGACGTCCCTGAATGCGCGGTGTGCGGCCTTGGCTTCGGCGCGGGAGTAGTTGGGGAAGAGCGTCAGGGGGCCGCGGTCGTAGACCTCGTCCACGGAGAAGTCCGTGACCCGGTTCCCGGCGATGTGCCACGGGCGCAGGTATATCTCCGGCGTGAGGGGGAAGAAGTCGTGGCAGAGATAGACGGTGCTCGCCTCCGTGCGGAGCACGTCCATGCTGTGCCCGATGAGCGAGGAGACGAAGACGGCGTCTATTCCGTAGTCCTTGACGATGCCCTCGACGATTCTCCGGTAGGTGAGGTTGGCGGGCGTGGTGGCCTTGATGGGGACCGGCAGCGACCAGTGGGCGATGGGGTTCGCGTCCTCGATGCTGGCGTAGAGCAGCAGGTAGCTCCCGTACTCGCCCGTCTGTCCGGCGGGCTTGAGCACCATGTTGACGTGCTCGGAGTCGCTCCGGCAGAAGGAGCGCACCCAGTGCTCCAGTCCGCCGCCCCAGGCGTGCGTGACGTGGAGGTGCCGCCTCGCCGCGCGCTGACTCGCGCTCGGGAGCCGGGACGACTCGGCGGCGGCCCCCTCGACGTGCGCCCTCACGCGTCCGAGCGCGTCGCGGCGCAGGTAGGACTCGACGTCCACGTCCGGCCGGCGCTCGACGAGGTCGCGGTGCCCGGCCGACGGGTCGGCCGCCACGTAGACGTTAGCGGCGATGACGTGGCTGAGCCCGGCCCGCGAGCACCGCCGCGCGAAGTCTACGAGGTTCGCGGCCTGACCCCGCGTGCCGTTGTTGCGCGCGCGGCCGAGCGCGGCGCGCGCCGGCTCCGTCTTCACGTAGAAACATTCGTATAGGAAGCGGGGGGCGTCCACGGGGTCGCGCTCTTCCGAGTTGAAGACGACAACGTCCGTCTCCTCGGCCCGCCCGGCCCCGGCCCGACCTTGGAAGGGCGAGGTCAACGGCACCCCGTCGTAGAGCGGCGAGGCCGTCGCCACGCCCTCCTCGGCGGCGGCCCACGCGAGACGCAGGTCCCACAGCTCGGGCACGGCGAGGCCGAGCTGGACGAAGATGAGCCCCGGCTCGCGGGTCTCCTCTATCTGCCTCAGCATCCAGGCCTCGCGCCCGTGCGGCGCGGCCTCCTCGTCGCCGACCTCGACGAAGCGTAGGCCCGGCGCGGCGCCCGACAGCTTCTCGCGGACGGCCGCCGGCGCGGCGACTTCGACGGCCCCCTTGCGCGCAGTACTGACGAGCAGTGCCAGCAGGTCTTCCGCACGCGCCTCCGCCTCGTCAAGCGCCAGCACGAGGATGCGGCTGGCGGCGCCCGCCGGGGGCGCGGCGACCGGGAGGCGCTCGCCGCCCCTCACGTACCAGTGGAAGTAGGAGCGGGCGGGGTCGCCGGTCGAGAAGGGGTCGGGGAAGGCTTGCTGAAGGTCCGGGCGGGCGCGGTAGAGCTTGCGCTGGGAGTTGGTGATGAGCTCGCCGTTGTCGAACTTGGAGTAGGCCCAGGGCAGCGCGCCGACCTCCTCCTGGCCGAGCCGCCGGCACTCCTCGATGTACCACCGGCGTAGCTCCTTGAGCACGGGCGACGACTGGCCGTACTTGTTGAGCATCATCTCCTGCGCGCCGCTGTCGAACCCGGAGAAGTGGTAGAAGACGAGGGGCCGCCCGTTGACCAGCAGCCCTCCTTCGAGCGACCCGCTCACGCGGCGGTGCGTCAGGTTCCACGTGGCGACGTTGTAGGCCGGGTCGCGCAGCACCCTGACGCCGTCGAAGAGGGCCGGGCCGAGGTCCACCCAGCGCTGGTCGGTGAAGATGCCCATCTCGATGTCGTCGTAGCAGAACTCGTGCAGGCGCGCCTCCCACCAACGAGCGAACTTCATGCCGGAGGGGTTGTTCCTGACGCCGAGGAAGCCGAGGTTGTAGACGCCGTAGCGGAGCGGAGATATCTCGTTGTCGAGGATGCCGTCCAACGTCGTCTCGGGCTCGATGGTGTGCGGCGTCAGGAGGACGGAAGCCTCCTCGAAGTGCGCGAAGAGCGAGTCGGGCCGCGAGGTCAGGACCATGTCGGGGTCGAAGTAGAGGACCGCCGTGTCCTCCTCGGAGTCGAGCAGGTGCACGATGCCGTGGCCCTTGATGGCCGTGCAGACCTCGACCACCGTGTGCATGAAGAGCCACCGCTTGAGTTCGGGGATGCCGAGCTCGTCCACGGTCAGGATGCGGTCGAAGGGGTCGTCGGGCCTGAGCAGCGACTCGTTAACGTCCTCGGCCAGCAGCAGGACGAAGGAGACTTCCGGCGCGTGTTTCTTGACGGAGTGGGCGAGCGCGCGCGCCTTCGGCAGGTAGTTGTTGGTGATGCTGGTGAATGCGATTTTTCTCATTAACGTCCCTCCCCGCGTCCGCGCCCCGGCCTCGGGCCGGGTCAGCCCGAAGCCGCGCGCGCCGGGGCCTCAGCGGGCGGAAGACTTCTGCCAGTAGACGCCCGTCCAGTCAATCTCGTGTATCTCGTCGGCGATGGCGTGGGCGTCGCGGTAGTCGTGCACGGCCTGCCGGCAGCTGTCGTAGCAGCCGTAGTCGTCCACGATGAGGTAGCCGCCCTCGGAGAGCTTCGGGTAGAGGTTGACGAGCCCGTCCGTGGTGGATTCGTACATGTCCCCGTCGAGGCGGATGAGCGCGAGGCGTTCGACGGGCGCCTGCGGCAGCGTGTCGCGGAACCAGCCTTTCAGGAAGCGCACCTGTTCGTCGAGCAGGCCGTACCTGGCGAAGTTGGCCTTCACCTCATCGAGCGGGATGGCCAGCTCCGCGAACTCGTGCAGGCGGTCGCCCGCGTCAGGCGGGTACTTCGCCGGGTCGGGCGGCGGCAGCCCCTCGAACGAGTCGGCCGCCCACACGCGGCGGTCGGTCACGCCGTGCGCCTTGAGCACGGCCCGCATGAAGATGGCGGCCCCGCCGCGCCACACGCCGGTCTCGATGAGGTCGCCCGGCACGCCGCGGGCGAGGACGTCCTCGACGCAGTACTGAAGGTTGTCCAGCCGCTTGAGGCCGATCATCGTGTGGGCGTGAGCCGGCCAGTCACGCCCCTCGGCGCGCTGCGTCGGGTCGAACGGGCCCGGCCCGATGTTGGGCTTCTCCAACACGTCGCCGTAGATGAAGTCGGTCAGACATTTCTTCATCAGGTTAAGGTATAAAGACCTGGCGCCCTCCACTATCGCTGACTCCTTCCTCACGCCCGGCTCCCGCCCGCAGGGCGCGGCGGCTACTTGGAATGCTTGGCCTTCCGGAGGGGCCATGTGAGGGCGCGGCCCAGGCGGTAAGAGCCGGACTGCGCGAACTCCGATACCTGCCGGGCGTACGCACCGAGCCGTTCTTCCAGCTCCGCGACGCGCGCGTCGCTCTCCCGGCGTTGACGTTCGGCCTCCGTCAGCTGCGAAGCCTGCGCCCCCATCCGCAGCTCGACGCCGCGCAGCCTCTCCTCGGCCTCCGCGAGCTGCCGTTCCTTCGCGCGGAGGCTCTGCCCCACCTCCGCGAAGCGCATCTCCTGGAGCCGTAGCTTCTGCTCGGCCTCCTCCGCCCTCAGCTCGGCCTCCCGCGCCCTGGCCTCCTGCTCCGTCATCTGCTGCCGCTCCAAGCCCTCCCGCTCGTGCAGCACGCGCAACTGCCTCTCGTACTCGTCTGCCCGGCGGGCGTTCTCGTCGGCCGTATGCTGCAAATCTGCCAGCCGGCGCTGGTACTCGCCGGCCTGCCGGCGATTCTCCTGAGCCGTCCGTTCGAACTCGCTCAGCCTTTGCCGGTACTCGTCGGCGCGGCGGCCACTCTCCTCGACAGCCTGCTGAAGCTCGCTCAGCCTCTGCCGGTACTCGGCGGCTTGGCGGCCGTTCTCCTGGGCGGTGTGTTCGAGCTCAACCATCCGGCGCTGATGTTCCCGCAGCTGCTCGTCCCTCTCCCGCACCCAGTCCTGATGCTTTGCCAGCGAGAGCGCGAGTTCCTCCGCCTGCTGAACTTTCGCCTCCAGCTCACGCCGC
Source organism: Pyrinomonadaceae bacterium (assembly GCA_036387455.1). Classification (GTDB taxonomy): domain Bacteria; phylum Acidobacteriota; class Blastocatellia; order Pyrinomonadales; family Pyrinomonadaceae; genus QHXN01. Next base: position 11,786 of record DASVTS010000140.1, on the reverse strand, counting down.
GCGGTCTCCCCCCTGGCTTGCAGCCGTTGCGCGGCCTCGACACGCACCCCGAGCTGGTAGAAGAAGTCGCTGACGAGCACCGGCTCGCGGCCCGCGTATTCGAGGAAGCGGCGCACGGGCGGCGGGCACTGCGGCCCTACGGCGAGGACGCCCAGCCCGTGCGTGTGCGTGAACTCGGCGTGCGGGTAGTCGCGTTTAACCTCATCCCACAGCCGCCAGACGCCGAAGTCAAACTCGCGCACGTTGATGTCGTGGAAGAGCACCACCCCGCGGTCGCTCATCTTCGGGAGCCAGCTCTCAAAGTCACGCTTGACGGCCTCGTAGGTGTGGCAGCCGTCAATGTGCAGCAGGTCAATCGAGCCGTCGGCGAAGTGCCCGAGCGCCTTCTCGAAGGTGCTCTGCACCAGGCGCGAGAAGGACCCGTAGAGCGGGTCGTGGTGCTCCTTTAAATCCGCGAGCACCTCGGGGCCGTAAGCGCCCACGTGAGCGTCGCCTTCCCAGGTGTCAACCCCGTAGCAGCGCGTGGGCAGTCCCAGCTCCTTCACCGCCTGGCAGAAGGCGCAGTAGGAGACGCCGTAGTGTGTGCCCAGCTCGACCAGCACGCCGGGCCGCAACAGGTCCACGATGAACATCGCGAACGGCACGTGGCCGACCCACGCCGACTCGGCGATTCTGGCGGGGTATGTTAGGCAGACCGGATGGTCCAGGGGGTTGAAGCCGACCTCGTGGCGGGGCATCGCCGCCGCGGCCACCTCACCGCCGCTCTCTAACACAGCTTTGTTAACCATAGATAGCCCTCCCAGACCCGCCCCGGTCTCACGGCGCAGGCCGCCAGGGCGCGCCCGCCTCCTCCCGTGCAGTGCTGTTTCTGATAACTTAATCTAAGTGATTATGCAACTCGGCCGGTGCTGCGCCGCTTATTTCGGGTTAGTGGTTCAGAACTGCTTTCCCGGCCATGATGCCCCGTCAGCTCGCCCCACCCTCTCGTGAAATCATACCGGGGAAGCACGGCGAGTTCCGGTTGTGACGTTATGAGTCGGGCACCCCGGCGCACGAGTGAGCTGCGATAGGCCCGGCCCGCGCGAGAGGAGGCGCCTGCGGCGACCTATTGTGGTACCGACCCCCGCCCGCGTCAACACCCGCTCCTCACCGACAGTGCCACCCGGCGGCGGTTGACGGAGCGTGCCCGAGACGGCTTCCCTTCGGCGTGCGCGCAGCAGCACCTCGCTACGGCAGGTAGCGGGCTGCTGCCCGCGCGCCTCAATGGCGACGGCGGGGAGAGCCTTTGAGGGGAATAGGGGTACTCCCATGCCGGGGAGCCCGTGAGATATCGCTGGGCGGCGCACTGAGAGGCGCCGTCTCACAACGGCGCGCACCCCGCGCCCCGGCGGCATGCCTCTTATGTGAGTTGCGTGGGGCGCGGGGTGGCGCGGTCTTATCTTGCACGTAGTAAGACGGCGCACTCCTTCTGCGTGAGAGGTGTTGACGGGTATTACAAAATAACCAGGGTGCAACGCGGTGCTCCAATCGCCGAAGTGTAGGCAACGAAGGCGCGTTTGTAACTGGTGTGGCACCCGGACTCATGGCAGCGAAACACGCAACTCGCGCAGATAGCCGGAGACCGGCGCCGCTCACTCTGTGTTCGGGTTAATCTCCATCCTGACCTCGACGCTCTCCGGCTTCTGTGCGCCGGGGACTTCAATCTCCCACGGCGCCTCGCCCCGCAGCTTCTCCTCTGGGCTCAGGTCTTCGAGTCTGGTGTCTTCGTCAATCGTAGACATAATCTCAACCCCTTTCTTTTACAAAGATTCGTGTCTGCCATCCTCTGTGTAAAGAAGCGCCGGACTTTCGCAGCCCGGCGCCTCGTGTCGTATGAACACTCGCGGGAGTGTTGCCCTAAGTTCCCTTGAGGATAGCCGCAGGCGCCGCGCCGTTGGTTGCGACCGCGTTGCGGGCAAATTACGATGGCCCGACGGCGCACGTCATGTTTCGCGTCCGTCGGCGGAAGGCGGCGTGATCGACGACGCCCTCTACTCCCGTTTGATTGGCAGGACGTGAATGGCCTTGATGACCAGTTCCACCTGGTCGCCCTCCTTTAACTCAAGCTCCTCGGCCGACTCCGTCGTGATGACCGAAGACATCTCGGCCGACGTCACGACGTCGAACTTGACGAGAGTCATGATGTCGCCCTTCTTGACTGACTTGACGGTTCCCACAATCTTGTTTCTGGCTCCGGGTTTCATTGTCTGCTCCTCCTGTGTTCGTTTCATCAATGACGGGGCGGCGGCTCGCACGCCTTCGTGTCCATCCCGCCCGGCGCTGGCTCCGGCGTGCGGTAGCGCAGCCGGTCGCTGACCCAGTCGGTCGCGATGACCAGCGCGTAGACCACCGCGATGAGCGTCGTCAGGCGCTCGTAAAAGCCCAACTGGACGTTGTTGTAGATGGCCTGACCGAGCCCGCCGCCGCCGACCAGTCCGAGCACGGTCGAGACGCGCAGGTTCATCTCCCAGCGCAGGACGGTGTAGCTGACGAGCATCGGCCGGGCCTGCGGCCACAACGCCCAGAGGAAAAGCTGGAGGGGGCGCGCGCCGCCCGCGCGTAGCGCCTCGACGGGCTTCGGCGGCGCCTCTTCGAGCGTCTCGGCGTAAAGCTTGCCGAGCACGCCGCCGGTGTGCAGGCCGATGGCGAGCGTGCCGGCGAACGGCCCCAGCCCCACCGCCAGGATGCAGACGAGCACCCAGACCAGCTCCGGGATGGCGCGCAGCAGCGTGAAGACCGTGCGCGCCGCGTGGTAGGCGAGCCAGCGCGCTACCAGTCCCGACAGGGGGCGGCGCCCCGCCGCGTCGCGCGGGACGAACATCATAGTCGAGGTGGCGGGCAGCGCCAGCGTCGCCCCGAGCAGGATGCCGAGGAGCGTCCCCGTGACGGAAATCCCGACGGTCTGGTAGAGCGGCCTGACGAGACCGAGCAGGAACTCGGGCGCGAGGTCGGGGGGAAACATCCTGCCGACGAAGCGCGCGACGCGGCCGCCCAACCCCGCGTCCAGCAGCGCCCCGTTCAGGAAGCCGACCGCGTAGAGACTACAGCCCGCGGCGAAGACGAAGAGGGGCACGACGGCGCGCGACCTCACCCGCGCCAGCGTGCGCGAAGCCCGACGCCCGAAAGGCCGCGCGCCTACGCCGAGCGTCTCTTCCATCAGGTAGCGCACGGGCGACGAGGGGGCAATCTCGGTATTCAGTCGCCGGCGGAAGAGACGGCTCAGCGCGTCGGTCGCCGTGAGCAGGCCGACGAGGGCCAGTATCAGCGTGAGCACCTGCCCGTAGCTGAAGAGACGCATCGAGAGGTTGATTTCGTAGCCGATGCCGCCCGCCCCGACGAACCCGAGGACGGCGGCCGCGCGCACGGCGCACTCGAAGTTGTAGAGCGTGTAGGCCGTCACGGCGGGCGCGGCCTGCGGCCAGACGGCTCGCAGAAAGACCTGCGCGCGCGTGGCGCCCGCCGCGTGTAGTGCTTCGAGCGGCCGCTGGTCTACGTCCTCGAAGACGTCCCCGAAGACCCGCCCCAGCACGCCGCCGTAAGCGACCGCCAGCGCCAGCGTCCCCGAGAGCGGCCCCAGGCCCACCGCGACGACGAAGAGCAGCCCCCACATCAAATCCGGGACGGCGCGCAGGAAGCCGAGCAGCGCCCGCGTCAGACGGTTGAGCAGGGCGAGGAGCGTCGCCTGCGCGCCGGGGCGCTCGCCTGAGAGCAGGACGCCGCGGCGCCACAGCGTGGCCGTCCCGAGGATGCCGAGCGGCAGCCCGATGCCGACGGAGAGGAGCGTGCCCGCGACCGCGACGGCGAGGGTCTGGGCCGTGGCGTTGAGGACGATGCGCAGGAAGCCCGCGGACAGGTCCGGAGGAAAAAGGCCGCGAAGGAATCCCCCGACGGAGGCCGCCGCCGCCCGGTCGAGCAGCGCCGCGGGGCGCACCTCGGCGGCATGCCAGCAGAGGGCGAGCCCGGCCGCCAGCGCGAGCCCCACGGCCACGCGCCGGGGCGTGATGAGGTCTCCGCCCCCTGCCCTCGCCACGGAGCCGGGGTTTATGGAACCGGAGTTCGTCGCCATGCCTTCTCGCCCTGCCCCCCCGGCGCCGCGCCGTCCTCCTGGTAAAACTCCCCGAGCCCTTCGCGGGTCAGGCCGGAGGCGTCGGCGTCTAACGCGACCGCGCCGCCGCGCAGGCCGACGACGCGGGGAAAGTAACTCAAAGCCAGCTCGGCGTTGTGCAGCGCGACGACCAGCGTGCGCCCGCCGTCGTCGGCGACGGCGTGCAGCAGGCCCATGACGGAGTCGGCCAGACCCGGGTCGAGCGAAGCGACGGGCTCGTCGGCCAGAATCACGTCCGGCCGCTGCATCAGCACGCGCGCGATGGCGAGCCGCTGCTGCTGCCCGCCGGAGAGGGCGTCGGCCCGCTCGCGGAGCTTCTCCCCGAGACCGACGAGTTCGAGGACGTGCCCGGCCTCCTCCACGTCACGCCGCGCGGGCCTCACGATGCTGCGGGCCGTCTGCCACAGAGACCAGCGGCCGAGCCGCCCGCAGAGCGCGTTGTCGAGCACGGAGAGCGAGGGCACTAGGTGGTGCTGCTGGTAGACCGTGCCCACGCGCCGCCGCATCGCGCGCAGGTCGCGCGCGGACATGGCCCCGACGTCCCGGCCGTCGAAGAGAAGTCGGCCCGAGGTCGGCCGCAGCGTCGCGTTGAGCAGGCGGAAGAGGGTCGTCTTGCCCGCGCCCGACCTGCCGACGAGCGCCAGCCGCTCGCCTTCGTTCATCGACAGCGAGAGGCCGTCGAGCGCGCTCGTGAAGCCCCCCCGCGTGCGGTACTCCTTCGTGACCCGTTCGAGCCTGTAGACCATCTTCCTCGCTCACCCGAAGGTCACTTCAAAAGCCCTGCATCCCGGGCCGCCTGACGCAGACGCTCGTAGTTGGCGTCGTCGGCCCTGACGTACTTCGTCGCGCTCAGGATGTCGAGCACCTTCTTCTGTTGCTCGTCGGCGGCGTCGAGCTTGAGGAGGGCGTTGGCGAAGCTCTCGGCCAGCCTCGGGTCGAGACCTTTGCGCGCCGCCCAGAGGTAGTCGAAGTAGGGCGGGGTGATGTGGAAGACGCGGACGCTTTCGGGCGCGAGCTTGCCCTCCTTCGTCATCCTCTCGAAGACCAGCTCGTCCATCGCGCCCGCGTCCACCTTCCTGTTGGCGACGGCGAGGGCCGTGGCGTCGTGGCCGCCGGTGTAGACCGCCTTCGCTATCACCTCGGCGTCCACCCCCGACTGGCGCATGAAGTACTCCGGCATGAGGTGGCCCGAGGTGGAGTTGACGTCGCCGAAGGCGAAGGTGTGCCCCTTCAGGTCGGCGAGGCCGTTGACGGGCGAGGCGGGCTGCGTGATGAAGACGCTGTGAAAGTTCTGGTCGCGGTCGCGCTGGACGAGCGGGCGGACGCCGTAGCGGCCCGACGCCTGGACGTAGGTGAAGCCGCCGAAGTGTGCGATGTCCACCTGGTCGCTGCCGACCGCCTCGACCACCGCGGCGTAGTTGGTCGGGATGGTCAGCTCGACCTGCGCGCCCGTCTCCTTCTGCAAGTAGTCCACGAGCGCCTGACTCTCGCGCAGCATCTTGCCGGGGTCGGTCGTCGGAATCATGCTCAAACGCAGCCTCGGCCGCGTGGCCTGAGCGGGGCTGCCCCCGCCGCCCGCGCAGCTCAGGGACAGCGCGGCCAGAAGCAAAGGCGCTAATGAGATTGACAGTCTGCCGACGAGGTTAAGGATGCTGCCGCGGGGTGCGGCCGTGGTCATCAGGCGGGGTCTTATCATGTTGACGAGTGACTCGCTTTCTACAGGGCCGAGAAAGCGTGCGCCTCGTCGAGCGGTCAGACGGGGCCGGGCGAGCCACCTCGGGGCCTGCGAAGATGTGGGTCTTGCGCGCTCCCCCCCGGGGACGCCGTGCGACCCGTTCAGTTGAACTGTCTGCGGGCCGAAAGGGTCGGGCTAGGCAGTCCCTTGTCGGGCTGTTCGGTTGCGACTCTCATGTGCGACTCTTCTCCTATGCGGGAGTGTCGTTGCGTCTCCCCCCACGCGAACTGGCGGGAGGCGGCTATCGGTTAAAGCGTTGACGGCACGGAAATCTTTGCCCCGGATTGTGCAGCGCGGAAGGAATCAAGTCAAGATAGTCGGGGCTGTAAGGTCAGGATTGGAGCCGCAAACCTTCGGGCAAAGACTCGCCAAAGATGTGCACCGCGGCGGCCCGGCTCCGCGGCACGTAGGCGCGCAGGGCCTCAAGCGCCTCTTCGCCCGCGCCCGCCTCCTGTAGCCGCCGGATGGCCTCTTCCCTGAAGTTTGGTTCGACGTCGCGCAGCGGGTCGTCCGTGCGCGCCGCCAGTTGGGAGACGGCCGTGGCGACGTGCGACGTCGGCTCCGGCAGGGCGAGCAGCGCGGCGGCCCAGCGCGCCGCCGCCGCGGCCGGCACGACGCAGTTCAGCGGGCCGTAGAAGGGGACGCGCGCGCCCAGGCGGCCGAGCGCCCAGGTGAAGCTCTTGTTGCCGGGCTCCGCCTCGATGCGTTCCAGAATCTCCTCGCCGAGTTCGACGCGGAGGTCGGTCGGCAGTTGCTCAAGGCTGGCGAGCAGGAGCAGCCCCTCGCGCTCGACCTGCCGGTTGAGTCTGCCCTTCGCCCTCTTGCCGCCCACGCCGAGCAGGCCCTTGTTGCGCTCGTAGATTTCGAGCTGCTGGCCGGCGCTCAGGCCGCCCGACACGCGCTGCCAGAGAATCATCCACTCGACCTGACACTGCACGTCCTTCTCGAAGCAGAGCCCCTCGTGGTAGACCTTGCGCGCGCGCGTCACGCGCCACTCGTCGAGCGCCGCGCCGAAGCCGGGTCGCAGGCAGAAGCCGAAAAGGTTGAGCCAGCGCGCCTCGTAGTTGCGCCCCTTCCGGCGGCCCTGTGAGAGTTCCGCCAACGCGTCGCAGAGCTTGCGGATACTCTCGGTCGGCCACGAGTCTTTCCGGTAGCCGAGCGCGGCTTCGAGCCTGCCGGGCAGCGCCTCGGGCGAAAGCGTCTCGCCCGGCAGCGCGTCGCGCGGGCCGCCGAAGACGGCGCGCAGCAGCTTCCCCGCCTCGGCCACCGCCTCGTCGGGGATGACGATGCGCGGACTCTCGTCAACGACCTCGTCCTCCTCGCCCTCGCCGCCCTCTTCCGCCAGCGCGTCCGCGCCCCTGAGCTGGAACTGTAGGCGCCAACGGTGGCCGGTCTTCGGCGCCTCACACCACAGTTCGAGCGTGCCCAGCTCGGTGAAGTGCGCGGTCAGCCGCACGTCCAGCTCTATGTGCCGCGAGCGCTTGCCGTAGCGCAGCACGGTGACGAGCGGCGCGTGGCGGTGCAACTCGCCCTCCTCGAAGCGGACGACCTCGCCCTGCTCGTCCTGTCGCGTGGTCGCGCTGTAGAGCGTGAAGGAGACGGGGCGGTTGGTGAGGGCCGCGAACTCCCTCCCGCCGAGTTCGAGCCGCGTGCCCTCCTCCGTCCCGCGCGGCAGGACGCACACGGCCGTCAGACGTTCCGGCGCCGCGCCGCCGCCGCCGGCGCTCTGCTGGACGCCGATGTAATAGCCGCGCGCGCTCCCGCCGCTGACACGGACGCCGCCCATGCGGCGCACGCGCGCGTAGTAGGCCGCGCCGACGGCGACGGCCGTCTCGGGCGCCTCGTTGTGCAGGACTTTGGGCCGCCAGCGCCTGCCCTCCTGCGGGAACCAGCCGGCCACCGCCGCGACGAGGCGGTCGCGCGCGAGCGTCGGGTGGAAGAAGCCGCCGTTGAAGAGAATCGCGTCGGGACGCGCCATCGCGTCGAGCGGTTCTTCGTCGCCCCGTCCGCCCGCGCGCATCGCCAGCGCCGCCTGCGTCAGGAACGCGGCGAGGTGTTTCGTGACGGCGGGCTCGCCCGCGTACGGCAGCCCGAGCTCGCGCAGCCCGGCGCGCCGCTCCGACGCGGGCAGGTCGTCGGGCGCGCTCGCCGGCAGGAAGCCTCCGGCCAGAACCCCTTCGACCTCCGCGCGCGTCAGCTCCGTCGAGAGCGCGCCGCCCACGACCGCGCGCCCGCCGCCGAGCACCGTGACGGGCGCCCTCTCGGCGGCGTCGTCGCCGAGCAGCCGCTCCTTCGCCGCGCAGCACTGACGGCGCAGCGCGTTCTGCTGTCTGAGCGAGAGGCGCGGACGGCCCAGTTTCTCCTCGACGAGGCGCGCGAGCGCCAGGTCCACGTTGTCGCCGCCGAGCAGAAGGTGCTCGCCGATGGCCGTCCGCTCGAAGCGCACTTCGCCCGATTCGACGCGGACGCGGATGAGGCTGAAGTCGGTGGTGCCGCCGCCCACGTCGCAGACGAGGACGAGCTGGCCGTCCTTCAGTTGACGTTTGAGCCCGCCCTTCTGCGCCGCTACCCACGCGTAAAAGGCGGCGAGCGGCTCTTCGAGCAGCGTCAGATGCTCAAGCCCGGCCTCGCGCGCGGCCTCCACCGTCAGCTCGCGCGCCTCCTCGTCGAACGAGGCGGGCACGGTCAGCACGATTTGCTGCCGCTCGAACCGCAGCTCTTCCCGGACGCGCCCGTCCTCGCCCTTCGCCATCGAATGGTTCCACGCGTCGCGCAGGTGCGTGAGGTAGCGGGCGGAGGCCGCGACGGGCGAACAGACCTTGTCGCCGCCTTCGGCGTCCCACGGGAGGAAGGCGTCCGTGCGGTCTACGGTCGGGTGGCAGAGCCACGACTTGGCCGAGGCGACCTGCCGTCCCGGCACCAGCGCGCCGCGCTCGCGCGCGAGCACGCCGACCAGCGCGCCGTCCGTCTCCTCCTCCCACGGCAGGCGGAGGCCGGGCGCCTCGTCTTCCGCCTCGTCCGTGAAGTAGATAAATGAGGGGAGGGAAGGGAGCGCGCGCACCTCGCCCTCCGCGACGAGCTGCGGCACCCCGAAGACGCGGACGGGGGGCGGCGCCCCGCGCGCGGGCCTCTCCCCCGTGTCCACGTAGGCGACGGCCGAGTTCGTCGTCCCGAGGTCTATGCCGATAAGGAAACGGCTTGAGACTTCCATTTCGGGATTTGAAATTTCAGGATTGAAATCTCAAATTAAGCTTCGTCCTGCTCCCGTATGTTGAACTCCAGCTTCCAGCGCTGCGAGCCGTCGCGCGAGACGCACCAGACTTCGAGCGTGCCGACCTCGGTCACGCGCGTCTCAAGCCGCACGGGCAGGACGGTGTCCTCCTTGCCGTCGAGCTTGAGCGTGACTTCGAGCGGGCTCAGCTCCTCAATCTCGTCGCCCCAGTCTTCGACGAGGCTGCCGACCTCGTCGCCCTTGCGCACCGTCGAGCTGAGAAAGCGGAACTCGGCCGGCTCGCCGACGACGAGGCCGAACTCGCGCCCCTTGACGGCGGCCTCCGTCCCTTCCTCCATGCCGAAGGGCACGACGCACAGCGCCTTGAGCGGCGCGGGCAGGCCGGGCACGGCCGGCATGGCGCTCTCGACGCCGATGTAGTAGGTGCGGGGCGCGCCGCTGCGGATGCGGACGCCGCGCCCGCGCTTGGCCCGGCCGTAGTAGGCCGCGCCGCGCGCGACCGCGTGGTCGAGGTCGGGCGCTTCGAGGACGCCGCGCTCGCCCAGAGGCTCGAAGCCTTCCGCCTGAAGCCACGCGTCGAGCACCGCGACGACGCGCTCGCGCAGCACGCCCGCCTTCATCACGCCGCCGTTGAAGAGGACGTGCGTCGGGCAGGCGAAGCCGCTCGGGCCGCGGCGGATGGTGTCGGCGTCGGGGCCGACGGCCGCCTGCTGCGCGAGGAAGCGTGCGAGGTGCTTCGTCACCGCGGGGTCGGCGGCGTATGGGAGCCCCAACTCCTGAAAGCCGATGCGGCGCTGCCGCGCAGGCATCTCGTCGCGCCCGACGGCCGGGAAGAAGCCTTCGGCGAGGACGCGTTCCAAATCTTCGCGGCGCAGCTCCGTCTTGACCGTGCCGCCGACGAGCTTCGAGCCCTTGCCGAGCAGCGTGACGGGCTGCTTCTGGCTCCTGGACTCGGCGAACAGCTTCTCCTTCGCCAGACGGCACTGGTGCCAGAGCCCCTGCAACTGCCACGTGTCAACGCGGTGGCCTTCCTCTTCGAGCCGCTGCTGGAGGAGTCGTGCGAGAGCCAAGTCCATGTTGTCGCCGCCGAGCAGGATGTGCTCGCCGACGGCGACGCGCTTGAGGGTCAGCGCGCCGTCCTCCTCCGAGACGGTGATGAGGCTGAAGTCGGTGGTGCCGCCGCCCACGTCGCAGACGAGGATGAGGTCGCCGACGCGGACGCGCTTGCGCCACGCGTCGCCCTGCGCGTCAACCCACGCGTAGAAGGCCGCCTGCGGCTCTTCCAGCAGCGTCACGCCCGTCAGGCCCGCGGCCTCGGCCGCGCGCAGGGTCAGCTCGCGCGCCTCCTCGTCGAACGAGGCGGGCACGGTCAAAAGCACCTGCTGCGCGCCGAGCGCCAGCTCCGGGTTCTTCTTCGCGTTGACGCGCGCGTCCCACGCCTGACGGAGGTGGCGCAGGTACTCGGCCGAGGCTTCGACCGGCGAGAGCTTCCGCACCTCCTCGGGCGCTCCCCACGGGAGGATGGCCGAGGCGCGGTCGACGGCCGCGTAGGAGAGCCACGATTTGGCGGAAGCGATGAGGCGCGTCGGGTTCTCGGCGCCGCGCTTGCGCGCAAGCTCGCCCGCGAAGACCTGCGGCTCGCGCTCCCACGGCAGCGCGAGCGCGCCCTTCTGGAAGTCCAGCTCGCCCGGCACGTAGAGGAAGGAGGGCAGCAGCGTCCGCTCCTCCACCTCGCCGGGGTTGGTCAACTGCGGGACGGGCTCGACCGTGATGCGGGCCGCCTCCTCGGGCGCGGCCGTGTCGAACTGGGCCAGCGCCGAGTTGGTCGTGCCCAAATCAATGCCGACGATAAAACGTGTGTCCAAAACTGTTCACCTCTTGAATGCCGTGAACCGTGAACCGTAAACCGTGACAAGTAAAAACTGCATTCCTCTTGTCACGGTTTACGGTTCACGGTTCACGCGCTTACTGAATTTCCACCTCGGCCGGCGCGACGACGGCGCGGCCGGCGCCCCGCGGGGGGAGCGAAGGCAGGTTAACCTCCGTCACGCGCCAGCCCTTGTGCCGGAGGAGCCCGCGCAGGGGCGGGCGGCCCGTCACGTTCCCGACGAGCTTGACCGAGGCCGGGTCGAACCCTTCCGCGACCGTCACGGGGCCGTCCTCCTCCCCGTCGAGAATCGGCTCAAGCTTGACGTACTGTTCGAGCGACTTGCGGCAGCCGGCGTGCAGCTCGCGCACCGCCGCGCCCACCTGCGCGTCGTTGTAGGGCGTGATGTCTTCGCCGAAGAAGTCCATCAGCCGTCCGTCGCGTTGCAGCAGCGCGAGCAGTTGCACGGCGCGGTCGGTCGAATCCTCCGCGGCCGGCGATTCGCGCGGCTCGGGGGGGAGCGCCGGTGGCGCCGGCTCGGGGGCCGGCGCCGCCGTGCCCGGGACGATGTCCGGGGCGATGTCCTCCGGCACCTCGCCGCGCGAGAGGACGGAGAAGAAGCAGCGGGCGGCGTAGGAAATTCTCTTGCCTAATCCAAGCATTATGTTGACTCCACGTCTGTGAGCTGACGGCAGCTCTCCTGCCGTTCAAAATAAACGAGTATGCTATAAGCCCGCGGCGCCTTTCGCAACCGGCCCGAAACCGGCTCAAAGCAGCGGCCGGGGCCGCCCGTCAGTCACGCAGACTG
>DASVTS010000139.1:0-21122 GCA_036387455.1 Pyrinomonadaceae bacterium | reverse complement strand
CTGCTCATACACGGCGACGACGACCGCAACGTCTCCTTCTCGCAGACCGTAGACCTCGCGCGGCGGCTGCGCGAGCAGAACGTCGAGTTCGAGCAGATAGTCTTCCCCGACGACGTGCACGACTACCTCCTCCACCGACACTGGCTGCGCGCCTACGCGGCGGCCGCCGACTTCTTCGACAGACACCTGAAGGGGCAGAGGCGATGAGCGACCTTTCACACGTTGACGAGCAAGGCCGCGTCGCGATGGTGGACACCACGGGCAAGGCACAGACTGCGCGGCGCGCGGTCGCCTCGGCGCGCGTGCTGATGTCGCCCGAGACGGTCGAGGCCGTCCGCGCGCACCGCACGCCGAAGGGCGACCCGCTCGAAACCGCGCGCATCGCCGGCATCATGGCCGCCAAGCGCACGGCCGACCTCATCCCGCTCTGCCACCCGCTCCCGCTCACGCACGCCGACGTCCGGGCGGAGCTGCGCGACGACGGCGTCCACCTCGAAGCCGAGGCCGCCACGACCGCCCAGACCGGCGTCGAGATGGAGGCGCTCACGGCCGCGGCCGTCGCCGCGCTCACCGTCTACGACATGTGCAAGGCCGTCGAGAAGGGCATCCGCATCACCGACCTCCGACTCGAAGAGAAGACCGGCGGCAAGTCGGGCGCGTGGAAGAGGGGGTAGGCGGCGCGGCCTTTCTTTCCGCGAACGCGGCGGGTTAGAATGGCGTATCAGTTGGGGTGAACGTCGAGACACGCCCGCGCACCGGAGACTTACAGATGAACTTCAAAATCGCACACGACGCGCGCCCGCAGGCGAAGGCGCTGCTGGCGGCCGCCGCGCTCAGCCTCGGGCTGTGGTTCGTCCCCTACGCCTGGGTGCTGACCTACCCCTTCCAGCTCTTCGTCACCTTCATCCACGAGGGCGGGCACGCGCTGGCCGCGGTGCTGACGGGCAACTCCGTCCGCTCCCTGAGCGTCGCGCTCGACACGAGCGGGCTGACCGAGACGCTGACGCCGGTCGAGGGCAGCTTCTTCTCGCGGGTGCTGATTTCGAGCGCGGGCTATCTGGGCGCCATCGCCTTCGGCGCGCTGCTGCTCTGGCTGGTGCGGCTCCGGGTCAAGGCGCGGGTCGTGCTCGTCGGCTCGGCCGTCATCGTCGCCGGCCTGACGGCCGTCTTCAGCTTCTTCGTCCCGCTGACGAACCTCTCCCTCGGCTCCATCAGCCTGTTCACGGTCGTCGCCGGCGCGGGCCTGACGGCCGGGCTGCTCGCGGCCGCGAAGCTCCTCGGCCCGCGCGCGCGCAACTTCCTCGTCAGCTTCCTCGCCGTGCAGTGCGTCCTCGACGCGGTCTTCGGCCTGCGCGACCTCTTCTTCCTCTCGGTCGCCACCGACGCGCCGACCGACGCGCGCAACATGGAGGCGCTGACGGGCGTCCCCGCCATCTTCTGGGCGCTGTTCTGGATTGCCGTCTCGCTCGTCATCCTCTCGCTCGTGCTGCGCGCCTACGTCGCGGGGCGCGACCGGCCGACGCAGCCCGACCTGCCGTTCGAGGACTCGCCGCTCGAAGTCTGAGGCCGCGAGAGGGACGGACGACCCCTTTGGAAACGACACGCGAGAGGCCGCCGGACGCGCAGGCGCAAGACGCCCCGCCCGGCGGCCTCATTCCTTCTACGGGCGAACGCCCTCCGGCGGACGGGGCCGCGCCGACGCTCGGCGCCCTGCCCGTGGGCGCGCGGCTCATCCTGCGCTGCCGCGCCGACTGGCGCGCCGCGACGGTCGCGGCCTTCGACGCGGCGACGGCGCGCGTCGTCCTCAACGTCGCCTCGCCCGGCGGCCACACCTACCGCGTCCGGCGCCCCGCCGACTCGCCCCTGAACTACGACGGCCACTTCCCCGTCCTCGGCGCGGGCCACTGGCGCGCCGGCCTCGCCCGCTACGACGTCCGCTGGTAAGAGTGAATTTTAGACTTTGACGACGGCGCCGAGTCCGACCCGCCCGAACTCCCCGGCGCGGGCCTCGTCGCGCGTGAGGCACACGGCCGCGAGCAGGACGAGCGCGAGCCAGAGCAGGTCGGCGAGCAGCAGGTGGACGAGCTGCAACCAGACGGGCGCGAGCAGCGCCGCGTTCAGCAGCCCCGCCGCGAACTGCGCCGCCACCAGCGCCAGTACCGCCGACGACCAACGCCGCGCCCACACTCCCCCGCCCCCGCGCCTCGACGCCAGAGCGTAGTAGACGAGGTAGCCGCCCACCGCGACGGCCAGCAGCGGGTGCAGCTTGTAATGCCGCAGGCTGAACAGGAGCCGCGAAGCCGCGCTCATCCCCTCCAGCGGCGCCGCCTCGCCGGCCGCCTCCGAAAAGAGCGTCGCCCCGAGCGCCGCGACCGCCCCGCTCACCCCGAGCGCGAGCGAGCCCAAAAGCGCCGCGCCCGCGCGCCCGCGCACGAACGCCGCGAGCCGCGGCCGCGCCGACGCGCCGACGGAAGCCCACCACGCCGTCAGCGCCAGCGCCGCCGCCAGCAGGAACGTGTTGACGAGGTGCACTGAGAGGTAGACGGCGCGCGCCACCGACGCGTTGTCGCCCACCAGCCTGAGCAGCACGAGCCCGGCGCCGATGAGCGACTCGGTGACGATGAAGAGGCCCGAGGCGGCCGCCCCCGCGCGCACGGCGTGCCCGCGCCCGAAGCGCCGGAACGCCCACACGCACAGGGCGACGACGAGCAGGAACGCGACGCCGCTCGTCGCGCGGTGCGCGAACTCGACGAGCGTCTTCGACTGCGAAGCGTCGGGCACGACCGTCCCGTTGCAAAGGGGCCAGTGCGCCCCGCACCCGTCGCCCGACTTCGACGCGCGCACGAACGCGCCCCAGAGGATGACGGCCAGCGTCAGCCCCGTCACGAACCACGCGTAGGCGGCGAAGCGCCCCGGCCCGGCTCCCCGGTGTAGATTTTTAACTTCCATGATTGAAGGCGAGACCGGAGGAATTATCCCGCCCCCGCGGGGCCAAAGCAAACGGGGACTTCAGCGCAGCGCCCGGCGCCACACGGCCGGCTCGCCCTCGCGCCGGACGAGCGCGCTCACCTCGCGGTAGGCCGCGGCGTAGAGCGCGCGCATCTCCTGCGCCGACGCGGGGCGCGCGAGGCGCCGCTCAAGCTCGTCAACCGAAAGTGTCCCGCCCTCCGGCGAGCGCGCGAGCGAAGGGCCTTCCCCCGCGACGTGCGCGGCCAAGCCTTCGGCGAGCCACAGCGGCGCGCGCCCCGACCCGACGGCTTCGACCGCCGCGTGGACGAACTCGTGCCGCGGCGTGGTCAGGAGCAACCCGCGGCGGCGCAGCACTTCGAGCGGCTGGAGCCGGATGAGCCTCCCCTCGGTCAGCGCCGCCACCCACGCCGGCCGCCCCGTCACGCCGACGAAGTCGCCCGTCGTCTCGTGGACGAAGACCTCGACCGCGGGGACGGCCGCGCCGACCCCGGCCCGCGCCAGGCGCCGCGCCACGTCCGCGTAAGCCGCTTCGAGCGTCCGCAGCAAAGACTCCGCCTCGCCCCGCCCGACGCGCGCCGGGTAGCTCAGACGAAAGTGCTCGCTCTTCAACTGACCGCGGTCGGGCCCGCCCGCCGCGGCCGGCTGTGGCGGCGTGTAAGACGCGGCCTGAAAGAGGTGTTGCCCGGCGTCGCCTTCCGCGGCCGGCGTGTCGTGCGAAGGGATATTTTTGAGGGCGCCGCTCTCGTCCGTCCCCGGCCCGAAATCCTCATCCCGCAGTTCGCCGACGCCCGCGCCGGGGAAGTAGCGCGCGAGTATCTGGCGGTAGGAGGCGCCGCGACCGGCCGAGACGTGCGCGCCCGCCTGGCAGAGCCCGAGCCCGTGCCCGAAGCCTGTGCCGCGGAAGACGAAGGCCGAGCCCGCGCGCGTCACCTCGAAGCGCGAACTCTTGAGCACGCTCCACCCGAGCGTGCGGCCGACGATGATCTTGAAGTCCCAGCCGCGCAGGGTGCGGAGGCGCGCGCCCCTCACCTCGACCGTCTCCGCGCGCCCCGTCCGGTCGCGGCGCACGACGCGCACGCCCTCGACGCGCTCGCCCACGTCGCTGCGCGCGTCGGCGCCGAGCGCGCGCGCGAGCTGCGCGGCCGGGACGACGTCCGTCCAACGCTCGGCCGAGCCGGCGCAGGCGTCGTCGCGCACGCCCCGCAGGTGCGCGGGCGTGCGCGCCCCGCCCCACAGCTTCGAGGCGTCGGCGGTCGCGCCGCCGCACGCGGCGCTGAAGTAGCTCTCCGCGACTCGCCCCGACGGGTCGCGCAGGACTTCGCCCTCGGTCTCGCGCACGGCGCGGTGCGCCAGCTCGTAGAACTCGGGCCGCGCCGACTCGTCCCGCACGGGCACGTAGCGCTGGCAGTGCGTCGTGTCGCAGAGGTCGAAGCGGTCGCGCGCGTGGCGGCGCGGGTTCGCCGCGGCGTAGGTGCGCGCGACGACGGCCAGAGCCTTGAGCGCCTCCGGCTCGGACTCGACGCTCCCCTCGGCCGCCAGCACGCCGAAGACGTAATCTTCGAGCGCGAGCGTCGCGGTCGCGTCGTCGCGCGTCAGCCGCACGCGCACCGCGCGCGCGCCGCCTCCCGCGCCCGGGCTCGAAGAAGACGCCGCCGCCGTCTCGTCCTCGGCGGCCGTGCTTTCGCCGGGCCGGGCCGCGAGGGAGCGCGCGTAAGCCTCGAAGACCGGGCGCGCGACCGACGCCGCCTCCGCGCCGCGCGAGCGCTTGAGGAAGACGAGCACGAGGAGCTTCACGCTCCCCGCGGGCACGTCGCGGGCGACCCGGGCCGCGGGGTCGTCGCCGGCGGCGGCGCTCTCGTCGAACTCCCTGCCGGCGGCGGCGAGGCCGACGAACCAGCCTTGAGCGCGCCAGCCGTTCTGCGGCGTCGAGGTGCCCGTCTTGCCGAAGACGTAGACGGGCAGCGTCGAGAGCCCCGCGGCCGACGCCGTGCCGTAGGCCACCGAGCCGCGCATCCCCGCGAGCAGGAGCGCGCGGTGCGCGTCGGCCACCTCGGGGCGCGCGCGCACCGTCGGCGTGAAGTTCTCGGGGCGGCCCGGCCGCGGCGCGAGCAGCCTGCCGCCGTTAAAGAGCGCCGCGTACGCGGAGGCGAGCTGCGCCGGCGTGACCCTCAACTGCTCGCTCTCGCCCAGCATCTCGGGCACGCCCGGAGCCTCGCGCGGCAGGAGACCCGGCGCCTCGCCCTCGTCGCCGCCGCCCGTCGCCGCGCCGAAGCCGAACTCCGAGAGCGTGCGCCCGTAAGCCCCCGAGTCGAGCGACTCGGCCGCGCGCGCGAAGTAGTAGTTGCAGGAGTTGGCGAGCGCCTGCGCCGGGCCGAAGGCCGTGCGGTAGCGCGGGTGCGAGCAGTTAATCTTGAAGCCGTCGCGGGCGTAGCCGCCGCGGCAGGCGAGGCGCTGCCCCTCGGCGAGCGAGCCCGCGCGCAGCGCCGCGAGCATCGTGAAGGGCTTGACGGCCGAGCCCGGCGGCGTCGCCTCCTCGAAGGCCGTGCGGCCGCCCGCGAGCGCGCGCACGCGCCCCGTCTGCGCGTCCAGCACGACGACCGCGCCCTCGCGCGCGCCGAGCGACCCGCGCGCCGCGCGCAGCAGCAACTCGTCCGCCTCCGCCTCGCCCAGAGGCGCCGCCGCCGCCTCGCGGCAGTAGGCGGTAGGCAGCAGGCAGTAGGCGGTGGCGAGGTAAAAGCCCAGAGGCAGCAGGCAGAAGACGGAGAGCAGCAGTGACGCCGAGAGGCCGCGGCGTGCGAGCCTGCCGCCTGCCGCCGTCCGCATGCTGGGCGCTGCTTTACTCATTCCGGCTCTTCGACGACCTTCACGTCGGAGCGGAAGCGCTGGTAGTTGTTGAAGCGGAGCGTGGCGCGCAGGCGCGGGTGCTTGGCGCCCTCGATGACGGTCAGCCACTCGGCCGCCTCGGGGACGATAAGGGTCTGCTCGGGGTCTTTGAACGTGTGGCGGCGGAAGGTCACGCTGTAGTCCTGGTTCATCCAGCGGAGGCGGCGCGAGGGGCCGAAGGGGCCGAAGGCGCGCGGGCTGTCGAACTCGAACGGCTCGACGAGGTGCGACTCGAACCGGAGCACGTCGAAGTTCTCCGCGTCCACCCAGAGCAGCGCGTACGTCGGCGCGAACGGGTGGAACCTCAGCCCCACCCCCAGCATGCCGCGGCTCCACTCGACCCGCGGCGGCGGCTGGCCCGGCTGGAGGACGCGGATGCGGTAGGCGGCGCGCCCGCCGACCCGCTCCTCGCCTTCGAGCGTGAACTCGAAGCGCGGCCGGTGCTTCGGCAGCAGGAGGGCGAGCGACTGGACGTTGTAGCCGTACCAGGGCACGCGGCGCCCCTCCTTCGCGGGCTTGCCGTCCACGGTCTTCAAACGCCGCAGCGACTTCGGGTAGAAGTCGTCCTCGCCGGCCGAAACCTCCTCGCGCAGGACGACCGTCTCGAAGACGAACTCCTTCGACTTCTTCGGCGTCATGTCCTTGCCCAGCTCCTCGTCCCGGAGCGTCTCGACGAAGCTGAGGTGGAAGAGGCCCGCCTGGTACTTGGCCACCGCCTCGCCCGCGCGCTCAAGGATGCGCGCCAGCTTCTCGTCGCCCGGCGGCGTCGCCCCCTGCCCGCGCGCCGCCCAGCCCGCGCCGAGCAGGAGTGCGAGCGCCGCGGCCTTCAGTACACTTCCCTTACCCATAACGCAGCTTCAGGCTTGCAACTGCGGCGCGGCGGCCGCCTGCTCGGCGTGCGGCGGGGGCGGCGCGGCGGCGGGCTCGGGCGCGGCCGGGGCTTCCGCGAGCGGCGGCGTCACGCGCGCGAGCGCGCCGAGCGTGACGACCCAACCGAGGAGCGTCAGCGCGAAGGCGAGCGCGAGCCGCAGGCCGAAGACGAGGATTTCCGCCCAGCCGTTCGACACCGCCGTGCGCGTGTAGACGACGAGGTACGCCATCACCCCGAAGGCGACGAACCCGAGGGCGTAGACGAGCACCGACCGCGGCGCGAACGCGCGGCCCGCGACGCGGTGCAGGCGCCCGAGCGTCGCCTTCAGCCCGTCGCGCGCCGCCGACAGCCACAGGTGCGCCGCCAGCAGCGGCACCACGAAGCCCAGCAGCAGCAGCCACAGCGAAGAGGTCAGCGCGTCCTGCCAGTAGAGCGGCGTCGGCTTCGGCCCCGAGGTCTGCCCCGGCGTCCAGACGTGCGGCGGCGCCTCGACCTTCGGCAGCCACCCCTCCGCCTTGCCCAGCAGGTAGACGAAGAGCGCCCCGAGCGCGACTACGGGCAGCGCCAGCAGCAGCACCTTCAGGAGGTCGCGCGGCGCGCGACGCACGACGCGCCCGGCCGTCGCCCCCGGCAGCGCCGCGTTCGCCGCCCCCGCCTGAAGCAGCAGGAACAGCGCCGGCGCCGCGAACGCCGTCGCGGCCGAGATGGCGAGCTGCCACGCGTTCGCCACGCCGACGGCGAAGAAGAGGTAGAGGCTCGCCAGCAGCGCCGCGTAGAGCAGGGCGAGCAAGAGCAGCCCGCCCCGGTTGCGGAAGAGGTCGCGCGCCGAGTTGCCCAGGGCGGCGAGTGCTTCTTTTATCATCTCAAGTCTCCTTGTCCGCCCGCGCTACTTGTCCAGAATCGTCAGCCCGCCCGAGGCCGAGTTGGCGCGCACGTCCGGCTCGTACATGCGCTCGGCGCGCGAGGGGGCGACGCGGAACTGCCCCGGCACCTGCACGCGCATGGCGTACTGGAACTGCGCCTTCCCGTCGAAGTAGTTGAGGAAGAGCACGGCGCGGTTGTCGCGGAACTCGCGCGCGCTGTACCAGTCGCTCCAGTCCTTGTCGGTGTGGTTGAGGTCGATGCCGCTCACCGCCTCGACCTGCTCGCAGCCCGCGGGGATGGGGTCTTCGACCATCAGGTACTCGGCCTTCTCGCCTTCGAGCACGAGCCGCGAGACGATGATGTCGCCCGAGCGCACGTCGCCCGAGAGCGGCTCGGTCTGCCAGCCCAGCGTCCCGTCCGACTTCTCCGCCAGCTTCAGGCGCAGGTACTCGCGGCGGACTTTCAGCTGCGGCACGCCGGCCTCGGCCGTCTGCTCGTCGTTCGCGTAGTGGACGACGTTCGAGGAGAGGTAGAGCACGCCGCGCCCGCGCTTGACGACGCGCACCTCGTTCGACTGGCCGACCTCGGCGCCGCGCCGCTGGAGCGTGAAGGGCTGCATCGAGGCCGGGTCGGAGCCCGTCACCTGCCTCTGCAAGACCTGCTGCCCGCCGACGTAGACTTCGAGCGCGTAGTCGGGGTCGAGCTCCTTGCTCACCTTCACGTAGTCGATGAGGCCGAAGACGGCGAAGGCCGTCTCGCGCGTCGAGAGCCAGTAGTGGCCGAAGCGGCGGTGGCCGACGAGCCAGCGCGCCGCGCGCGGCAGCACCTCGCTCTGCGGCAGTATCCGCGCCAGCGCCTTCACGGAGAGCGCCGTCGCCTCGGTGCTGTTGTCCCAGTGGGCGTCGGCGCCGCCGCCCTTCGCCGCGCCCTCAATCTCGCCGGCCACCGCCTCGGCCCGCCGGTCGCCGCGCTCCTTCAAGCCCAGCGCGAGCAGCGCGCGGCCGTAGGCGCCGAGCTTCCCGCGGCCCGCGAACAGCGCGTCGAGGTGGCGCATCTCGGCGTCGCCGCTCTCGGCCAGCGCGTAGGCCATGTAGGCGCGGTCGCCGAGCGTCGGCGCCTCGCCGCGCCCGTCCGCGTTCTCGGCGAGCATCTTCCGTAGCGCCGCGCGCCCCTGCTCCAGCCGCGCCGCGTCTATCTCGTAGCCGGCGCGCTCGGCCTGCACCAGCCCGTCCACGACGTAGGCGGTCATCCACGCGGTCGTCGGGTCGTCCTTCCACCAGCCCCAGCCGCCGTCGCCGTGCTGGAAGCCGTAGAGCCGCCGCAGCCCGCGCCGCACCTTCTTGCCGACGTCGTTCGTCTCGCGCACCGAGGCCGTCTGCACGCTCTGGAGCGCCTGCGTGACGATGACGTTCGGCAGGAACGAGGACATCGTCTGCTCGGTGCAGCCGTAGGGGTAGCTCGTCAGGTAGTCGAGCGCGCCGAAGAGCGCGCCCGTCACCGTGGGCGACGCCTCGACGCGGAGCGTGCGCGCGTTCGGGTCGGCGTTCGCCGGGAGCGTGAAGGTGACGGTCTTGTCGGCCTCGTCCTCCGCGAAGGCGAACGAGTCGGCGCGCGTCTGCCTCAGGCCGCGCGCGACGATGGGGATGCCCGTCTCCAGCGCGTCCGACTCGGTGTCGGTGAGCGCCTTCGCCAGCACCTTCAGGTCGCCGGTGGCCGGGGCCGAGACGCGCCAGTTGACGCGGTGCTCGCCCTGGCTCGGGATGGTCACGGTCTGCTGCGCCGGGTCGAGGAGCTTGGCGCCCGCGACCTCGATGCTGATTCTCGTCACCTTCTCCGTCTTGAGGTAGTTGTGGACTATCCCCGAGAGCGTGACGGTGTCGCCCGCCGTCAGGAAGCGCGGGAGCGCGACGCGGATGATGACGTCCTTGCGCTCGACGACCTTCGAGACGGCGAGGCCGACCTTCAGGTCGGCGGTGACGGCCCGCGCCGTCGCGCGCCACGTCGTCAGGTTGTCGGGCAGGTCGAACTTGGCCTGCGCCTTCCCGTCCGCGCCCGTCACGAGCGCCGGCTGCCAGAAGGCCGTGTCCTTGAAAATCTTCCGCACCAGCGGGTTCGCCGTGGACTCCTCCTTGAAGTCGGCGAGCTGGCGCGGCCTTTTCCTGTTCTGCGCGAGGTTGACGCTCTTCTGGCCGGCGAAGCCGGAGAAGTAGTAGTTGACCGAGAAGGAGGTCGTCACGGAGCTGGAGCGCTGGCCGTAGAAGACGCGCCGGATGTCCTCCGTCCCCTCGGGCGCGATGCTGTAGACCGACTCGTCCACGACGCCCAGGCTCACCTCGGCGCCGGCGGCGGGCGAGCCGTCCGCGTTGCGCGCGAGCACGGTGTAGGAGATGGGCTCGCGCGGCCTGAACTCCTTCTTGTTCGGGATGACCTCCACCTTGAGCAGCTTGTCGCGCGCCGGCACGCGAATCTCCACGTCCTGCGTGTACATCTCGCTCCCGCGGACGTAGGTGACGTTGAGGAAGACGTTGGGCGCGAAGCGCGGCTCGATGGGCAGCTCGATGAGGGCGGCCCGGCCCTCGACGTCCAGCTGGCGGACGTTCAGCACGCCGTCCAGCTCGGTCGTCACGAGCAGGTGCGCCTTCTCCTTCGGCAGCAGGGCGAGGACGCGCGCCGTCTCGCCCGGCCTGTAAGACTTCTTGTCGGGGACGAGCTTGATCTCGCCCTCGGCGTCGTAGGAGACGTCCTCCCAGCGGCCGTCGCGGTCGGCCACCCAGAGCGAGCCGGCCTCCATCACGACGGGCCTGCCCGCCTCCTCCAGCGTCGTCTTGATGAGGATGCTGCCCGGCTGCGGCGCCGTGTAGTCGAGCGCGCCCTCGCCCTGCGCGTTCGTCTCGACGACGGCCGTGGAAAGCTCCTTCTCCTTCGTCTCGTAGTCCGGGTACTCGTAGCCGTCCTCGGTCTTCTTGACGACCTTCTGCCAGCGGCGCTCGAAGAAGGTGAGCTTGACGCGCGTCTGCACGGGGCGCCCCTCGCGGTCGCCGGCGCGCACACGGATGTGCGCCGGGTCGCCCTGCCGGTAGACGGAGCTGTCGGCGTAGGCGTAGGCCACGACGTTGCTGCGCACGCCGGTGAAGGACGCCGACTCGCTCATCGAGCGGCGCGCGGCGTCCGTGACCTCGGCTTCGAGGCGGTAGCTGTAGTCCCACGTGTCCTTCGCGTCCGCCCGCGGCACCTGGAAGTCCACGTCGAGGCGCCCTTGGGCGTCGAGCTTGCCGTCGCCTTCGAGCACCATCTCGTCCGAGTAGCCGCCGCCGTAGCCGCCGCCCTCCTCGGCCGTCGGGTCGTCGCCGAACTCGTCCTCCGCCTCGCCCTCGGACTCGCGCCACCAGCCGTAGTAGCGCGAGCGGTAGACGTAATACTTGACCGAGGCCTTCGTCACGGGCGCGCCGAAGAAGTAGTTGGCCGAGACCGTGAAGCGTGTGCGCTCGCCCGCGCGGACGAAGGACTGCGGCGTCGTGACCTTCACCTTGTACTCGGGCTTCTTGTACTCCTCGACGGTGAAGTAGCCGCTGGCGGCGGACTCGCCGACGGCGGCGTTGATGGTGTAGGAGCCGAGCGGCGACTCCTCGGGCAGGTCCAGCTCGCCGCTGAAGGTGCCGCGGGTCGAGAGCGGAAGCTCCTGCTCGTAGATGGTCGCGCCCTCGCCGTCGGTGACCGTGACGTTGGCGGTCTTCCCCGGCGGGAGGCGGTAGCCGTCGGCGGTGCGCTCGCGGAGGATGCCCTTGAAGAAGACCTTCTGCTCGGGGCGGTAGACGGGGCGGTCGGTGTAGACGAGGCTCGTCATCTCGGGCGCGCCGGCCTCCTCCTCGCCGTAGCCGCCGAAGTAGTAGGACTCCAAATCGGAGATGGCGAAGTTGTCGCCCTGGCTCGCCATGACGAGGTAGGAGTCCGTCCCCTGCGGCTCGTCGGGCGCGGCCTCATCGTCCTCGGCCGGCTCCTCCTCTTCCTCCTCGGCGCCCGGCTTCGCGGGGGCCTTCGGCTCGACGACCTTGAGCTTGAGGAGCCCCTGCTTGTCGGTCGCGCCCGAGGTGACGTCGGCGCGCCGGCGGACGACCAAAACCTTGACGCCCTCGCGCGGCTGCCCCGTCTGCCGCTCGACGGCGTAGACGAGCATCGAGCCGTCGCGCGCCGTCTTCTGGACGGTGGCGATGTCGGTGACGATGAGGATGCCGAAGGCGCGCAGGTCGCCGTGGACGGCCTCGACGAGGTAGACGCCCGGCTCGCGCCGCCCGAGGCTAATCATCCGGCGGTCGTAGACGTCTTCGAGCGGCGGCAACTTCTCGCGCCAGCTCGTGACCATCTGCGAGGGGTTCAGGAGCGGCACGCGCGCGAAGTCGGTGGCGACGTTGAGGGGCGTGCGGTTGCTGGTGTCGTCCTCCTCCTGGCGGAAGCGCTGGTTGAAGCCCTTGCGCGACTGGTTCTGGAGCTGCTGGCGGACGTAGGTCCTGACGTGCCCGAAGCCCCAGCTCTTGAACTGCCGCAGCTTTTCGAGGAAGGTCGGCTTCTTCTCGACCGCCTTGCCGACTTCGGCCTCCTCGTCCTCGCCGACCTGGTGCGGGTCGTCCAGCCCGCGGAAGAACTTCACCGGGTCCTTGACCTTGTAGACGCGGAAGTCCAAATCCTCCACGCCGCGGTAGTTGACCCAGAGGCGCGCGCGGTCTTTGGTCGCGTAGGTGCGGTTGGTGTGGAGCGAGAAGAAGGGCTTGGCGTGCGGGTCGGGCGGCTGCGGGGTGCGCTCGTACGGGCTGCTCTGCGTGTCGGGCGCGACCGAGGCCGCGTAGGCGTAGCGCGCCTTGACGCGCAGGGCGACGAACCCGAGGACGAGCGCCAGCGCGCCCGCGTAGACCGCGACGGTTGTCAGGATGCGACGGGACATAAGCCCTCCGGGGTCAGTCTGGAGTCTGGAGTCTGGAGTCTGAAGTCAGAACGGCCGGCGAGCCGCACCCGCTCCTGCTCAAGACTTCAGACTCCAGACTCCAGACTTTCATTCGAGGATTTTCAGACGATAAAAGCCGAGAAAGTTCTTGTTGCTTTCGACGGGGCGCCAGCGCGGGTCGGGGTGGCGGGCGAGGACGGAGAGGCGCACCTTGCGGACTTCGCCGCCGTCCTCGGGCGCCGCGCCCGTGTGGTAGACGACCCAATCGGAGGCGCCTTCGCCGTCCGTGCGCGCGCGGCCGAGGAAGACCATGACATGGTACGGGTACTTCTGCACCCAGGGCTGGCGGAAGAAGAGGAGGTCGCCCGGCTCGGCCCGCGCGGGGTCGCGGCCGAGGAAGCGGCCGTTGAACTCGCGGAGCGTCCGCGCGTCGGCGAACTCGGAGAAGGTCTCGTCCGAGAGGTCGGTCTCCTCGAAGGAGCCGGCGCGCGTGCGGAAGAGGCGCTCGCCGACGGGGCTGCGCTCCAGCGTGTAGGCGCGCACGTCGGGCGCCACGGGGTCGTAGCCCTCGCCCATCCGCAGCAGCCACGCCCGGTCGTGCGCGCGCAGGGCCTCGCGCCACGCGAAGCGGACGAGGCCCGCGCAGTCGCGCTGCCCTTCGTTCCACTCCCTGCTCTCGCGGTAGAACTGCGCCTCGGCGATGAAGGTGAACCACGCGCGGAAGCTCTCGCGGTCGCCGTAGGAGCGCAGCTCGGCGCGGTCGGGGATGCCGTCGGAGTCGGAGTCGGCGCGGGCGGGCTCGGGCGCGGGGCGGGCGGCGGCGGGCGCCTCCGCTTGCGCGCGCGGCGCGGCGCCGGGGCGCGCGGCGGAGGGTTGGCATGCTGCGAAGAGGGAGAGCGCCGGGACGCAGGCCAGGCCGAGAATGAGACGCAGAGGGGGAAGCATCCTTTGGGCGAACGACATTAATGACAAAGACGGGCGCGCTAAAACTAACACGGCTTTCAAAAATTGTCCCGTTCAAAAATTCTTCCCGTTGCTCCCCCGGCGCCTCGCCGACCCGCGTCAACCGCGCCGCCCCACGCGCGGCCCACGCGCCACGCCCCGCGGATTGTGCCCCCGCGCGCTCGCCCCCGCGAGACGGCCGCCGACAGTCCCCGTCCGTGCGCACGCCGCCGGCGCCTTGTGGCTAACCACAGTGGGAAGCAGGCGGCAGACAGTTAAGGCTCCGCCGCGCGGGCGCGCCGGGTAAATCTCCCAGCGCCCGCCGGGCGGAGCCTGCCGGCTACTGCCTTCTGTCTACTTATTCTTATTGTGCTCCCCGTTGCCGCCCCACGCGTACCAGCCGTCGGCGTCGGCCGAGCCGGTCTTGAGGCAGATGAGGAGGCCGGCGGAGGTGCCGACGTAGACGCCGCCCTCGGCGAGCGCCGGCTGGAAGACCATCGGCTCGCCGAAGTGGTACATGAAGCCGACGCGGCCGTCCTTCTGCCCGACCGAGAGCAGGTGGCCGAGCGAGCTCGCCAGGTAGAGGAACTCCTCGCCGAGCGCGGGCGGCGAGAAGACCTGCGCGTCCCGTTCGAGCCCGCCGCCCGTGACCTCCGCGCGCCACGCGAAGCGCCCGTCGGCGGCGCTCACCGAGTTCAGGTAGCGCCCCTGCGCGTTGAGCATCTGCCCCCTGCTGTAGGCGGCGCGCGAGCCCTGGTAGGCCCAGCCGCCGACGACCGTGCTGACGCCGAGGTGCGCGTTGGCCTTGCCCAGCTCGGCCGCCGCCGGCGCGTTCCCGAAGCCGACCGACGAGTCGAGCGAAGCCTGCGCCTCCTTATGTATCGCCACGCCGCCGCCCTTGTTCCGGCCGAGGTACTCGGCCTTCGCGCTCGCGCGCAGGGCCGTCTCCTTCGGGGCGCCGCCGCGCGCGTCGAGCCGCCGCAGGCCCTCGTAAGTCTCGCCGTCGCGCTCCTCCTTCTGCGTGACCAGCACGTCGCCCCCGACGACGACCGGCGCGCTCGTCCCCGCGTTCTCCTTCTTCCAGACCGTCGCGCCCGTCACGGCGTCGAAGCTGTAGGAGGTGCCGTCGAAGGTCGTCGCGTAGACCTTGCCGTCCGAGACGACCGGCGCCGAGATGACGTCCGACGAGATGGCTCGCTCCCACAGGTGCTTGCCCGTCTTCAGGTCGGCGCAGAGCAGGCGGTGGCTCCCCGGCTCCTCCTGCGAGTCCTTCCGCGGCGCGTCCTGCGCGGGCTTCGGCGCGCCGACGGCGGCGGCGGCGCTCTGCGGCTTCGGAATCACGTTCGCGTGGGGCAGCGCGCCCGCGTGGCCGCGCTGCCCCTTCGGGTAGGCCATGTAGAGCCGGCCCTTCGAGACCGCGGGCTGGCTCATCAGCGGGTCGCCGAGCCACTCCTGCCAGACCAGCTTGCCCGTCTGCTCGTCCACGACGACCAGCGTGCAGCTCTCCGTGTTGAAGGCGACGAGGCCGTCCTCGACGACGGCGGCCGTCGGCCCGTCGTCGCCCGTGTTCGTCTTCCAGACGAGCCGGCCCGTCTTCGCGTCGAAGGCGTAGAACTCGTGCGAGCCGTAGCCGCCGCCGACGAAGACGCGCCCGTTCGAGTAGGCGGGCGTCGCCAGCGGGCGGTTGCCGGGGATGCTCACGACCCAGCCCTCCCGGCCGTCCGGCGTGCGGAAGCCCACCGGCGTCAGCGCCGGCCTGTCGCCGGGGAGCGTCACCCTGACGGACTTCGCCAAATCAATCTTCAACTGCTTCCCCGCGTCCGCGCCCGCGCCCCCGCCCTGCCCCGCCGCCCCGAACGGCCGGGGCGCCGCCGCCGACAGCCACGCGCCGACGAGCGCCGCCGCCGTCAGGTATTGCCAGCCCCTGTCGAAGCTTCTCCGCGTCTTCATCGCACACACCTCCGCCCTCTCCTCGTCGGGAATTCCAGTCTTCGCGGGGAGACCCGCACGCTTTACACTTGAATGCGCGGGGCGGGGAAACTTGCATCCCGCCCCGCGTTGCCGCTATCTTTCACGCAAAGCAAAACTAGAGCACACGACAAGGAAGGTTGACTGAATGGCCGAGACGGGCAAACTCCGCGACGACCCACTCTGGTTCAAGGACGCCGTTTTTTATGAAATCTACGTCCGCGGCTTCTACGACTCGAACGGCGACGGCGTGGGCGACTTCCGCGGGCTGACCGAGAAGCTCGACTACCTCGAATGGCTCGGCGTGGACTGCCTCTGGCTGCTGCCGATGTACGCCAGCCCCTTGCGCGACGGCGGCTACGACATCGCCGACTACTACGCCATCCTCCCCGAGTACGGCACGCTCGAAGACTTCCGCCAGTTCATCGACGCCGCCCACGCGCGCGGCATCCGCGTCATCACCGACCTCGTCGTCAACCACACCTCCGACCAGCACCCGTGGTTCCTCGAAGCGTCCTCCTCGCCCGACTCGCCCAAGCGCGACTGGTACGTCTGGAGCGACAGCCCCGAGAAGTACAGGGAGGCGCGCATCATCTTCACCGACACGGAGAAGTCGAACTGGACGTGGAGCGAGACGGCGCAGGCGTTCTACTGGCACCGCTTCTTCTCGCACCAGCCCGACCTCAACTACGACAACCCGGAAGTTCAACAGGCGATGCTCGAAGTCGTGGACTACTGGCTCGACTTCGGCATCGACGGCTTCCGCGCCGACGCCGTGCCCTACCTCTACGAGCGCGAGGGCACCAACTGCGAGAACCTGCCCGAGACGCACGGCTTCCTCAAGCGCCTGCGCGCGCACGTCGAGGAGCGACACCCGCAGGCGCTCCTGCTCGCCGAGGCGAACCAGTGGCCCGAGGACGTGGTCGAGTACTTCGGCCGCGGCGACGAGTTCCACATGGGCTATCACTTCCCCATCATGCCGCGCCTCTTCATGGCGCTCAGGCAGGAGGACCGCCGCCCCATCGTCGAAATCCTCGAGCGCACGCCCGACATCCCGGCGAACTGCCAGTGGGGCATGTTCCTCCGCAACCACGACGAGCTGACGCTGGAGATGGTGACCGACGAGGAGCGCGACTACCTCTACAACGAGTACGCGAAAGACCGCCGGATGCGCCTCAACGTCGGCATCCGCCGCCGCCTCGCCCCGCTGCTCGACAACAGCCACCGGCGCATACAGCTCCTCCACAGCCTCCTGCTCAGCCTGCCCGGCTCGCCCTTCCTCTACTACGGCGACGAGATAGGCATGGGCGACAACATCTACCTCGGCGACCGCGACGGCGTGCGCACCCCGATGCAGTGGTCCTCCGACCGCAACGCCGGCTTCTCGCAGGCCGACTTCGAGCGCCTCTACTTCCCCGTCATCAACAACCCGGTCTACGGCTTCCAGTCGGTCAACGTGGACTCGCAGATGCGCTACGACACGAGCCTGCTGAACTGGATGCGGCAGATGATTCTGCTGCGCAAGGAGCACCACGTCTTCGGCCGCGGCACGATGCGCTTCGTCAAGCCGGAGAACCGGAAAATCTTCGCCTTCGTCCGCGAGCACGGCGACGACCGGGTGCTCTGCGTCTTCAACCTCTCGCAGTTCGCGCAGCCGGTCGAATTAGACCTACCCGAGTTCGAGGGCTTCACGCCCGTCGAGATGCTCGGCAAGACGCGCTTCCCGGCGGTGAAGGCGGGCGCCGCCTACCAGCTCGCGCTCGCGCCGTTCGGCTTCTACTGGTTCCAGCTCGAAAGTTTGGACGTGTGAGCGCCGCGCGCGTTGACACTTCCGCAACATTAAAGGGGTAAGAGACTACCCGGGCGGCCCGCGGCGGCCCGGACGAAAGACCGACGGGAGGAAGGAAAGAGGATGCTGAAGGCTCTGGGGAGCGGTCTGGTGGGCGCGTTCGCGCTCACGCTGGTGCACGAGACGGCGCGGCGCTACATCGACGACGCGCCGCGGATGGACGTCGTCGGCATGCGCGCCATCGCGAAGACGCTGCGCGCGGTGGACGTCGAGCCGCCCGTGCCGCTGCACGAGGCGGCGCTCGTCGGCGACATCGCCGCGAACTCGCTCTACTACGGGCTGGTGGGACTGGGCGGCGCGCGGGACGGGCTCCGCAACGGCGCGGCGCTCGGGCTCGCGGCGGGGCTCGCCGCCGTCTACCTGCCCGAGCCGCTCGGCCTCGGCCGCCAGCCGGCCAAGAACTCGACCGAGACCAACCTGCTCACCGTCGCCTTCTACCTCCTCGGCGGCATCGCCGCCGGCGCCGCCTACCAGGCGCTCTCCGACGAGTCAGAAGCCCGACCGTGAGGGAGGGCGTACGGGTAACGAAGGAAGGAGGGATGACGGGAGACAGCGCGCCTCCCGTCATCCCTCCTTTGATGTTGTAGCGACGCCCTCCCTCACGGCCGGGCTTCTGATTCGCCGAGCAGGAAGTCGAGCACGATGGGGTCGTGGTCGGAGAGCACGCGGCCGTCGGCGCCCTTGAGCCCGCCGACGACGCGGGGCGGCTCGCGCGGGTCGGGCGCGACGCCCTTCCCGGCGAACCAGTCGAGCTTGAGCGAGCAGCGGCCGCCGTGGTCGCGGAGCGCCCACTCTATCCACCAGAAGCACCAGCCGGGCACCCACTCGCCCATGTTCGTGTTCGCCGCCAGGTCCTTCACGTCGTAGTGGAGCGTCCCCGCGCCCGGCTCGTTCAGGGGCGCGTAGGCGTAGCCGCGCCGCTCCAGTTCGCGGAACAGCCCGCGCTCGAACCAGCGCTCGGGCCGCAGGTAATGATTCTCGATGACGTGGCCCACGCCCATCAGCACCCGCCGGAAGAAGCCCGCGATGGAGTAGGCGGCGCGGCGCGAGTTGTAGGTCGAGGTGTTCCAGTCGCCGCCGACGAGGACGGGCAAGGAAGGCCCTAAACTTTCGACGAAGTCGAGCACGACCTTCATTTGCCGCTCGCGGTGGCGCTGGCTCGAATGCGCGTCGAGGTGGAGGCTGACGGCGCGGAAAGGCCCCGCCGGGTGCTCCACCTCGCAGACCACCGCGCGCTGGCTCCCCAGCCGCTTCTCGCCGCCCCTCATCTTGTCCTTGCCGTTCGGCAGCGCGACCGACCACGCGCGCCGCACGGGCCAGCGCGAGAGCACCGCGTTCCCGTGCAGGGCCTCGGCGTTCTCGCCGCGGGCGCCGCTCTCCAGCCCGCTCCCCTTGCTCAGGTTGACGTAGCACGGCGCGAACGCGTAGGCCATGCCCAGCGCTTCGGCCATCTCGCGCGCCACGTGCCGGTTCCCCGAGCGGGCCATGCCGTAGTCCAGCTCCGTCAAAAGCAGCACGTCGCTCCGGCCCAACACCTCGTGCCCGCCGAGCACGCGCACAATCTCGTCCAGGTGCGTGCCCCGCTCCACGTTCCACGCGGTCGCGCGGACTGACGACGCCGCGCCTGACTCCGCCCCTCCGCCCGCGCGGAAGTCCCCGCACTCGACGCCGCCGAGCACGCGCTCGACCTCCCCGCGCAGGCGCGCGTAGAGCGGCGAGGCTTCGAGCGCCTTCGTCGAGTTGAAGCGGGCCAGCTCCGCGAAGTGCGGCCCGAGGCCGTGTTCGAGCGGCGAGGCGTCGGCGGTTTTTTGGGGGCTCGGCGTGTTCATCCGCGGGGGCATCTTCAGCGCCACTTCCTCATCTTCTGGAAGCGGCGTTTGACCATGTCTCGGCGGAGCGGCGATAGGTGGTCGATGAAGAGCGTGCCGTCGCAGTGGTCGGTCTCGTGGAGGAAGCAGCGCGCGGCGAGCCCCTCGGCCTCGCGCTCGAACCACTCGCCGCGGGCGCCCTGCGCGCGCAGGCGCGCACGCAGCGGGCGGCGCAGCGGCGCGTGAATCTTGCCGACCGAGAGGCAGCCCTCCTCGCCCTCCTGCTCGCCCTCGGTCGAGAGAATCTCGGGGTTGGCCGCGACCAGCCTGACGCCCTCGCAGTCCGTCACGAAGAGCCGCAGGCCGAGCCCCACCTGCGGCGCCGCGAGCCCCACGCCCTCGGCCGCGTACATCGTCTCGAACATGTCGGAGACGAGTCTCTCCAGCCCCGCGTCGAAGCGCTCCACGGGCGCCCCGACCTCCTTCAAAACCTGCTCGGGGAATTCCGTTATCCGCATCAAGGCCATGCGGCGATTTTAGCAGAAGCCCGGCCGGGCGTGGGCGCGCGCCCGAATGCAAAAAGGGGAGGTGGAAAGGTCGGAGCCTCTTGACCTTCCCCTCCCCTGCCGAGATGCCCTCCCCCGCGGTCGGGCTTCCGACACCTCACTTCGTCAGGACGCTCCTCAAAAACTCGACGGCCGCGGGGTCGCCGGTGCGGCCGAGGAGGACGAAGGCGTGCTTGCGCAGCTCGGGCTTGGCGTGGGTGCGCGCTATCTGGATGAGGAGCGGGACGGCCTCCGACGCCGGGCGGCGCGCGATGGCCGAGACGGCCTGCTTCTGCAACTCGGTGTCGGCGTCGTTGCTCGTCGCCGTCTGCCGGAGCGTGCCGAGCGCCTGCTCGCCCGCTATCTCGCCGAGGCGGGCGACGGCCGTCTTGCGCGCCTCCGCGTCCGCGTCCTGCGTGGCGACGCGGACGAGGAAGGCGGCGGCCGCCTGCTGGTTCTCGTTGCGCGCGACCTGCGTTAGCGCCGCGCGCCGCAGGTCGCGGTTCGTCAGCGAGCCGTAGAGCGACTGCATCAGCGCGAGCGACTGCGCGTCGCGCGCGCGGCCGTAGGCGGCGATGGCCGCGCGCCGCACGTCCAGCGGCTCGCGCTCGTCGCGCGCGAGCTGCGCCAGGTACTCGCGCACGGCGTCGGGCACGGGCGGCGTGCCGAGCGAGCGGACGGCGCGCGCGCGGACGTCCTCGCCCGTCGCCGTGCGCGCTATCTGCATCAGCACCTCGGGCACGCGCCGGTCGTCGTGCAGCGAGATGGCGCGGATGGCCTCGGACGCGAGCGAGTCGCGGACGCCCACGTTGTCCGCGACGGCGAGGCCGCGCAGGAAGCCCAGGCTCTCCTCGCTCGCCGCGCGCCCGGCCCAGTAGACGGGGTAGCCCGCGTACCCGTGCCGGCGCGCGAGGTTGAAGACGTCCACGCGCTCGACCCTTCCGCCCGAGTCGCGCAGCGCGAAGACGCCGAGGCTGCGCGTCTCAAGGCCGGGGTAGCTCAGGACCGAGACGCCGTCGCCGACGAAGTACGTCCCGCCGTCGCCCACGTCCCAGGTGCCGCGGACGGTGAAGCGGCCGTCGTCGCTCACGTAGTCCACGTCCACGGCGACGCCGGGGCGCACGTCGAACGAGTAGGCCGTCCAGTAGCGCGTCTGCCGCGCGGCGGCGGCCTGCGCGGCGGCCGCGTCGTGCTTCGCCTGGAGCGTCGCGCCCTGCACGGGCGTGAAGTTCTGCTCCTGCTGCGGCGCGAGCGAGGCCGGCGCGAACGCGAGCAGGGCGATGGTGATGAGTGCGAGCATAAGCGAACTCCTTCCTGACGGGCCCGCCGGCGCGCGCCGGCGGATTTTGGCGACACCCTTCCCGCCCGTCCCGGGTGGACGGCCGTGTCGTCGCCTCTTGTAAAGAGCCTCCGGGGGCGGGCGTGTGTGCCTGCGGGCGGGACGGGGTTTCGTCCCGGGGGCGGCGGCGGGCCCCCCGGGGGGGGC
>DASVTS010000138.1:0-37535 GCA_036387455.1 Pyrinomonadaceae bacterium | reverse complement strand
GGCTTCGACTTTCGGCGGGGTTTGAGGACGGGACGGGGAGGCTCGGGGCTTTGATGTCTACGATTCTTTGGCGGGGCGTGTGGGCGGCGTGGCTGTGGCGGCAGGAGGCGGCGCCGGCGGAGCAGCCGCAGCGGATGACCTTGTTGGAGCGGCTCTGGAGTTACGTCAACCACACCTGGACGGTCGGCAACTTCCCCTTCTCCCTCGCGACGCTGACGCTCGGCCTGATCGTCGTCGTCTTCGCCGTCATCTTCTCGCGCTACCTGCGCCGCTTCATCGAGGGGCGGATGGCGCGGCACAAGCACCTCGACCCCGGCGTCCAGTTCACCATCCTGCGGCTCGTCCACTACTTCATCATGGCGGTCGGCGCCATCGTCGCGCTGCGCATCGCCATCTCGGCCGACTTCACCTCGCTCGCCGTCGCCTTCACGGCGCTCTCCATCGGCATCGGCTTCGGCCTCCAGTTCATCGCGGGCGACATCGCCTCCGGCTTCATCATCCTCTTCGAGCGCCCCGTCCGCGTCGGCGACTACGTGACCATCCCCGGCCCGGACAGCAAGCTCACGGAGGGGCGCGTGCGGAGCATCAACCTGCGGACGACCGTCGTCATCACCAACGACAACATCGCCTCGGTCGTGCCCAACTCGAAGATCGTCAACCAGAACTTCCTCAACTGGTCGTACCGCGAGCGCCGCGTGCGCCTCTCCGTCGCCGTCGGCGTCTCCTACGACGCCGACCCCGCGCACGTCACGCGCACGCTCCTGCGCGCCGCCGAGGGCGTCCAGTTCCTCCTCGAAGAGCCCAAGCCCTCGGTGCAGTTCATGGAGTTCGGCGACTCCTCGCTCGACTTCCGGCTCCTCGTCTGGACGGACAGGCCCCGCCGCCACCTCCCCGTCAAGAGCGAGATTCGCTACAACATCCACCGCCTCTTCAAGGAGGAGGGCATCGAAATCCCCTACCCGCAGCGCGACCTCCGCCTCCGCGACGCCGGCCCGCTGCGCCCCGACCTCCTCGCGCCGGACGGCGACGAGATGCCGGAAGAGGCGGAGGCCCGGCCGTGACTGCGTGTTGCAGAAAAGGCGCGCGGGCGTTAGGCTAGGGGCGCCGCGGCTGAATGAACAGCCATTCAGCGAGCCCGAGTCCGCAGCCCGGCACGGAGACTTCAGAAACTGATGCGTACAGCCCGTTCCCTGCCCCCGCAGCCGGCGCGCGCCGCCGCCCCGGTGGGCGACAAGCGCGAGGCCATCATGCGCGCCGCCACGAAGGTCTTCGCGCGCAGCGGCTACTTCAACTCGAAGGTGGCCGACGTCGCGCGCGAGGCCGGCGTCGCCGACGGCACCGTCTACCTCTACTTCAAGAGCAAGGAGGAAATCCTCCGCTCCATCTTCGAGCGCAACACGTCGGAGGCCGTCCGCGCCGG
Organism: Pyrinomonadaceae bacterium; assembly: GCA_036387455.1. Classification (GTDB taxonomy): domain Bacteria; phylum Acidobacteriota; class Blastocatellia; order Pyrinomonadales; family Pyrinomonadaceae; genus QHXN01. The sequence goes on along the minus strand of DASVTS010000138.1, from coordinate 36,115 downwards.
CCGCGAGGAGCTGGCGAAGATTGAAGACCCGCGCGAGAAGCTCCGCCGCATCGCCCGCCACCACCTCGAACGCCTCGGGGACGACCGCGACCTCGCCGTCGTCTTCCAGGTCGAGCTGCGGGGCACGACCAAGTTCATGGAGGAGTTCTCGGCCGCCGGGCTCGCCGAATACCTCGGCCTCATCCGCGAGGTCTTCGAGGAGGGGCAGGCCGCCGGCGTCTTCCGCGCGGGGCTCAACGCCAAGCTCGTCGCCAAAGTCCTCTTCGGCGCCCTGGACGAGATGGCGACGAACTGGATTCTGTCGAAGCGCCGCTACAAGCTCGCGCCGATGGCCGACGAGGTGCTCGACATCTTCCTCGGGGGTGTGAGCGCTTGACGACGAGGATCACCACGCAGGTCGGGGGCGGCGGGCGCGAGACGCGCCCCGACTGGGGCGAGACGCGGAGGGCGGGCGGCCCCCGGACGATTGTCGAGGTCTTCCGGACGGCGATGCTCGTCAAGTCGCGCCCCGACGTGTTGAACTACAAGCGCGACGGCGCGTGGCGCTCCGTCTCCTCGGAGGAGCTTCTGCGCCGCGTGCGCCGCGTCGCGCTCGGCCTCCACGCGCTGGGGCTCAGGCGCGGCGACCACGCCGGCATCCTCTCCGACAGCTCGCCCGAGTGGGTCGTCTCGGATTTGGGCTGCCAGTTCGCGGGCGTCGTCAACGTCCCCATCTACCCGACGCTCGCGCCGCGGCAGGCCCGCTACATCGTGGAGGACTCGGGCTCGCGCCTGCTCTTCGTGCAGGACCGCGCGGCCTACGAGCGGGTGCGCGGGGAGCTGGCGTCGTGCGCCTCGCCCCCGACCGCCGTCCTCCTGACGGGCGACGCCGGCGGCCTCGCGGGTGTCCTCACGCTCTCCGAGCTTGAGGCGCGCGGCGCCCGGCTCGAAGCCGAAAGGCCCGGCCTCGCGGACGAGCTGTCGGCGGAGGTCGGCGCCGACGACCTGACGACCATCATCTACACGTCGGGGACGACGGGCGAGCCGAAGGGCGTCATGCTCACGCACGCGAACGTCGTCTCGAACCTCGTCGCCACCTCCGAGCGCCTCGCCTTCACGCCCGACGACGTGGTGCTCTCGGTGCTCCCGCTCTCGCACGTCTTCGAGCGCGGCGCGATGTACATGTACCTGCACCACGGCGCGAAGGTCTTCTTCTCGGAGTCGATGGAGCGCATCGGCGACAACATGCGCGAGGTGCGCCCGACGCTCGTGGTCGCCGTCCCGCGGCTGTTCGAGAAAATCTACGCGCGCATCAAGGACAAGGCGGCCGAGGGCGGGCGCGTGAAGACGGCGCTGCTGACGTGGGCGGTCGGCGTGGGCAAGCGGCGGGCGCGCGCGGCGGTTTGGAAGAAGCCCGCCGGCCCGCTCCTCAGGCTGCAACACGACGCCGCCTCGCGCCTCGTCTTCTCGAAGTGGCGCGAGGCGACGGGCGGGCGCATCCGCCTCTTCCTCTCGGGCGGCGCGGCGCTCCCCGAGGAGCTGGGGCTCATCTTCCACGGCGCGGGGCTCCCCATCGTGCAGGGGTACGGGCTGACCGAGACCTCGCCCGTCATCACGGTCAACGCGGCCGATGACAACCGCATCGGCACCGTCGGCCGCCCCGTCCGCGACGTCGAGGTGCGCACCGCCGCCGACGGCGAGATAGAGACGCGCGGCCCCAACGTCATGCGCGGCTACCACAACAAGCCCGAGGCGACGCGCGAGGTCTTCACCGACGACGGCTGGTTCAAGACCGGCGACGTGGGCGAGTTGGACGCCGAAGGGTACCTGCGCATCACCGACCGCAAGAAGGAGCTGTTCAAGACCTCGGGCGGCAAGTACGTCGCGCCGCAGCCCGTCGAGCAGCGCATCAAGCAGTCGCGCTTCGTCAACCAGGTCGTGCTCGTCGGCGCCGGGCGCAAGTTCCCGGCCGCGCTCATCGTCCCCGACTGGGAGATGCTCCGCTCCTACGCCCAGCACAAGGGGCTCGACTGCAAGACGCCGGCCGACTTCTGCCGCCACCCGCGCGTCCTCGACCTCATGCAGCGCCAGGTGGACTCCGTCACCGCGGACCTCTCCCGCTTCGAGCGCGTCAAGCGCGTCGCCCTCATCGAGCGCGAACTGACCGTCGAAGGCGGTGAACTGACCCCCACCCTCAAGGTCAAACGCCGCGTCGTCGACGAGAAGTACAAAGACGTCATCGACCGCCTCTACGCCGAGGCGGAAGCCCGACCGTGAGGGAGGGCGTGTGGCCCCCGTCATTTCATCAGACCGAGGCCACACGCCCTCACGGTCGGGATTCCTCTTGCCGAGTATGGTTAAGGAATTCGATAGCAACTCGCTTCCGCTGGCCTACCTCATCACCTTCAGGTGTTATGGCACGTGGGTTCACGGCGACCGGCGAGGCTCGACGGATCGTCAGGGACATAACGTCTTCGGGACGCCGCGTATTCCGCCTAATCAAAAACTTGAGCGAGCTGACGTCGCTAGTCTGACATATCCGCCGGCGATTCTCGACCCCGCACAGCGCGATGCCGTCGAGAAGGCCATTCGGGAAGTATGTAAACATCGGGATTTCCGCCTTGACGCTGTCAGCGCCCGGAGCAATCACGTTCACGCGGTCGTGGCCGCCGCCTGTAAGCCCGAAGTGATAATGAATGCTTTCAAGAGCTATGCGACGCGGAGGCTGCGCGCGTGCGGGTTGGTTTCACCAGACGCGAAGCTGTGGGCGAGGCACGGCAGCACCCGCTACCTGTGGAAGACTCAGAACGTCGAGGAAGCGATTGGTTACGTGCTCTACGGTCAAGGCGACGGGCCGCCGAACTTCTAAATCATAAGCCCGACCGTGAGGGCGTATAGCCTCCTCAGATGAAATGACGGAGGCTATACGCCCTCCCTCACGGTCGGGCTTCCGCCTGTAGCATCTCCGCCGCCCACGCCGCGACCGTCCGCCTCAACTCTTCCAGTTGGTCGTCGAAGAAGTGGCCGGCGCCGGGGATGATTTCGACGCGGGGCCGCGCCTCGGGGGGGAGGCGGGCGGCGAGGGCGCGGAGGTCGTGGACGGAGCCGAAGTCGTCGCGGTCGCCGTGGGCGAGGAGGAGCGGCTTGCGGCAGTCTTCGAGGAAGGAGAAGTCGTACTCGCGCTCGGGGATGCTGACGGGCGTGCCGACGCCGGCGAGGAAGCGGACGCGCGCGTCGCGCGTGCCGACTTCGAGCCCGACGCGCGCGCCGAAGGAGAAGCCGGCGAGGAAGAGCGGGAGCGCGGGGTACTTCCCGGCGAGGAAGTCCAGGGCGAGGCGCGCGTCCTCCTGCTCGCCGCCGCGCGCGCCCGTGTGCTCGCCCGTCGAGTGGCCGACGCCGCGGAAGTTGACGCGCAGCGTGACGGCGCCCGCGTCTTCGAGCCCGCGCGCCGTGCGGAAGACCACCTTGTTGTGCATCGTCCCGCCGTGCAGCGGGTGCGGGTGCAGCACGAGCGCGGTGGCGCGCGGGGCCCCGCCGCGCGGCTCCTTCAGGATGGCCTCCAGGCGGCCGTGCGGCGCCGGGATGAAGAGGTTGCCTGCCGGGTACATAGGGGCTAGAGACTAGAGGCTCGGGGCCGTTTAAGGCAAATGCCGGCGGCGGGCCGGGGTCGTGCGCCGGGGCGGGGCGCTCGCCCCCCCGCCCCCGGCCCCCGAAACCCCCGGCCCCATTTTCTTGACTTGCCGCGGCGAAAACAGTAGGTTGTCGGCGAAAGCAACGACAACAGCACCGCCCCGGCTAAGGTAGAAAAATGTCCGACCCCCGTCCCCCCGGCGCCCGACAGGCGAAGCAGGCATGGAACGAGTCGGCGCCCGCGCGCTACGGGCTGGCGCTCGCGTCGGCCGCGGGGGCCACGCTCCTCATGTTCGCGCTCTACGCCCTCACGGGTCTGGAGCGCGGCAGCGTCCCCTTCATCTTCTACTTCGTCGGCGTCGTCGTCGCGGCGCTCTACGGCGGGCGCGGCCCCGCGCTGCTCTACGTCGCGCTCTCGGCGCTCGCCGCCAACTTCTTCTTCCTCGGCCCGCCCTACGCGTTCGCGCTCGACTTCAACGACCTCCTCCAGACCTCGGCCTTCGTCGCCGTCTCGCTCTTCATCTCGACGCTCGCCGACCGCAGCGCCCGCGCCGAGTCGGCGGCGCTGCGCAGCCGCGCGTCCCTGGAGACGACGCTCAGGAGCATCGGCGACGCCGTCATCGCGACCGACGAGGCGGGGCGCGTCAACTTCATGAACCCCGTGGCCGAGCGCCTGACCGGGTGGGCGCTCGCCGAAGCCTCGGGGCGCCCGCTCGCCGAGGTCTTCAGGATAGTCAACGAGCTGACGCGCGAGCCGGTGGAGAGCCCCGTCGAGAAGGTGCTGCGCGAGGGGAAGGTCGTCGGGCTCGCCAACCACACGGTGCTGCTCGCGCGCGACGGGGGCGAGGTGCCGATTGACGACAGCGGCGCCCCCATCCGCGGCGAGCACGGCCGCACGGCGGGCGTCGTCCTCGTCTTCCACGACGTGACCGAGCGGCGGAGGGTCGAGCGCGAGCGCGCGCGGCTGGCCGCCATCGTCGAGTCTTCGAACGACGCCGTCATCGGCAAGACGCTCGACGGCACTATCACGAGCTGGAACGCGGCGGCCGAGCGCATGTACGGCTACACGGCCGAGGAGGCGGTCGGCCGTCACATCTCGCTCATCGTCCCCGAGGAGCTGCGCGCGGACCTGGCGGAGATCATGAGGCAGCTCGCGCGCGGCGAGCGCGTCGAGCGCTCCGAGACCGTGCGCGTGCGCAAGGACGGGGTGCGGCTCGAAGTCTCGCTCTCCGTCTCGCCCATCCACGACCCTTCGGGGCGGCTGGTCGGCGCCTCGACCGTCGCGCGCGACGTCTCCGCGCAGAAGCACGCCGCGGGCGAGCGCGCGAGGCTGGCGGGCCTCGTCGAGCACGAGCGCGGGCGCCTGCGGAACCTGCTGGGCAACGTCCCCGGCGTGGTGTGGGAGGCGTGGGGCGAGCCGGACGAGGGGTCGCAGCGCATCGACTTCGTCAGCGACCACGTCGAGCAGATGCTCGGCTACACCGTGGAGGAGTGGCTGCGGACGCCGAACTTCTGGCTCTCCATCGTCCACCCGGAGGACCGCGAGCGCGCGGCGGCCGAGGCGCGCGCCATCTTCGAGAGCCGCGAGGGCGGCGCGAGCCAGTTCCGCTGGGTGCGCAGGGACGGCCGCGCCGTCCACGTCGAGTCGCAGTCGCGCGTCATCCTCGACGCGGGCGGCGAGCCCGCCGGGATGCGCGGCGTGACGATGGACATCTCCGTGCGCAAGGCGGCCGAGGAGCGCCTGCGCTTCCTCGCCGAGGCGAGCCGCGTGCTCGGCTCCTCGCTCGACTACGAGACGACGCTCGAAGGCTTGGCGCGGCTCGCCGTCGCGGCGCTGGCCGACTACTGCCTGATCGACCTCGTGGACGACGACGGGCGCACCCGCCGCGTCGCGGCCACGCACCGCGACCCCGCGCTCCGGCCGCTCGTCGAGCGGCTGCGCGCCTTCCCGCCGGGGCCGCAGAGCGCCGGCGTCCCGCGCGTCCTGCGCACGGGGCGGCCCGAGGCCGTGGCGGAAGTCTCGGAGGAGACGCTGCCCCTGCTCGCCCGCGACGAGGAGCACGCGCGCCTCCTGCGCGAGCTGGGGCTCAAGTCCTTCCTCGCCGTCCCGCTCGTCGCGCGCGGGCGCACCATCGGGGCGCTCACCTTATCCTCGACGCGCGCGCGCCGCGACTACACCGCCGAGGACATCTCCTACGCGCAGGAGATAGCCGCGCGCGCCGCGCTCGCCATCGAGAACGCGCGCCTCTACGCCCGCGCGCAGGAGGTCAACCGCGCCAAGGACGAGTTCCTCGCCACGCTCTCGCACGAGCTGCGGACGCCGCTGACGCCCATCCTCGGCTGGACGCACATGATCCGCTCGGGGCGCCTCGGCCCCGCCGAGACCGGACAGGGCATCCGCGTCATCGAGAAGAATTCGCAGTCGCTCTCGCGCCTCATCAACGACCTGCTCGACATGTCCTCCATCCTCTCGGGCAAGATGAGGATCGAGCGCGCGCCCGTCGAGCTGTCGTCGGTCGTGCGCGAGGCGGCCGAGACCGTCCGGCCCCAGGCCGACGCGCGCTCCGTCGCGCTCGACGTGCAGACGGGCGCCGCCCTGGTCGTCAGCGGCGACCGCACCCGGCTCGTGCAGGTCTTCTGGAACCTCCTGCACAACGCCGTCAAGTTCTCGCCCGAGGGCGGGCGCGTCCGCGTCCGCGTCGGCGCCTCGGGCGGCGCGGCGCGCGTCGAGGTCGAGGACGAGGGCGCCGGCATCGCCGCGGAGTTCCTGCCGCACGTCTTCGAGCGCTTCCGGCAGGCCGACATGGGCACGACGCGCACGCACGGCGGGCTCGGGCTCGGGCTCGCGCTCGTCAAGAGCTTCGTCGAGGCGCACGGCGGCGCCGTCTCGGTCGAGAGCGCGGGCGAGGGGTGCGGCAGCCGCTTCACGGTCGCGCTCCCGGCGGCCGAGCCCGGCGCGGCGCGGCCCCAGACGGGCGACCTCGAAGCGGGCGCGGCCGAGCCGTGCCCGGAGAACTCGTGCCGCGTCCTCGTCGTCGAGGACGCGTCCGACACGCTCGACATGCTGAAGGTCGCCTTCGAGGCGCGCGGCTACACGGCCGCCGCCTGCTCGACGCCCGAGGAGGCGCTGCGCGTTGCCGAGTCGGGTCGGTTTGATATAATCGTCTCAGACATCGGTCTCCCACGCATCGACGGATACGAGTTAATCGCCAAGCTGCGCGAGTTCCCGCACCTGAGAGGGGTGCCGGCGCTCGCGCTGACGGGCTACGCCGCGCAGCGCGACGAAGAGGCCGCGCTCGCCGCGGGCTTCGACGCGCACGTGCCGAAGCCCGTCGACCCGTCGGAGCTGGCCGAGCGGATGGAGCAGCTCGTGAGGCGCGGGGCGTCCGGCGAGCCGAAGGAGTAGAAGACAACAGATGTACCAGACCGTCGCGCATCCCGACCGCGGCCGAGGCCGCGAAGCGCCGGCGCCACACGCGCACCCCGGAGACCGCCCGCACGCCCCCGGCGCCGGGCCTCAAGCCGAGGCCGGCGACGCCGGCCCCTCCCCCGAGTCCCTGCGCGTGCTCGTCGTGGACGACGCGCCCGACGTGACCGAGATGATAGCGCTGATGATGAGCTACGCGGGCTACCGGGTGGCGACCGCCTTCTCGGCCACCGAGGCGCTCGACGCCGCGCGCACGCAGCACTTCGACGCCGTCATCTCCGACATCGGGATGCCCGGGATGAGCGGCTACCAGCTCGCCGAGGCGCTGCGCGCGCTGCCCGCCTACCGCAGCACGCCGCTCATCGCCGTCACCGGCTTCACCATGTACGAAGACCGCGAGCGGGCGCGCAGCGCCGGCTTCGACGACTTCCTCAACAAGCCCATCAGCCCCGGCGCCCTCCTCGAAGCCGTCAAGCGCCTCTGCGGCTGAGCGGCGGAAGCCCGACCGTGAGGGAGGGCGTCCGGTCTCCCGTCACTATCCTGTAACGGAAGACCGACGCCCTCCCTCACGGTCGGGCTTCCGCTTCGTGCCCACGCCGGTTCGTGCTATTTTCTTTGACTCGATTCGGCCGTTTAAATCTTCCGGGGCACGCCCGCGCGGGTGGACGAGGGGAATATGGAGAACATACAGGGCGGGGCTCTCCCCGAGGGGCAAGAGGCTGAGCCGGCGGGTGTCGCCGGCGCGGCGCCGGCGGCGTGGCGGGCGCGCGTAACCGATTTCCTGGGCAGCCGCGGGGCGCTGTTCGCGGTCGGCGCGCTGCTCGTCGGCGCGGTCTTCTGGTACTTGCAGTTCTCGACCGCCTCGCTCTGCTGCGGCGACTACGACGCCTACTACCACTTCCGCTGGAGCCGCATGCTCTGGGAGGGGATGCGCTCGGGCCACTTCCCGCCCTCGTTCGACGCGCTGCCGCTGACGACGCTCAACGCGCGCGACTACGTGGACCACCACTTCCTCTTCCACATCCTCCAGATACCGTTCACCTTCTTCTCCGATTTCGAGACGGGCGCCAAGCTCGGGACGTGGCTCTTCGCGTGCCTCGCCCTGCTCTCGTGCTACTGGCTGATGCTGCGCAACCGCCTGAGCTACCCGCTCGTCTGGCTGGTCGCGCTCGTCGGCAGCTCGGCCCCGTTCCTCTACCGCATGAACATGGGCAAGGCGATGAGCGTCTCCATCGTGCTCATCGTCGCCGGGCTCCACCTCCTCTTCGAGCGCAGGTACCGGTGGCTGCTGCCGCTCTCGTTCGTCTTCGCGCTCACCTACGACATGTTCGCGCTGCTCGTCGCGGCCACGCTGATGTGGTCGGGCGTCGTCCTCTGGACGGAGCGGCGCGTCGAGTGGCGGCCCGTCCTCTTCGTCGCCGTCGGCTCCGCCCTCGGCTTCGTCATCAACCCGTACTTCCCGCACAACTTCCAACTGCTCTACGAGCACCTTCTCATCAAGGTCACGGCGAAGGACTTCTCGACCACGGTCGGCTCGGAGTGGTACCCGTACAGCACGTGGGAATTCCTGGGGAACTGCGGCGTGGCGCTGGCGGCGATGTTCGCGGGCTACCTCGCCTTCAAGGACTCGGGCGACCGCGGGCGGCAGAGGGCCCTGCTGCTCCTGCTCTTCTCGACCTTCCTGATGCTGGTCAACATGCGCTGGCGGCGCTTCGCGGAGTATTTCCCGCCGTTCGCCGTGCTCTTCGCGGCCTTCGCCGCCGAGCCGCTGATTCGCGCCGCGCGCGAGCGTTACACCGCGCGCGAGCCGTCGGGGGCCGAAGGCGGGACGGACGCGGAAGGCGGGCGGGCGCCGGAGCCGGCGCGGGTCGTGAACGCGCGCGCGTGGGAGATGATTTTCGTGGCGACGGCCTTCGTGCTGCTCGCCGCGTCGCTGGTCTGGTACGCGCGCGTCACCTCGCAGGACATCGCCGGGATGGCCGGGCCCGACTACTACAAGGGCGGCGGCGAGTGGCTCTCGAAGAACGCCGAGCCGGGCGAGCTGATCGTCAACACCGACTGGGACGACTTCCCCAAGCTCTTCTTCTACAACCCGCAGCTCGCCTACGTCTCGGGGCTCGACCCGACCTACCTGCTCGACAAGGACAAGCGGCTCGCCGAGCTGCACGCCAAGATCACCATCGCGCGCGACCTCTCCGACGAGGAGGTGGCGAACCTCGGCCCGCTCATCCGCGACAACTTCTGCGTCGGCGAGGGCGACCGGAAGCGCTGCGCCCGCTACGTCTTCACCGACCACGAGCACGAGGACTTCTTCAACGACGCGCTCGACAGCGGCTGGTTCGAGGAGGTCTACACCGACGGCGACTGCTCCATCCTCCGCATACGCGACCAGAAAGGCGCGCCCCCGCCCGACAACCGCCCGCCGCCGTCCGGCGACGGGGCGGAGCCCGGCGGGGGCGAAACCGACTGAAGGCCGCCTACTCCCGCGGCTTGACGGCGAAGACCTTCACGCTCGCCGCGTAGTCGTTGACGTCGTAGCCGGCCAGCGGGTCGCGCGCCTCGCCCTCCTCGGGCGGCGCGGGCGAGCAGCATGAGATTGACGCCGCCGCGGGCGCCGCCCCGGCGGGCGCGCAGCACGAACCCGCCGCCGGCGGCAGACTCTTCGGCGCGTCGCCCTCAGACGCCTCCCTCTTCATCGTGGGCGAGCAGCAGCCGGACTGGCCCTCGACCTGCGAGTAGGCGTTCAGGTCTGAGCCCGAGTCGATGACCGCGACTTCGGCGAAGCCGGCCTCGGCGAGCCCCCGCCTGTACTCTTCGACCGGAATCGCGCCCGCGATGCAGCCGACGTAGGCCAGCGCGTCGCCGCTCACCTCGGGCGGGAGCGCGCGCTTGAGCGCGATGTCGCTCACGGCGAGGCGCCCGCCCGGCTTGAGCACGCGCGCGATTTCGCGGAAGACCGCGTGCTTGTCCGGCGCGAGGTTGATGACGCAGTTGCTGATGACGCAGTCCACCGAGGCGTCGGCGAGCGGCAGGCGGTCAATCGTCGCCAGGTGGAACTCGACGTTGTCGGGCGCACCGCCCTCCAGCCGCTTCGCCGCGTTGCGGCGCGCCAGCTCCAGCATCTCCGGCGTCATGTCTATGCCGACGGCGCGCCCCGTCGGCCCGACCTTCTCCGCGGCGAGGAAGACGTCCAGCCCGCCGCCCGAGCCGAGGTCCACGACCACCTCGCCCTCGCGCAGCGAGGCCGTCGCCGTCGGGTTCCCGCACGACAGACCCATGTTCGCCTCCGCCGGTATCGAAGCCAGCTCCTCGGCCGTGTAGCCGAACGCCTCGGCCACCGCGCGCACGCCCCCGTGCTCGCTCGACAGCCCGCTCTTCGCCACCGACCCATACCTCTCGCGCACCAACTGCTCTATCTGACCGGACATAAAAATTCTCCTCTCCTTCGCGCCCGCGCGCCCCCCGCGCGCGCCTTTCAAGCTGCCACCGGCGCGGCCCCGCGGCCTTGCCTTCCGCGCCCCCTCGGGCCTACAATCATATTCGCCGAAGCGAATGTGAGACGCACTCTACACCCGCCGCACACATTCGTCAAGGCGTATATGAGACTTTTTTTCGTCCCCGTCGAGGGCGTTACGGGCGAAAAGACTTATGCCGCGGCGGCGCGAAAATCGTATGACGTGGAGGGTCGAAAAGATGCGCGCGGGACACTGGGAGGGCGTGCGCGCCGTCTACGTCGAGGGGCTCGCGACGGGCGACGCGACCTTCGAGACGGAGGCGCCCGACTGGGCGCGCTGGGACTCGTCGCACCTCCCATGCTGCCGTCTGGTGGCGCTCGCGGACGACGGCCGCGTCGCGGGGTGGGCGGCGCTCTCGCGCGTCTCGGCGCGTGAGGTCTACGCGGGGGTCGCGGAGGTGAGCGTCTACGTCGGGGGCGAGTTCAGGGGGTCGGGCATGGGGCGCGCGCTGCTCTCGGCGCTCGTGCGCGAGTCGGAGGCGGAAGGCGTCTGGACTTTGCAAGCGGGCGTCTTCCCCGAAAACGCCGCGAGCGTGGCGCTGCACCGCGCCTGCGGCTTCCGCGAGGTCGGGCGGCGCGAGCGCGTGGGGCGCCTCGCCGGGCGCTGGCGCGACACTCTTTTACTTGAGCGCCGCAGCCGCGTCGTGGGGGTGGATTGAGGATGGCGAAGAAGGAAGCGCAGATGGAACTACTGTTCAGGGCCCTGGCCGACCGCACGCGGCTGCGGCTCCTGAACCTGTTGGCGGCGGGCGAGGTCTGCGTCTGCTTCTTCGTCGAGGTGCTCGGCGAGAGCCAGCCGAAGATTTCGCGCCACCTCGCGTACCTGCGGCGGGCGGGCGTCGTCGCGGCGCGGCGCGAGGGCAAGTGGATGCACTACCGCGTCGCCACGCCCGAAGACCCGCACGCGGCGCGCGTCTTCGCGGAGGTCATGGCGTGGCTCGCCGAGGAGCGCGGGATGCAGAACGACCGCGCGCGCATGCAGACCATCTGCTGCGCGACCAGCCTGCCGGTCAGGCTCCAGGGCGCGCCGCGCCCGGCGTCGCTCACGTCTTAGGCGGCCGCGCGGCCCGGCGCCCCGCCCGCTCCGACGCCCGAAGACTTACGTCAGGGGAGACAGGTCATGGCTACAGTTATCGACTCGGCGATGCGCGAACAACTCCTCGAACGCCGCCAGAGGCTTGAGGCCGCGGCCTCCGAGGTGGACGACGCCGCGCAGCTCCGGCGCCTCCTCGGGGAGGTGGACGCCGCGCTCGCGCGGATGGACGGGGCGACCTACGGGCTCTGCGAAATCTGCCAGGACCCGGTCGAGGCCGACAGGCTTCTGGCCGACCCGCTCGTCTGCGTCTGTCTGGGGTGCCTGAGCCCCCGGCAGCGGCGCGCGCTCGAAGAGGATTTGGAGCTGGCGGCGCAGATTCAGGCGGGGCTGCTGCCGTGCCGTGAGTTCAGGCACGACGGCTGGCAGGTCTCCTACCACTACGAGGCCGCGTCGCTCGTCTCGGGCGACTACTGCGACTTCGTGACGGCGGGCGACGGCAGCCTCTACTTCATGCTCGGCGACGTGGCGGGCAAGGGCGTGGCGGCCTCGCTCCTGATGTCGCAGCTCCAGGCGATGTTCCGCGTGCTCGTGCCCCTCGGGCTCCCGCTCGTCGAGCTGGTCGAGCGCGCCAGCCGCCTCTTCTGCGAGAGCACGCTCCCCACCCACTACGCCACGCTCGTCGTCGGCCGCGCCGACGCCTCGGGCGAGGTCGAAATCTGCAACGCGGGCCACCTCCCGCCGCTGCTCCTGCGCGGGGGCGCGGCGACGCCCGTCGAGGCCACGGGGCTCCCCGTCGGCATCTTCTGCAACGAGCAGTTCACCTCGGAGAGGCTCCGCACGGAGCCCGGCGACACGCTCTTCCTCTTCACCGACGGCCTCAACGAGTCGCGCGGCCCCGACGACGCCGAGTACGGCACCGACCGGCTCCGCGAACTCCTCTGCCGCAACCACGCGCTCCTCCCCTCAGACCTCATCGCCGCCTGCCTCGGCGACCTCCGAGACTTCTGCGCCGGCGCGCCCCGTCACGACGACCTCACCGTCCTCGCGCTCCGCCGCGTCTGAAACGCCGAAGTCAGAACGCCGGAACGCTGAACTGAAAGCCTGCCGCCTTCAGTTCAGCGTTCCGGCGTTCTCGCGTTTCCGTTCAGGCCCTTTGCAGACGCAGCACGGCGACCTCGGGGCGCGCGCCCAGTCGCACGGGCACGCCGATGACGCCCGTCCCGCGCGAGACGTAGAGCTGCGTCCCCTCGCTCTCGTAAGTCCCGCGCAGGTACTTCAGGTGCTTCCACACGTACGCCGCGGGCGAGCCGACGAAGGGCAGCATGACCTGCCCGCCGTGCGTGTGCCCGCTCAGGATGAGCGAGACGCCGCGCGTCTCCGGCACGTCCAGCGCCATCGGCTCGTGCGACAGCAGGACCGACGGCCGCGCGGTGTCCACGCCGCGCATCGTCCGCGCGAAGTCGGCCTTGCCCCACCCCCAGTCGTCCACGCCCGCCAACTGCAAAGCGTCCGCGCCGCGGCGCAGCTCCGTGTTCTGGTTCGTCAGCACCTCGACGCCGCGCCGCCTGAGCGCCTGCCGCGTCAGGGGCCCGTCCGTGTTGTGGTCGTGATTCCCCAGCACGGCCCACACGCCCTCCGGCGCCCTCAACTCCCCCAGCGCCTCCGCGCACGGCTCCACGTACTCCCGCCGCGACGTCGTGTAATCGCCCGTCAGCGCTATCAAGTCCGCCCGCGCCGCGTTCGCCAGCCCCACCACCCGCCGCACCTCCTCGATTGAGACGAGCCGCCCGTGATGCACGTCCGACACCTGCGCGATGCGAAACCCCTCGAACCTCTCCGGCAAGTCTTTAACCGAGACGGCCGTCTCCGTCACCTCATAATCCCACGCCCCCAACACGTTCCCGTACGCCGACACTCCCCCCGCCGCGACGAACGCCGCCGCCCCCGCCGCCTTCAAAAACTCCCTCCGCGTCAGCCCCACTCAGCCCCCCGTCTCTCCCGCGCTCCCCGACCCCGGCTCCCTCAACAACCGGACGTGCGGGTGGATTTTAGCACCGCCGGGCGCGGGGGCGGGGGCGAGTTTTAGGCGGGAGGGGCGGCGGCTTGACAAAAGGGGGGCGCGGGCTAGAATAGGTTTTCGCCTTTCGCGGAGATGTGGCCGAGTGGCTGAAGGCGGCGGTTTGCTAAACCGTTATAGGTCAAAAGCCTATCGCAGGTTCGAATCCTGTCATCTCCGCCAGAAACTTCAAGTAGTCAGTAGACAGTAGCCAGCAGTCAGTAGAAGACGGGTGAGTCCTACTGACTACTGGCCACCGTCTACTGACTACTTTTTAGCTTATGACCGTCCGCGTCCGCTTCGCACCTTCGCCCACCGGCTACCTCCACATCGGCGCCGCGCGCACCGCGCTCTTCAACTGGCTGTTCGCCAGAAAGACCGGCGGCAAGTTCCTCCTCCGCGTCGAGGACACGGACCTCCAGCGCTCGACCGACGAGTCCACGCGCTCCATCCTCGAAGGGCTCGCCTGGCTCGGCATCGCCGACTACGACGAGGAGATAGTCTTCCAGTCCCGCAACGCCGACAAGCACCGCGAGGCCGCCGCGCGGCTCGTCCGCGAGGGCAAGGCTTACCGCGACTTCACGCCGAAGGCGGAGCGCGCGGACTCGAACGTCAAGCGGGAGATTGCCGAGCGCGCGCGCAACGCCTCCGAGGGCGCCGGCACCGACCACCGCGCCAACCCCTACCGCGAGCTGCCGCCCGAAGAGTCCGACGCCCGCGCCGAAGGCGGCGAGCCCTTCGCCGTCCGCCTCAAGGTCTCGCCCGAGGGGCGGACGCGCTTCGGTGACGCCGTCTACGGCGAGCAGACGCGCGACCACTCCGAGATCGAAGACCTCGTGCTGCTGCGCTCGGGCGACCTCTCGCCGCTCTACAACCTCTCGGTCGTCGTGGACGACATCGAGATGGGCATCACGCACGTCATCCGCGGGCAGGACCACCTGACGAACACGCACAAGCAGGTGCTCATCTACGAGGCGCTCGGCGCGCCCGTCCCCGCCTTCGCGCACCTGCCGCTGATACTCGCGCCGAACAAGGCGAAGCTCTCGAAGCGCAGGCACGGCGAGGTCGTCTCGCTGACCACCTACCGCGACCGCGGCTTCATCCCGGCCGCCTTCCGCAACTACCTCGCGCTCCTCGGCTGGTCGCCCGGCGAGGAGAACAAGGAGCTGATGTCGCTCGAAGAGATGGTCGGCCTCTTCACGCTCGAAGGCGTCCACCGCTCGAACGCCGTCTTCAACTTCAGCGACTCCGACCCGCGCCAGTGGACGGACCAGAAGGCGCTCTGGATGAACGCCGAGTACGTCCGCACGCTGCCTCTGGAAGTGCTGCTGCCGATGGTCAGGGGCGAGCTTGAGTCGGCCGGGCTCTGGCGGGACGAGTACGGGGCGGCGGAGGCCGCGTGGCTCGGCCGCACGGTCGAACTCATCCGCCAGCGCTTCATGACGCTCAAGGATTTCACGGGCCAGGGGCGCGCCTACTTCTCCGACGAGTTCGAGTTCGACCCGGCGGCGGTGGCGAAGAATCTGAAGAAAGACCCGGCGCTCGGCGAGCTTCTGCCCGCGCTCGCCGACCGTCTAGAGCAGGTCGAGCCGTGGGACGTCGAGACGGTCGAGCGGGCGCTGCGCGCCTTCGCCGAGGAGCGCGGCGTCAAGGCCGCCCTGCTCATCAACGCCTCGCGCACGGCGCTCACCGGGCAGGCGGTCGGCCCCTCCATGTTCGACGTCTTCGACGTCGTCGGGCGCGTGCGCGCGGCCGCACGCCTGCGCGCGGCCGCGCGTCTCGTCTGAGACGACGGCGGCCGGGCCGTCGTCTTGAAGTTTTTCACCTGTGGATTTCGGCTGTGAGTTTTCGGGAGAGGTTTTCGTCGATGATTAAAAATCTAATTTTCAGCACCATTCTCTTCGTCGCGCTCTCGGGCGCGGCCCTCGCGCAGAACGCCAACACGGCGGCGACGCCCGCCGCGCGCCAGAGGACGACCGCGACGCCGGCCCCGACCCCGGCGGCGCAGCCCGCGCAGGAGGCCGCCCCCTCCGCCGGGCCTCAAGTGACGCGGCGCGCGGCCCCGCGGACGACGCCGGCCGAGGCCGCGCAGGCGCGCGCCGTCCGCGAAGCCTTCGACTCGCTCGTGGACGGCATCCGCCGCGCCGACGCCGAGGCCGTGGCGGCGCTCTACTGGAACTCGCCGCAGCTCCTCATCTTCAACAACAACGGCACGGTCACGAAGACCTGGGAGCAGGCGCGCAGCAACCGCGAGAGCCTCTACGCGAAGGTCTCGGACGTGAAGCTGGACGTGCGCGACGTGCGCGTCAAGACGCTCGGGCCTTCGGCCGCCGTCGTCACCTGCCTCTGGGAACAGTCGCAGACCGCCGACGGGCAGCCCGAGCGCGCGACCGGCCGCCTGACCATCGTCTACCAGAAGGTCGGCGCCGCCTGGAAGGTCGTCCACACGCACACCTCGCCTGACAAGCCGAGCCCCTCGAACCTGCTCCCGTCCGAGCGCACCACGCCGGCCGCGGAGACGACGCCGGCGCGCCCGCCCGCGAAGCCCTGAAAGGCCGGGAAACCCGCCGGAACGCAAAAAAGTCGCGCCCCGTTTCGCCATAACGGGGCGCGACTTTTTGCGCTTAGCACTTCCGACGATTGTGCGTGGGCTTCGACGACCTGCACAGGAGAGTCAGCCGACGCTGAGATGCGGCCGGCTACAGCGCCACAACAACGTCCGGTATTATACACTCCCGCGGGGCGGAAGTGGAAAAAAATTTACGGTGACGGCTAGACAGCAAAGGCCGATTTAAGTATAGTTTCCACGCTTGAGGTACCTCAATTTCAAAGTAATTCAGGAGAACGATCCATGCGCAAGACTTTAGCACTTCTGGCGTTGGCTGGCGTCGCAAGCTTGGCGGCTTGCGGCGGCGGTGAGAACACCAACAACGCCAACACGAACAGCAACGCCAACTTGAACTCCAACACCACCAGCAACCTGAACACCAACACGAGTGCTGGGAACACGAACACCACCGGCAACCTGAACTCGAACACCGGCAACACGAACTCCAACGCCGGCGGCGGGAACATGAACGGCAACATGAACACCAACACCAACCGGAACTCCAACGCCGGTGGCGGCAACACCAACACGGGCAACGCCAACCGTGGCGGCAACACGAACAACCACAACTAGGTTTCGCCAGTTCGTGTGAAAAGTTAGAGGGCGCGATGTCGCGACATCGCGCCCTCAGCTTTTTCCGGCCTCCGGGGCCGGCTTTAAAATTCCCGCCAAAAAGTCAAAAGCCCCGTCCCGGCGCTCCCCCAAACGCGTAGGACAAGGCTTTTGACTTATCGTGCAGGGTGGGCGTTCCCCCGAAACCCGCCCTGCAACCCCTTGGATGTTTCAGAGAATAGAGGGAAACGTTCGCGCGCGTTTCCCCGAACTATCACTTTTTTGTCGCCGCCGCGCCCGGCCGCTCTAGGCGCCCGCCGCCGCGAGGGCCGCGAACCTCTCGACGGCGGCCAGCAGTTGCGACTTCCCCGCCGCCTCGGAGAAGGTGCAGGCCACCAGCACGCGCCGCCTCTCGACCAGCACGACGATGTGGCCCGAGACCTTGCCGAAGGTGAAGTCGCCCTCGCGCTGGTTCTCCCTCTCCTGCGGCAGCATCGCCACCTTCAGCGTCGCGCGCAGCGTGTCCGAGTCGCCCAGCCCGAACACGTCCGAGGCGAAATGCTCGAAGAACTCGCGCTTGAGGAACTCCTGCCCGGCCTCTTTCAAATCCGAGGGGAATTCGCCGATGGTCGCCACGACGCCCGGCCCGTCCGGCGTCTCGACGCGCGTGACCCGTATCGGAATCCTCGCCTCCTCGGCGGGCTCGGCCTGCGGCGACTCGGCCGCGGGCTTCGCGGTCTTCGCCCCCGCCCGGCCGGGCTTCTGCACGCGCGGCGCCGACGCGGCCATGTTCGCGCCCGCCAGCAGCATGAAAGTCAGGAGTGCGAAGCGCGGGGCGGCCTCCGCGACTTTGAGGTTTCGGCGGCCGAGGAGCGAATTGGGGCGGCGTGTACTCTCCGCTGCATGCTTCCGGAACGAAATCATCGGCTTTCTTCCCCCTTTGGGCCGGGCTCGTGCAAAGGGGGTGCCGCAGGCGGCGCGGCGGGGCGCGAATTTGTTTGACTCGCGGCCGGGCCTGTAATAGAACTACGCCGCTCTACCGCCGACACCGACCTCTAAAGGAGTCCCTGACATGACACGCATCACCGCCGCCCTCCTGCTCGCTTTCACCCTGTCGGCCGCCGCCCGTGCGCAGACGGCCGCCGCGAAGCCCGGCTCGCAAGGCGCGTCACAGGACGAGGCCGCCGTCCGCGCCGTCGTCAAGGGGCTGGAGGACGGCTGGAACGCGCACGACGGCAAGGCTTTCGCCGCCGGCTTCGCCGCCGACGCCGACTACGTCGTGGTCAACGGGATGTACCTCAAAGGCAGGGACGCCATCGAGCAGGGGCACGCGCAAATCTTCTCGACGTTTTACAAGGAGAGCCGCAACGCCGCCACGCTCAAGGGCGTCCGCTTCGTCCGCCCCGACGTGGCCGTGGCGCACGTCGAGTGGAACCTCGAAGGCGGCCCGGGCGGCCAGAAGGGCCGCGCCCTGAGCACGCTGGTGCTGACGAAGGACGGCGGCAAGTGGAGCATCGCGGCCTTCCACAACACGCCCATCACGCAGGGGGGCGGCCGCCCCGCGCAGGAGCAGCAGCGTCCCTAGCCCGGCCGACGAAAAAGCCGTTGACAAAAATAAGGGAAGTCGCCCCGCAGGCGGCTTCCCTTTTATCTTACGGCCCGACGGGCTACCGTGCCCCGCGCGCCTCCTGCGGGCCGCAAACCCCGCCAGCCCTGTGCCGAGAAGAAGCAGCAGCGCGGCGGGTTCCGGCGGGTCGCCCAAATGAAAAAATGAAAAGAGGCCGGCGAAAGCCGGCCTCTTTCCTTTTTCTGCCTACGGCCCGGTGGACTGTGTGGATTAGCCTCTCTGAACTTCGTCTGCCTGCGGAGCGTTCGGCGCTCCGTAAACTTTCGCTTCAGGGATTGACGGCCATAGGCTCGCTACTGCGGTGTGGTGCTAATCCCTGTTCAGGAGACTCCAGCCACCTCACTGTGATTAGAACTCATATATTTTCGGATCACCTCCTTTCCAGTGTTGCGGCGATGATAGACGACGCTTCCGCACGCGTCAACGATTTTTTTAGCGGGCCGTTCTCACGCCCGCGCGAAGGCCAGGCGCCCGCCGACGTAGACCGCGCCCGCGTGCTCGACGCCGAAGAAGTAGGCCAGCTCGCGGTAGTCCGCGCACTCGTGGACGACGAAGTCGGCGCGCTTGCCGGCTTCGAGCGTCCCCACCTCGTCGCCGCGGTTCAGGCTGTAGGCGGCGTTGACGGTCGCCGCCGCGAGCCCCTCGGCGGGCGTCATCTTCATGTGCGTCGAGGCGAGCGAGAGAATCATGGTCATCGAGGGCGTCGGCGACGAGCCCGGGTTGAAGTCCGTGGCGAGGACGACGGCGAGCCCGGCCGCGATCATCTCGCGCGCCGCCGGGTAGCGCGCCGAGCCGAGCGCATAGACCGAGCCGGGCAGAAGCACCGGCTGCACGCCCGCAGCCCGGAGCGCCGCGATGCCTTCCGCGTCCGTGTGTTCGAGGTGGTCGGCCGTCTTCGCACCCAGGTCGGCCGCGAGCAGCGCGCCGCCGCCGCGCGTGAGCTGGTCGGCGTGGACGCGCAACCCCAGCCCGCGCCCGCGCGCCGCCTCCAGCACCCGCCGCGACTCTTCGACGGTGAAGACGCGCTCCTCGCAGAAGACGTCGCAGAACTCCGCGAGCCCCTCGGCCGCGACGCGCGGGAGCATCTCTTCGACGACGAGCCGGAGGTACTCCCCGCGCCGGCCGCGGTAGTCGTCCGGCACCTCGTGCGCGCCGAGGAAGGTCGGGACGTAAGAGAGCCGCCCCTCCGAGTTCAGGCGGCGCACGACGCGCAGCATCTTCAGCTCGTCCTCCGCGGAGAGGCCGTAGCCGGACTTCGCCTCGACGGTCGTCGTGCCCGTGCGCAGGAACCATCGCTCGCGGCCGAGCGCCGACGCCAACAGCTCGTCCTCGCCCGCCGCGCGCGTCCGCCGCACCGTCGAGCGGATGCCGCCGCCGGCCGCCGCAATCTCCTGGTAGCTGGCCCCCGCGGCGCGCCTCTCGAACTCGTCGGCGCGGTGGCCCGCGAAGACCGGGTGCGCGTGCGCGTCCACGAAGCCCGGCGCGACGACACGCCCGCCGGCGTCCACCACCTCACACCCCGCGTCAATCAGCGGCTCGACCTCCTCGCGCGTCCCCGCCAGCTCGACCCGGCCGTCGCGGACGAGCATCGCCCCGCCCTCGACTATGGAAAGCTCGCGCAGCTCGCCGCCGGCGCGCGGGCGACGCGGCCCCGCCAGCGTGACGAGCTGCGAGCAGTTGACGACGGCGAGCGTCCCTCTCATCAAGTCCTTCACCGCGGCGCGGCCCCCTCCCGTGCGATCCTCTGCCGGCGGCGCCGCCCCACGCGGTAGAGCCACGCGCCCGCGAGGTTGAAGGCGAGCGTGACGGCGACGAGCTTGGCGGCGAAGGCGTAGGGGCTGACGACATCCACGATGGGGACGATGGTGAGCGCGATGCCGAGCAGCGAGACGAGCAGCCCCGACGCGGACGCGACCTTCAGCCACGCGGGCGCGCGCAGGCCCACGCGCGCCGCGCCGAAGAGCGGGACGGCGAACAGCGCCACGTACGCGGTCGCGTAGAAGATGGTGGCCGCGTTCTCCAGCAGTTGGTAAGCCTCCTGCATCCCGACGCCGACCAGCCCCAGCAGCCCGAGCCCGAGCGCGAGCGCGCCGACGAGCACGATGGAGTTGACCGGCGTCCTGTGGCGCGCGTGCAGGCGCGTGAACCACGCGGGCAGCAGGTCGTCCCACCCGGCGACCATCGGCAGGCGCGCGTTCGCCGTCAGGTAGATGCTCATCAGCGCGACCTGACGGCCGACGACCGCGAGGATGACGAGCGAGACGGCGCCCGCCGCGAACGCGCCGAGCATCCCGAAGCCGCGCGTCAGAACCTGCGCGATGGGGCCGATGAGGTCCACCTCCTCCGGGCGGAAGAAGGCGAGCACGGAGCCCGTCCCCAGGACGAACATGAGGGCGATAACCGGCGCGGCGATGAGCACCGAGCGCCCGATGTTGCGCGCCGGCGTCTTGCACTCGCCCGCGAGTATCGCCACGTACTCGAAGCCCGTGAGCGCGCCGAGCGCCAGCTTGCTGTAGATGTTGAGGCTCTTCTTAAAGAGGTCGGGGTTCGAGAGCGAGAAGGCGGGCACGGCGAAGGCGAACGGGTGGTACTCGGTAATCGTCCCGCGCCACAGGCTGACGAAGGGCAGCGCGACGAGCGCGAGGAAGGTCAGCAGGAGCAGCACGCCGCCCGCGTTGTGCACCCACTTGCCGACGGCCAGCCCGCGCGTCGAGAGCGCGACCATCGCCCCGACCAGCGCGCAGCTGAAGAGCGTGATGAACCACTTGCTCCCCGCCGCCCAGCGCCCGCCCTCGAAGGCGTACGAGAGGTTCGTGACGACGGTCAGACCTATCCCCGACATGACGAGGATGGCGAAGACCCACAGGTTCCACGCCACCATGAAGCCGGCGAACTCGCCGAGCCCCAGCTTGGCCCACTGGTAGAGCCCGCCTTCGAGCGGCATCAGCCGGTTCAGGTAGATGACGACGGCCGCCAGCGGCAGGTAGAAGGTCGCAATCGCCAGCAGCCAGAAGAACAACTGCTCGTCGCCCAGCTTCGCCGCCGTCCCCACCCAGATCGTCCCCACCACGAAGACGATCTGCGTCAGCACGAGGTCCCACAGCCCCAGCTCCTTCCTGAAGACGGCGCTCCGCCCCTCGACCCGCTCCTCCTCGCGCCTCAGCCCCTCCGGCGCGGCGGCCCTGACTTCTTCCATGGCTCACTCCGTTCGCGCGTGGGCCGTGAACCGTCAACCGTGACGGGAGAAGAATGGGTTTTATCCCGTCACGGTTTACGGTTCACGGTTCACGGCTCTTTACGGTTCACGCCTCATTCCGAAGAGGTGTGGTCGTGGACGATGCGCCAGCCGGCGTTGGTGCGGCGGAAGATGAGGGTGAAGCGGCCGTGTGGGGTGTCGGCGTCGCGCGTGAGTTGCCAGCGGCCGACGGCCATCGTGTAGAACTCGCTGAGCGGCTTGATCTCCAGCTCGGAGAAGGCGAGCGTGCCCATCTTGGCGCGCGTGTCGTAGCGCGCCTTGTAGCGGTCGAGCACGGTCTGCCAGCCGCGCGTGAGGGTGTCACCCGAGACGAAGGTCGTCGCGTCCTCGCGCGCGTAGCCGTCCATGTAGCCGGCCACGTCGCCGCGGTTCCAGGCCGCCGCCTGCTCCTCGATGACGGCGCGGACGGCCGCGGCCTGCTTGTCCTCCTTCGGCGACTTCGGCGCGCGCCCGCGCCCCTGGTAGCCCAGGACGACCGCGGCCAGCGCCAGCAGCGAGGCGAGGGTGAAGAGGTGTTTTCTGCCCGTCATTTTCTAAGGCTCCCTTCGGCGGCGTGTTGCGTGCGGAGGATACGCGGAGTGGCGCGGCGAGTTCAAGGCTTCAGGCGCGCGCCGCGAGCCAGGCGCGCACATCGGCGCGCATCCCGGGGACGAACTCGTGCGCGGCGTCGTGGGCGCGCGCCTCGACGTCCGGCGAGCGCAGCCGCAGGCGCGCGGCGTAGTCGGCGACGCGCGCGGGCGTGTAGAACTCGTCGCGCGTCCCCGAGAGGTGGAGCACGGAGGCGCGCGTCTCGCCGTAGGCGGGCGAAGTCTCCCAGTCGCCGGGCATCCCGCCGCAGATGCCGACGACGCCGCGCAGGACGTCGCGGTGCGTGAAGGCGAAGCGGTAGTTGAGCGCGCACGACTGCGAGAAGCCCATGAGGAAGACCCGGTCGCGCCGCGCGACGCCCCGCCCGGCGAGCGCCTCGATTAAGTCGAGCACGGCGCGGTGGTGGAGCGCCTGCGACTCTTCGGGCCGGAAGTTCGTCAGCCAGCCGAAGCCGTAGCGCAGAGGCCCGCCGGGCTCGCGCGGCTCCTTGATGTGCTGGTGCGGCCCCTGGAGCGCGGCGACGGCGAACCCCTCGGGCGCGTGCTGCCGGGCCTCGCGCATCATCCACCCCTTGTTGCTCCCGTACCCGTGCAGCGCCACGAGCAGCGGCGCCGGCCCGCCCCCGGGCGCGTGCACGTCGTAATAGAGCCTCACCTCCGCCTTGAGCGCGAGGTCTGTCGTCAGCGCCTCACCTTCGTGAGTCATCAGTTCCTCCTAAACGAAACGACGGGGACGCGCGACGCGCGCCGAGTCAGTCGCGCCCGAGCGCCGGCACGTAGAGCGACGCGACGCCGAACGCGAGCGAGTCGGGGTCGGCGCCCTGGCAGTTGGTCAGGACGGCCACGCTCAGGCCGTCGTCCAGAAAGCGTATGTAGGAGACCGCGTCGCCCCCGCTGTGCCCGGCCGCCCTGTGTCCCGCGCGCTCGTCGACCATCCAGCCGAGCCCGTAGCCGAGCGTCCCGCCGAGGCGCGCCGCCCGCCCGCCGCTCAGCCTCGCCGTGAGCCACATCTCCGCGAGCGACGCGGGCTTGAGGAGTCTGCCCCCCGAGAGCGCCGCGTCCCACTTTGCGAGGTCGGCGGCCGAGGTGTTGAGCCCCCCGGCCGGGTGCAGGTAGGCGGGGAAGAGGTTGCGGTGCGTCCAGAGCCCGGCGGGCGAAGGTTCCTTGTCCGACTGCCGCTCGTAGCGCGTGTACATCGAGGCGCGGCCGATGACGACGCGGCCGTCGTCGCCGAAGACAGTCCGCGTCATGCCGAGCGGGCGGAAGAAGCGCCGCGCCATGAACTCCTCGAAACCTACGCCAGAGACCTTCTCGACGATTATGCCGAGCAGGACGTAGCCCGTCTGGTTGTAAGCCCACCGCGCGCCCGGCCTCGCGGCGGGGCGCATCCGCGCGAGTTTGCGCAGCGCCTCGGGGAGCGTCGCGGCGATGACCTCGTCGGTGTCGTCGCCGAGTGAGACGTCGGGGAGCCCCGAGGTGTGCGAGAGCAGTTGGCGCACCGTCACACCGCCCCACGCGCGGGGCAGCGACGGCAACAGAGAGCGCGCCTTCGCGTCGAGCGAAAGCCGCCCCTCCTCCGCCAGCGACATGACGGCGACGGCCGTGAACGTCTTCGTCAGCGAGGCGAGCTGAAAGAGCGTCTCCTCGCCGGCCGGGACGTTCAGCTCCGCGTTCGCCAGCCCGTACGCCTTCAGCTTGACGACGCGCCCGCCGCGCGCGACCAGCAGCGCCGCGCCGGGGATGCGCCGCTTCGACATCTCGGCGCGCATGAAGTCGTCCGCCTCGTCGCCGCGCGCGGGCGCCGCGGCGACGAGCAGGAACGCCAGCAGCACGGCCGGCGCGGTTTCACGTCCGAGGTTCATGTGCGCCGCCTCCCGTTCTCGTCGGTCAGTTCGTCGTCGACGTCGGTCAGTTGACGTAACCGCCTGTCCCGCCGCCGTCGCCGCCGTCGCCGCCGCCCGCCTCTTCTTCCCCGGCCGGCAGCGCAGTTGTCGCCGCCTGCGTCTCCTCTTCGAGGCTCCAGATTTCGTAGAGGTCGGGGGGGACTTCGGTGACGAAGCGGGAGGGGCGCTGGAGGACGGTCTGGCGCGAAGAATAGTCCGTGACCATGAGGGGGTAGGTGATGTAGAGCTGGTCGCGGGCGCGGGTGAGGGCGACGTACCAGAGGCGGCGTTCCTCCTCCTCGCCCTCGGCGTCGCGCAAGGAGCGGGGCGAGGGGAACTTGCCGTCGGCGGCCCAGAGGATGAAGACGGCGCGCCATTCGAGCCCTTTGGCCTGGTGGACGGAGGTGAGCGTGAGCAGCTCGTCCTCGTCGCCGCCCTCGACGACGTCCTCGCCGGTTAAGCCCTGCGGCGCGCCGTAGCGCTCGGTCGAGAGCAGCGAAAGCTCCGCGAGGAATTCGTCGGCCGACGTGTAGCGCGCGGCGTAGTGCGCGAGCTGGCGCAGGTCTTCGAGCCGCGCCTCGGCGTTCTCGAAGGTGTTCTCCAGATGCTCCTCGTAGCCGCGCGCCAGCACCGTCTCGATCTGCCGCGCGGGGGAGGCGCGCACCTCGTCCCGCACCAGCTCTTCGAGGAGCGAGCGGAACCCCGGCCAGCCCGCGCCGCGCTTCGCCGCCGCCGCGTCCGCCTCGCCTTTGATGACCAGCGCGAGCGGGTCGGGCGCGAGCTGGATGCGCTCCCAGACGCGGTTGGCGGTGGCCGCGCCGACGTTCGGGATGAGGCGCAGCACGCGCTTCCACGCCAGCTCGTCGCGCGGGTTGGCGACGAGCCGCAGGTAGGCCACCACGTCCTTGATGTGCGCCTGCTCGAAAAAGCGCACGCCCGAGCGCACGCGGTACGGGACGCCCCGCCGCGCCAGCTCCAACTGTAGTTCGAGCGAGTGGTAGTGCGAGCGGTAGAGCACGCCCATCTCGCTTAAAGGCACCCCCTCGTCGCGCAGCTCCAGCAGGCGCGAGGCGACGAAGGCCGCCTGCTGGTCGGCGTCGCGGCAGGGGACGAGCGCGGGTGCGAGCCCCTGCGAGGGGCGCGCGGCGCGCAGCGTCTTCGTGAACTGGCGGCGGTTCGAGGCGATGGAGACGTTGGCCACGGCGAGTATCTCGGGCGTCGAGCGGTAGTTGGTCTCCAGGCGGAAGACGCGCGCCTCCGGGTAGCGCTTCGGGAACTCGTAGATGCCCTCGACCGACGCGCCGCGGAAGGCGAAGATGCTCTGCGCGTCGTCGCCGACGACCATCACGTTGCGGTGGCGGACGGCGAGCAGGTCCACGATCTCGGCCTGCAACCTGTTCGTGTCCTGGTACTCGTCGACGAGGACGTGCTCGAACTGCTCCTGGTAGATGCGCGCGACCTCCTCGCGCTCTTCCAGGAGGCGCTTCCAGTTGAGCAGGAGGTCGTCGTAGTCCATCACGTTGCGCTCGCGCTTGCGCTCGGCGTAGAGCCGGTCGACGCGCGTAATCTCCCCGGCGAGCGGCTCGAAGTAGGGGTGGCGGCGCGGGACGACGTCCGAGATGGGCGCGTCCGTGTTGGTGGCGAAGCTGATGATGTCTTGCAGCACCTCGGGCTTGGGGAAGCGGCGCGCTTTGGTGTCCACGCCGGCCTCGTCCACGCAGACCGAGAGGAAGTCCTTCGCGTCCTCGGTGTCGAGGATGGAGAAGTTCGCGGTGTAGCCCAGACTTTCGGCGTGGCGGCGCAGGACGAGGTTGGCGATGCGGTGGAAGGTGCCGCCCCAGACGCGCCGCGCGACGTCCCCGCCGCCGCCGGTCAACTGCTCGACGCGCCGCAGCATCTCGCGCGCGGCGCGGTTCGTGAACGTCGCCAGCATCACGCGCGCCGGCGCCACCCCCTGCTCGACGAGGTAGGCGACGCGGTAGGTGATGGCGCGCGTCTTCCCCGAGCCGGCGCCCGCGATGACGAGCGCCGCGCCCGCCGCCGCCGTCGCCACCGCGAACTGCTCCTCGTTCAGCTCCTCGCGGTAGCGCGCCAGCCGGTCGGGCAGCTGCGACCCCGCCGGCCGCTTGATGACGTAGCGCTTCATAGCCCCCCGGCTTATAGCACGCGCGCCCGCGGCGCGTAAACGGGCCGCGCATGCCGCCTGTGCTATCATGCCCGCAACGCCAGCGGAGGCCGCCAACTCACGCGCGGGAGACAAAGCCATGTCTGTTCAAAAAGCCAAGTCAGTCCGGGTAAACAGACGCAGCTTCACCGTCGCCGAGTATGAGCGGATGGGCCAGTTCGGAATCTTCTCGGAAGACGACCGCGTGGAGCTTGTCTGCGGGGAGATTCTCGATATGTCACCTATCGGAGAACGTCACGTGGCCTGCGTAGACTTCCTGACGCAGTTCATTACGCTACGGCTTCGGCGCCGCGCCATCGTCCGCGTCCAGAGCCCCGTTGGGCTCGACGAACGTTCTCAGCCACAGCCTGACATCGCCGTCCTCAAGCCCCGCGACGACTTTTACAGGCACGCGCACCCTAAGCCGGGAGACGTCCTCCTCGTTATTGAGGTCTCGGACACGACGCTGGAATACGACCGGAGGGTGAAGGTGCCGCTCTACGCGGGCGCGGGGATTCCCGAGGCGTGGCTCGTCAGCCTGCCCCAGGAGCGCGTCGAGGTTTATAGCGACCCGTCGGGCGGCGAGTACCGGGCCGTCCGGTCGTACGCTCGCGGCCAGAGGTTGCAGTCGCACACGCTCGCGCCCTTGCGCCTGTCAGTCTCGAAGGTCTTCGGCTGAACCGGCTTTGCATTTGCGGCGGGCGGCGGGTAGGATGCTGGCACGGACTCTTGAGGGGAAATTCAGAATAGCAGCGAGGTCAAGCGCGATGAAATTTCCGGGCGGGATGAACCTGCAACAGATGATGAAGCAGGCGCAGGCCATGCAGGAGAAGATGCAGAAGGAGATGGAGGAGATGGTGGTGGACGCCACGGCCGGCGGCGGCGTCGTCACCGTCCAGATGCGCGGCACCAAGGAGGTCGAGTCCATCAAGATCGACCCCGAGGCGGTCAAGGAGGGCGACGTCGAGATGCTCCAGGACCTCATCGTCGCCGCCGTCAACGAGGCCGGCCGCAAGATAGACGAGGCCATGAAGTCCAAGCTCGGCGGCATGCTCCCGCCGGGACTGCTCTAAAGAGTGATGAGGACTGAGTACTGAGGACTGAGTGGAAGACAGTTACCACTCAGTCCTCAGTACCCAGTCCTCAGTACTTCCTTATGCTCGAATACTCCGAGCCCGTCACCAAGCTGATAGACGAGTTCAAGCGCCTGCCCGGCATCGGGCACAAGTCGGCGCAGCGGCTCGCCTTCCACGTGCTGCGGATGCCCCAGGCCGACGTCGAGCGGTTCGTGGCGGCGATGGAGGAGGTCAAGCGCAAGATCGTCTCCTGCACGGTCTGCAACAACCTCACCGACGTCGAGCCCTGCCGCTTCTGCGCCTCGACCTCGCGCGACCGCTCGATGATCTGCGTCGTCGAGGAGCCCTACAACCTCGTCGCCGTCGAGAAGACGCGCAGCTACAACGGCCTCTACCACGTGCTGCACGGCTCGCTCTCGCCCATCCGGGGCCTCGGCCCCGAAGACCTCCGGCTCGCCAACCTCCTGCCGCGCCTGCGCCCCGAGAACAACGACGGCGTCGAGGTGCGCGAGGTCATCCTCGCCACCAACCCCAACACCGAGGGCGAGGCCACCGCCAGCTACATCAGCCGCCTGCTCAAGCCGCTCGGCGTCCGCGTCACCCGCATCGCCATGGGCATGCCCGTCGGCAGCGACCTCGAATACGTGGACGAGGTCACGATGGACAAGGCGCTCACCAACCGGCACGAGATATAAAAGCCGTAAACCGTGAACCGTGAACCGTGACAAGAAGGAGGCAGTTCCTTACTCGTCACGGTTCACGGTTCACGGTTTACGGCGCTTCGTCAGAAGCGCACGTGCTCCTCGGGGGCGCCGCTCTTGCATTCGGAGCAGACTTCGCCGCTGTCGTACCACTTGGCGTCGAAGTCTGCGAGCGAGAGGATGGGGACGGAGTCGCCGCCGGGGACTTCGAGGTGCGTGGGCGAGTTGCGGAAGCGGACGATGACGCCGCAGCCGATGACCTGCGCGCCGAGACTCCTCACCAGCTCGACCGTCTCCTGGAGCGCCGTGCCCGTGCGCGAGATGTCGTCCGCGATGACGCACGGGTGCACCTCGCCCGCGTTGACGTACTGGCGGAACATGCGCTTGCCGTCCTCGCGCTCGGCCCAGTAAATCTGCTCGGCGCTCAGCGCCTCGCGCACCGCGAAGGCGACGGGGATGCCGCCGGGGCTCGGGCTGATGATGGAGACCTTCGGCAGCGCGCTCGACACGTCCTTCTCCAGCCGGAGCTTGCGCGAGAGGGCCACGGCCAGCACGCGCGCCGTGTCGTAGTAGCGGAAGGCGAGCGGCATCTGGAAGTAGTGCGGCGTGTGCTGCCCCGAGGGGTAGACGAAGTGGCCCTCGCGGAACGCCCCCGTCCTCCTCAGCATGTCCAGCACCTGCCCCTGCTCTGGTATCAGTCGCGGCATCGTCATCGTCGTCGTTCTCCTGAAAAGAAGTAGGCAAAAGCGGTAGACGGTGGTCAGCGGCCGGCGGCCAGCGGAAAACCTCGGAAGTCGGAACGCCGCGGTTTCAAAGTCGGCTTCAGCGGCGCGGAGCGCTACCGTCTGCTGGCTACTGGCTACTGGCTACTTTTCCCCAGCATACCACTACTCGGGCGCGAGCGCGCGCTCGATGAGGCGGCGCTGGTCGCGGCCCAGGCCCTCGGGCAGCGCGTCGCGGGCGAACCACTCGGCGCGGTCTATCTCGAAGTTCTTCGAGAGCGCGGCGAAGGCGTCGGCGCGCATCCGCCCGCGGAAGATGACCTCGACCTGCCGGACGTGCGGGAGCGAGCGCACGAAGGCCAGCTCCACGGCGTCGAGTTCGAGCCCGGTCTCCTCGCGCAGCTCGCGCCGGACGGCCTCCTCCGGCTGCTCGCCCGCGTTGAGGAAGCCGCCGGGGATGCCCCACCCGCTCCCCCTGCGCAGCACGTGGCGCAGCAGAAGCACGCGCCCCGCCTCGTCCGTCACCACGGCCCCGGCCGTCACCGCGAACCGCGGCTGCGTCAGCCACACCCCCGCGCGCTTCACGAACACCGGCGACCCGCGCCACACGCGCGTCAGCAGACCCTTCAGCATGGACGGAGGATAGCAGAGGCCAGAGGCTAGAGGTTAGAGGTTAGTAGTTGCCGGCGGCGTTACGCCCGCGATTGACACGGGACACGAACGGCGGCGGCTTTTAACCAGCCTCTAGCCTCTAGCCTCCGGCCTCTTCCCGTTGCTTTCGCCGCGCGGCGCGCGTAAGATTCGGGGCCAGAGACGGCGCCCGGGGCGCCGCAGACCCGCGCCTTTCTTAAACCGAAGCTTTGAAGCGTCAGCGAAAAGGAGCCCGGCCCGAAAACCATGTCGAGCGAAGCCAAACAGTCCGGCGGCACCGAGGCGGTCGCCAAGCAGGTGCCGACCGAGCAGCAGGATTCGAGACCCGGCGAGCCCAAGCGTTTCGCGCCGGGGCAGACCGTCTGCAACGAGAAGAACGAGAAGGGCAAGCTCTGCAACGGCCACCTCAAGGAGGTCAACACGCAGCACCCCTCGCGCGTCTTCCTGCGCGGCGACGACACGCTCCACCGCTGCCAGGCGTGCGGCGCGCTCTACATGGGGCCGCCGATGGGGCACGTCCGCGACCCGCGCAAGCAGGCGCGCTACGTCGAGCGCGACCTCGCCGCCATCCTCCAGGCCGCCGGCGGCACGCTCCCCGCCTACGAGTACCCGACGCCCGCGTGGCGCGGCGCGCCCAGACCGAAGGCGGTCAAGCCGGCCGCACCCGCGAAGCCCGCGGCGGCGAAAGCGCCGGCCGCGAAAGCGCCCGCCGCCGACTCTTCCGCTGCGGCCGACGCGCACCGCCCCGCGGCGGAGGCGCAGGCCGCGACGGGCCAGGCTTCGGCCGCGCCCCTGAGCCCGACCGCCGCCACCGCCTCGCCGGCCGCGGGCGCCGAGACCGTCTCCGACCTCGCGCCGCAAGCCTCGACCGAGCTGACGCCCGGCGCGCCGAAGGACGAGCGCCCGAAGTCGGAAGCCTCCGCCGCCGCGCCCGCGCCCGCCGCGGGGGACAAGCCCAAGCCGAAGAAGGGCGCCGGCGGCTTCAAGGTGCCGCCCGAGCTTCAGCCCAAGCCCGGCGAGACGTTCGAGGAGAAGGTCGCCCGCCTCAAGGCCACGGCCGAGGCGGCCAAGCGCGCCTCCGGCAAGCTCTAAAATGCCACACGAGAACACGCTCGACCCGGCGCGGACAGCGCTCGCCGTCATAGACGTGCAGGAGTCCTTCCGCCCGCACATCCCGGACTTCGCCGAGCTGGCCGCGCGCGTGGCTGTCGTCGCGCGGGCCGCGCGCCTGCTGGGCGTGCCCGTCGTCGTCACCGAGCAGTACCCGAAGGGCCTGGGCCGCACGGCCGCCGAAATCGCCGCCGCCCTGCCCGCGGACTTCGAGCCCGTCGAGAAGACCGCCTTCAGCTCGTGCGGCGCGCAAGCCTTCGTCTCGCGGCTCGAAGCGGCGGGCGCGCGTCAGGTGCTCCTGTGCGGCATCGAGGCGCACGTCTGCGTCAACCAGACGGCGCACGACCTGCTCGCGCGCGGCTACCAGGTGCACCTCCTGACCGACTGCGTCTCCTCGCGCGCCGAGCGGAACCGCCGGGCCGGGCTCGACAAGATGTTCCGCTCCGGCGCGCTCCCCTCCTCGACCGAGCTGGCGCTCTTCGAGCTCATGCGCGACGCGCGCCACGAGCAGTTCAAGGCGATTCAGAAATTGATTAAGTGACTGCCCCGCCGGTCGGAAATTAACCGCGGAGACACGAAGGCGCGGCCCGAACGGATAATCCGTTCGGGCCGCGCCTCCGCGTTTAAGGTTCCCGCGGCTTACTGGTGCGGGCGCACGAGGATGTAGGCGTGACCGAAGGAGCCGGCGGCGGGGCTGTTCTTGCGCGCGCGCAGGTTGATGCGCACGGGCGCCGAGCCGCCGTAGGTCTGCCACCCGCTGTCGGACAGGTGCGGGTTGTTGAAGACGACGCCGGTGAAGAGGTTCGTCCCGCCGCCGTCGCCGAGGTTGGAGCCCGCGCAGAAGTCGAAGTACAGGTTCTGGCCGATGACGCCGCCGGTGCGCGACGCGAAGACCACGACCCTGTAGTCAATGCCGCCGCCCCCGAACCAGGACGGGTCGATGGTGGCCTGACCCAAATACTGCCCCCCGCAGACGAACGAGGAGGAGTCGTCGTTGAAGGTGACGGCCGGGAAGTTACCTTCGGGCGCGCGGCCGATGGGGAACGTGGCGACGGTCGGCCCCTGCGGCCCGGCCGGGCCCTGCGCCCCCTGCGCGCCCTGCGGCCCGGTCGCGCCGGTGCAGACGTAATCGCTGCCGCCGGCCGAGGTGTAGAGCACGCCGCCGTTCGGGCAGTTGGGGTCGCCCGGCGGGATGACGACACGGGTCACGGACTGCCCGGCCTCGCCCTTGTCACCCTTCTCGCCTTTGTCGCCCTTCAAGCCCTGTAGGCCGCGCTCGCCCTGCTCGCCCCTTTCACCTTTAGGGCCGGCGACGCCCTGCTCGCCCTGCGCGCCGCGTTCGCCCTGCTCGCCTTTATCCCCCTTGTCCCCCTTCAAACCCTGTAGGCCCTGCTCGCCCCTTTCGCCTTTGTCTCCCTTGTCTCCCTGTAGGCCCTGTTCGCCCCGCGGGCCTTGCGCGCCTACGTCGCCTTTAGGGCCTTGCGCGCCCGTGTCGCCCTTCTCGCCCTGCGGGCCTTGAGCGCCGGTAGCGCCTGTGTCGCCCTTATCGCCCTTCGCGCCCTGCGGCCCCTGCGCGCCGGCCGCGCCGGCGTCGCCCTTATCACCCTTCTCGCCTTTCTCACCCTGTTCGCCCTGCGCTCCTTGAGCGCCGGTCGCGCCGGTGTCGCCTTTGGCGCCCTGCGGGCCGGCCTCGCCGGTGTCACCCTTGTCTCCCTTGTCGCCCTTCAACCCCTGCGGGCCAACCGGGCCGGCGTCGCCCTTATCGCCCTTGTCGCCCTTCGGCCCCTGTACGTTCCAGAGGAGGTAGGTCTCGCCGTTCTTGCAGTCGGAAGGGCCGGACACCTGCCGCATCTGGCCGTTCGTCACGTTGTAGCAAGCCTTGATGCTGTTGTCGCCGGTCGTCTGCGCGCGCGCCGTCAGGGCGCAGGTGAGGGCGGCGGCGAAAAGAGTGAGCGCCGTGCCCGCGAGTCGTAAACGAGAGAGTCCCATTGGGAGAGTTTCCTCCTGAAAATTATCCGAGGGTTGAGGTTTGCGCCAGAAATATTTGGCGGGTTGTAGTGCGAGAGAACGGACGAAGCCCGGGCGGAAAGGGTAAAGCAGTCTCCCCGGGGCCGAAATGTAAGGGGCGGGGCGCCCGAAGGCTCAGGGCCGGACGCCTCAAAAAGGTTCGCGGATTCTAGCCGCCGCCCGGCGGCGTGTCAAACGCCTGAGGGGGGCGAAGGGCGGCCGTTTCGAGGGGGGTGCGCGGAGTCTGCCGATGTGGTATTTATCTGTGAACTCAGAGCGTCCGCGAAACCCTATTCATCATGGAACTGCTTTCATCACTCAACGACCGCCAGCGCGAGGCGGTCGAGGCGACCGACGGGCCTCTACTGATTCTGGCGGGCGCCGGCTCCGGCAAGACGCGCGTCATCACGGTGCGCATCGCCTACCTCATCTCGGAGAAGGGCGTCCCGCCGCACAACATCCTCGCCGTCACCTTCACGAACAAGGCCGCGCAAGAGATGCGAGAGCGCGTCCACAAGTTGCTCGAAGGCCGGCGGCTGGAGAGCGCGCCGCTCGTCTCGACCTTCCACTCGCTCTGCGTGCGGATGCTCCGCCGCGACATCGAGAAGCTGGAGGAGGGCTACACGCGCGCCTTCACCATCTACGACCAGGACGACTCGCAGCGCGTCGTCAAAGCCTGCATCAAGGATTTGGGCTACGACGACCAGCGCCTCGCCCCGCGCCAGACGCAGTCGGCCGTCAGCCACGCCAAGAATCAGGGCCTCGACGCCGAGGCTTACGCCGCCCGCGCCGAGGCGCACGACGAGAAGCGCGCCGCCATCGCCCGCGTCTACAAGCTCTACGAGGAGCGCCTCGTCAACAACAACGCGCTCGACTTCGACGACCTGCTGATTAAGGCCGTCCGGCTCCTGCGCAAGCGCGAGGACGTCCGCGCCCACTACAACGACCGCTTCCGCTACATCCTCGTCGACGAGTACCAGGACACCAACGCCCTCCAGTTCGCCCTCATCAACTTCCTCACCCAGAAGCAGCACAACATCTGCGTCGTCGGCGACGAGTCACAGTGCGTCGTCGCCGGGACGATGATTGAGACCGAGCGTGGGGCAGTCAGGGCGGAAGAGGTACGGGCCGGCGACATGGTGCTCAGCGCCAAGGGCAACGGGCACACGCAGTTGAGCAAGGTCACGCGCGTCAGCCGCCGCGCCGCGGCTAACAAGCCGGTGGTGACGATCCGCACGAAGCGCGGCTACGAGTTGACGACCACGCCCGATCACATACATTTCGCGCGGTACATCGTCGGCGACGGCGAAGGCGATGACATCTTCTTCACCTACCTGATGCAAAAGCGTGGCGTGGGCTTCCGGGTGGGGGTGACGCGGCGCTACCGCTCGGAGGGCGTGCACGGCGAGGCGATGGGGTTCGTGCGCCGGACTAACCAGGAGCGGGCCGACGCCATCTGGCTACTCGAAGCCTGCGCCACCGAAGAAGAGGCGCGCTTCTGGGAGAATTTTTACGCCGCGACGTACGGGCTGCCAACCGTCATGTTCAAGGCGGTCGCCGGGGGCAAGATGCCCCAGCCCGCCATTGATCGACTTTTCGCCGGCGTGAACACGGAGCGCGGCGCGCGCGCCCTGCTCGCCGCCAAACAGATGTCGTTCGAGCACCCGCACCACACGCCGAAATGCACGACCTTACAGAGGCGCCGCAACTTCAGCGTCACGCTCTGCAAGGACTCGCGGCATAACACCCTCCACTACTGCGAAGTCCTGGGCTCGGACATGGAAGACGTGAACCGCCTGAAGACCGTCGGCGTCGGTACTACGCCGCACAAGCGCGTCGGGTGGCGCCTCCGCGTGGCGACCAGCGACTTCGGCAAGATCGTCGCGCTGCACGACAAAGTTACCGAAGCGCTCGGCGGCGTCAACGTCATCCTGAAAACCAACCTGAAGCAAGGGACGGCGCTGCACTTCACGCCCGCCTCCCACGTGCTCCCGGGGATGCGCGTCTACGTCAGCTCCACGACCGGCGTGGAATACGACGAGGTCGTCTCCGTCGAACGCTCGACCTACACGGGCAAGATTTACGACTTCGATGTGGAGCGCACGCACAACTACGTCGCGGGCGGCATCTACACGCACAACTCCATCTACCGCTGGCGCGGCGCGGACATCTCGAACATCCTGAACTTCGAGCAGCACTACCCCGAGGCGCGCACCATCAAGCTGGAGCAGAACTACCGCTCGACGCAGACCATCCTCGACGCGGCCGACGCCGTCATCAAGCACAACACCGAGCGGAAGGAGAAGACGCTCTGGACGGCCAACCCGGCGGGCGCGCCCATCCGCTACTACCAGGCGCAGGACGCCGAGGGCGAGGCCCGCTTCGTCGCCGCCAAGATCGAGGAGCACCGGCGCTTGGACGCGAAGGCGCGCGCCGCCGTCCTCTACCGCACGAACGCGCAGTCGCGCGTCTTCGAGGAGGCGCTGAGGCGCACGGGGCTCGGCTACAACATCGTCGGCGGCTTCTCCTTCTACGAGCGCGCCGAGGTGCGCGACGTCGTCTCGTACCTCAAGCTCGCCCTGAACCCGCACGACTCGGTCGCGCTGATGCGCGTCGTCAACACGCCGACGCGGGGCCTGGGCAAGCAGACTCTGGACGAGCTCGACCGGCGCGCGAAGGACTACGGCGTCTCGCTCTGGGAGGCCATCGGCATCATCACCGAGCGGCCCGAGGGGTTCAGCCCGCGCGCCGCCTCCGCGCTCAGGAAGTTCCAGACCATCATCGAGGGGCTCGTCGCGCGCGCGCAGAAGGAGTCGGCCTCCGAGGTCGTCAAGGCGGCCATCCTCGACACCGGCTACGCCGACGCGCTCAAGGCCGAGAACTCCGACGAGGCCGAGAGCCGCCTGGAGAACTTGCAGGAGCTGGTCAACGCCGCGGTGGACTACGACCGGGAGGAGGGCGGCGGCCTGCGCGACTTCATCGACGCCGCCGCGCTGGTCGCGGACACCGACCAGTACAAGCAGGACGCGCCGGTGACGCTGATGACGATGCACTCGGCGAAGGGGCTTGAGTTCCCCGTCGTCTTCATCGTCGGGATGGAGGACGGGCTGTTTCCCCATTCGCGGGCGGCGGCCGACCAGGCCGAGCTGGAGGAGGAGCGGCGCCTCTGCTACGTCGCCATCACGCGCGCGGAAGCGTACCTCTACCTCTCGCACGCGATGCGGCGGCGCGTCTACGGCGAGGAGATGGCGTCCGAGCCTTCGCAGTTCCTGAACGAGATGCCGCTCGAATCGGTCGAAGACCTCTCGCGCGGCGCGTCGTGGCTCTCGTTCGCGCGCAGCTCCTCGGCGCTCGAGTCGCGCCACGCGGCGCGCGTGCTGCGCGGCGAGACCTCGAAGCAGGAGAGCCGCTACTCGGGCAAGACCTACGACAGCGTCGACTCCATCGCCGAATTCTTCCGCCAGCGCGGCGACCAGATACGCCGCAACGCCGCGGCCGCCAACCAGCAGCGCACGCCCCCCTCGCCGCC
>DASVTS010000137.1:0-14532 GCA_036387455.1 Pyrinomonadaceae bacterium | reverse complement strand
GAATTAAGGAAAGGGCTTCCTTTAATTCTGCACTCTGCACTCTGACTTCTGCAATTGCGCGTTACTTGCCCTTGTTCGAGGCCGAGGCGCCCTGGGCCTGGCCGCCGCCGCCCTTAGTCGACTGGCGCGTGTCGAGCTCCTTGATGCGGGCCGCCTTGCCGCGCAGGTTGCGCAGGTAGTAGAGCTTGGCGCGGCGGACGCGGCCGCGGCGCACCACCTCGACGCGGCCGATGACGGGGCCGTGGACGGGGAAGATGCGCTCGACGCCGACGCCGAAGCTGGTCTTGCGCACCGTGAAGGTCTCGCGGATGCCGCCGCCCGTGCGCGCGATGCAGACGCCCTCGAACGCCTGGAGGCGCTCCTTCGTCTCCGACTCCTTGATGCGCACGTGCACGCGCACCGTGTCGCCCGGCGCGAAGGCCGGGATGTCCGTGCGCAACAGCGCGCTGTCAATACTGTCCAAGCGGTTCATGATTCACCTCGAAAAGCAGTCGTCAGTAGTCAGTAGCCGGTAGTCAGCAGGGCCCGCCCCGCGGGGCGCCTTCGCCTTCCGACCACCCGCGAAAATCCGTTAGCTCAAATCCTGTCCTTCGTCGAGCGCGGCGCGCTCCTTCTCACTCAGCCCGACGCGCTCGAAGAGGTCGGGGCGGTTGCGGCGCGTCTTGCGCAGGGCCGCCGCGCGGCGCCAGCGCGCGACCTCCGCGTGGTGGCCGCCCAGAAGGACCTCGGGCACCCGCCGCCCGCGGAACTCGACGGGGCGCGTGTAGTTCGGGAAGTCGAGGAGCCCTTCGGAGAAGGACTCGTTGACCGCCGAGGTCTCGCTCCCCAGGGCGCCGGGGATGAGCCGCGTCACCGCGTCCACGAGGACGACCGCCGCCGGCTCGCCGCCCGACAGGACGTAGTCGCCGATGGAGACCTCGTCGGTCGCCAGGGCCTCCGCGACGCGCTCGTCCACGCCCTCGTAGCGGCCGCAGATGACGACCACCTGCCCGGCCGTCGCCAGCTCGCCCGCGAGCGCCTGCGTCAGGGGGCGGCCCTGCGGCGAGAGCAGCACGACGCGCTTGCGGGCCTCGCGGAGCGAGCCCGCGTCGCCCGCCGCCCCCGTCAAAGATTCGACCGCCTCGAAGATCGGCTCGGGCTTCAGGACCATCCCGTCGCCGCCGCCGAACGGGCGGTCGTCAACGACCTTGTGCCGGTCGTGCGTCCAGCCGCGCAGGTCGTGCGCCGCTATCTCGACCAGCCCGGCGGCGCGCGCCCGCCGCACGATGCCGAAGTCGAACACCCCCCGGAAGAACTCCGGGAAGATGGAGATGATGTCAAAACGAAGCACGTAGACCGTGAACCGTAAACCGTGACGAGTTGAAAGCCGCCGGCCGTGCCCGTGACAAGTAAATTTTTCTCGTCACGGTTTACGGTTCACGGTTTACATCTCCAAAAGCCCTTCGGGCGCGTCCACGCGGATGAGCTTCGCGTGGACGTCTATCTCGACGCAGATGCTCTCGGCCAGCGGGACGAGGTTTTCGCGCCCCCGTTCGTCGCGGATGACGAGGACGGGGGCCTCGCCGCCCGTGTGGAGCACCTCGCGGACGGCGCCCACGTCGCGCCCCTCGACCGTCTCGACGCGGCAGCCTTCGAGCTGCCAGTCGTAGAACTCGCCCTCCTCCAGCTCGACCGCCTCGGACTCCGGCACGGCCAGCTCGCAGCCCGCGAGCGCGGCCGACGCCTCCGGCGTGTCGTAGCCCTCAAGCTTCAGGACGACGCGGTCGCCGTGGAGCCAGTGGCCTTCGAGTCCGAGCCGCCGACGCCCGCCGCCGGGGAAGACCGCGATCAGCTCCTCGACCCGCTCGAACCGCTCGGGGAAGTCGGTCAGGAGTTCGCAGGCGACCTCGCCCCGGACCCCGCGCGGCCGGGCGACCCGCGCCACCAGCACCAGCTCCAACGCCCCGAGGGCGTCCGCGTCCCCGCCGCTCATTCGACGATTTCGAGGACGTAGCGGCGGCCCTTCTTCTGCCCCGCCGCGTAGAGGAGCGAGCGCAGGGCCTTGACCGTGCGGCCCTGCCGGCCGATGACCTTGCCGACGTCCGCCTGCGCCACGCGAATCTCGATGACGCTCGTCGAGCGGTCGCGCTCGACCTCGCGCACGTCCACCGCCTCGCCCTCGCGGACGAGGCGCCTGACGATCAACTCGACGGCTTCCTTCATCATTCGGGGTTTAGGCCGCGGGCTGGGCCTCGGCGGCCCGCGCCGCCCGCGCCTGCTGGCGGATCAACTGCCGGACGGTGTCGGTCGGCTGCGCGCCGCGCTCGATCCAGTAGTTGACGCGCTCCATGTCGAGGCGCACCTCGGCCGGGTCGCGCGTCGGGTTGTAGAAGCCGACGTTCTCGACGTAGGCGCCGTCGCGCTTCGACAGCTTCTCCTTGACGACAACGCGGTAAGACGGGCTCTTCTTCGCGCCCATGCGCATCAGTCTGATTGCTAACATTCAACCTCCGAAAAACGACTGTCTACTTTCTTTTCTTATGCCGTGGCTTCTTCTTCCGGCGGGCGCCGCCGCCGCCGGGCGCGGCGGGCAGTTGCGGCATGCCGGCCTCGTCTTCGCCGCCGCCGCCGCCCATCATGCCGCTCATGTCGGGCATGCCCATCATGCCGGCCATCCGGCGCATCATCCGGCCCTTCATGCCGCCGCCCCCGGCCGCGCCCCCGAAGAGGCCCGAGCGCGAGAGCTGCTGCATCATCTGCCGCATCTCGACGTACTGCTTGACGAGCTGGTTGACCTCGGTGACGGTCGAGCCCGACCCGCGCGCCACCCGCCGCCGCCGGCTCGCGTTCAGGATGCGGTGGTCTTCGCGCTCCTCGCGCGTCATCGAGTCGATGATCGCCTCGGTGCGCTTGAGCTGCTGCTCCATCTCGGCCGTCTGCTCCTCGTCGAGCTGCGGCATCCCCATCCCGCCGAGGAGCTGGTCGGGCAGCAGCTTCATGATCTTCGAGAACGAGCCGAGCTTCTTAACCTGGCGGAGCTGACCGCGGAAGTCGTCGAGCGTGAACTTGTTCTTCTGTAACTTTTCGAGCTGCGCCTCGGCCTCCGACTGGTCAACCTTCGACTGCACCTCCTCGATGAGCGAGAGCACGTCGCCCATCCCGAGGATGCGCTGCGCGATGCGGTCGGGGTAGAAGGGCTCCAGCGCGTCGTACTTCTCGCCCACGCCGACGAACTTCACCGGCTGCCCCGTCACCTGCTTGATGGAGAGGGCGGCGCCGCCGCGCGCGTCGCCGTCCATCTTGGTCAAGACGACGCCCGTCACGCCGACCCGGCGGTGGAACTCCTCGCCGGAGCGCACCGCGTCCTGGCCCGTCATCGCGTCGGCGACGAAGAGGATTTCGGCGGGCCGCGTCTCGGCCTTGATCTGAACCAGCTCCTCCATCAACTCTTCGTCCACGTGGAGGCGGCCCGCCGTGTCGATGAGGAGCGTGTCGTAGCCGGTCTGCTGCGCGTGCCGGAAGGCCTCGCGCGCCAGCTCGACGGGGTCGTTCGACTCGGGCTTCTCGAAGATGGCCTGCCCCGTGGCCCTGGCGATGACGGCAAGCTGCTGGCGCGCGGCCGGGCGGTTGACGTCCGTCGAGACGAGCAAGGGCTTCCGCTGCTGGTTCTTCGCCAGCCACATCGCTATCTTGCCCGTCGAGGTCGTCTTGCCCGACCCCTGGAGGCCGACGATCATCACGACGTTCGGGCTCGTCTTCGTGAAGACCAGCCGCGACGAGGTGCCGCCGAGGAGCTCGACCAGCTCGTCGAAGACTATCTTGACGACCTGCTCCGAAGGCTTCAGGCCGTCCCAGACGTGCTGCCCCTCGGCCTTCTCCTTGACCGACGCGATGAAGTCTTTGGCGACCTTGTAGTTGACGTCGGCTTCGAGGAGGGCGAGGCGGATTTCGCGCAGCGCGGCCTCCACGTGCTCCGGCGTGAGCACGCCCTCGCCGCGCAGATTCTTCAGCGCGCGCTTCAGCTTGTCGGATAAAGACTCGAACATAACTACACGGACGCGTCGGCCAGCCCCAGCCGAAAACAAGGATGATAACGGCGACGGTAAATGGTGTCAAGGAAAGGGGGATACCGGCCGGGGGCGCGGGCCGAAACCGGCGCCGCGCGGCGCCGGTTTCGGCCGGTTTTCCCCTTACGCGGGGCGAGCGAGTAGGAAATAAGGAATAGGAAAGCGGGCTAACGGCCGGCGTTCTCGCGCGCCGAGAGGGAGCGCGCCGTCTCGACGAGGCGGACGAACTCCGCGCGGTGGCCGCGCAGGTCGGGGCCGGCCGAGGCGCGCGCCAGCTCCGCCGCGCCGTCGTAGGATGACTGCCCCTTGTAGCGCGAGTCGCGCAAAAGCATGCCGAACTCGGCGACCGCCGCCGCGAACTTGAAGTTCGCCGAGGCGTTCCTGAAGCTCGCCCGCGCGTCGGGGACGCCGACGTTGAGGGGCTTGCTCTCGTCGCCGTCCGGCTCCTTGTAGCGCAGCTTGACGGTCAAAAGCTCGGCGGCGTTCGCCCCCGGCGCGGGCGGCGCGGGCCGGCCGTACTTCAGCTCGTCCACGCCCGGGTTCTCCAGCCTCTCGCCCGCCGGGACGACCTCGTAGAGCGCCGTCACCGTGTGGCCGGCGCCTATCTCGCCCGCGTCCTTGCGGTCGTCGTTGAAGTCGCGGTCGGCGAGCAGGCGGTTCTCGTAGCCGATGAGCCGGTAGCCGGCGACGAGGCGCGGGTTGAACTCGACCTGAATCTTGACGTCCTTCGCAATCGTCGCCAGCGTGCCGGCGACCTGCTCGCCCAGCGCCTTGTCGGCCTCGGCCGGCGTGTCGATGTAGGAGTAGTTGCCGTTCCCCTTGTCGGCCAGCTTCTCCATCATCGAGTCGTTGAGGTTGCCCCCGCCGAAGCCGAGCACGGAGAGGAAGACGCCGCCGCGCCGCTTCTCCTCAATCAGCCCGACGAGTTCCGTCTCGCTCGTCACGCCGACGTTGAAGTCGCCGTCGGTGGCGAGGATGACGCGGTTCGTGCCGCCGCGGATGAAGTTCTCCTGGGCGACGCGGTAGGCGAGCCGGATGCCCGAGCCGCCGTTGGTCGAGCCGCCCGTGCGGAGCCGCTCGACCGCGGCGACTATCTCGTCCCTGCGGTCGCCCGCCGTCGAGGGCAGCGCGACGCCGGTCGTGGCGGCGTAGGTGACGACGGCCACGCGGTCGCGCGGCCTGAGCTGCTCGGCCAGCGTCCGCAGGGACGACTTGACGAGCGGGAGCTTGTCGGGCGAGGCCATCGAGCCCGAGACGTCCACGAGGAAGACGAGGTTGGCGGGCGGCAAATCTTCGGCCGAGAGCTTGCGGCCCTGGAGCCCGATGTGGACGAGGCGGTGGCGCGCGTCCCAAGGGCATTCGGCGACCTCGGCCGTGACGGAGAAGGGCGCCGGGCCGTCCGGCTGCGGGTACTCGTAGGTGAAGTAGTTGACCAGCTCCTCGATGCGCACGGCGTCGCGCGGCGGCAGGCGCCCCTCGGAGAGGAAGCGCCGCGTGTTGCTGTAGGAGGCCGTGTCCACGTCCACCGAGAAGGTCGAGAGCGGCGCCCGTGACGCGTCGAGGAACGGGTTCTCGTCTATCTGCGCGTAGCGCTCGCCGCCGGCCCCGTCGTCCCCGGCGCGCGTGCGCGCGTAGCCGTCGTATTCGAGTCTGCCCAGCGTCCCCGTCGCCTCCTTCGCCTCGGGCTGGGCGGAGGGGGCGCCCGCGTTGGCGTTGGACTGTGAGCCCGGACGCGTGACGTCGGAGTCGTCCGCCCTGCTACAGGCGGAGGCCAGCAGGGCCAGCGTGACGAGAACCAGCAGGGAGAGCGGACGCGCGCCGCGCGCCGTCCGCCGTTCAACGTGACTCATAAAGGTGCCTCCGTCGGAGAGTTTCAAAGTCTGCCTCGGCCGCTGTCAACGTCTGAACGGGGCCGCCGCCGGAGACTTGCGGGGTCTACCTGTGCCCGGCCACGACGACGGGGGTGGCCTGCGTGACGTCGTAGCTGACGCGCTGCTCGGCGAGGCGGGAGGCGAAGGCCGACTCGGCGGAGACGTTGGCGCGGGCGTAGTAGGTGGAGGAGGGCGTGCGCGGCGCGGGGCAGTCGGCGACGGGCATCTCCACCCTGACCTCGGCGCGCGCCGCGCCGTCCGCGAAGGGCCGGCGCACCTCGACGGGCTCGCCCGCGCAGTAGCGGCCGGGCGCGTCCGTGCTGAAGAAGTAGGCCCAGACCCACACGCTCGCGGGCGCGGGCCGCGCCGGGTCGCGCTCCAGCACCAGCGAGACGTGCCCCTTCCGCCCCTTGAGGTCGAGCGTGACGAGCTGCGGCTTGAAGGTGACGGGGGCGTTCCCGCGCGCGTCCGCGTAGGAGCCGGGCGGCGGCGCCGTCGTCACGCCCGAGCCCGCCGGCGGCGGCATGCCGGGCAGCGCCGGCGGCGCGAGCGCCGGGACGGGCGGCGGCGGGTTGCGCCGCGAATAGTACTGCGTCAGCAGAATCGCGCCCACGAGCGCGACGGCGAAGGCGAGCAGGCCGGCAAGTTTCTTCATCTCGTTTCCCTTCCTCTAACCCGCTTGGTATACGCGCGCCCGCCGCCCGCGGTTCACGCCGCCGCGGGCCCGCGCCCGCCGGAAAGCCGCTCGGCGGCGAGGGCGAGCCCCATGATGAGGTAGAAGACCTGCACCACCTCGGAGTCGCCGAAGTTGTAGTGGACGAGCCCGGCCGAGACGAACCCGACGAGCCCGCCCAGCGCGCCGAGCGCGAGCCCGCGCGCGACCCAGTCGCCCCCCGCCCCGCCCCGCGCCAGCCGCCACAGCATCCGCCCGTAGACGAAAAGCCACGCCGCCCACAGCAGGAGCGCCGGCACGCCGCGCTCGAAGGCTATCTGCAAGGGCGTCGAGTGGAGGTGCCCCCACGGCTGGCGCCCCCGGTCGAACATGCCCCACTCGCGCCAGCGCCGCTTGAGCGAGTCCATCCCGACCCCGACGAGCAGGTGGCGCGGCTTGCTCAAAAGCACCTCCGCGCCCTCGCGCCAGACCAGCAGCCGCCACGAGGTCGAGCCCTCCTTCGTGTCGATGAAGCCGACCTGCCGCTTCTGCTGCAAGACGAGGAGCCCGGCCACGACGAGCGGCAGCGCGAGCGCGGCCGTGACGAGGAGCGTCCGCCGGCTCGCCCCGACGAGCGCGACCGTGAAGGCCGCGGCGAGGAAGCCGGCCCACGACGCGCGCGTCACCGTCAGCAGCAGCGCCCCCACGAACCCCGCCACCGCGAGCCCCAGCAGCGCCCCCTTCCAGCTCAGCTTCCGCCGCAGAGAGACCAGCAGCCCGAGCGCCAGCGCCGCGACGAGCTGCAAGACCTCGGCGTAGGTCTGGTACTGGCCGTAGAGGCCGCTCGCGCGCTCGTCGCGCCCGCGCGTCCAACTCAGGATGCCGAGCCGGGCGGCGGCCGTCCCGCCCCGCGGCAGCGAGTCGCGCGCGACGTTCGCCGCGGGCAGCGCCTCGGCGCGGTAGACGCGGACGCACGCCAGGTGCTCGTCCCAGCGGCACGCGACCGTCCCGTCCGGCAGGCGCAGAGCGCGCTCGCGCGGCGCCGGCCCCTCCCGCTCGATTCGCCGCAGCACCTCCGAAGGGCTCCGCACCGGCACGCCGTCCACCGAGAGCACCGTGTCGCCCTCAAGCAGCCCGACGGCGCGCAGCGGGCTCTCGGCCGTCATCGCGCGGATTTTGACGCCGCGCCCGCGCGCGTAGACGCCGAACGTGTAGACGAGCCCGAGCGCGCACGAGGCGACGAGCGCGAGCGTCAGCGCCCGCATCACCCTCGCGTCGCGCACGTTCTGCGAGGCGACGTAGACGACCGTGAAGAGGCTCGCCGCGCGCAGCT
Source organism: Pyrinomonadaceae bacterium (assembly GCA_036387455.1). Taxonomy (GTDB): domain Bacteria; phylum Acidobacteriota; class Blastocatellia; order Pyrinomonadales; family Pyrinomonadaceae; genus QHXN01. Next base: position 6,630 of record DASVTS010000137.1, on the reverse strand, counting down.
TCCCGATGGAGACCTCCGGGTTGTAGGAGGTGAGCGCCGTCAGGAACGTGAGGACGAAGAAGCCGAGCAGCCACGGGTCCACCGGCGTGCTGAAGAGCGGCGGGCGCGGCCGAAGGCAGAGGCGCGCGACCCAGAAGAGCATCGCCAGAAGCCACGCCGTCTGCGTCGCTGCTATCGAGTGCGGCGCGGCGACGGCGTGGAGGAACAGGCACGCCACCGTCGCGCGTTCGAGCCACGCCGCCGGGCCGCCCGAGAGGAGCCTGCGCGCCGCGTCGCCTAGCACCTAGTACGCCTCTCCGCGCAGGAGGACGGGGAGCGTGCGCAGCATGATCTTGAGGTCGAGCCAGAGCGACCAGTTCTCGATGTAGAAGAGGTCGAGGCGCACCATCTCGTCGAACGAGAGGCGGTTGCGGCCCGAGACCTGCCAGAGCCCGGTCATCCCCGGCTTCATGTCGAGCCGCTTGCGGTGCCAGAGCGCGTACGCCTCCACCTCGTAGGGGATGGGCGGGCGCGGGCCGACGACGCTCATGTCGCCGCGCAGGACGTTCAGGAGCTGCGGCAGCTCGTCGAGGCTCGTGCGCCGGAGCCAGCGGCCCGTGCGCGTCACGCGCGGGTCGTCGTGGATTTTGTAGACGGGCCGGGCCGGGTCGCCGAGGTTCGTCTCGGGGCGCCCGGCGATGTACTTGCGCTGGAACTCGCGGTGCGCGGCGTCGTCGGCCCCGGCGCGCATCGTGCGGAACTTGAGGAAGAGGAAGATGCGCCCGTCCATCCCGACGCGCTCCTGCCGGTAGAGCACCGGCCCCTTCGAGTCGAGCTTGATGAGCAGCGCCATCAGGAGCCACAGCGGCGAGAGCACGACGAGCGCGGAGGCGGCGACCGCCATGTCGAAGGCGCGCTTGACGACGCGCGCGCCCTGCCCCAAAGGCTCGCGGAAGAGCGTGATGACGGGGAGGACGCCGATCTGGTCGACCTCCGTCTTGCGCGGCAGGCAGTTGAAGAGCGAGGGGGCGACGCGGAACTCGACGCCGCGCCGCCGGCCGACGCGCATCATCACCTCGAAGAGCATGTCGCCCGAGAGCGTCGTGTCGGTGATGATGACCTCGTTGGCGCCCGTCTCGCGGATGGCGTCGGGCAGCCCCGCGAGGTCCGAGACGACGGGCACGCCCTCGAACATCTCGTCCAGAGGCCCGGCGCCGGTCTCGACCACGCCGATGACCCTGTAGCCCAGCTCGCGGCGCGCGCGCATCTCGCGGACGCACATCGCGGCCTCGGCGCCGCGCCCGACGACGAGCGTCGGGATGAGGTTCACCTCGCGGCGGCGGACGGCGCTCTGCACGGCGCGCGCCGCGAGGCGCAGGACGGCGTAGGCCGCGAGCGCGAGGAAGAAGTCGAGGACGAAGACGCCGCGCGCGTAGGAGAAGGCGCGGAACTCGAACCCGCCGCGGTAGAGGAACGCCCACGCCACGATGACGAGCGACCCGACGGCCGCCGCGCGGGCGACGCGCACGCACTCGTCCAAGTAGGAGAACTCGCCGCGCAGCCGGTAGAGGTCGTAGTAGGCGTTCGACAGCAGCCGCACCAGCACGACGAACCAGAGCAGCGCCGCGTACGGCTCGAACTGCGGCTCCCACGTGAACCCGCGGTCGAGGCTGAACCCAAGGAGGAGCCGCCGCCCGGCCCCCTCGCGCAGCACGTAGGCCGCCGCGAAGACCCCGGCCGCCAGCGCCGCGTCGGCCGCGACCAGCGCGGCCTTCACCGCCGGCACGACCCATCTGGGCGCGCGGGCCGGCGCCCGCACCGCGCGCGCGCCCACCTTCAACTTCTCCGTGCGTTCAGCCCTCATCAGGAATAGTCAGGAGTCTGGAGTCAGGAGTCAGGAGTCAGGAGTCTGGAGTTGATGGCGAGGGCCGAAAGCGGCTCTGTCTTGACTCCAGACTTCAGACTCCTGACTCCTGACTCCCTTCTAATATCAGTTCGGCCACCTCCGCGCGGACGCCCGTCCGGCGGCGCGGGCTCGTGTCGCCCTTCTTCTCGACGCGCAGGGCTTCCACATCTTCGCGCGTGCTGATGCGCCGGAGGCGGCCCTCACGGACGAGCTGTTCGTCCACGGCCGCCCAGCGCCCCGCGTAGACGGTCGCGGCCGGGACGCCGAGCGCCGCGGCCTCGCGGTTCATCGTCCCGCCCGCGCTCACCACGAGGTCGGCGGCGGCGACGAGGTTCGAGCCGTCGAGCGCCTCGCGCGGCGCGAAGAGGTTCGGCGCCCGGAAGCGCGCCGTCAGGGCCTCGCGCTGCGCCGCGCCGCGCGCCAGCAGGACGACCTTCGCGCCGGGCCGGGCGACGAGGCGCGCGAGCAGCCCCGCGAACAGCTCGTTCTCGAAGCGGTGGTAGAGCGCCTCGCCCGCGGGCGGGCGGACGACGACCAGCGTGTCCCTCGTCAAATCAACCCCGAAGCGCTCCCTCAACTCTCGGGGGAAGCGCGGGTCGGGCGCGAAGTCCGCGAGGTAGACGTCCTCCTTGATGCCGTCGTAGCGCCTGACCTTCCGCGGGCGCGCGCCCGAGCGCCTCAGCGCCTCCTCGGGGAACGCCGCGGGGACGAGCACGCGCGACGCGAGGCGGAACGCGAGGTGGTTGGCGGGCTGGTGCTCGTAGTCCATCAGCGTCACCGCGCGCAGGCCCAGCAGCCGCGCCGCGACGAGCTGCGAATAAGAGTTGTGCCCGGCGGCGAGCCCGACCCCGCGCCCGCGCGCCCACGCGGCGAGCGAGAGCGCGCGCCCCAGAAGGTTCCCCGCCTTGCCCGACAGGCGCCCGCCGCCGTGGCCGCCGACGATTGTCGGCCGCAGGCCCGCCGCCTCGGCCAGCTCGACCGTCTGCGCGAACTCCCTCGCCGTCGCCGCGACCTCGTGTCCGCGCGCCCTGAACTCCTCGGCCAGCGCCCGGAAGAACGGCACGTGCGGCGAGTTCGCCAAGTCAACCCAGATGAGCATGAAGCGGGTGGACGGTAGACGGAAGTCAGTAGAAGACCCTTCGCCGGTCGGGCGCCCGGCCTGAAAGCGGCGGCGCCCGGAAAGCGGAGCCTGCCGGCTACTGTCTACCGTCCACCGTCTACTTCCAAAGTCCTTGCGAGCCCGTAGAGCATCCACGCCTGTGACCAGCGCATGTAGGGCGTGCGCACCGTGTAGAGGCGGCGCTTCTGGTAGTAGAAGAAGCCGCGCGGGTCGTAGAGTTCGCCGAGCGCCCAGGAGGCGACGCGCGCCGCGAGTTCGCCGGCGTCCGGCTCCGTGTCGCGCAGCTCCGCGAGCGCGACGAGGGCGGCGCCCGCCGAGTGCGCGTCGGCTGGGTGCGCCGCCCGATGGTAGTATTTCGGCCACCCGTCCGCAAGAAAGAACCGCCCGCGCCAGAAGTCGTAACCGCGCCCGACCGCGTCGTCAATCTCGTCCCGCGTCGCCGCGTCCGTCTCAAGCTGCGCCGCGCAGGCCCGCCGGATGCGCGCGAGCGAGGTCAGGACGAAGGCCGTGTGGAAGTTGTCCGACCAGGACTGGTAAGAGTCCGCGCCGTAGGCCCACGAGCCGTCCGCGCGCTGGCGCCGCACGACGTAGCGCGCCGCGCGCAGCGCGTAGTCGCCCCAGCGGCGCGGGCCGGTGATAGCGCCCGCCGAGGCCAGCGCCTCGCCCGCCAGCAGCGAGGCGTTGAAGACGCGCGTGCGGTCGAGCGGCGTGTAACTGAAGCAGACTTCCGCCTCGGTCTCGTCCGAGCGGCTGAGGTCTTCGAGGATGAACTGGCACGCGCCGGTCGCGGCCGTCAGGTACTCCCAGACGCCCTGCGAGACCGTGCCCTCTTCGCCCGGCGTGTCGAGCGCGGCGACCGCCTCGGTGAGCGCGCGGACGGCGAAGGCGGTGGGGACGACCGTGGGCGTGCCGCGCGGGGCGTAGAAGGCGCGCCCCTGCCAGTCGAAGTTGTAGCCCCACGCGGCGCCGTGCTTCGTCCTGACGCGCGCGCAGAGCAGGTCGTCGAGCAGCGTGCGCGCCTCGCGCGCGTCCTCTTCTCTTCCCCCCGCGCGGAAGCGCGAGAGGGCGGCGAGCGCGAAGAGCGCCGTCCCCTTCGAGTTCCTTTGCGGCGGGACCAGGGCGGGCGCGCGGAGGTTGACGGGCGAGCGCTTGAAGAGCTGCGTCCAGGCGAGGCGCGCGAGGCGCGAGTGCCTGAGCGGCGTCGCGCGGAAGAGGCGGCTGTTGAGCGCGTCGAAGGGGTCGTGGCCGGCGTAGCCCCTCGCGCGGCACCACGCGCGCAGCTTTTCATAGACCGGCTCTAACTCTTCGCGCATCGCCGCCAAGATACAACACGGCGGCGCGGGCGGGCGAACGCGGCGCGGCTTTATTGCCGTCCGTCGTCTTCGGCGTCCGCGGCCCCGCCGACGAGATGGATTCTGACGCCCGCCAGTTTCGCGGGCAGCGCGAAAGCCCTCCGGTCGCGCTGGTCGTAGAGGTTGAAGGTGAGGTCGGGCTCCAGCCCTGCGGCCTCGTCCGGTTCGAGCAGCCCGGCGCCGTCGAGACGTTCGAGCACCCTCGCGTAAGCCCCCGCCTCCTCGTCGCGCAGGGCGGAGAGCGCGCGGCGGCACTGGCGCGCGTCGCGGCAGACGATTTCGTGAGAGGGCCGCGCCTCAAGCCCCAAATCCTCCCCGGTCGTCCCGAGCAGGTCGGCCAGGTACTCGACGCGGTACGCGTCCCGCTCGACCTCGCAGGACGCGTCGGACGTGAGGCCGCGCGCGGCGTCGGCGCGCACGTAGAAGACGGTGTGGCGCCCCCGCGCGACGACGGCCGCGCCGCGCCGGGGGGTCGCGGTCAGCGCGTAGCGGCCGAAGGGCGGGAACCCTTCGGGCGTCGGCGCGAAGAGGCGGTCGCCGCCGCACCCGCCGCCGCCCCCGCCGTTGTAGCCGTGCGCGCCTTCGCGGTCGTAGACGTGGACGGTCGCCATGACCTTCAGCCCCGCGAGGAGCCGCGTGGCGAACCCTCGCGCGCGCGCCTCCGCCAGCAGGTTGCCGAGCGCGAGCCAGCGCGCGTCCGGCGCCTCCCCTGAGAAGAGCGGGAGCAGCGCCGCGGCGTTCCGCTCGGGCGCCCGCGCGAGCAGGATGACCACCTCGTCGGGCGCGAGTTCGTAGAGCGGGAGCAGCGTCTCGGCGGGCACCTCGGCGTCGAGCCGGATGAGGGCGTCGAGCGCCGCGCGCCTGACGGCCGGCTCGTCCTCCCGCCCGCCCGCCGCGCCTTCGGCGTCCCCGAGCAGCCCGACGAGCAGCGGCGCGTGCTCCTTCAGGTCGTACGCGCCCGCGAGGTACGCGCCCCACGCGCGCTCCCTGTCCGCCCGCGACCCGAGCAGCCGCCCGGCCTCGGCCGAAGCGTCCCCGGGGCGTGCGAGCGGGGGCGCGGGCGCCCCGCCCTCCTGCCCGGCGGCGCGCGAGGCCGCGAGCCAGACGAGCGCCGCGCAGGCCAGAAGTCTTTTCATAAAACCTCAGACACGAACGCGCGCCGCATGGTTGGCGGCGCGCGCGGAAATTTTTAGAACGCCGGCCCGAAGCCGCGCCGCTACCCCTCGTCGCGGAAGCCGAGGCGCTCGCGGACGGCGTAGATTGTCTTGGACTGCGACTCGTGGTAGGTGCGCACCAGCATCTCGGCGAGGAGCCCCATGAGGATGAACTGGACGCCGACGGCGAACATGACGATGGTGATGGTGAAGAGCGGGTTGCGGATGAACGACTCGCCGCTCAGCTTGCGCAGCACCGCCCAGACGAAGGCCACGGCCGAGATGATGAACGAGAAGAAGCCGAACATGCCGAAGACGTAGATGGGCTTGGTGTGGTACGAGGCCATGAACTTGATGGTCATCAGGTCGAGCATCACCTTGAAGGTGCGCGAGAGGCCGTACTTCGACTGGCCCATCGTGCGCGGGTGGTGGCGGACGGGAATCTCGGTGACGCGCGCCCCGACCCAACTGGCGTAGATGGGGATGAAGCGGTGCATCTCGCCGTAGAGCCTGACCTCCTTGAGGAACTCGCGGCGGTACGCCTTCAGAGAGCAGCCGTAGTCGTGGAGGCGGACGCCGCCGATAAGCGAGATGATGCGGTTGGCGATCATCGACGGAATCTTGCGCGAGACCATCTTGTCCTGCCGCTCCTTGCGCCAGCCCGAGACCACGTCGAAGCCCTCGTCGAGCTTGTCGAGCAGGCGCTCGATGTCGGCCGGGTCGTTCTGCAAGTCGGCGTCCATCGGGATGAGCACGTGCCCGCGCGCGGCGTCGATGCCGGCGGCCATCGCGGCGGTCTGGCCGTAGTTGCGCCGGAGCGCGACGACCCTCACGCGCGGGTCGCGCCGCGCCAACTCGCGCAGGACTTCGAGGCTGCCGTCGGTCGAGCCGTCGTCCACGTAGATGACCTCGGCCGTGCGCCCGAGGTGCGCCAGCGCCTCGTCTATCTTCAGGTGCAGCGGGCGCAGGTTCGGCTCCTCGTTCAGCACCGGCAGGAAGAGCGAAATCTCCGGCGCCCCGTCGGATTCGGCGACGGTCGCCGCCACGGTCGCCTCGTCGGCGACGGTCGCCTCATCCGGCACCGCCGGCCCGCCGTCCGCGCGCACCCGCCGGCTCATC